>NZ_CAJHNI010000004.1:0-292814 GCF_905116885.1 Acidiphilium sp. C61 | reverse complement strand
CCCCTTGTCCCGGAGGTCCGGGGTGATCCCGAGCCAGCCTCTGAACGTCATAATGTAGCCGGACGTCGCGATCACATCAGCCTCGCGGTTCAGGGCCGCGAGGCTCTTGCTGAGCGTGGCGATCTTGCCCGGCGCCTCTATGATCCAGAGATCGCGGGGCATCAGACGGAAGGCGCCGGTTCCGCCTCCGCCGCGGCTGCGGCCTCGACTCCATGACGACCGGCGCTGATCCGGTTCACGACCGCGCGCAGCACCCGGTCAATCATCTCGAAGATTGCCTGGATGCGCTCGGCGATCTGAGCGTTCAGCCTCCCGCGCTCGGCGGCGATGGCAGCCGGACTGGTGACGTCCATCGCGCCATCCAGCGGCTGGGTTGAATCGCCGAACCAGTCCGCCAGCTTGCCGCGGTCGAGCCCTTCAAGGTCAGGACTGTTCTTTGCCAGCATCTCAAGCCCGTTGATCGCATCTTCGATCGCGGACCGCCCGCGGGCCAGCTGCTCCCTGGCAAGGGCGGAAGCTGAGCGCGCCTCGGCTGCGTCATCACCGGCCCGCTCCATTGCCTCACCATACTGGGTCCGCAGCTGGTCGACGACCTGTCGGTTGCCAGGACTGACCGGCTCGTGTCCGGAGATCTGGCGAACCAGCTGCTCGACGGGCACATCGGCCTGCTGGGCGGCGATCGTCACCGATGCGGCAAGCTCGCGGCCGATCTCGGTATCGCCGAAGACCCGGCCGGCCTCGGACAGGATACCCGCCGCGCCCTCGAAACTGGCCCGCGCATCGCGGTGCTTTTCGATCACCCGGTCCGCCGCTGTGGTCAGCCAACGCCGCTCGAGATCCATTTTTTCGATCACCTGACGCCGGCGGTCGACGATTTCCCTCATCTCTTTTGCCACACGGTGCGCACGGGCGTTGCCACCAAGAAGCCCTTGGGCGAGAGCGCCGAGAAACGACACCGAGCCGCCCTTGCTGGTCTGGTTGTAGGACTGCATCTCTCGAGCCAGAATCTGATCGTCCTGGTTCAGGTCGCCAACCTTGCGCGCGGCATCTGTCGCCGTCCGCATGATGATCCGCTTCTTTGCCTCGGCCATCATCACTTCGACCGGGTCCGGATTTTCACCGAGCTCAAGATCGATCCGCCGGCACTCATCAATCGCCCGTGCCATGATGAGCGCCGGCCTTCGCCAGTACCGGCATCATGGTCGTGAGTTGTCGCCGCGGCGGCAATGGCTTCCGGGCTGTCTCCGGCCCATGCATCACTATCCGGCGTAGCAGCGGCCGTTCCAGGAGCGTTTTGTGCGAAGTTCGGCGCCGTCGACTGAACAATCAGCCGCTCGGGAGGCTCGTCCGATTCCTGTTCGAGGTATGCCCTGGCGTAGTCGTAGTCATCGTTGATGCGCCTCTGGTAGTCGTATGCAGCCCGGCCTGCTGGGCCTTTGCAATGGCCTGCATCTGAAGCATGCGACGCTCGCGCCTCTGCCGCTCTTCCGCATCCTCCGCATCCAGCCGGGCAAAAGTGGCCTGCAGGCCGAATTTCTCGTCGATCTCCCCCTGCACGGCAGCCACTATATCGCGGGCCTTTTCCAGGTTCGTCCGATGGTCGATGTCCGGTTCGGGCGGCTCTACAGGGGTGGGGTCGTCGCTCAGATCCTGCATGCGGATCGGGCGCCGCCCCCGGAGGCTCACAACCTTCGGGGGCGGCTCGCCATTACCGGCCTCAGGCTTGTTGGTCTGCTCGTCGTCGCTCATGGGATTACGCCCTGTCGAGTGTCTGGTTCAGACGATTGTAGACGGGGGACATGCAAGCAACACGCGATCAGTGCATGTGGACGAGTGTCTGCAGCGACCGATCGATGGAGGCGAGGAGAAGCAACTCCTTCTCACCCTGGTGATACTGCTTGTTCTGCAGGAAGGCTCGGAACGACGCAATCATCGCGAGATCCTTGACCGCCTGGGTCTCGGAATATCCGTTCAGAGCAATGGACCAATCCGGGTTCATGTACCAGCCATCAGCCCTGACCGTGATCCACGCATCTTCTGACACGCCATTGGGAAAGTAGCCGCCGGCAGGCTCCGCGCCCGCACCGGCAATCTGCTGCTCGGTGCCATTTGCCCACTGGGTGACCGAGACCGGGCCCGCCCCAACGCTGCCACCCTGAATCTGCTGGTTGCTGTCCGGGAGAGGGGTCCGGGCGGCCAGAACGCCGGCCACCACGCTGTCGGGGATTGATGCCTGGGCAGCGGCGACGAGGCGGTCGTAAGCCTCCTGCTTGCCGCTCTGGCTGGTGGCACCACCGGGCGGCATCGCACCCATCGGATTTGGATTGAAGGCCAGCGCCATGAACTGCTTCATCGACGGCATCATATTCGCCGGAATGACGTCGTTGGGCTGGTTGATCATCCTTCCGCCGTCAACATCGGGCGGCACCGTGTTGCTCACCGCGCCAGCTGCGCCGGGCTGGCTGGAGGCCGGCGCAGTGACGGCCGGGCAAAGCCCTTCCTCGACATCCTGCTCAGTCGCGCTGTTCTGACAGTGCGCGGCTATGAGACTGTCGACCGCACTGGCCTGTCCGTTGTAGCTCGGCGAGGGCGTCGTCTTGTCGCCACCCATCTCCCAGGCGAGCTCGGCATCGGTACCCTGCTCCTGGGCCTGAGCGACCTGCGCGTTGATGGCCTGACCTGCAAGAGTGCCGGTGATCATGTTGCAAGCCGACGTGCCTGAACTCGCCTGATTCTCGGCGTTGAGCGTGGCCTGCTCAATCTTCAACTCGACGGCTCGGTTGTCCTGCTCGGTGGCGATGTTGCTGAGCGCCTGAATCACCCCCTTGGAATTCAAGGTGTTCTGCCCCGACAGCAGGCGCAAGTCCGTCTGCAGGCTTGAACTGATGGTCGAGGCATTCTGGTTCACCGCTGAGGTGATGCTCCTGTTGGCGGCGATGACGGCTTGCTGCACGGCCGGATCGTAACTGGCCATGGCGATGCCGGGGGCGGCCGTGAACAGGATGGAGACGAGCGCGGTCCCCATGAGGATTTTGCGGCACATCAGTGGGATCCTCCCAGCAGACCGTTGAAGTAGACCTGGGCCTGCCCCGGCGTGCCGGTGCTCGAGTACCAGGTCGTTGAAGAGCCAACCCCACCATTGACGGAGAAGCCGTTACCGCCGCCCTGTGTAAGGCTGGTCGATATGCCGCCAGCAAGCGCGCCGAGCCCGAGGCCGGGGAAGAAGCCGCCGAGGCTGGTGTTGTTGAACAGGGCGTTGGTGACAGGCTGGACGAGGTTCGACATCTCGCTCTGGGCGGCCGAGCAGACCGAATTCTCCAGCTGCTGCAGGATGCCGGAGAGGTTGGGTGGCTCAAACAGCACATTGAGGCTTCCGCCCAGCAGGTTGGAGAGGCACCCGAACTCGCCGAACGTGCCGGTGCCGCCGCCCACTGTAGAGCCGCCCGGAGCCAGGCCGGCGGCCTGGGCGACGCTGTTCCCGTTAAGCAGGGTGTAGCCAGTCTGAGGGTCAATCACCTCGGCGCGCGCCTGGTTGACGAAGCCCTTCGCACCTTCAACCAGGAGCTTTGATACATAAGGGTTGCAGTAGAGCGAACTGGCCACCGTATTCGGCGTCACCGGCCCAGTGTTTGCGCCCGGCTCACTGTTCGGCACGGTAGTGTAGCCGCCTGTAATGGCCGACGCGTTATACTGCGAGCCGTCGGCGATACGCGACTGCACCTCGGCCGTCAGCGTCGGATCGTAGACCCCGTTGGTGTAGACCTTCCCGCCATTCGCCAGGTAGTCCTTGAACCCTTGCGGGCCGAGCACATAGGCTCCGGTCAGCATGGCCGACTGGTTCATCACCTGACCGTTGACCGTCTGGCCCATATATTGGGAGACCGTCCCGTTTGAGCTCAGTGTTCCGTAGACCTGCTTGGCGTAAGTCTCCGCCGCATTGGTCTGGGCGGCCTGGTTGGCCATGAAGTCCTGGACCGAATTGACGCCATCCTTGCCGGTGAAGACGAGATTGCTGTCGTTGCCGTTGTAGTCGGCCGCGGTGACAGGGCCGGTCTGCGTCGCATAACCAGCGCTCACCAGCGCGGCCTCTGTGAGCTGGTAGGACCCGATTGCCGTGGAATATGGGTTCGTCTGGTATTGGTTCCCGCCGCTCTCCTTCATGGCGAGATCGCTGATCCACTGCCCCGACGCGGCATGCGCTGCGCCGGAAGCGACCGCTACGAGAGCGGTCGCGCCGAGAAGGGCGCGAACAAGGCTCCAGCCTGACGAGCTCATGTCACGGCACCGGGGTAACGGACGACGTATAGGTCGTCCGTGTCATCTCGTATTTGCCGGCAGCGGTGTCCCACCGGTAGAAGTCAAGCCCGTTCACGACAGCCACGACGAGTCCCCGGACGCCATCGACGGTGTCTGCGCCCGGCGCGAGGCCGAACAGGCCCGGCGATGTGGTTGAAAGCACCGGATGCTGGTTGCCGAAAACGACCATCGGGCATCCGGCCTCGCCGCAATTCACCCCCGTAGGCTGAACGACGTCGATCGTGCCAAGCTTGCCGCCGACCTTGACCGACTGCATCACGAACGCCTTGGCCGCCCCGAGATATGACGCCATCACGGCGGCATGGGATGCGTCCACCGGAGTCGAGGCGACCATCGGCGCGCCGTCGATGTAACTCTGGATCTGGGGCACAAAGGTATCGGCGAGCCGCTGCCAGACATGCCTGCCGTCAACCATGAGGTTTGCCGGAGCTGCGGCCGGATGAGGGATGACGGCGAGGGTGCTCAGCCGCTGCGCCATCATCTCGTGCCAGCGGCCGGCCACCTGATCGAGCAGCACGGTGTGGCACTCGTCACCGGTGCAGGTCGAGGGGTCGACGAACCGGACGGCGAGAACGCTGGTGTGTCCGTGCCAGAGGTCGAGACTGGCGGCTTCCAGGCGGGCCTTTGGATGGCTGCGCAGGAAGGCGGCATACACCTGATCAGCCTGCGTCGCTGCGGCCCCCTTGGCTGAAAACTGAACGGGCGTCGGTGACGCGGCGAGCGCCAGGCCGGGCAGGGCCACGGCGCCAGAAAGGAGGAGCGCGCGGATGGAAATGCTCATTGTTTCCCCAAAAGACCGTTGAAGTAGGTTTGCGATGTGAAGTTCTCGCCCTGTCCGCCGAGCATTGGTGTCACATTGACGGAAACCGGACCCGCGCTGCCGCCCCCGACACTGGGAGAAATGTACATCCCGCCTGAGATCGCGCCTGTGGAAATGCCAGGAGCGATCTCATAGGACGGCAGCCCCTGCTGCAAACCTCGCGCAACCGGGGCGATCGCCTGTTGCTCGTAGTTTGTCGCGATCGAGCACGCCTTGCTCACGACCGCACTCACAATCCCGCTGAGGTTGGGCGGAGTGAAAAGAGTGTCGAGGCTACCGCTCAACAGGTTCGACAGGCAGGACGCCTGCGAGAAAGTCTGCCCATGCGGCAGGAACTGGAAGTTTTGCGAGGCAAGCATCGACCCGTTGGCGATTGACTGTTGCTCGGCGGCGGCAAGGTGCTGTTGGACCGGCGCCCAGCAGTCCCCGGTCGATTTCGTGGCCGTGCTGCTGGAAACACCGAGCGACGGGTCGTTCCAGCTTGTCTGCGCGACCGCGGCGAGCGAGGCGGCCGCCAGCAAGGCTGAGGCGCCGATGGCGACCCTTATGACTCTGACCCGGCTACGCATCGGAACGCTCCATGGTGTTGCGGGGGAACCTCGCCATCGACGGCGAACGCGACACGAGCGGCATTGCCGCTCGTACCCCTGCAATGAAGCCGGGTGTCTCGATCAGCATCTCGAGCGCGCGAGAGCCGATGCGGGCCGCAAGGGTGTCGATGTCCTCGCGGATCATGCTCTGCGCCGGCCCGTGGCCCAGCAGGATCTCCATCAGGAGGTGGCCGTCGCCGTCCATTGACGCCATCATCACGGCGAGCATCCTGAGTCGGCCGCCCCGCCCCATATCATCGCAGACAGATGCGAAGTCGGGCTCATCGACATCAGACCGCATGGCGATTTTCAGAAGGACGCCGAGATCCTCCTGAGGCAGGTCTCGTCCGAAATCAGCAAGATAGGGCGGCAGCGATGCAAGCCACCGACGGATACTCGCATCGTCCGGCAGGCGGTCGATGTGCTCGTCCAGTTCTGCGGCATCGATCAGATCTTCGTTACCAGCGGTGATATCCTGGTTCTCCATCGCGCTAGTATAGTAAACTGCGCCACGTTAAAACAAGCAAAATACCGGCAAGACGGGGCGTGATGGTCGTATTTTTCCGGATGTAGTCGAAAATTCTTGGTTCTAATATTATTCTCGGGATAGAGTTGGATTCGAAAATGATGCTGCGCCGACGCGATACGAACATCGAGGCTGACGGCAGCATGAAAGATTGGCTCACGAAACTTGAGGGTTCCTGACGATGGGTAAGGCTTCGATGGAGACTGCTGTTGTGTTCCTGATCCCCGCGATCGGATCCGTCGCCGACACGTCATCGCTGGAAGTCGACCCGCGACTTCACAACAGGACGCTTGCTGTCTTGCGGCAGCACGCGCCTGCCCTGCTTGTCGCACCGGGCCAGGCGCCGCTACCGCGGCGCCCCGGCCTCGAAATGGCACCCGTACACGCCCCGCGCCCTCCCCGGCGATGAGGTTCAGCCGCCTCATCCTTAATCAAATATTTCAGACAATTAACCTGGATTTCAGGTGAAGACGCAGGCGCCGCGGGTAGATATCGGAATGAAGTGATGGTCCCAATGCCTCTACTCGCAGTAATGAGATCGGTGCCTCCGGGCGTTGATGCGCATGCTGACATTGCGGGCGGGGGGCTGCGGCTTCCAGATCCGGACACGCTCACGCTGTTTTATCAGCCGATCAAGTCGACGACAGGCGGTTTCGAATGTGTCGAGGCGCTTGCACGGTTCCGTGATGATACTGGTGCACTGGCCGGGCCTGCGTCTTTCGCGCCAGCGCTGGACACCGATGCTCACGCGCGCCTTCTGGGTGCCCGGGTCATGGAAGCGGCCTTTGCCCAGGCTGAGGCGTGGCACCTGGGCGGTCTCGATATCCGGGTCTGCATGAATGTCAGCCCGCGGTATCTGAACGACGACAGCTTCATTGCCGACCTTGATGCCGCGCTCGGCCGGCATCCGGATATCTTGCCCGGCAGGATCGAGTTCGAGATTACCGAGACCGCGCCGATCCCCAGCCTGGAACGAGCCGAGGAGCGCCTGCAGGAATGCATCATCCGCGGCATCCGGGTGGCGATCGACGATTTTGGGGCCGGCAGCGCCTCCCTTTCCTACCTGCAGCGCCTGTCCACACACACGGTGAAGATCGACCAGAAATTCGTGGCTCGGATGATCGACTTCCCCAAGGACATGGCGATTGTCGCTGGAATCATCACGGCCGGCCGGATGCTGGGCATCGATATTGTCGCCGAAGGCGTTGAAACCACCGACCAGGAGAGCCTGCTCTCGACCATGGGGGTCAGCCACCTTCAGGGGTTCCTCTACGCGAAGCCAATGCCGAGCATCGAGGTCGAAAAGCGGATCCGCGACTGCCAGCGTACCGAAAGCAGGCCGATGAAGCCGGCCAGCATCAACTTGGTAGACACGATCGTTGCCGGCCACGTACACCGGACAAACCTCTTCATCAAAACGTTCAATGACAGAGGTTTCCTGCCCGACCATCTGCTCGACGTGACGGAAGTCGACAACTGCCATCTCGGACGGTGGCTGAAATCCGATGGCGCGAGGCATTTCTCGTGTCAGCCCGTTTTTGATGACATACAGGTCCTGCACGAGGCGCTGCACCGCCTGGCCAGAGAGGCGAAGCTCTGCATGGTCGGCGGGCGCACCGGGAAGGCAAGGGCGCTGATTCGGGTCTTCGAGGAGACCAACGTCGCGTTGGTCTCGCGCATCGAGAGCCTTCCGGCGGGCACCCGGCAGTAGGCCACCTCTGGAAGAGTCAGTCGTCCTCGCCCTCATCGAGAACGGTGGCGTTCACAACCCTACTCAGGAACGTCTTCACGTCGGTAACATTCGCTTCGGCGGCAGGTTCGGCGGCAGGTTTGGTTGCAGCCGGTCCGGCCGGCGGCGGCTCCTTTTTCTGCACTCCGGAAATTGGCTCCTTCGCGGGCACTGCAACGATGCTGCCCCCCGGAGTGACGAATAACGGCTCACCACCATCAGAGGTCGGCGCATCCGTCCGGGCCGGAGGTGATGCTACCGGAGGCGTCGCAGCACTCTTGCTGCCGGCCTGGGGCGCATCGTCACCCTGTAGCCACGGCGCATCGGCATCGTCGATAATCTGCGGCGCGCGGGCGGGGCGGCGGCGGGCGATAGCCGGGTCGTGGCCGAGTGCCTCCGCTACCGCAGCGTCCATATCGGTCTGGGATGTTGCCGCATCCAGCAGCCCAATCGCCTGGGTGACGGGGTCGTTGACCGATCCGCCCAGCCTCGGCGCCTGCGGCGCGGCGGGCTGACCATCGGTGAAATTGACGTTGCTGCGCTGACGCGGGCCACGGCCACGGGGCGGGGCGCCGGCAGGAGCAGCGCTGTCCTGCAGGTAGCCCGGAACCGCGCCTTGAGGCTGTCCGCCCCTGCCGGCGGCGACGGCAGCCTGAGCGGCCGCGCGGGATGCCTGCACATCGGCGGAAAGCCGGGCAAGCGAAATGCAGGAGGCTTCGAGAAGCGGCAGATCCTCGAGATTCTCCATCACCGCCCCGATCAGGGCGATCTCATCGCGCCCGCGGTGTTGCTCGGTGATCTTGGCGACAATCTTCTCGCGGTCACCACCAAGGAAGGCGACGAAGCTTCGCATCGCCTGCCGTGCGTTGATGTCCTCCTCGGACTCGGGCAGCAGCGAGACGAGGTGGTTCAGGTGGATGCCGTAGAACTGGTTGAACGCCGCCAGCTCGCCAACCCGGCGCAGCTCATCCTCGCGGCTGGTCGGTGCGCCCGTATCGCTCTCGGCGAGTTCGCGCTTGTCGAGAGCGGTGAGGTTGGCATCGTCGATGTAGGGGCCGAGGCCAAGCACCAGCTTGTCGCCCCGCATGAGATAGAACTGTCCCTTGCCCAGACGGCGGATATGACGCCCGGTCAAACGCTCCTTCTCCTGGATCGTCCGGTCCTGCCCAAGGACCGGGGAGTTCGTCAGCCCGCCGCCCCCCTGGTAGGTGAAGACGCTCGGCTTGACGATGTCTGCCTTGCCGGCTGTCTCGAGGGCGGACTTGATCGTCGTCTCCTCGTCAACGGCGAACATGAAGATCCGGGTGTTCACCGTGTTGTAGGCGTCCCGGCCCTCGGTCGCGTCACGCTGGAAGATCGCCGAGAGCGATTGGACCGCAAAGAAGAAGGAGAAGCCGATACCGCGGGCCTGGGCCGGCATCATCGCGGCGCCCTGGGTGATATAATAGGTCCACTCGTCGAGGATGACCTGGAACGGGGAGGGGGCCGAGGTCAGCTTCTTGTCGTAGACGTTGGCCACCGAACCCTCGGCCTCCGAGCCAAGACTGTCGCCGAGCATCGTCTTCAGCGTGGAAACCGTGATGCGCCCAAGATTGCCCATCTCCTCGAGCGATTTCTGCAGGGCGGGGAGTACGACGACGAGGACGCGGCGGCTGAGCACGATGTCGAAGATGTCGATGTCGGCGTACTGCGTCCCGAAGATGTGCCGGTAGCTCTCGCCGAGCAGGCTCAGCGGCGGACCAAGGATGGAGGTCAGGAATCCGTGCTGGGTGTTGGTCTGGTCAACGAACTTGTGAGGCGTGCCCGGCTTGGCAAGCGGGTGGGGACTGCCATCGGCGGGCATCTGCATCAGCTCGCGCGGAAAGGAGGAGAGGTTGTTCGCGTAGTTCATCAGCGGCTCGCGGACCTCGACGGGCATGTCCCGGTAGACCGGTGCACAGACCTCTTTCGGCAGCAAAGCACGCAGGATGCTGTCCAGCACCATGCCCTCCTGCAGCGACTGCACGGAGAGCGGCTTGCCATGGTGGTCGCGCAACCAGACGAGCAGGGTGACCACGCCCTTCATCAGGTTGATCGCCTTCTGCTGCCAGCCGCCCGAGTCACCCGACGCCTTCGGCAGCAGGCTCTCGATGACCTGCATGATCTCCGCCTTCGAGTAGTTCGCGAAGGGGTTCAGCGTGTGTGAAAGCAGGCCACCCGACTTGGCGTTGCGCCCAGGCACCATGAAGTTGAGCAGAAAGAAATCGTCGGTCCGCCCCATGGCGCGCATCATCCGCCAGACCTTGGCAGGGGTAGCGATGTCGCCCTTTCCGTCGATCATGACAAAACCGGAGCCCCAGCTGAGCGCGTTCATCATGATCGCCATCAGGAGCTCGGTCTTGCCGCTACCGGTCGTCCCGGTGATCCAGAAATGCTCGCGGGCGTCCTCGTTCGACATCCAGATCTCGCGCCCAGAGCCGATCTCGGTGCCGAGAAAGAAGATGCCCGAGCCGGGCTGGAGGTCAGAGAACTCGTTGCCGAGCTGCTTGTACTCCTGTCGCCCGGTATCCTGCGTAGGCGACCGGAGCGGCAGAAACCTCGAAGCATCCCGGCGCCCGTCAGGGAGAAGCATGAAGGTCGCAAGCACCATCGCGGCAAGCCATGGTGCGGCGGTGGCGGTCTCCGGTACCGTTGCCGCGGAAGCCAGGATGGCACCAAGCGCGATGGCGATGAGTGGCTTCTGGCGGAGCGTGCCGGCGATCTTTTCCCCGGGCCTCCTGACATCTACGGCAAAATTCGATGAATCGATCTCGAACTTGGAGTCGACAGCGAAGTTGTTTGGCTTGCGGCTCATGAACAGGCTGGCTCCTGCGGTTCCGGCGCACCGGGCGCGGTCAGATCGTCGGCATTGCCGGCCTGAACGAGCAGGTCGGTTGTGCGGGTGGCCACCGCGAGCGCCGCGGTGATGCGCGCCGCGGCGGCGTCGGCGGCCGGGAAAAGGGCCGCCGCGTCATTCTGCCGCCGGACCTCAGCTGCGGCGGCGCGGCCGATCCTGCGGGCAAAGTTCTGGGCCAGGTTGTAGAGATCGCGAGGAGTGGCCGCGCCGCCAGCGTCAGCCAGTGAATTCCTGGCTGCATTGACCGCGGCACCAGCGATGTGATCGAGCGCGCCTGGCAGCAGGGCCGGATTCTGGTTTCCTGTCTCGGCGATCGCGCTGTCCAGTTCGGCGGCGATATCCGCCATTGCCGCAACCATGAATGTCCGGTCGGTAAAGGGAAAGCTCCTGACCTCGGTGCTGTTGCCCCACACGGTAACCATCCCGGAGATGGCGACCCCAATGGCGGACCTGAGAGCGGCCTCGTCGAGCTCCCGGCCCTCGGCCGCGTGGCGGCACCATATCGTCATGACATCGCCGAGCATCGGCGCCGGCGTGGCGCCGATCGTCTGCTCCAGCGCCATGGCAACGGTCTTGCGCCCGCGCGCGATCATTGCGGCCGCCTCCGTTTCGTCGATGCGACCCGTCAGCATGAGGTCCATGATCGGAGCGAATGTCGTCAGCGCACGCTGGAAGGTCAGTCGGGCCTCGCGACTGGCCGGCGCTTGGCTCTCGTCAAGCTGCTGTGGCGCAGGCAGCCGCCGGCGCCGTTCAAGCCCGGTCATTGTCGAGCGGCATGTCGAAGCGACGCAGGAACCGGCCGATCATCTCGTCGATGCCTCCGCCCGCCTCTCGGGCAATCGAGAGCACACCGATCGTGGCGATGACCGGCACCTGCGGCCGGTTGCAGCGATACCCCCGAAGGCGGGCTCCGAAAGTGGTTGTGGGGTGCTCGCAGATATCGGCGACCATTCTGCCCCTGATCACCCGCCCGATCAGCTCCCACATCTGCTCGGCACGCCATGCGATGACCGGTCCTGCATTGTATTCGTCGAGCAGCTGGCTGGTGCTGATTCTGATCTGCCCGCCATCCATCGACCACTCCGCCCCGGGCCACACGCTCCCTACGGCTTCACAGACGATTCCAGAGACTTCCTTTGCGGGCATCCAGAACAACCCGTCGTCCTCGGGGTTGCCGATATCCATGTCACTGATGATGAGGTCGCGCTGGGACATTGTCGGACTATACAATTCCGATATGCCATATATCCAGTATTTTCAGCGATTCGGTGTATCCGGTGGCGGAAAAACTGCCTATGCCTCAGCTCATGTCCCAGGAGGGCCGGAAATCAGCCGCCATTCCGGTGGATTCGAGCTGCTGGATCGTCCTGCTGAGGCCCTCGAGATAGATCGAGGGATCGGCACCACCCGGCAGTGCGGAGATCTCCTGAATGGCGGGGTCGTCCAGCTCGAATGCCGCGGCATGCGCCCCGGGAGCGACGGGGCTGCCGTCATGGCGGCGCGCGGTGCCGGGGCGGGCGACGCTGATCTCGCCGCCGATGTCGTAAGCCCGGTCCTCCAGGATGACCCACGCCGCCACGAGGTCATGGCTCGCCGCGTCATGGGCCAGCGCGACCTTCGGCTCGTAGCTGAGAGCCTGTGCGGCCGAGGCGAGGCCGATAGAGAAGGCAACCAGGTCCGGCGTTTCCTCGAGCGATGGCCAGATACTCCGGGATGCCAGGACGAGTTCGATCATCACCTGGTGAGACGGGCTCTCCTGTGTGAGCGGAAGGCCCTTCAGGCTGCGGACGACGGCGGGGAGCGGCACGAAGACCTGCTTCCTAATTTGTGCGCACATGTGCGCACGGGTTTAGCTCTCGGTTCACTGACCGCAGTTTCACCGCCTCTTGCGAGGCGGCCAGCGCCGCAATCTCCCCGAGCGTTGCCGCCGGAATGCCCGGCGACGGTTCGGCCCAAGCCGGGCCTACCACGAGGTGTTCAAGGTTGATCGCCGCGTTCTCGTCGCGGTCGTGAACGGTGCCGCACTCGGCACATGCCCACGACCTGATAGAGAGCGGCAGCTTGTCCACGACGCAGCCGCAGGCCGAACACGTTTTGCTGGACGGGAAGAAGCGATCAGCCACATACACGTGGCCGCCGCGCATCCGCGCCTTGTATTCGAACTGCCGGCGAATCTCACCGAAAGCCGCGTCGGAGACAGAGCCGGCAAGGGCGTGGTTCTTGCCCATGCCGGCGACGTTCAGGTCTTCGAGGACGATCGTCTCGAAGGTGCTGGCAACTGCCGTGGTTGCCTTGTGGATGGCGTCGCGGCGGATGTTCGCCACGCGCCCATGCAGCTTCGCCAGCTGAGCGCGGCGCTTCCGCGTCCGGCGGCTCGTCTTGGCGGCCCGCTTCTTCCGGGCCTCTTCCTGCCGGCTGATGCGCCGGGAGAGCTTCTTGACGCGCCGCATCGCCTTGCGCAGCGCCTTCGGGTTCTCGATCTTCGTGCGCCCATCCGGCATTTGGCGCGACAACGCCATCAGCGCCGAGATGCCGAGATCGACACCAACGACGGAGCCGGGCGCAGGGTGTGCGGCTTCTGCGTCCGGCATCTCGCACTGGATCGCCACGAACCAGCGCCCGGCCTCGCGGCTGACGACAGCGCCGAGGATGCGCCCACCGATCCGCAGCGGTTCGCGCATCCGAACCCAGCCGAGGTTCGGGATGCGGATTTCGCCCCGATCCTTGCCGAACCGTTCACGACAGCTGTGCGCCTCGAACTGGTCGTTCCAAAGTGCGAAGCTGTCGTGCTGGCCTTTCTTCTTGAACTTCGGGTAGCCGGCCTTGGGCTGGCCCTTGGGTTTCTTCAGGTCACGGAAGAAGTTTCCGAAGGCCGTGCCGAGGTTCATGATTGCCTGACCACTGGCGCACTTCGTTACGTCGCACGACCAGGGAAATTCCGTGCGACGTACAGCGTTCCACTGCGCCTTGAGCTTCGTGGCGCTTGGCTTCTCACCGGCTTCGTATAGGCGTTTCCATTCCGCAAGGCCCCAGTTCCATGCGAAGCGCGCGGTGCCGGCGGCGCGGGCAAAGTGAATCGCCTGCTCGACGGTCGGGTCCAATGCGATCTTGTGGGCCAGGATCATGGCTTCACATCCTGGCCGATGGCTTCGCTGAGCTTCTTCTTGTAGTTGCGCAAACCGTAGAGCCGGCTTGAAAAACAATGCACGATGGTCATCAGGTCTTGGACCATCTCCTGTTCCGGCGACAGGCTTTCGTTGTTCAGCACGAGGATGTCGCAGCCGTGCGCCTTGCAGTGATGCTCGAACCACTGGTAGCCGAACCGCACCAGCCGATCCTTGTGTGCCAGAACGATAGTCCGCACCTCCCGGCGTGATACGGCGTCCATGATTTCGAGGAACCGCTTGCGGTTGAAGTTGAGGCCCCCGCCGACTTCTTCGATCCACTCGACATCCACAAGGCCGCGTGCCGCAGCGAATTCCTCCAGAACGCGCCTCTGATTTTTCAGGTCCGGCTTCTGCGCCGCCGACGAGACGCGACAGTAGGCGATGACCCGGTGCGGCTCGGGGCGTCCGATCTGCTGACCAAGGAACGTGTCCAACTGCTCCCGCGTGTAGGCCCGCCGCCCGGTCTTGGTCCTGCCGGCCGGAGAAAGCGTGCCCTCGCGGTCCCACCGCTGAAGCGTCTTCACGCCACGCCCGAGATAGGCAGCGGCTTCGCCTGTGGACATGAAGGCAGGAAACGGTGAGCGCATACGGCACTTTTAGGCACTTTCGAGCATAAAATCAATACCTAGAGTCTACCTCCTGCTTTCCGGTGTTCTTGATGTGGTGCGCACGCATACGGCGCTCGTCATCGAGCGGATCTACAAGGCGGGCGATCAGCGAATGTCAGGCGCCGCCGGCGGTGTTGCACTCCATTCCGGCGTGATCCTGGTCGAGGAAGAGGCCGATCCGGTGCGGCTGCTTCTCGCGGCGGGGCTTTTGGAGGCGGCCGGCCTGAACAGGCGTCGCACGGTTTCGATGGACGCACTTCACGATCGTACTGCCGCTGGTTTGGCCGTCGCGCTCAAAGCCGAAGTGACTGCCCGTGCGCTTGCCATCAAAGGCGGCCTTCAGGCTTTCCCGTCCCGGCCCGTAAGGCCGATGCCGGTGCCCGCTCCGACCCTCAACAAGGTGCGTCACACATCCAGACCCGAGATAACCGCCATGCCAGAGATGGCGCCCGGCTGATCAGCCTGAAGATCGAGATCGCGCTTATCCTGCGGAGCCGCGAGTCATCGGTGGGGGCGGCTCAACCACCGCGTCGCCGTCAGCGCGATGCTCTCGACATGTCCAGACCATGCCGGATCTCGTGTTGAAACCGAACACCGCGACAGCGCCGCAGGTCATGCAGGTGTTCTGTCTGATGCCGGCGGCCTGTGCAGCTGGGGGGGCTGGGATATTCATCGGCGAAAAATCGTCGATAAGAGCAGAGATGGCAATGCCGCGGAGGGCGGCAAATCAGGCGCTCTGGTCGGTCGCAGAATAAACGTTATGGAACTTGGTGGCGCTGTTTTGGCAAGTTTCGCGCGCTCATCCCCCGATTTCCTGCAAATAAGCTTTGAACGCCCGATTAGCATGCCCCGCGCGAGCGAGAGTGTCCTGTCATTGGTTTCAGCCGCACCAGACGCTATGGCTCGAATGCAGGCATGTCTTCGGCCTGATTCGGCATCGCCAGGCCGCGCCGCTCGATCTCGGCCTCATGGACACGAATCTCCTCCATGGTGTGCTCCAGGTCCGAGAACCGATTCCCACCCACATAGAACGGGTCCTGCCGGTCGATGGCCACCTCGATGTATTCCCGCTCGGAACTATCAAGTTGACTAAATAGACAGCTAGGTGTAGAACGAAGCATGACCATGACCCTTCGCGCGTTCAATGAAATGTTTCCTGACGAGGACGCGGCGCGTGCTTGGTTTGAGAGGTCGCGCTGGTCGCACGGACCCGAGTGTTATCATTGTGGTGCGGTCGGCAATGCGGCGTATATGCCGAAGACCAAGTTCTGGCATTGCAAGTCATGCAAGAAGCAATTCTCGGTGACGGCGGGGACGCCGATGCATCGGACACATTTGCCGCTTCTGACATGGGCGCACGCCATCTATCTGATCGTGTCGTCATCTAAGGGCATTTCCGCTGTGAAGTTGAGCGAGATGCTTGGCATTTCGTATCCATCGGCATGGCATCTCGGGCATCGCGTGCGGGCCATGATGGCAGAGGCAAATCCGATCCTGTCCGGCGTGGTGGAGCTTGACGAGATGTATGCCGGTGCGCCGCCTCGGAAGCAGGCGAAATCATCTCGGGATCACGATGATGACGATGCGCCCCCTGCAAATCGCAAAGGACGCGGGACAAAGCGACCGCTGGTGCTGGTGGCCGCGAAGCGCGGTGGTGACGTGGTTGGGAAGGTGATCCCGACGCACGGCAAAGAGGCCATTGCATCGGCTTTGGAAGGCGTTCTCGATGGGACCGCCGCAGTGATGACGGATGGCCTTCCGGCCTACAAGCATATTGGCAAGACGCAGGTGCATCTGGCGGTCAACCATTCTGCCCGCGAATACGCGCGCACTGACGAGGCAACGGGCCATCGTGTCCACGTCAACCGGGTTGAGTCGTTCAATGGTTTCATGCGTCGGGCAGTGACCGGCGTGTTCCATTCGATTTCGGTGAAGCATCTCGGGCGCTATACCGGAGAGGCGACATTCCGTTGGAACCGGAAGACCGATTCCTGCCTTGACCGCATGACCCGGATGATCCGCAACGGCGAAGGTCGGCTGTTGTCGTATGCGTTCCTGACCGGGAAAACAGCTTGATGACGCGGAGGAAGCCGACCGCCGGAGCACGCTCCGTGATGCGCACAGACCTGTTGGCGTCGAACATGACGGCGACGAAGGAAGCGCAAGTTCGTGCTGTTCTTGTTGCCTACCGGCACGGAGCGGTCATGCTGGCGAGCGAGCAATGGCGGCTGTTCTTCGAGTCGGGACGGTTCAACAAGCACCACGACAAAGATAAGACGACATTCTCGGCGGTGATTGGCGCGGCCAACCGGGTGCAGATGTGCCGGTATCAGGTCGTGGGCCAGCTTGAATCATGGTTGAGCAACCGAGCCAACGAGTTCCGGGACATCGTCACACGAAGCTCACTCGATCCCGACACGAAGCACATGCTGCACGTCATCAATCGACTTGGAGCGTGGTTTTCTCGACGTGAAATCGCGATGAAGGACACGGGCGAGATCGTGCCGGATGCGATCCGTAGTCTGGCACGTTCGATCATCCGCCACGTCATGCGGCAGCATCGACGCCCTGATATGCGTTATATTTCGATGCGGCTGGATCACCGTGCTGCGTGTTTGGAAACACCTACCGAGGCCACTCAAAAAAATCGCGTCGGCTGGTGGATCAACATGTCCACCATGACCAAGGGCACCAAGATCGCAGTCCCGCTTCTGACCTACGAACGGCATGAAAGACGCGGTGGCCGCTTGTGCAACGGTGTGCTCGTCACCGAGGACCTGGAGAGCGGCGCTCTGTCGTTCGGCGTCGTCTCCGACATCGGCACAGATTGTGAGGCCAGCCGCGCCGCTTACCAGCCCGAGCGCGAGGTCATGGCGCTGGATTTTGGTCTGTCCACGCTGTTCGCCGGAGACGAAGGACAGCTTCTCGGGAAGGACTGGCTCAAGGCGCTTCGCGCTTATGACCAGCGCATCACCAGAATTGCGCGTGGACAGCAGCGGCACGGACGCAAGCCGCGAGACAGTGCTCGCTACCGCAAAGCCGTTGCGGCGCTTCGCGGCTGGATCAGAACTGAAGTCGGTCGCGTGCTGAACGCCCTTGTCGCCGCCAAGCGGCCCGCTGCCATCGTTCTGGAACGACTGAATTTCCAGAACCCTGCCCTATCGCGTCGGCTTAATCGCATCATCCAGAACTGCGGTCGTTCCGTCATCAGGGCCAAGCTGGCCGACTTCAATGATCGTTTCGGAATCACCTCGGAAGAGGTGAACCCGGCCTACACGTCGCAGACATGTTCCTGTTGCGGCTACGTGGACAAGAGAAATCGCCCATCGCAGAGCACCTTCAAGTGCCTGTGGTGTGGCTCAAACATGCACGCCGATGTCAATGCGGCACGGAACATCGGGCAGCGCCGTGCGCTGTCTATCGGTTCCGTGTTCCAGTCGAAGGCGTCAGTCCTCGCCGAATTGGTGCGCCAATTCCGCGAGCGAAGGGTGCGCAGCACCCGATCCGGTGGGAAGGGTTCCACCGCCGACCCGAGATCGTCTAACTCCTACTTCGGTGGGACGAACACGATCACGGCCCGGATGTCAGGTCAGACATCAGCACCAAATCTGGTGCTTGTTGAACTAACTTGATAGTTCCCTTCCCGCTGCTGGAGCAGATACTGCATCTCGGCCGCAAGATCCGTGTCACCCATCCGCGAGATTGCGGCGCGCCGGCGCTCCATACGAGTTTGTCGTGCGGCTTCGGCGCGCGCCCGCCGCTCGGCCAGTTCCTGGTCAAGCTCAGGGCAAAGAAGACTGGCCGCCTGACGGGTGGCGCGAGCGATATCGCCTGACTGCCAGGTCCTGAAATTAGAGGCCGCGGTGCCCAGGCGGCGGGATGAAGCGCCATCGCTGAAGCCATGGACGAGCAG
This sequence comes from Acidiphilium sp. C61, assembly GCF_905116885.1. Classification (NCBI taxonomy): domain Bacteria; kingdom Pseudomonadati; phylum Pseudomonadota; class Alphaproteobacteria; order Acetobacterales; family Acidocellaceae; genus Acidiphilium; species Acidiphilium sp. C61. Next base: position 274,269 of record NZ_CAJHNI010000004.1, on the reverse strand, counting down.
AACACCTTCGGGCTCACCCCTCAGGTTGTCGCGACTCGAATGGATGGTGGCGGCAAAGTGGCCGATGCCGGGGATGTCCAGCTTGCCGGCCGCTATCAGGTCCCGGCAGCGATCGGCCGCTGCGATGGCCGATGGTGCGACCGACATCCGTATCTCCGTCTCCGCGACCCGGGCAGGCGCGTGATCGGTGTCATGCCGCCGGTCCTGGACAGGCGCCGGGCGCTCCTGCAGTGCTGCCGCCAGCCTTGCGAGGCGATATTCCTCCGCCTGCACAAAAGTCACCCGACCTGCCGCCGGCTCGATGCGGAGCAGCACGCCATCCGGGAATAGTGCCCACGCGTTGTCGAGGCGCAGTATGCCCCCCTTCCCCGCGGCCCGGGCCTCGGTCACCAGATGCGCCATGGCGCCGCCACGCGTGGCAATCACGGCCCCACCCCTCTCGAAGGCTGCGATGACCAGGGGTAGCCAGTCCGGCCTGAGATCGGGCAGGACCAAAACAGGACGCCCGAACTTGTCCGCAGCCCGGTCGAGGCAGTCCATGTCCGCGGGATCCGCGGGGTGGATCGAGACGCCCTCTTCGACATCGGGGCCGGCAAGCAGGACGGACGCCTCCCGCTGCAGCAGCCGCCGTTCGACATTGGCGCGCGCCCGGTAGATGGAGTCCGAAAGATCGTCGTTCGACTTCATCGCATCGAGCGGCAGGCCCGCGCCCAGCATCCAGTCGCTATGAAGCGGATCGTCGAAGCCCTGCTTCAGGCCCATCGGGCACACGGTTGTCCACGGCGCGACGCCTGGAGCCCTGGCATATCCGACCGACCACTGCTCGAACGCGCCGCGCGGCACCCTAATGACGGGCCGGTCGATGCCATCGACCGCGATCTCGAGCCAGCCGGCATCACCGGCGGCATCGGCCAGGGCGCGGATCCGCGCTTTCAGCGCCTCGATGTTGCTTGCTTCGATCTGTATCGATGTCATGGCCCGAATCTCCGCGGGGGAATCCCGTCGAGAACAGGCTAGGAATCCGGTCGTGTAACCAACAACGAGGACGCGTTATGGCTCTGGAGAAGCTGGCTCATCATCAATGATGTTTCGACTTCTTGAAGGCGTCTCGGCAGCGACTGCATGGGGCGCCAAGCTCGATGCGGTGGAAATGTCGGCGTCATTCGCACCGTAATGCCGAAGCCAATCGCGAAAATCCGCAGCTGCCATTTTCACTTCGTCATGGATCGCCTGCGCCTCGTCCCGGTCTATCCCAAATGCCGTGTGGGCGGTCAGAGCTGTTGTGGGGTTGGCCTCGGCTGAAACGTCCTTCGCGGGACGGAGGACCAATGCCCGTCTGCGCTGTGTGACCACATCAAAGACGGGCGATAGCTTCCACTGTCCTCCCACGCGGATGAAGCCGTGATTGTGGAGATGATCGTCCGTGTTGTTCAGGAAGCAGTTGAGAAGCAGCCGGCGGAAGAGATCCCGTGAGCAATCGAGAATGCCGGCCCGTCTCGCCATGACCGAAACTGATGCATAGGATGCTCCGGTGTTGTCATATGAAGAGGGTGGTTCCTCCATGACGGTAGCTGCACTCGTGAAGGGGACACGGATTTCCCCATCCCGGTCGAAGCGCTCGATGATCAACGCAGATTGGCCGTTGACCTCAACAACAGTGTGCCACGGTGTCTCGATGCCCGCCGAGCGGGCAACAGACAGGCAAGCCGCCTCCAACCTCTGAACATCGACGCCGTCATCGGCCGCCTTCATTTTCAGGATGCAGGGCCTTCCATCGAACATGATGCGGGCTTTCGGCCTGGCACCGCCAATGTCAGCGCCACTCTGGAGAAGGCGCGCGAGATGCGATCGGGTTGCAATTCCGCTCTCGACGGCCTCGGCGGCCTCAATCAGATCTCCCAGCCTGTCATCGTCCTGAGGAAGATCCAGCATTGCAGTTGACGGGGTATAAACGGCCGGACCAGATCCGTCCGGACCAAACACAAGGTCTCCGGTCCTGTTATTGCCCGATGCCGCGATGTATTCGGGTGCGCCCAAGTCGACATCGGGATACGCCATGCGTAGCAACGCCTTGCCCCATCCGTCCGGACTTGCATCGTAAAACGGAAGTGGGACTTCGAATGGCGGCTTGCTTTGGGTCGGGCGGCGCAGCGGAAGGCCGGCCGCAAATAGTGGGGCGGCAACTCCACTCCCAACCCAATCCCGATCATACCGAAAAGTACCCTGCCGAACGCCACGCCGGCTGGCCTGGAACGAAAGCGTTCCGACCAAGACCGGTTGCCCCTCCGCCCTGGAGAAAACGCTCATTTCCAGCAGCCGCCCATGAGTATCGGCTTTCCACGCGGCCTCAGGCTCCGACACGAGTCGCTCTCTTTCGACCATGAATTTCCTCGAGGTCCTCACCTAGCGGATCCGAAGCGAGCAGGTCGGCGATGCGATCGACATACCCGAACACAGCCATCACTTTCACCAGAACACCGATGTTCACCGTCTCGCGCCCCTGCTCGAAGGCAACATAGGTCTTCCGGGTGACGCCGATCCGGTACGCCATCTCGTCCTGCGTCAGATTGCGGCGCAGCCGCGCGAGCCGGACGCGGCGACCAAGGGTCTCCATCGCGTCTTCTTCTCGCGGCGACAGCAGCACAAGCCTCTTCAAGATCGCACCATTTAAGTAACACCAACCCGTTTTGTAGGTATTATATGGGTCATAATTATTGCATTGCAAGCAGCCCTCGCCAGACTTCGCGACGCCTGGCTGAGCATGGCCTAACCGATAGGTATGCGGTCCGAAAATCGGTCGGTGCGTTGCTTTCACACCTCGGCACTAGCCTCGAGAGAACGCAGCCCGTTCAACCGAGGTTTCCATGGCCCAGATTTACCGCAACTCCCGCCAGCAGGACGTCCAGTGGCGCTCGACCAGCGAAGTCCTCGCCGGGCTCGCACTCCTCTTCGACCGCAATGCCCGCCGTCCCGACATCACCGCGTTCGACCGGGTGCTGATGAAGGACCTCTCGCGCCGGCTGGTGAGCATGACCTACGGGGTCGGTAGCGTCCTCGACCAGATGCCGCGGACCATGGCCGCGCTTCCCGGCGCAGCGGTGCGTGAATCCATTACTCAGTCCGACCTCAGCGAAGATCGCGCCAGATGGGGCTGGGGTGCGACGACACAATACCAGCTGACCATCGCCCAGGTTCTGCGCACCGCGGTAATGACAGCGACATCGCTGGATCACAGATTCGCCGAAGCCATCAGCGACACCGACCGCGATGCGATCGACATGGTCTCCGACTTCTTCGTGCTGAACTGGCAGAACCCGGTCATGCGGGTACAGCTGGTAGGCAAGCAGCGCGCTGTTGCAGAGTCTTCAACCACCCCGGACCGGCGCGGCATGGATGAGGCCGGCCCGGCCCCCGGCATGTGAGGAGCGCGCAATGTCGTCCAGAAAGCACGGCCGGCTGGCTGGAGACGCCGACGGCCTACGGCCCCCAGTGGCACTCGACTTTGAAAATGGCGGTCTCGCCGCCCGGATCGCGGCCGCCGGTGCGGTGGTGATCACCGATACCGGTGAGCAGGTCGTATCTCTTCGCCTCGGCGTCGACCCGATGACGCCGTTCGATCTTGTCCTTGCGGTCGCCGGCATCGGCCGGGCCGGCATCGAGCGCATCACGATCACAGCGCTGAGCGCCCACCTTGAATCAACCGTGTGGCGCGTCACGGGCGATGTCGTCCCGGCCTGGCAGCTCGCTGATCTCTGCGATCAGGCGTGCGGCATTCTGATGGCCCGCGGCTGCCGCCCTGTTACGAGTGCCATCCTGCCGTCCGTCCGGCCTTATGTCGGCCTGCGTCCAGGCTGCCCCGTTGTGTTCTACAGTGAGGCTGGGGGGTGGAGCGACGGAAGGGTCGTGTTGCCGATCGGACTGGTCGATACGACAAGTGGTCCGGCGGTCCTGTCCGCCACAGACGGTGTCGCGGGCGGCGCGCCAAGCCTGGAGGCCATCCCGCTCCGAGATCTCCGGAATGCGGATTTCGGAGAGGCTGGTTATAGCGACGGGGTCCGCGCCCTTGGGGCTTGGCGGTCGCTTACCGGGCACGCCGGCCATGCGGCGCTCGATCGTGCGATTGGAGGCGATTTCCTCATTGCGGTCGGCGAAATTCCGGGACTTTCGACAATCGTTGCACCACTGCTCGAGGCGCAGCACCGCGCGGCGAACGAAACGCCGGAGATGGCGGACAGCCTGATCACCGCCGCGACCCTGGCCGGGCCGCAGTCCGAGATGCGTCCAGATGCGGAGGGGCGGGAGAGCGCGCCAGCACCGTCACCTTGAGGCGGCGCCGGCGCGGTCGAGTCAGACCTTCTTCTTCAGAGTCGGAGAAGACTTGAAGCGGACTGTCTTGCCGGCCTTCACCTTGATCGGCTCACCGGTTCGCGGATTCAGGCCCTTGCGGGCCTTTGTCTTGCGGACGGTGAAGGTGCCGAAGGATGGCAAGGTGAACTTGCCGTTCTTCTTCAGCTCCTTGACGATGGCGTCCATCACATCGGTAGCGGCCCGGCTGGCAGCGACGCCTGTGATCTCGGTGGACTCTTGAATAACGCCGGCGATGAACGCTTTGGACATAGTGGCTCCTTGCAATAAAACAAAGCCATATATTAGCAGCATCCGATTCAACATGAAATATCCAGATTCACGCTGACTGATTCAAATCCCATCGAATGGATTTAGCTTTGGCCTGCACTTTCCGACCGCTTCTGGATTGCTCGAGGCTCGCGTTGCACTTGGGATCCATGGCGCCGCCCAACGCCATGGATCCCAAGCTGGGCGGCGAAGCCCGACCGGAATAGCCCGATCTGAGTTTGAAAATTCAACATTAATTCTCTGTAATCTTTAAGATACAGAAGCGGCTAGACGCCAGACCGAATACCCATTTTTTGTATATTAAAAAACGAATTGATTAGGCGCCCGATTGGTACGGGTCGAAAGGTCTGCCTGTAAATGCTAATTACATGCCATGAAAACTCGCTTCAACCGATTCCGTGAATTATGAATCTCATGCCCCCTTGTATATTAAAATTCAAAATTCTGATTTTTCCCCGCCTTGGCCCGAAAATGCTAGGCAATTCCAATGGTGGGGTGAAAAATGGTAAAAATGTTCAGGCACCGGAATTCCTCCATCGTCAGATGAAGGAATTCGTATTATGGCCATCCTCGGCGGAATTATCGGATCGCTGGTCGATTACGACAACGGTGGCGTGTCATCGGCAGCTCGACGCGAATACGAGATTCAGAAGTACGCGGATAGGGCGGCTGAGATTTCAAACAGGAAACAGGTGCAGTCGGACCGCGAGCGTATCGCGCAGCTCGAGCAGGAGCTTGCGCAAACAAAGCGTGCTCTAGGAGCCTGTCCCGGTAACGGGCTAAATTCACTCGACAAGATGGTTGCGTCGTGATTCTGTTTTTTGATGAGCAAAGTGTTTCGCCCTTGGAAGACCGATGAAGTCTGGCTGCTTCCGCCTTCGGTGGCGGACTTCGTCCCCGCCGGCCATCCGGCCCACCTGATCCGCGATCTGGTCAGCGAGGAGCTTGATCTTTCCGCGATCATGGGTGCCTATACCGAGATGAAGGGCTATCCGCCTTATCATCCGGCCATGATGGTGGCACTGCTCCTTTATGCCTATCGCAGCGGTGTTTATTCGTCGCGCCGGATCGCGCGCGGCTGCGAGGAGCGGCTGGATTTTCAGGCGGTGACGGCGCTCAACCAGCCGGACTTCCGGACCATCAGTGAATTTCGCCGGCGCCACCTGGATGCGTTGGCCGGTCTGTTCGTGCAGGTGCTGGCGCTGTGTCGCAAGGCGGGTCTGGCTGAACTGGCTCATGTTGCTGTTGACGGCACCAAGATCAAAGCCAATGCCTCCAAGCATAAGGCGATGAGCTACGCCCGCATGGTGGAAGCCGAGGCTGAACTTACCCGCGAGGTGAACGAGTGGCTGGCACGCGCGGCAGCCGAGGATGCGGCCGAAGACGCCGCGCACGGCAGCACGCGCCGCGGTGATGAACCGCCCGACTGGATGCGTGACAAGCAGGCGCGGCTGGCGCGCATCCGTGCCGCCAAGGCTGAGCTCGAGGCCGAAGCCCGCGCCGCGGAAGCCGCCCGGCCGCCGCCGCCAGCAAACCCTGACGGCAGTGCCAAACCCCGGCCGGGCAGAACCCCAAAACACGAGCCAGGCAAACCAAAGCCCAAGGCGCAGCGCAATTTCACCGATCCGGAAAGCCGGATCATGAAAGGCCGCGATGGCTTCATCCAGGCGTATAATGCGCAGGCCGCGGTCGATGCCGGCGCACAGATCATCGTGGCGCACCGGCTCACCAACAACGGTTCTGATCAAGACGCCCTGCTGACGCTGCTCGATGCGATCGAGGGCAACACCGGCGAGATGCCCAATGAAGTCTCCGCCGATAACGGTTTCTGTTCAGAAGCAAATCTTGAGGGGCTCAACGCGCGCACGGTTCGCGGCTATGTCGCGGCAGGGCGCGCAAGCTCGCCAGGCAGCGGCAAAAAAGGTGGCAAGCTGGTTCAGGCCATGCGCGCCAGACTCCGAAAAGGTGGACATCGAAGCCGGTACCGTATCCGAAAATACACCGTCGAACCCGTGTTTGGACACATCAAGCAGGCCAGAGGCTTCCGGCAGTTCCTCCTCCGCGGTATCGATAAGGTCAAAGCAGAATGGGCAATGATCTGCACCGCCCATAACCTCGCAAAACTCACCGCTTGAGGGGGAGCGCCGAAAATGAAAACACGGGGCTAATGCAGATAATTGCTGCCGTAAAGATTACCAGGACAGGCTCCTAGCTGTCGCAGACGCTCTCGTAAAAGCCTTCGTTGCTCAGCGCGACATGCTTCGCTTCGAGCTTGAAGCCGTGTGCCCCAAGAGCCCGCTTCTTCAAGACACTGGAAAGGTTGATGAGAAGGGGCGGCCAATCACGTTCGCAACAAAAGTCTGGCGTGACGCTTTTACTCGAGCGATAAGGGCGAGGTTTGGTGCAGATGCCAATCCGGCCACGTTCCACACAGCGTTCAGGAAGGAGTAGTCACCAGGGTATCCGAGGCCAAATGGCCACGGATTATTCTTCTCCCCTCGGTGCGGCATCCTTCCCGCCGCCCGCTCCCCCAGCACCCGGCATGCCGCCGGGGCCGCCAGAACCGCCCGGCCTGCCGCGCTCCCCCTTCATGCCGCCGTTCCGTCAGACCTGCGCAGACCTGCTCATTGCTGAGCAAATCTGCCGCTGACTTCCTGCTTCGCCGAGGCTGGTTTCACGCGCGCCTTGCAGCGCGCGCCAGAGCCTTCCTCTCCACAGGCTGCAACCGTGGAACTCACGGCCATGTTCTTGAGATTCACCGCCGCGTTCACGTCGCGGTCGTGAACCGTGCCACACGACGGGCACGTCCACTCGCGCACCGGCAGCGGCAGATTGTCCAGCTTGTGTCCACACGCCGAGCACGTCTTGCTGCTGGCGTAGAACCTATCCGCCACCACGACCTGGCCGCCGCGAATCGCGGCCTTGTACTCCAACTGCCGACGGAACTCGAAGAAGCCCATGTCGGCGATGGAGCGTGCCAGATGCCGGTTCCTCACCATGCCGCGCACGTTCAAGTCCTCGATGCCGATGGTGTGGAACCGGCGCGTGAGGTCCGTGGTGAGCTTGTGCAGAGCGTCCGAACGGATCGCGGCGATGCTCGCGTGCAGCTTCGCCAGTTTGGCCTTGGCCTTGCGGCGGTTGGTCGATCCCTTCTGCTTGCGGCTCAGGCTGCGCGAGAGCCTGCGCAAGCGGTCCAGCAGCGCCTTGTGGGGCTTCGGACCCGGGATTACCTCTCCCGTCGAGAGCGTAGCCAATGCCGACACGCCCAGATCGACACCCGCCTCGCCTTGGTTTTCGGCTTTCGGCAGATGCGAACTATCGGGCGTGTCCACGGCGATGCTGACGAACCAGCGGTCGGCCACACGGGAGATCGTGGCCGACATGATCTTGCCAGCGAAGCGCAACGTCTCGCGCATGCGCACCCAGCCCAGATTTGGGATGCGTATGCGGGAACCGTCGATGTCGAACTGGTCGTTGGTGAGCGTGAAGCGGTCGTGCACGCCCTTCTTGCGGAATTGCGGATACCGGGCGCGGCCCGCGAAGAAGTTCTGGAACGCCTGCCCCAACTGGATGATCGCCATCTGCGGCGCGTTCTTCGTGACCTCCAGCATCCACGGGAACTGCTCGCGTTTGACGGCATTGAGTTGGCAGCGCAGCGCGGCCTGCGAGGGCTTCGGCAGGCTGTTGTCCGCCTTCCACGCCTCGTACTGCCGCTTCCACTCAGCCAGTGCCCAGTTGTAGGCGAAGCGCGCCGTGCCCGCCGCGCGCGCCAGATACGTGGCCTGCACGTTGTTCGGGTCGAGCGCGATGCGGTGGGCGATCAGCATGCCGCATTCTCCACGGCGGCCCGCACACCGTCGAGCAACTTCTGGTTCTTGCGCGAGCGGCTGCCGTACAGCCGCGCCGAGAACACGGTGATGATCTCCAGCACGTCCTTGGCGAGGTCTTCCTCGAACGTCGTGTCCTCGCCCTGGTTCAAGATCACGACTTCGACGTTCTTCGCCTCGCAGATGGCGAACACCAGTTCCGCGCCGAAGCGCAGCAGCCGGTCCTTATGTGTGATGACCAGCCGACCGATCTCGCCGTCGATCACGGCGTCGAGCAGCCGCTTGAGGCCCTTCTTGTGATAGTTCATGCCCGAGCCCAGGTCGGCGATGACCTCGAACGTCCAGCCCTGGCGGGCGCAGTAGAGTTCGAGCACCTGCTTCTGCCGCTCCAGATCGTCCTTCTGGTCGTGACTGGACACGCGGGCGTAGGCGACCGTGCGCCGGCTTGCCTCATCTTCGGCGCGAAACATCTCCGGGCGCAGCTTCGCCAGGTCGTAGCGGCGGTGGCCGCCCGCCGTGTGCTCGGCGCTCAGCCTACCCGCCGCCTCCCAGCGCCGCAGCGTCGTGATCGACACGCCCAGCGCCCGTGCAGCCTCACCTATGCCTACCATTCTCTCCATTTTGGGAATATTAGCATAGCTTTGCGTAGTTTGGAAGCGAACTGTTCAAGCCCTTTCTTGCGGTAGTTCATGCCTGACCCAAGGTCGGCGACAATCTCGAATTTCCAGCCCTGACGAGCACAATAGAGTTCGAGCACCTGCTTCTGCCGTTCCAGATCATCCTTCTGGTCGTGGCTTGACACGCGGGCGTAGGCGATGGTGCGGCGGTCGGCCTCGTCTTCCGCATGGAATAGATCCGGCCGGAGTTTTGCGATGTCGTAGCGGCGATGGCCGCCCGCGGTGTGGTCGGCGACCAGCTTTCCTGCTGCCTCCCAGCGCCGCAGGGTTGTGATCGACACACCCAGCATCCGAGCAGCCTCGCCAATGCCAACCAATCTGTTCATGATGACTAGTATAGTATATAATTGAATAGTATTCAAGAAAACTGTTCAAGCCCTTGAATTAACAGCGGCAAATTGCCTCCGATTTTCGAATTATGCGGGATTAGCAGGGTCCGATCCGAGAAGAGTTTGAAAAACTCACATTAATTTTTTGTAATCTGAATGGTCGGAAAGAGGGACGATGCGAGATAGAAACCCCATTTTTTGTATATCAAAATGCGAATTGATTTCGGTGGTGATTCGCTCAGAAGGATAAATCTGGGCGAAATTGCCAATTACATGCGATGGAAGCGCGCTTCAACCGATTCCGTGAATTATGAATCTTGCGCATCCTTGTATATTAAAATTCAAAATTCTGATTTTTTCCCGCCTTGGCCGGAAAATGCTAAGCAATTCCATTGGTGGGGTGAAAAATGGTAAAAATGCTCAGGCACCGGAATTCCTCCATCATCAGATGAAGGAATTCGTATTATGGCCATCCTCGGCGGAATTATCGGATCGCTGGTCGACTATGACAACGGTGGCGCTCGGTCGAGAGCCCAGCAGGATCTCGATCTGGCACGGCGCCAGCAACGCATAGATGCCGACCTCGCAGCTAATCATGAGAGAAGCTTGAGGCGTCGGATAGAAGAACTCGAACGGGCTCTAGCGGCGAAAGACGCTCTCGTTAAAGCCATCATTGCACAGCGCAACATATTCAGATTCGAACTTGAGGCCATGTGTCCCAAGAGCCCACTTTTCCAAGACACGGGCAAGGTTGATGAAAAAGGCCAACCAATAACGTTCGCTGAAAAAATCTGGCGCGACGCCTACACGAGAGAAATCAAGGCGCGGTTTGGTGCAGACGCGAATCCGGCCACGTTCCACACAGCCTTCAGCAAGAAGTAGTCTCCTGGGGGAGGTAGAAAAAAAGGCAATCCGAGGCCATCTGGCCTCGGATTGTTATTTGTCCGTTTCACTAGAATTCACTCCTTCTCCAATTCCGCCAGTCTTTCCACCCGATCTATCACCACCCGCGCCTTTTCTTAGCGCGGCCGTGTTTTGCTGGAACCGAGCGCCCATATTCCGCAGATTCCCCTCCCCGCCCTGCCTGCTCTTGTCAATGATCCCGACGCCCTCGCCGTGGCCATCACCGCGGTTCACGCTAGTGCTGCCCATCCAGGACATCACCCACTCCGGGATCCAGGTGATCAGGCGGTAGCTGCGCTGGATCACGTTGTAGTAGATGCCGAACAGGATGCTCAGCACCGCGGCCAGGCCGAACGGATCATAGACCGCGCCGATCGCATTGGTCGCAACCAGGAAGGTGTGATTCACGAGGTTGATGATTGCCGACATGGCGACATTGGCCAGCACCAGGCCGACCACCATCATCGATGGGTAAAGAATGGCAACCGGCAGGATCTTCCAGCCGTAGCTCTGCTCTTGGTTGACCAGGTCCTGGCCGTCGGCCCGGATGTGGCTGAAGCTCCAGAACGGCGCGCCGGCGACAGCCTCGACGATGAACAGCATGAATACCGCCAGCGCCGAGATCCAGATGGTGTAGCCGAGCATCGGAATCAGATACTCCATGGCAATCCCGACGGTGACGAGCCAGAGTCCAAGTGCATCAGCCAGCAGGGACATCGATTTCACGACAGCGGCAACACCGGAGGAAGCTGCAGTCGTCGCACCAAAGGTGAAGAAGCTGGCCACCTGACCAGGCAGCGTGCTACCTGCCTCGGCCTTGGCTGACGATGCCCACCAAAGCATGCTCTCATAGGTGGCGAACACGCCGTAGCCGAGCCCTTTCACCCAGACACCGGTGTTGCTGATCTCGCCAATCGGGTTGATCGGGTCGATCGAGCTGACTCCGATCAGATAGCGCTCCAGCATCGACCCGTTGTATTTGCCAAGTGCGGAAAGGAAGTTCGTCGGATCTTTCTTGGCTTCGGCGATCATCTGGTCGCGAGTGGTGGCAACCTTCTGCAGCGACGAGTCAAGCTGGCTGCTGCCCGTCAGAGCAATACCGGTTGAGCCGGAGCCGGCCAGATTGCTGGCCTCGATGCTTCCGATCGAGCCATACGACACAATGTCCTCGGCATTCGCCGTTTCACCCGCAATTTTCTGTTCAATCCCGGGAAAAACAGAGCCACCGAGTGCACCCAGGTTTACCGGGATGATTGTCGGCTTCTCGGATACCAGATTGTCGACATTGACCTCCTGGGAGAGGATCTGCGGTTCCATCGCCCCCGCGCTCGCCCAGCCGAGGGCGACCGACTGCAAGGCGAGGTCCTTGAGCGTCGTTGAATTCAGCTTGGCCTGCATCCCCCCTGCCGCCTTCAACACAGCCTGCTCGTACTGCGCGTAATCACCGCGGATCTGCGAGAGGTACGAGACAAGGTCGACACCTTGCAGCGTTACCCCGCCCGGCACATTCCCTGCCGCCACATCGGTGATGTAGGGCGAGCTCATCATCTGCTGGACAAAGTGGAAGAATGCCTGGTTGCGCGCCTGAAGAAAGGCCGTCTCGGCGGCCGTTGTGGTCTGCAGCCCCTGCTGGCCGCTCTTCTGCTGGGCCTGAGTGAGGAAGGTGCCGAAGCGCCCCTGCCAATAAGGGTTCCGCTGGACTACCGAGTTCGCGGCCTGCTGGGCGTCAGTCTGATAGGTCGTCAGGTTGTCCTGCGGCAGCTGCACGCCGCCACAGACCTGCCCGAAATCGAACAGGCCGGTCGTGACCGGGGATGACGCGACACTGCTGGTATTGAGGATCGGATCCTGAAACAGCGGTCGAGCGCCCGACCAGCCGCGCTGCGGCGCGAGAACGGATGTCATCTGGCTGTCCTGCAGAGGTCCGTTCGACGATCCCGGCTGGGCCGCCGGGCGGTAGAAATACCGCGCGGCCTCGTAGCATGACGCCGAGCCGACGATCGCGTTGAACGTATTGGTTTCGTTCATCGTCAGCGGCGGCACCGTGACTGAGACAATCCCGGCAGTCTGGCCGGTCGCGGCCCCGACATAGGTCGACCAGATCATGTTGCCGAGGCCGAACCCGGCCAGGAACACCTTGATAATGATGATCTGCGCGGCGCAGAAGCCCTTGATCGGAACAGTGCCAGCGATGCCCATTCCGATCCGGATCGGCGCCATGGCCGAATGCCAGCGATTACCGAGAAATTGCCCGTCATGGGCGGTTTGGAACAGGCCGTAGACCGTGTGCCAGGTCAGGATGATTGTGCCGAGTCCGAGTAGCGATGCGTTGATGACGTTGAACATCTGCGCCACAGCGTCGGACTGGTAGGACACTCCCGACTGCGCATTGAAATAGCTCGGGAACAGTCGCACCATCCAGCTGAAGGAAAGGTCATTCTGCGCAAGTGCACCGAAAAGGGACTCGATGATGTTGGTGCTCCCGGGGGTCGGGCCGGTGGAGGTGCCTGCCAGGCTGCCGAGATTCTGAGCGTTGGCGGACTGGGCGAATGCCTCGTGGATACCGATGCCGGTGTGCTGGATCACCGCACTCGAGACCGCGCCGACAATCAGCAGTTTGGCCGCGGTGCCGAACTTGTGGCTCCCCGGCGCCCAGCAGGAGGGCTTGCGGATCCACTCGGACGGGCCGCACAGGCGCCTCGACGATATCTGGTATGACCAGAAGCTCCAGCGCGCAGCTCGCGAGAGAAAATGAGCCGAGAGCAGAAACGGCAACGCAAGGATCAGCGCATAATGTGCGCCTGCGTGATCGCCACCCAGGACGAAATCATGGACCGGGCCAGCGGGAGCGGCGGCCATCAGCCCGAAGGTGAAGAATAGTAGTGCTGCGATCGCCCAGAGCTCGAAGCGCCGATTGATGGCGCGGTGCATCTTGTCGAGCACCATGGCGTTGCCGGACTGGCGGAGCGCCTCCTCGAAGCGCTCGTGCGCTTCGTCGATGCCATCGAGATGGAACCGCTTGCCCGGGGTGCGCATGACAACCGAAGAGAGGTAGCCGGCCGTTCGCCGCGCCGAGCCCGCCATGAGCGAAAGCGGGACGCGGATATTGGCGACGGTCTCCCGGGCGGCGAACAGCTCGCCCACAACCCGTCCGAAAACGGAAGGACGCCGCGACGCGGCGTCATTGGAATCATCAGACGAATTTGTATTGTGAGCCATCGCCCAGCCTTTCACAGATCGCGCCGCCGGGCTGCAATCCGACGTGCCCGGCTACATAAATCATAGGCGATAACACTGAGATCGAGAAAAGGTTTTTGGTAAAATGATCCAATCAGCTGCGAAATTCGTGCATTACAAATTAAAATACTTTTTTCAATTATGTGTTCAGCTCGTCAGGTTGATCCGCTCTTCCTGGAAGGCGATGAGATCGGTGGCGCTGCAGCTCGCGAAATACTGCCTCACGCCGCGAATCGCGTTTGCGACATGCGGGTTGGGGTCGGGGGTATTGAACCTCTCGAAGCGATACTGCTCGATCGCCGCGATGCCCTCGATGTGGAAGTTGCCCATGCCGATATTGGTCAGACAGTACCAGAGAACCCGATCGACCCCCTTGAGCCACAGATATGTGCTTGGCGCGAGCACGCCGGCGCGCCCGCCGCCCCAGGTTGTCAGCGGCCCACAGGCGGCAACCATCGCCACCATCGCTACCCGCCAGCCGTAATGCTGTTCGAGTCTGCGGTTGAAGAAGGCAGTGGCTTTCGGGGTCAGAACCGGATCGACCAGCGCGCGGACCTTGGCCGCTGTCACGGTCCGGAAGGCTTCCAGCGTATCGTGCGGCTTGATCAGTTCCGCGAGATCGCCGGCCAGGTTCTGCCCCGCCTCAACCTTCCGCATCCGGTTGAGCCAGGCCAAGGCGAGCACGGCGCGAGCATGGACCGGGAATTTATCGATCGTGTCGATCCGCTTGCCGATCTGCCTAGAGAGCGCTTCGGTCAATTTCTGATCGAACGCCTCGCCTACGGTCGAGGTGATCTTGTGCCGCAAACAAAATTCCAGAGGGGTTTCGGCTGGCCGCCAGCGCGGATCCGCCAGATCAGGGTCGAACATGGCGGATGTCGCTGTCGATCTCCAGCGCTTGGACTGAAACCCGATGAAGCTGGTGCCAGACCTGACGTTCTCGATCCGGGTCGAAACCGGCTTCACGCCGAAGGGCCGGGTAATCTTCTCGATCAGGCCGGCGGTCTCCTTGCTGACGACCCGACCGGCAACCCGGTAGACCTTGGCACTCCTAGTGCCTTTGAAGACAAAACGCCGCATCGCGGCCCGCTGGCTTGGCCTGGTCAGCACGAACAGGATCATCCCGCCGATCAGCGGCATGTCGATAATGGCCATGGCCGGCGCAAGGCTGTCGTGGACGAGCCCGATATCGCCGACGGTCACCGCGCGCGGGCTGTTCACCCCAGTCAGAACGCCGGTGACATAGAGATAGTCCTGCCGAAGCATCTGGCCGTCGAGATGCAGTCCGAGATGCCCGAGCAAGCCAGAGAGGAGGAATACGATGCGATATTCCACCCACAAGGCAGCATAGATCGGCTCAATGATCAGGGCCCGGTTCGCCATCCAGATCCCGACAATAACCAGGATCAGGAGGATCAGGATGCTGAGGGTGATCTTCATCCCCTCGCTGGTTGCTGCGTGGTTATCCTTGGCCATGGCTGCGGCTCCCTTGGAGTTCAGCACCGAACAGATCCAGGAAGCTTGCCCTGAAGCGGCGCTGGTAAGCGTGCATCGAGACGGGGTCGTGGGAATTGTACCAGCCGACTGCCAGGATCACGTTGCCGGCAGCCTGGTCGAGGTACATCCCAAAGATCCAGGACCCGACATTGATGTTGAAGCAGTCGTCGTATCGCAGCATCTGGCGGATGACCGCATCGGCCGATGCGCTAGCCTCGCCGAATTCCTCACGGGCCAGGACTTGGATCCATGTCCGTCCATTGACCTGCATGATGCCCAGATCGTGTGACCCGTTGGTGTTGCGGATCGAGGCGCCATTCCACCCGGATTCCGTCCGGATGATCCCGAGAACCACACCAGGGGGCACATGCTGAAGTGCGGCCGCATGCCTCACGCAAGCAAGGAATGATGCGACCGTCCTCAGGCGTCCGGCGTGTGGCGCTGACGCTTGAGCCTGAGACGCCTGAAGCGCCGGCGTGGCCGGCGTCTCGATCGCGCCGGATCCGAGCATCATGTTCACGATCGGCCCCGCATCGGTTTCGCGTGAAGGGGCGACGTGCGTTGCCGCGGCGGGAGGCGTCAGGCCAGCCGGCCATGGTTGCGTCAAGCCGGCCGCGCGCGCGCCGAATGGAGAGCCCACGAGCGGCAACAGAATCATGAGGTTCGCCAGCAGCGGCAGTCGGCGCGCTACCACATCATTCCCCTGCTGGGATCGGCATTTTCGTCATCGGTCTGGAGTGGGCCACCGTCAGACTGATCGTCCTCCTGCCGTCCCGACTGCGACTTCCCTGGCTGCGGTGCGCTGGTGGTCTGCAGGCGGACGATCTTCGCCGCTTTCGGGGTAGGCGCTGGCTGTGGCGCCTCGGCGGCCGGGCGTGATTGGGCCGTGATGGCGGGGACCGCGGGTAGTGCATCGAGCCGGATCGCCGCCGCCTGCTCAGGGGTAGGCGCCCGGGGGCGCCCGCGACGAGGCTGCTCCTTCATCCCGGCAGCGGTAATAACCCCCTCGATCATGATCTCGCGCAGCAGTGTCGCCCGGGCCCGCGCCGGCAGTCCCGAGCAGATCCGTTCATACGCCTCGATCGCCCGCGCCTCGCTTGGTACGCGGGGATCGAGCAGGACGGAAATCCGACGGGGCTCCATGGGGGGCTGCAATCAGGCGGCGAAGCGAGCCGCATACTTGAGCAAGCCGCGGGCGTTGGCGAATTCGGGGTCCTCGGCGAGAACCGCGTTGCGCCAGTGGGAAACGAGCCCGCTCAGCAGCACGGCGCCGCCGCCGACGAAAAGCACCTTGTCGATGTTGCCAGCATTGCCGATGCGCCGGCTAATCTCGCGCTCGATTTGTGCCGTGATCTCGTCCACCGAAGCGTCGAGCTCGGCACCGATATCTGTCTTCTCGCCCCAGATATTCACCGTCCGGGTGCGGACCGCCTGATCGAGACGCTTGGGCTCGAAGCCGAATCGAGCACTCAGGCGACGGGCGAGGTCGTTCTGCAGGTCGAGTACACCAACCCGGGCAGTGCCGCTCGCGGCAGAGTCGATCTTCGACCCGTTCAGGACCACGGCGATATCGGTGGTCGACCCCCCGATATCCACCACCGCGACTGCATCGAGCCGCCCGATGCGCTCACGGCCCGCGTCGTCGAGAAGGAGGTCGAAATAGGCGGCGAGCCCTTGGCAGCCGACCTTCACGTCGGCGATGTCCGCGAGGCCCGGGCCGGCTACCGCCTGGACACCCTCGCGCAAGTTGGCGGTCTTGGCGGCAATCCGGTCACGGTTCACCGAATCTCCGGCGAAATACTCATCGACCGGCAGACTGGTAAGCAGCCGCACGCGCGCCTCGCCATAACCGGCGGCCTGGAGCACATGGTGAACGAGGACCCGGTTCATCTGGCTGACGTGAAAATCGGGGACGCGCGTGTCCTCGCCCCTGACGTCGTCGCCGCAGACGAAGGACTGGCCCTCGGCGGTGCGGTACACGCCCACCATCGAACCATCGAAGTCGATCATGGCGCCCGCGCGCGCCGCCCGGATCATGGACGGCATCTTGAGAACGCGGATCCTGCCATCATGGGTGCGGCCGCAGAGCTTCATCTGCGCGTAGCCGTCATCGATCGCGACCTCGAGAAGCCCCGTCGCTACGTCCGTCACGGGCTCGGCCTTGCGCGGCCGGACCTTCTGCGGAGCCTCCTGGATTGCGTCGCTCATGTCGGTGTCCCTGTCAGATGGATGTCTTGCCGTCAAGAATACCAAAAACAGGAACTCGATTTCCATATAAAACCACGCGCCGTGCGTGGGCGCCCAGAATGTCGCGGCTCAAGGCGGGGTGGCGCGTTCAGCCAGTGGCTGTCAGGGGCTGGGCGGCGCCATATCGTCCATGGTTTGGCCGGCGGTATCTGGCACCGGACGGACGTCGTCCTCGATATGCATATTGGAAATCACCGTTGCACAGCGACGCCGTATCGCTTCGGCAACCTCTCGAAGGATAAAATGATCTCCGGCGGGCATTGCCCGGACCTCGTCGACCGCCTTGTCGAGCAAGGTCGGCAGCGCCTTAGCCATCTCGTTCACCCGGCGCACGACGGAATTGGCGCTGAGACCACACTCCTCCGCCATGCGGCGCCAATGACGGCGATTGATGTGCCGGCCGCGGTTCTTGCGGTCGATATCCTGGGGGAGGTTCTGTGTGATCTCAGGCCAGACATCGCCGGCAACCAGATCATAGAGCGGTGCCATCTGCGGACGACCGGTCAGCATGATCGAATAGTTCTTCGCGTGGGAATCCACATTCGTGGCCAACACGTTGAAGATCACCGCATCGAGTAGCCTGATCGTATCGCGAGCCGTCATGTGAATCCTGACGATCCTGAAAAGGTCGACCAATCCAGGCCCGGGGATGCCGCTGCGATTGTGCTGGTATTTCGCCGCCGGCGGGAGCGACAGTGCTTGGCAGAAATCCTCCTGGTGCAGCCGGCGCCATACGCCGTTCCGCAGAAGCCGGTCGTAGCGCTCGACGAGCAGATAGGATCGTGCCCCGGCCTGGCCGGTTGTGACACTGGCGGTCTCCAGTCCCATCCGCCTGGCAAGCACCATGCACAGAGCCTCGTTCTGCACGATGCCTGGTAGTCGCGGATTGTCAGGCTTGATGATATGGGTCGATGGTGCCCCGTTGATGGGGAGCACGATTTCACTCCCCTGAAAGGCGACTGGCAGCTTTTCCTGTGCGCCCGCCAGGCTCATCGAGACACCATTTTCGCCAGCGAGAAACGGCTTTTTCGGTAGATCCTCGATAATTTTCTCAAAGGCGGACTGCCCATGAATCGGTATGAATTCAGCGCCATGTCGGCTGCGTGGCTGACCTATACTCAGTGCGCCCGCTGTGTCACGGCCAACCTTTCCGAGAAGCCCGAGGATGTCACCGCTGGCGATCCCAAACCGCCTTCCCATTGTCTGAGCGGCATCTCCTTCCGGCAGAAGGTTCATGAGCCAGGGGATGATGACCTCATGGGGCACCTGCTGGATGCCGAGAGGCATCGCGAGCGATATGCGAAAGGAATTAGTCAGATTCAGCCAGCTCTCGTCATAGGTGAAGCGGGAGCCACTGGCGTCCGTATGGATCGTGCCGACCAGTATGCTCTCATAGAAAACCGGTGTGTGGTCGCTCATAAGCCGACCTCGGGAATATCGAACTCTTCCTCACCAAGCTCCGGTGCAGCGGCCGGCGATCCAGCGTCGACAAGTTCAATCCCCACAGCACTTGCCGCTGCGAGCGCCTTGCCCAGCTGACAGGTCGCCTTGCCGGCTTCGAGATCGACGATGAAGCGTTCGCCGGAGTTGATCGCCAGCGCAAGCTGGCGCTGGGTCAGACCGAGCGACTTCCTGCGCGCCTGGACAAGCTCACCAAAAATTCGCGCATCATTGATCATAACCCAACTCCGTCATCCCGGTCGGTAAGATAAAGGGAATTCGGAGGAATTTCAATCCAATTCTTCCTGATCGGTAAGAAATATCGCCAAATTGAGCTGGATCAGTTGGAATATGACCGATCGGGAAGAACGAGACACTACCCCTCCCAATGGCCATGCCCGGCCTCAGTCGAATATTCGCTGCTCAGCCGCCCCGTAGTCGATCGCGACGCGGCGATCCTGCCCGTTCCACCCGGGGCGACGGTTCCCAGCCAGAGCTGAGCGGATCATCTTCAGCCATACCTCAATGGTCACGCCACGCCAGATCTCGATGAAGACCATGGCAACGACGAGCACACCCAGCGTGATGAAGACCCATTCGCGCAGGTGCAGCAGCCCCATCATGAAGATCACGAAGAGCCGGGCATCGAGCCCGAGCAATCTCGGGCGGCAATAGGAATTACGCCACATTTGAAACCTCTGCGACCTGCTGGTCGAGCTCCGGATCAAATCCGCCGGCGACAACGGGGGCTCCCCCCATACTGACGGCGCGGCCATTCGGGTCGATCACGTTCTGGGCGGATTGCCGCTCAACCTGACGCTGGCGGAGAGCCAGCTTCTCATAGTCCTCCTCGGCGATATGGCCAGCCTCGAAGGCTTTGCGGGCGCTATCGATCATCCGGCAGCACTCGGCCTCGCCGCGGGCCATGATCTCCTGGATCATCACCGTCCACTGCTCCATCGGGGCCTCGATGATCCGCCGCCGAAGAGCCGCATCGAAGACGAGATACTCCCTTACGGCGATCCGCCCGCCCCCGATCTTGGGCACCAGGAGTTGGGTGATGAAGCAGCGCGCCACGTCGATCAGGTCGACGCCGATGCCGGCGCGCTGATCCGGGCTGATGGCCATGATCGCGCGCCGGACGGTTTCCGAAACGCCGATCGTGTGCATGGTCGAGATGCAGGGGTGGCCGGTAGTGACCGCGGTGACCAGGCCCTCGATCGTCGGACCGTCACGGGCTTCACCAATGACGATCAGGCCAGGCTTGCGGCGCATCGCGTTGGCGACGGAGGCCGCCCAGATCAACCGCGAGCCGCCCTCTTCCGCCCGCAACCGGATATCGCGGCCAACCTCGACCTGATGGACCGGTGAGTTCGGGAAAACGAGGTCGTCGTAGACCAGCTCGATCGGCGCCGAATATTCGATGATCTTGACCGAGTTCTCCGGGTTTTCGCCGATGTGGCGGATACCCGCCCCCATCAGGGTCGTCTTCCCCGATCCGGTTGGGCCGGTGACCAACATAAGACCGGACAGCTTGCCGAACTGCTCAATGATCGTGGGCTCGACGTTCATGTCCGTCAGACGGGGCGGAGAGCCGGGCAAGACGCGTAGCGACAACTGGACGCCGTCGCTGATGCTTTTGCCGGCGGAGTCCGGGTTGCGCCCGGCGGTCGCGTTCACGCGCATACGCAGAGGGCGGTCGGCTTCGCACTGTCGGGACGCGACATAGGCGAAATCAAGCGGCCTGCCCTGCTGGTTGACCTGCCCCGGCCCTGACCTGTCCCCGTACATGACCCGGATCAGCTCATTGACCTCGTTCACGGTGACGGCGCGATGTGTGACGCGGTGCCACCGACCATGACGCTCAAACCAGACCGGTTCGCCCACCTGGACCGAGATGTCGGAGACATCTGCGCGCGCCGCGGATTGGGCGATCATGTCGAACTCGTCGATAGTCAGGCGGCCGGAGACGCGGAACTGCAGGCCGGGCACCCACTCTGTGCTCGAAGCGATCGGAATCTGTTGCTGGGTGTCTATCTGATTCATCTCCCCCAAAATACAAAAACGGTGGATAAAAGTCCAATAATCAATCGCCATAGGGCTCGTGCGGAGTCGCTTACACATCTCATCGGTATGGTTGCCGGAAATATCCAGATTCGGGACAGAGACCATGCTTGACTTTCGCTTCCGGCTTTTTGCCGTCCACACGACCGGTGCACGGCGCGACAAGCTCGCTGCCGCTGGCCTCGCCGACCACGTCGACGCGTTCGAAATGTTTGTGGTCGAATGCGATGCCAACGGTCGCCTCATCGACAGCCCGGTCTCGGGCGTTCATATTGGTCACCGACTGATCAACAAGGACGGGTTGGCGCTCGACTGGGCTACCCTGGATGACGAAGCAGCCCGCACTTACGAAAAGATCGAGGCAAGCCACCCCCGCAAGCAGGGTGTCGTGATCATCGGTGATGACGTGGCCCGGAATGGCGACGCCTTCATGAGCGGAATCCTGGCTCTTCAGCTGGACCCGGACGAGTATTCCATCGCTGTCCGTTCTGGCTCCGATATCGTCGCGCCCAGCGCTGTCCTCGCTGCGATGAAAATCGACGCCTGGCGGATCGCGGTCGATCGCTTCTGCCGTCTGAATGATCATCGCGACCAGGATGCGGCTATCCCGATGCTCGACACCGAGATGGCATGGCGGGACTTCCAGCGCGCTCAGGCAATCTCGGTCATCCCCACACTACCGCTCTTCGCGGGTCGGGGTGTTTTCGAGCCGACTGTCGAAGAAACGCCGGCGTTCGAACCGTCGCCCTGATCGGGATTCAGACGGCGTCGTCTCCGTCCTGGACGATGCCGTCGATCCATCTGCTGAACGGGACACTTCCGTCGACCATCGACATTGGCCAGCCGTGCAGCTCGGCCCCCCTGGCAGGCCCGAAAAGCAAACCGCCAAGCCCCCTCCCCGCTCTCGCCCGGCTTCTCGATGACGCGCCCGGTCGAGCATGTGCTCGCGCCGACAGCCTCCACGAGGGCTTCGATGAATTCGGAATACGGACCCGCCTCAGCCCGGCTTCGGTTGCGCACGATCAGCGCTACAAGGTCCGAGAGGTCGGTGTCATTCAGCACCTTCTCGTTCGGCTCCACCGCCGCGGGGCCATTGCCAGGAGCCGGCACCACGGCGAGAGGGGGCCGAGCGGCGGGCATCGCACGCGCAGCATCCCGGAAAATCGAGCGTGGCAGGCTCGGTGTGGCATTGCCGATCATCGCAAAGGGCCGGAGTGCGGCTTCAAGCTCATTGATGCGAGCGATCAGCTGATCGCGTGCTCCATCAGCCGGCGGATCCTGGCTCATCTGACACCTCTCTTCATGATGTGGTGGACGGAGCGGCCTGGTCTACAGCAGCTGCAACTCCGCCCGCCGCAAGCCGGGACACAATTTCGAGGCAGTTCGCGAAGGACGGCCATCTCGCCGTGGCGCCCGCCATGCCGGCGATGATGCGCCAGTGGGGCTCTCTCAGCACGTTGCCCAGAGGGTCCGACAGGACAAGCTTGCCGTCGCTCCGCTGCATGATGTTGTAGCCGGCATTGCCGGTCCCGAGATCCCAGATGTCGAAGCCAATGCCGTATCGGTCCAGCGCCTGCAGAAGTTGACTGGCCGTTTCCATCAAGCGGGTGGCCTGATCAGGGTAGGCTTTGGCGACGTCCTCGATCTCCTCGTACCGCCCGCCCAGCTCGTGCAGCCATTCGACCACGGTGATCGTCGAGCCGCCATCGAGCAATCTGGCATCGTGGACAACCGGCAGCATGGCGCGATCTACACCCGACGGGAGTCCGGCCGCAGCCATTACCGCCAGGAGCAGGAAACCATCGGCTTCGGCCGCGATGCGCACGACGATGTCAGGATGATCCGGGTGGGTGAAGACAGTAGCGTTGTCACCTTCGCCTATCCATTCGAAGCCGAGTCGCTCGGCACTCGCGATCAACGTATCGTAGGAGTCCCCGCAGATCCCCAGCCCGGCCAGGTCGGGTCCGGAGGGCGCCGTGCTGTCCGACATTTCAGCCTCCGAAATTGAGAGCGAGAGGCGTCTGGCAGTCAGAGGGGGCGGCGCCCAGTGTGCGGGCTTCCTCCTCGGCTGCGAGCAGCCGGTCGATACCGGCATGCGCCAACCCGATCTCCTCGGCGTCAGCGGAGGAACTCCATGGTGACGTATGGAGTACCGGACCGTCATTGCCTGCAATGAAATAGAATTCGCCACAGGCCGGGTCACCTGAAAGCTCGGTGATCAGGCTCTCTGTGGTGCTGTGTGGTGGCACGTAGCCGTAGGGGTCGAGCTCGCCGCAGGGGAGGCCGAACGCGGCAAGCCCGATACGGTTCAGCTTTGACAGGTCGACGCGGAACGCCTCCCTCTCGGGGGGTAGCGAAAGAGGGTCAAACTCACCATCGCTGGAACGGTTGACCAGGAGCGGCACGAAGAAAAGATCGCCCGCCCGTCCGACCAGGACGCCGAACAGATTCTCCCCTACTGTTTGTGGATAGAAGAAGTCTGCCGGGTATTCTCCCTCGATGCCTGCAAAGCGGTAGAAGACCTGCTCGCCGCGGACGACCGCAGCTTCGATCATCTGGCTGCCGGTGGGGACGTCGACACCATTGTGCCTGCCGTAGCCCACGGCGTGAACCTCTTCGCCTGGAAGCGCCGAGGTCATGGCGAATTCGCGCGCGACCTCACGGATCTGCTGATCGGCAATATCGCCGTCCAGCACCAGGATCGACCCGATCCGGTCCGTGGCGCGCGCGTCGTTCATTCGGCGGCCTCCTGGACGGTATCCGACTCGGCTACAGCGTCGGGGTTGGCGAGGATCTGGTCCAGCATCTCCTGGCAGCTGGTGCCAGGAGATGGCGGTCGGCCGGGGCCCCTCTTTTTCCGGGGCTGCCGCCATTCGGGATAATCGACATCGGCCGCGGCGCACAGCCGGTCCCAACTCACGACGATCGCCCGCCATTCCGGCGACAAGCTGGCCAGAGTGTCGAAGCGCGCTTGCAGAGCGGGCATTCGGTCGAGCATCAGGCGGCAGGCGAGGAGATGGGATGTCCTGGTCGGATGAGCGACCGACATGTCGCCGCCGAGATCGACGCCGGTCAGTGCGCGACACATCGCATCGGTGAACGGGTGCCGGATGCCGAAAACCAGCCAGTCCCTGAACTCTGGCGTGATTTCGATCGTAAGCCCGGCAAGCGCCGGCGCCACTGCGGTCTCTGCTGCGGCAATGATGTCCGGACATGTCCGGAGCTTGGCAAGAGCCTCCCTCGATCCGGTCACAAGGCTTGCGCCAGTAATGTCGGCAAGCCTGCGGTCGGCGACCACATCCATTCCGACCAGAGCCGTCAGCGCGCTCATGGCCATCGGCGGAATCCCGTCGTCTGGCGTTTGCAGCAACGCACAACCGTTGCGGTAGGTCACAGTGAAGTCAGAGTTCATGCGGCACCTGTTTCATATGTGCCTAGAATATTTTTTTCGGCATATCGGATCAAGTATTATTCGCTCCTTTGAAGCCAAATCCGCGGGATAGATGGATGAAATCGGCCCTTGAATTGCTCTTGATCAAGGTGGCTCATGCAAGTCTTCCAATGTCCGCCCCTCCTGATTTGAGCCCAAAGAATTTAATTGAATTTTGTCATTTAATTTTGTAAATCGGTCTTGCGAGACAGGAGGTTGCCATGCCCAATCACGCCACCGCCCCCCAGGACCGCCTGATCGGCTCAATCGCCCTCAGCAGCTTCATTCTGGTCCTTTTCAGTAGCCTTCTGGTTAACGCGGCGACATCGGGGGGTGGCCGAGTTTCGGTCAGCCCGAACAGCCCGCAAGCCGTGGTGATGATGGCAGCGGCTGATCGCTAAGGCCGAACCGGGCTTTCGCCCTCCATCTCAACTGCTCGGCCGGGCGTCACTCTAAGCCAGGTGTGATCCTTCGGGTCAGCCATACTGCCGGGCGATCCGGCAGCATGGCTTCTCCTGCTCAAGCGGCCACGATCGCGCGGTAACGGTCGCCGAGCCCACGCATGATGGTCTCGGCGGCGTCCGGCCGTGCGAGATCGATGCCGGACAGAATCTCGGCGAGATGCTCATTGTCCTCTCGCCCGTCCCAGATCTTCACGTAACTGCCGGTCTTGTAGCCATTCTTTTGGCGGAACACGTTCAGGACGTTCTTGCCGACATAGAGCCGGTAGGCCCTACCCTGCGAGACGCCGATACGGGATGCCATGTCAACGAAGGTGGCCAGCACGCGCGGCGAGGCGCACTCATCGAGCAGCACGGCCTTCACGAAAGTTTCTACCGAATTCAACACGACATCGTGGGTGTCTGGCGCTGCCTCATTCGGCAGGACCAGGCTGGATACGATGTCAGAGCGCTGCGCGACTTCCAGACCACCTTCTCTCTCGATCGCGCTGGAGATCATGAAGTGCAGGATGTCGACGACCTCGATCTCGGCCTGCTCGTAGTCGGGGTGAGGATTACCCCACCATTTCCAGACCTTCAGGTGCCCCATCAGCTCGCCGGCCTCGATCCAGGCCGCCCGGTACCAGGGCCGGCGTAGCTCGATCCAGTTCTCGTCCACGACACGGTTCATCTGGTCCTGCAGGTCCATCATGGCGATGACCTGTTGGTGAGTAACGGAATTCGGATCGGGCATGAAATGCTCTCCTGCGGGGGCGCCGGGGCGCCGGTTTGAACTCTCGGCCGCCTCGATGATGAGACGGCACTCGCAAGGCTCGCCGCCGTCGTAGCGGCATGCCGAGAACCGCGGCACGTGCCGGGGGCAGCCGATGGACGAGGCGAGGCGGTAGATCTCCTGCGGATCAGCTGCCACGGCTGTCGCTCCAGGGGAAGGCTTTGGGCCCCTCCCCCCGGTTGCGCTTGCGGACATGGATCGGGATTTCGTCGGTGCATGCCGCTTTCCAGGCGCGCAGCTCCTTCAGGGTCTGCGCGCGCCGCCTGACCTCGATCAGGCGGCCGGCCCGCCAGTGCTCGACCTCGAGCCACGGTCGGTTGGGCAGCATGACGATCTGGCCGTCCGGCGACAGATCCAGGGCGATCCCGTCGGTGCGCGCCATTACGAACATCTCCGGCACGACCGGGTCGGCGCTGGCATGGGCAACGAAGTACATGCCAGCCGGTGGTGTGAACCGGGAGGGAGCGTTCTTCATCAGGTACCGCCGGGCCACGAGGAACGGACAGACCTGGAGCGCCCAGACTAGGCAGTCCTTCCGGGCCGGCGGGTCGAGATAGGCGCCGCGCGGGTCGTAAGCGGCTTTCGGACCGCCCACCAGCCAGACATCGTCGTCGGCGAGCGGCAGGCCGGAAATTGCGCACAGTCCCTCGCCCAGGCAGCGATCGACCCGCGCGAAGTCGTTGATCCGGAAATCCGGGGTTCCGTCGTCACCCCGGGCGACAACGAACGGGATCGGATAGCCTCGGCGATCTCGATCCAGATGCGCCATGGCTCCTGGGAGCGGGGGCATCTCCCGGGTGGCGCCGGCCGGATCAATCGACATGTCGTTCATCAGGCGGCTTCTCCGGCGTCCTCGCTGTCGGCTTCCCCTTCGCCGGGGACGATATCGGTCACCGCGGCAGCCCGCTCACGGATCTGAACCTCGATCGCCCGTGCGATCTCGGGGTTCTCGCGCAGGAACTGTTTTGCGTTTTCGCGGCCCTGGCCGATGCGCTGGCTGTCGCAAGAGAACCAGGCGCCGGATTTCTCGACGATGCCGGCCTTGACGCCGAGGTCGAGCAGCTCGCCGACCTTGGAGATGCCTTGGCCGTACATGATGTCGAACTCGACCTGGCGGAACGGCGGCGCGAGCTTGTTCTTGACCACCTTCACGCGGGTCGTGTTGCCGATCACTTCGTCGCGCTCCTTGATCGGGCCGGTCCGACGGATATCCAGCCTGACGGAGGCATAGAACTTGAGCGCATTGCCGCCGGTGGTGGTCTCGGGGTTGCCGAACATGACGCCGATCTTCAGGCGTATCTGGTTGAGAAAGATCACCAGCGTCCGGGAGCGGCTGATGGTTCCGGTGAGCTTGCGAAGCGCCTGGCTCATCAGTCTTGCGTGAAGACCGACATGACTGTCGCCCATCTCGCCCTCGAGCTCGGCGCGGGGAACGAGGGCGGCGACGCTGTCGACGACGAGGACGTCGATCGCGCCGGAGCGAACCAGTGTGTCGGCGATTTCGAGCGCCTGTTCGCCGGTATCGGGCTGGGAGATCAGCAGATCATCGACCTTCACGCCGAGCTTTCGGGCATAGATCGGGTCGAGAGCGTGTTCGGCGTCAATGAACGCACAACTGCCGCCGAGCTTCTGCGCCTCGGCCACGGCGTGCAGGGCAAGGGTGGTCTTGCCCGAGGACTCAGGGCCGTAGACCTCGATCACGCGACCGCGTGGAAAGCCGCCTATGCCCAGCGCGAGATCGAGGCCGAGCGAGCCGGATGATACCACAGGCACGGCCTCGACAGCCTGGCCATGACCCATTCTCATCACGGCGCCCTTACCAAAAGCACGCTCGATCTGGGCCAGAGCAGCATCCAGAGCCTTGTTCTTTTCGGTCATCGGTTCTTTCATCCTGACGTATGATTGTGACAATACAAAAATTATTCTTCAAAACAAAATTAAAAAATGCCGCATAATTTTCGGATCGGAATCGCCGCCAGAGGAGGGCCGTGAGCATGTCCTGCGGCAGCCGGTAATCCTTTCATTTAGCGCATTAAATGGGTTCAATGACGCACGTGGGCCTGCAACAATATCCTTCAGGTCAATTTTTTTTATGGAAATCAGAAAATGACATTTCTATAGCACACAATGGATGGGGCCGAGAGGTTTCCAGAAAAATCGGAACCGTTGGCGAATCGGAGCAGGATCATGTAAATTTCAATGTTGAAATCGGCTTTCTGAAAATGAGGTCGCGTAATTCGTTGATCTAAATACATTCTCTATATATTCCCCTTTTATCTACCCCAGAGGGTCAGCAGGCTGAAACACATGAACGCTTCCGGCACGACGCTTCGAGACGCCCTGGACGAGATCGAGCTGGCCCGACCGACCGCCCAGGCGGTCTCGGAGAATCCCGACAGTCCGCTGATGACCATGAGCGTCGCGAACGTACTCGACCTCAGAAACGCGCTGCTGAGCCGGGAGGTCTCCTTCAGAGGCTTCTCCGTGCCGATCCTCAAGCAGATCTTCAGCCACCTCGACGAGGCGGGTTACTCGCATGCCGGTGCGGCCCGGGCCCAGATGAATGCGCGCCAGCAAGACGACGCGCGCGTCGCGGCTCTCGCGGCGGTTTTCCGCGTGCTTGCCCTTGTTCCCTTCCCCGAAGCGCTGCTGGAGGCGGACCCCGCTATCCGGCTGCGCCGGATCCTCGAGGATTTCGTCGCGGCACGGGACAGCAAGGATGACTGGCGGGCTGGCGTCCGCACGCTGGCCGACCTGCTCTCGGACTGGAAGGGGATCATGACCCGCCTCCAGCAAGCCGACAATTTCGGGGTCAAAAGCACGACAGACCTCAAGTTGCTGGTCGACGGCGCACTCCTGCGCGCGACCGAGGCCGTGGCCAGCGTTGTCAGCAAGAAGGATGTCGCCACCGAACGGCTGAACCTTGCCGGCATCCTGGCCGGCGACATTCCGGTTCCGCTACAGCACATGATCGGGCGCGCCGACCTCGACAAGGTCCGCGACGCGCTCCCAGCCTTCCTTGCTGAACCCGCGCATCACCTTCTCGGTGGCAACCACGGGCGGAAGAACCGCGCAACCGAGCTTCCCGGCTTCCCCGGCGTCATCATGCGCAATGAGAAGCAGGCGCAGATCCTGGCCATGCGCTACGGCTTCTTCGACAAGCCGGCGACGCTCGATGTCGTGTCCAATACCGTCGGGATCACCAAGGAGCGCGTGCGCCAGATCGAGGTGGAGGCGGTCAAGCATCTCGGCCGCGAGCCTTCGCGGCAGAAGGTCGAGCCGATCATCGAGGCGCATCTGCCTCAACTGATCGAGATCCTGACCGAGGGAACCGGCTACCTGCCCGATGAGGCATCCGGCGAGATCAACCGCAAGGCGATGATCGCCCACGGCGTGCCGGGAACCGTGGTACTGGGCCTCGAGGCCCTGTTCCCGAGCGCGTCGGACCTGGCCAACCGGTACGGCACCCGGCAGGGCAATGGCTGGCTGCTTGGCCTCGACGACAAGGCGCGCGGGCGGGCCCAGGCGACCAGCAAGCTGCTATCGACCAGGCTGCGCGGCCGGCGCAACGCCATCCTGGTGTCCGACGCCATGGAGGCGGCCGGCGCAACGACGAGCGAGATCAGTGCTGCCGTCGCCATGGTTCCCGGCGCCGCGATCGTCGGCCGCCACATCATCCGGGACATCGACCAGCTCAACGAGCGCCGCGCCTATCAGCTCTATGACCTCGCGATCAAGCTGGACAACGGCGCGCCGTTCGACCTGACGCGCCTCTGCGAGGCTTATGCGGCGGCCACGCCGGAAGAGAACAACATGCCCAACTGCGTCCCGCGCGCCATTGCCGGGGCGAAGGGCATGTTCCTCAATGTGATCGACCGGATCTGGTTCCCGCTACAGGAGAAGCTGCCTGAACGCCCGGCCGGGCACGCCCCCCTGCCCTACACGATCCGGCCGGACATGTCGCAGACCTCCATCTGGCGGCGGCCGTTCGGCGAGAACACGGTTGCCCATTTCCTGCATGGCCAGATCACCCGCCACGGCCCCATCCGCACGCTGGATCTCGCGGAACTCACCCTGCCCGAGAACTATGGGTCGCGCAGCGAGACGCTCAGCGGTGCCCAGCCGATCATGAAGATGAACCCGAACTTCGTGCACCTTTCGCCGGGGATCTACGGGCTCGTCGAGCAACTGCCGAAGCTGACCGACCCGCGGCGGGCACTTCCGGAGGTGCTCCTCGCCGACCGGATCGTCCGGGCATACACCGATGCCAGGCGCGTATCGCCGGCCGCGGCGCGGATCTACCCGATCTGGGACATGGCATTTGAATACCGGCTGGCCCGCTGGGCGGCCGAACACGCCAACAAAAAGGTCGCGGGAGCCCTTTTCGACGTAGTCGATCCGCGCATGTGGCCGATCGCGGAGGACGAAATCACACGGTGGCAGGCAGTCAAGGCCGAGATGTCCGATCGCAAGCAGCATCACCAGACCGAGCAGCCGGACGAGTATGCCCTGCCGCCGGCGGACCGGTTCCTCGCCTCCATGATCACCCTATGGTGGATGGGGGAGATATCCTGGACGCTGATCGGACGGACCACCAACCAGCGCGATATGCACACGCCGGCCTCGCACCTGGCGCTCCTCGCGCGCTTCGGCCTGGCCCGCGCACCGAAGCACTGGCAGGACCGCCATCTGCCGACCGCCGACCTGCGGCCGACGCTGGAGGCAGTGATCCGCGATGCGGTGCACGCTGATGGCATCAGCTGGCGTAATCCGGAGATGCGAGCCCTGCTTTCGCGTGATGCGGGGCCCGGGGGCTGGGTTGACAACGATGCCGTGAGCCGTGCGCTTCAGCGGCCCGGTGATCCGCAGCTCTCGGTCTACGGCCGGACCAAGGTGCGACGGGGACGCGTTCTGCAGCCGGTCAACGACTGACGGCCGGGCGAAGGGGTGGGTCGGCCAGCCTAGTGCCGGCTGGCCGACCGGTCCCGCTGACGCAGCCAGTGCTCCAGCACCGTCTGGAGCTGCCGGACGGATCCACCGCCCCAGATCCCGGTGATCGCCTCGATCTCATCGAGGCCGAGAGGCTCGATCATCGCAGCTCCTGGACCGCGCTCGGCCACGACCTGCCGGAGTAGCGCCTTCACCAGGTGGGGACCGTGTTCGGCAGACGGATCGGCAATGCGGCTCACCATCCGGAACCGGTCACGGATCGCGGGCGGCAGGTCCTTCGTGGAGTTGGCCGTGGCCAGCCAGTTCACATGGCGGAGGTCGATCGGGGCCTCGACATGCGGGTCATACCAGCCGGACGCCTGCTTGCGGTCCATCATGCCCAGCAATACGTCGAGCAGGTTGCCGTTGTAGCGACTGGTCCCGGCCTTCTCGATCTCGTCGAGGATGATGACCGGATTGGCGATCTGGTGCGAGGCGATCAGGCTCAGCGGCAGCGACGGCGAGGTGGTGGACCATTTCCGGGAGGCGCCGCGGAACGAGACGGAGTCGGTATCGCCGCCACACGGATATTTCAGGTAGGGGATCTCCAGCACCAGGCAGGCCGCCTCGACGAAGCTGGTCTTGCCGACCCCCGGGTTGCCGACCAGGATCCGGGGCGTCCATGCGACGTGATCGCGCGTCGTCAGGTCCCAGTAGAGATCGTCGATCGCGGTGGCGGCATGAGGGAAGTCGGCCAGCATCCGCTCGCGGAACGTATCCAGGCGGTTCGAGCGGAACAGCGGAAGCGGCTTCTGCACCAGGCTGGTCACTGCCTTGTCCGCCCGCTTCGCGCTGTCATTGTCGCTGTTGCCGATCTCGCGCACAACGATGACGCCCGTGGCGACATCCCGCCTGGCGTCGGTCGCGCCGGCAGCCACCTCCACCGGTGCGACCGCGTCGTCGCTCGTGTCCAGCTCGGCGACGCGCTGGTTCCAGTGGAACGGCAACGCCCGCCATATGTCCTCACCGAAGAACTCGAGGCCGACCTCCTCGGTGAGCCCCATCCACGCGAGCAACATCTCGAGCGTCTCGCAGCGGGTCTTCAGCGGCAGCGAGCGGAACTCCATGCCGAACAGCAGTTTGACCGCGCCGTGCAGGTTCAGGGCCCCCGGCGGCAGGCCGGCCGGGATCAGCCGGCGCACGGCGTCATGCACGCGCCCGGCCTGCTCGCGGTCGAGCCCGGTGGGCTGGATGATGGCAAGGATCGCGGGCGCAATGATGTTGCGGGCCGCCCAGTTCGAGACCCGGTCATTCATGCCGGGTGACTGGACAATCGGTGGTGCGGACGGCTCTTCGAGCCCCCAGTCGCCTCGGGTGCCTGCCGCCGGCGCGCCGCCACGCCCGCGGCGCAGGGGCACGTGAAGCTCGCCGGCGTCGTCGAAAACGCCAATTCCATCTTCCAGCAAGCCGCTGATATCGTCGGTCGGATTGCCGGAAGCCTTGGTCATCTAAATCTGCCCGCCAGTTATGATCGGGCGCATGCCGAATGCAGCGCCCACGCCGCGAATCAAACAGACGGCCAGGGCGAAAGCAAGCGAACAAGCAGTCGCGCGCGCCCGTTGCCCACAATATATTGCGCGCATTCAGAACAAGATGAGAACATGTGGTGATGTGTGTCAGGCGAGGTGAGCGGCTGCCGCGCGGAGCGCGGAGAGGAAGTCGGGGTGAACGCGTTCGCCGACGACCGAGCAGGTGAGCATGAGGTTGTCGACCTCGCCGAAATCCTCGACCATCATGCCATCGCGATCCCGGATGATGCCGTCCTGCACCGAGAATGGCGCGCAATGCCAGTTCGAGATCTTCTCGCGGGTCGTCCGCAGGTCTGAGGTGTACGCGAAGACCGGGAGGCCGAGGCCATAGGCCATCCCCATCTCCCACGCCGTGCCGTTATCCGCGCCCGGGCTGCGGAAGGGGTCGATGTTCGCAAGCACCGCGTCGCAGGTGCGGAGGCGATCGGCATTCGCTCGGAAGATCGCCCGCGCGACCTCTGAAGGTGGCTGGCCGGCGCGCAGCATCGTGTCGATGCCGGCGACCATATCATTGTCCGCCGGGTAGACGCCCGTCACGCCGTGCGCGGCACAGAGCTGGATAAGGTGCGCACCATGAGTATCGGAATCGGCCCGGAAGACGTCCGGCCCGGCGAGAT
The DNA here is from genome assembly GCF_905116885.1 of Acidiphilium sp. C61. NCBI lineage: Bacteria > Pseudomonadati > Pseudomonadota > Alphaproteobacteria > Acetobacterales > Acidocellaceae > Acidiphilium > Acidiphilium sp. C61. Next base: position 241,615 of record NZ_CAJHNI010000004.1, on the reverse strand, counting down.
AGATGCGGGGCTTGTCGCTCGTCATCATGCCGCCTGCGCCTCGGCCACGGTCTCATGTGTGATGGCCTCCTCCCCGCTGACATGCTCGAAGGGGAGCCAGCCCCGGCTGAGGGGCTCGTGAGGGATGGCGAACGACATTGCTTGGCACCTCTCCAGCGCAGGAGAACCCGGTGTCCGGCATTATGGGCGGCGACCCGACAAAAATCAATCATACATTGAAAAATGTCCCACGATTTCTATAGCACGAAGAAGCCATCGGAGAACCATCATGCCCAACTATTACAGCACCGTCGCCGTTCATGAGCCGCTGCCGCTGGCTTTGCTTTCCACGTTGGAGCGCGAGATCCTGGACGCCGCCTTTCAGGATGCACAGCCGGACGGTGAGTTGATTCATCTGTTTGCCAGCGAGACGGCCGGGGGTTTCCTGGAGATGCGTCTCTCGGAGTTGCGTAAGGCATTCGAGAGCCTTCCGGACAAGGCCACCGGTGTCGGCCGCACCCTCGCCGCTGCACTGGAAGCCGCGGCGGCTGGGGGCAGCGGCGACGATGACATGGTCACGGTCGATATCGACGAGGACGCGTGGCTGGCGGTGCTGCAGGACATCTCCGCGCGCCTGCCCCAGCGGATGATCCGGATCACGGCGGCCTGGACCTGCAGCAAGCCTGAGCCGCAGGCCACTGGCGGCAGCGCGATGCTGGTCACGCCGAAGTCGATCTTCCGCGGCAGCACGGACAGCCTGATGGCGCAGTTCATTGACGAGGCCAGCCAGGAGATCGGACATCTTGACGAGGTCACGCCGGAGCCGGGGCCCGAGCCGCAGCCGTGACGCCGGCTTTCGCCCGGCCGCACCTCGCCCGAGCCATCGCCGCGGCGGCAGCGTCAGGGCGCGCCCCGTGGCAGACTGGTGCCCCTGCATTTCTGCTGGGCAGGCACGGGAGCCTCTCACGGCTCGAAATTGGCGAGACGTACTCGGCCTCTGCGGAGCGGATGTTGCGGCCCCTTTTTCGGCAGGTGGAAGAGACGAAGGTCCTCTCGTCGGATGCCTGCGGGGCGGAGGGAATATCCATCTGCCTTGCCGATGCCCGCGACCCCGAGACTGGGATACCCTTCATTGCATGCCGCGCAAACGAAGGGGGCGTCGTCGCCGTTTCAGGTTATGGCATGATTTTCGTCGCTCCCCAGTGGCGGGGCCTGGGGCTCGGCGCCGAGCTCTCCCTCTATTCCAGGATGCTGGAGGATGATGACGGGTATGGAGCGCACCTGTACTCACCGGGCGGCCTGGCCGCGGCCATCAGCGGCTATGAGCTCGGGTGCCGGATTGGCGCCGATATCGGCTATCATGACCGGCTGGCCGATGTCATGATCGATGCTGGCCTGATGCGCAGGCGCTACGGGCTTGATCGGCCACGCGGATCGCCGTCACCCGAGGTGTAGACGCTTCGGCTGCGATGCATGAGGGGACAGGCCGGAGGGCCAGCTCACCTTCTTACCCTGGAGATGGCCTGGGCCCCTGCGCATCATCATCGGGCGCCCCGTGGATCGCACCCACTGCCATTTCGGAATGGTCGACCATGCCGTCCAGATCCGGTGTCTCCCGGATGAAGTATCGCATCTCGCCCTGGCGGATCTCCATGAGCGTGGCACCAGCCCCCTCGCCGGCTGCCTCATCCACGCGCTCGATGCCGTGGACGCCGGCAAAGCCGAACAGCCCGGGCGCGGCATCGACCAGCCACCGGCCGCCATTTTCCTCGACGTCCGGATGCACCGCGGTGGCGAGCGAATGACAGACTGCGCCGGGCAGGCGGGCGAGTTGGACGCGCAGACGCTCCATGGTCGCCTCGTCGACCGTAAAGCCGGCATCCTCGAGGACCTTCCACGGCTGGCAGCCGCTGGCGATGTGGGCAGCCAGGAGCCGGTTGCCAGCCCACAGGCCATAGCTCTGTTCGGAGCGCATAAGCTGCCCGACGAGCCAGCGGGCAGCCTCGGGCGGGATCATCCGCCGCTCGAGGTCGCCATGATCGAGGAGGAGCCCAACAACCGCGTCCTGCATCGCATCGGTCGTAATGCCGGGTCTTGGCAGCCGGCCGAAATGCAGTGCCCGGCAGGGCACGTTGGCCGGAATCTTCCAGAATTCCCAACCGCGCGGCCGGATGAGCGAGGCGACGTGATTGGGAGAAAGGATGCCCGGGCTCTGGGCTGCCGGGTCGAGAACATGGATGCCGCGCGCGTCGGCGTGCGTCGCGAGGATCCAGTGCTTCATGCCGATGACGAGGCATCGGAGCATGGCCATGTTGCCCGCTTCCAGCCAGCCGACGAGGTCTTCCATCCGGTCCGGCCCCGCACCGTCTGCGGTCGGCGGCATCCGCTCGTGCGGGATGCCATAGAGATCGAGACCGCGCTTCATCTCGACCTCGGTCGTCCCGGTCCGGGGGTTGGTCCCCATCATGCCGGCGATGACCTCGGGATGGAGGCGCGGCGGATCGGGCTCGCCGGCAAGGAGGATACTGGAGAGCATGCCCACGCAGGTCGAACCGCAGGTGAAGCCGTTCGGCTGTCGCATGTGGTGCCACGCATAGTGCTCGCGATCGCCCGCTTCCGGGCGGGCCTGGCCGGACTGGCTTTGACCGCTCATTGATTCATCTCCGGGTTTCCCAGCCAGATTACATCCTGAATGTGCAAAAAACGAAGATGAAACTTCATAATTACTCACCAATTTTGTATTGTAAGTGCGGTGAGCGCGCCGCTCTATCGAGTATGGTCGGGAGATGTCGAATGCTTCTGTGTGATCAGGTCGTCGCGATGAGGAACAGGATCCTCGCTGTCCCGGGAGCACTGCAAGCGGCGACTGCCTCGATCCAGCGGATCGTCTCGGTCGCGGACACGCTGCCCTCGGCGCCGCGCTTCATCCTGGCCAACGACGTAACGGAGGCGTTGATCACCAGCTCGATCGACTACCCCGAGGCGCTCACCGGTTGCATCGATGCGATCCGGATTCCGTGGCGGTGCGCCTGGTTCGAGTGGGACGACGACTTCGCCCGGGATACCTGGCGGCGTGCGCATGTCCGCCAGCGAGTTCAGGATGACAATTTCATGCCGAAGCGGGTCGGCTTCATCGTCGAGACCGACGAAAGCGGTCGGAGAGGCGAGATTTCCGTGCTCTGGCCGGTGCCGGAATCCGACGGCAAAGGCGGCCTGACGAGCAACTACGACGGCATGGTGATGTCGAACCTGCCCACAATCCATTTCGACCTCGACCGGCAGGATCTCGACGCCCGGGCCATGGTCGGAGCCGCTTCCCTCGAGCGTGCAACCGGGATTCCCATCCCGGAGATCGGATTCAACAATGAGCTTGAACCAGGGCGAGCTCGCTACCTGGACCGGATACGGGCCACGATGATGATGGACTGGAGCAACTCCGGTGTCGCCAAGCTCATCGCTCATCTGGGCCACTACAATCCGGTCGAATTCGTCTCGAACGCCGTCGCGGACATCTGGTCGGAGTACTGCATGCTGGTCCCCGCCGCGGCGATGATGAATGCCCGGCAAGCGGTGCGAACGGCCCCGGTCGACCGCGCCCGGCTCAACAAGGCCAGGGTGAAATCGGGCCGGAGCCCCCTGCTCGATCACCTGGTCGTGTCGATGAACGTCTCGCCGGAGGAGCGTGCCGAGCGCCGGCGGGTGGCCGCAGGTGGTGCGGCAGGTCCGCGCGCGACGCACTGGGTGCGCGGCCATCTGGTCCATCGTGGCGGGACCATCTTCTGGCGCCGGCCACATATCCGCATGGGGGTGGGTGACGCGCCGGTCGGGCGGACGGTCCGGGTGCACGGACAGCCGGAGATTCGACCCGAGGTGGACGACATGCCGGCGCCTGGCCAATGAGCGTCCGAAATCGAGTGTCTGTTGCGGTCAAAAATTCGGACATCATAGCGGCCGAATTTATTCCGAAAAATAAAAAATAATAGTAATATGCAGGGAATTATGATATCCAGTTTTGGACAAGAGACCGGACATATTATAGGTCAAAAAGATGCGTGAATTTCCTGGTTCCCTGACTTTGATGCCGGAGGAGGGGCGTGCCGAATCCAGGCACCTACTCGATTTGTCCTTCCGCATCACATCTGAGGCGGCCGAAATGGGCGGGATGATACCTGATGCGCCGAGGCTCGCGATTGCCCGTCTCGTTAGAGCGATGAATTGCTACTACAGCAACTTGATAGAGGGCCATAACACCCATCCGAAAGACATCCAGCGCGCCCTGTCGGAGAATTACTCGTCTGATCCGGCCGTCCGGGACAAGCAGGTGGAGGCGCGTGCGCATATCAAGGTCCAGGAACGGATCGATGATGGAGCCTATGATCGCCTTGGTCTCGGCACGGAGTTGATCAGGTCGATCCACAAGGACTTCTACCTGCACATGCCGGAATCGTTCAGGTCAGTGGAGCTGAACGGAGTTCGGCACCGCGTCGTGCCGGGCGAGTTCCGGAACCTGTATGTGGTGGTGGGACGTCACGAGGCGGTCGCGCCGGAGATGGTGCCTGGGTTCATGGCACATTTCGAGGCCGGCTATAGAGGCGTCGGACCCGCCTTCTCCCTGATCGCCGCAGCGGCCTCACATCACCGGCTGGCCTGGATCCATCCCTTCCTCGACGGGAATGGCCGCACCGCGCGCCTCTACACCCATGCCTGGTTCAGGCGCTTCACGAAGGGGGCGGATCTCTGGTCGGTGTCGCGGGGCCTGGCCAGGACGCTCGGTGATTACCGCGCCAAGCTTGCGCGGGCCGACTATCCGCCACAGGGGGGCACCGATGGCCGCGGCACGCTATCCGCGTCTGGCCTCGCGGAGTTCTGCGCGTATTTCCTCGTGACCGCTCTCGACCAGGTCCGGTTCATGCGTGACATGCTGGCTCCGGACACCCTGCTTCCGCGGCTCAGGCTGTTCGTCCAGCATGAGGCCGAGACCGGGCGCCTCGATCCCCGGGCGTTCGCCATTCTCGAGCTGGCCTATCTGCGTGGGCATGTACCGAAGGGAGAGGTCGAAACCCTGCTTGGTGTGTCCGAACGGCACGCGCGCCGCATCGTCACGCCGCTGGTTGAGCGGGGCCTCCTTGAATCCGAAGGTCGATCGGCCCCCTTCACGATAGGCTTTCCGCTGGAGGAGGCCGATCTCATCTTCCCGCGCCTGTTCCAGATGCCGGCAGCTGCTACTCAGGCCAAAATCCTTGATGCTGCCCGCTCGGATGATGCAGTGGATGACATGCCTGCGCCCTGAAGGCGCGCCGATCTTAATCTCGAATCAAGACATCGAGAGCACTTTCAAGCGAATGCCTCTGCCCCGGGGAATCCCGTGGCCGGCTTGTTGGTTACGCAGTTGGTCAACAAGCTCCGGGAAGCATTTGAAGGAGTGCCACGATGAATCTCGGCCAGATAATCGGCGGGCGGGACGACCGGCAGGCAATGCGCATCGGGGCCGCCGCAAGCGCCTTGTTCAGAGGAATGAGCGCCGCCCCCGGCGATGCCGAATCCTTCATCCGTCGGATCCAGGAAAGGGATCCCGGCGGCAGATCGGATCAGGCTGTTGCTCGCATGGTCGCCGCCCAGGTCATCCGTTCTCTTTTGCTGCCGATCTGCCGGCAGGAGGACTGGCTTGTCCGGGGTGCCCTTCTCGACATGGAGGCCGCGCTCGGGACAGGTGATCGGGACAGGATCGCTTCCGAGGGGGCGGCGTGCGCCGCAATCTCCGGAAAGCTCTGGACACACTGCGAAAATCCGACTCCTCGCGACCGGCTGGCATTTCGGGCTCTGTCGATCGCCGCTCAGGCACGAGAGCCCGGCCTGGCCGAGTTCATGGAGTCCGTCGGGCGCTTCGTCATCGCCGCGGCCAAGATCCAGCGCCCGGTGACAGGTGACGAAGCGGGACGCCTGCAACATAGGGCCTACAAGCGCGCCGCGGGGATCTATCTCGAGGTCTTGCAGCATCAGCCGACCAGGAATGACCGCGCGGCGACGACAGAGACGCGGGCGGTGGGCGATCCGGTCGAGGCACCATCCGCCTTCTGATTCAGGCAGAGACCGCGCCCCGGGTCCTAATGCCCGAAATGCCGGCGTCCTCAAGACCTGCCGCGGCGTATCGCCCACCCTGTCAGGCGGTGGCAGCTCCTCTCCTTTTTTATTGAACCGATAGAATCATAGTTGTATTGCTATATCAGGCATTCAATCGCCTGCCGCCGGCCACTGCGGCGGGCTCTGGAGCACATCATGCTGCAATTCGAGTTGCGTGCCTTTCCGAATGAAGCGATGGGCCCCGAGGACAGGACTTTCGTCCAGGCGCCGAGCGACCAGGCCATCCGGGCACGGGCAGGCCGGCTCGCTGTCAGGATCAACGGGCCCGTAGATATCGCGCGTGCTGGCGAATCTGACTGGAACGATCGCTACCTGACCACGGCCAGCCCCAGCGAATACCACGCCGCCGGCTATCGCTTCGAGCAGCTGACATAGGGGCCGGGCGGGCGACGGCAGCGATCCGGCATCCCGCGGCTTGTTGGTTTCACATCGCGCCCACCAGGATCGGAAAAACGAGCGGAGATACCCGTGACCCTGAGACGATCAGGCTGGCTCGCGCCGGCCGAAATCTGGCTCCTGAAAAAGCTGATCCGGATCGATCGCCGCCTGCGCGGTGCTGTCCGGATCGGGCTGACCCGCCGCGTTCGCCCCATCGCCGCTCCACCAGCCTCGGCCGTAGCCTCGGTTGATTAAGCTGAAAAGGGGCATAAAATGACTGTTTCCAGCTTAATCAGGGATACCCCGAACGATGCCGACGTCGCGCGGGAACTGCTTCAATACGAGGTTGTGCGGAGCATATTCGTGAAATCGACCGAGCGGGAGATTGCGCTGAAGGGTGGATTTGCCATGCGCGCGCTGTTCGGGAGCGCACGGCACACCAAGGACATCGACCTGCAGCACGATGCGCGGCGGGCCAACCTGGCGCGCACCCAGACGCTGATCCGGTCGGCCATCCGCAACGCCGTAGCCACGGGCATTCTCGAAGATGTCCGGATCAGCGAGCCGAAGCAAACCGACACCGTGGCGCGGTGGAAGATCGGCGGCCGGACTGTCGGAGGTTCTCAGGTCGCGCTCACCATCGAAGTGTCGCGCCGGCCGATGCCGGGGGATGATTGCCTGACCAGGATGGAGATGCAGCCACCGGCCGAAATCGGCGGCGCCCTCGTGATGGTCGACACCTATTCCGCGGATGCCATGGCCGGAGCCAAGACAATCGCGCTGCTCAGCGAGAACCGGCTGGCGCCGCGTGACCTGTGGGACCTCGACATCCTCATCACCATGCGGGCGGAGCCGCCGCCGCACATGATCGATCACCTGCGCACAGAGCGTGCCCGGCAGGCGCTGTTCGACAAGCTGGACACCATGAGCTGGAAGCTCTTCCGCGAGGAGGTGCTGCCGACCCTGCCGGCCGGCGTGGCGGAGGCGCTGGACCGGGATGCGTTCGAGGAGATGAAGGTCCGGGTCGCGCTCGCCGTCGAGAAATGGCTGGCCGACGGAGACCGGAGCCCCGATCGCCGGCCGGATAACCAGGAGCCAGGCCCGACACCATGAGCACGGTCATCCGCGCGATCGAGCTCCTCCGGGGGCTCGGGGTTCCGCGCGTCATCACGCGCCGCGGGCTCGAAGATCTCTTCGCGGGTGGTGGCATAATGCTGTCGACGAGCGGATACCGCCGGCTCGTGGGCGACCTTGCGGATGCCCGGTGCATCTGGCCAGTCAACCGCCGGCTCTACCTGAACCGCGAGGCATCCCCGGCGGCCGGGCCGGACGAGGCGGCCGAACACCTCGAGCCGGGGGCCATCGTGTCTCTGCAGCGCGTCCTCGGCGCGCACGGCATCCTGAACAACCCGTCCGCCTATGTCACCGCGGTCGTGCCGCTCAGGACCGGCCATCCGCCGCCAACCCTTGGGCACCGCGCGACCGAGGCCGGCGTGTTCGTCTTCAAGGGGATCCCCGCCGCGGTGCTGGCGGCTGGTGAGGAAGAGGACCGTCTGGAGGCCCTCAATCGGCCATTCCCCGGACGCATGCCGATCGCAACGCCCGAGAAGGCGCTCATCGACTGGATCTACCTCGGCAGCTCGCCCCGATCCGACATGCACCTCCCGCCAATCCACGACATCGACCTCGAAACACTGGACCGGGAGCGGCTGGGCCGCCTGGCGAAGGCGGCCGGGCCGGCCGTCGAAGCCGCCGTGTCCGCGTGGATGGAGAAGGCAGACCAGCATGTCCACTACGACGACCGGGAGGATGACGGGCCAATACCGGGGTTCTGATTGCGGGGATTTCGGATCACAAGCATCCCGGCGCTTGTGATTGAATATACTTCCAGACGTATATCATATCATATACGTCTCGACGTATTTTCAGCCGTGAGATGGAGGCTGCGCGATGATCGACCAAGAGAGCTCTGCAGATCTACTGATCCACTTCGGACAGCTGATCCGGAAAGTCCGCATCTCTTTCGGTGTCCGTCAAGCCGACCTGGCGGCCATGGTTGGAACACGCCAGGCGACAATATCCGAACTTGAGCGCGGCCGACTGAACATCCACCTCGATCTGGCCCTGAACCTGATGCGGCATCTCGGCATCGAAATCAGGGAGCCGGAAGCGCACAGCGACGATGCGCAGATTACAGAGGAGGCCATGAGCGTGCCGGATATCGACGACATCATACCGCCGCCTTCGCGACGTACGCCGTGCAATCCAGAAGCTGGGCTGCCCACCTCTCCTGCACCCTCAGACCAGAATGGCGACCCGGCCGACGACCCGCCGGCCGAACCAGCGCCCTGATCCGGGCGCTCAGCGAAACGTGGCGGCGTCGTTCTCGCCCACCTGGACCAGGACCGTCCCCGTCTTGCCGGCGAGTGCGTGCGCGGCGCGCGTGAAGCCACGACATGCCATGACCGCGGTGCGGCCCGCGCCGTAGAATGACGCGGCGCTATGAGCCTCCTGCACCGCCTTCACGCCGACCGGCTGGGCGTAGCGCTTGCACTGGACGACCATGACCTCGCCGCCGCGGCGGGCGATGATGTCGGCCCCGAAATCGCCGGACGCCCGGGTCGTCTCGGTCTTCCAGCCATAGTGCTCGAGCAGGAAGGCGCAGAAATGCTCGTACTGGACCGGCGATAGCGAGAGCGGGTCACTGCCGCCGATGCGCAGCATCGCCTCGCGGTAGGCGCGCCGCCGGCGCCGGCGGAGCTGGAACGCCAGCACGAGCAGGCCGACGATGATGAGCAGCGCGACCATGGCGGGCAGTTCAAGCCCCCGGAGAACGGCACCAAGCTGATCGCCATCATGCTGAATGGCAGCAAGAACCTTGCCGGCCATTGCCAGGGCGACAAGGCCGGCCAGGGCCGCGAACGGCTCGGATCCTGAACGGCGGCGACGGGAGCGCGATCTGGCCATGGCCCAGCCTAGCCGGAGGCCATGTCGGGCGAAAGGAGCGCGGCCCTGCTCGATGACGCATCGATCGCGACGCCGTGCGGGAATTCCTCGATGAAGCGGATGACCGCCGCGGTCGGGATGACCAGCCGGTCCTGGCCGTCCGGGCAGAAGGCGTTCCGTCCGGTCGCGAGCAGCCAGGCATGGTCGCCGAATTCCGGACAGTCCTCGGTAAAGAGGAGGCCGCGCGCGCGGGAAAGCCCGTCGATGCCCGTCAGCCAGAACCGGACCTGGCCGCCGCTCTCGCTCCTCACCGCCACCAGGTCGCCAGCCTCGCTCGCGGCCGTGAAGCGTCGGAAGCTCTCGAGGCTCTGCGCGGCGGACGGATCGGGGGGACGGGCAGACGGGCGAAGCCGTATTCTCGCGGCGACTTCGGCGTATGAGAGCGGCGTCTGCATGCGGGCCTCCATCGAGGATCTGCTCCGCTCATCATGCGCGCCAGATGTGAAAGGAACGGCGCTGGGTGGTGGCCACCGAGATCCGCCGTCTTGGAGAGTTTAGGCAGTTTAGGCAGTTTAGGAGGTTTAGGACCATCTCCACCGGGGGGCGGGTCGTCCGCCCCCGGACAGGGGTGCCCACTCCTCTCCAGTGCGACGGCGAGATCGCAGAGCATCGCCGCGCCATTCGAGACAGCCGGCACCGGCTGGCCGTAGATCTCCACGAGCATGGAGAGGCCGTGCAGATCGATGGCGCGGAGGTTGTGCTTCCGGGCGAAGGCGCAGACGGCCACCAGGTCGTCAGGCATTGGCCGCTTCCTGCCTGCTCTTCGCGCGTATCGCTTCGATCGTCGCGATCTTGGCGTGATCGCCGCGCAGCCGCGCCACGTGCTCAACCGGACCAAACCGGTCAGTCAGGATCGCGCCGGCGGCGATTGCCTGGGCCTTCTTGCCGAGGCTGATGTCGAAGTGGACCCAGGATGCCTTGGGCGGCTGCTGCAGCCACTTCCGCTGAACGCCGATACGGTCGGCCATGGCCAGCAGCTCGTCGAGCGTGTCCGCCCACATGTGACACATCACCATACGGCCGAACGGGTGGCGGACATCGTCAACGAAAACGGTCATCCGGGCGTTCCTCGGGCTCCGCCATGGAAGTTGGCTTCAGAGCGCGTATGTCAGATTACAAAAACAGTATCCTTGATACAATACAAATAGGAACGGCACCGATCTGGATAGATTCCGACGCTCAGGCCATCTCCAGTATGCGGTTATTCACCCTCCTTCCAGAGCCACGGCTCGGCGATGTCCAGCCCCCGGACGGGGATGCCGTCCGCCGTTTGCCCCACATAGCTGTGGTGGTGATGACCATGGACGACGAGGCCGGCGCCCATCTCGCGCGCGAGCTCGTCGATCGCTGCAAAGCCGTGCCGGTGGGAGGTCGGGGCGTCGTGTGTGGCCAGAATTGCGGCCCTGACACGCCGCAGCGCCTCATGGTCTTCCGGGAAGATGGTCGCCCTCGATGACCGCGGCACGCCTCCTTTGAACCGGTCGGCCCGTGCGGTCTGCTTGATCATTTCCTGCCTGGTCCGGAATTTTGGCGGATCGTCATGATCGCCGCCGAATTTCGGGTACCAGACCTTTGCCGCGTAGACGCCACCAAGACCCGCGACGATCTCCCCGTCGAGCTCCGCCCATTTCCCGCCCAGGTCGCCATCCGGGTGGCTCTCCACCAGAAACTCGTATTCGGCGATGCTGTCGACGTCGTGGTTGCCGATGATCCAGCGCCATCTCGGGACCAGGTCCCAGACTGAGGCGAGCTTCTGGCGCAGCGGCACGTCCAGGCCGCAATCGCCGAGGATCACGACCGCGGCCGGCCGGTGTTCCAGGACCGCGCGAACCAGCGGACGCCACTCCCCGTGAGGATCGCCGTAAAACAGGATGCCGCCGAGCGGCGCCGCTTTGGCAGGCCCTGTCATGCGACTCATGGCGATTGCCCGACATCGACGGCCAGGGCCGGGTTGAATGACCGGTTCTCGAGCTTGCCGCCATAAACATAGCCGTGCGGGTTGCAGATCACCCGCGTCCGGCCAGCCTGGTAATCGAAGCTGTCGTGGGTATGGCCGTGCACCCAGAGATCGGGGCCAAGATCCAGCAAGTCGTCGCAATTTGAGGCGAAGCACGGCGTCATCGGGTCTTTCAGGTAGCGCTGGGCGACCGACCGGATCGAGGGGCAGTGATGAGTGATCACGACGGTCGGCCCGTCGTGGCGCTTCCCAAGCTCCCGTTTGATGAAAGCGCGGGAGGCCGAGAACCAGCGCGTCATGTCTACCGGCCTGATGGCGAACAGGGACGGGTCCTCGCTGATGATCTCGGAGAAGTCGTTCAGGCCACGGCGGCCATATTCGGCATGGCGTCCAGGCTCGCCGAAAAGCCCGAAATCCACCCAGAGCGTCGCACCGATAAACCGGACTCGCTCTCCGCGAACGGGGATCTCCACGACGTCGTTCTCGAGCACAAAGGTGTTCCCGTCCTCGAGCGCGGCCTGCTTCATCAGTGAGATTCCCCGGGGCACGGTCTGCAGCGCTCCGTAGTGCTCATGGTTGCCGGCAACCATGACGATCGGCAGGCCATGCCCGACTAGGCGGCGGGCCGTGGCCACAGCGTGCCTCGCGTGATCGACATCTCCCGCAATGACGGCGATGTCGGCGCGCTCCGGCCGCGTAAGCTGTTCGACCGGTGTCTTGCCCCGCCGGAACTCCGCATGGATGTCGGAAAAAATCCAGAGCCTGGCCACCCTCTAAATCCTAGCAAAATAGGAAATTCAATCGCCATATAGAATACTATGTGAGGACAGTGGTTTCAATTATATTATACAATGCCTGCCCGGATTTATGGAATCTTTCGGCCGGGAAATTCGATTTTCTTTTATGATCGCTCTGGCGAGACGTGCAGCTCATGCGACCGCCCTTGGCAAATTTTACGGGAAATTATATTTCTCATGAAAATAGTAAGTGAGCTGACTTTTACCCCTCAAGAAAATTGAATTTTTCAGGTTGGCTATGGGAGTGATAGTGTGATGAGAAGAATTTGGTATTTGGTCGGAGCCTTGGGCGGAATTATGACCACATCCGCGCTAAATCCGATTTTTGCAAATTCGAACATCAAAATTCTCTATTCCAATGGCGCGTGGTCGACCCTTTTCGGCCTGTCACCGCAGAAGCGTCCAATCTGCATGATGGTCGGTGGACGCGGCCAGAAGACGATTGCCTACCTGAGCGTAAGGGGCACGCCGTTCATCGTCGCCGATCTGCAGAAGAAGAGCTGGTCTATTCCTCCTGGCACCAATATCTATGTTCAAATTCAAGTCGACGAGGACGCCCCTTTCGTGGCGGTCGGCACTGGCTCCGGCGACAATGTGAAGTGGAGGATCCAGGGTCGGGTTCTTCGAAACTACGCGCGCGAGTTTGCCCAAGGCCGCGAACTTGTGATTTCCTTCAGAGGCGGCAACGAGCCGCCGTGGGTCATCAGCCTCGCTGGATCGGCCGGTGCGACCGAGGTCTTCGGCAAGTGCATCTCAGCGATTGAGGCGCGCACACCTGAGCCTCCAACCCAACCCTATTCGCCAGCACCCACCCAGCCTTACGCCGCCCCAAGCAAGCCGCCGCCCGCCCCACCACCATCCGGCAGGGCAGCTCCTGCCACGCCAGGCGACACGATCTCGCCGCCTACCGGATACAAAAAAGTTTAGCGCAACGGCGCCCGTCTCAGGGGCCGGGCTCCGGATCAGCAGCATCCTGTGACTCGGGCGCACCTTCCCGGAGCGGAACACCTTCTTCCCGCATGCGGTCGACCAGCCTGAGACAGCGCGCCGCGGAGGTACGGGCGTCCGCGGCGCGGAGCAGATGTTCACGGCGGTGCCAGTCCGGATCCGCGACACCGTGCGGCGGATTTTCCGCCTCGGCTTCCAGGTGGCTCGCCTGCTCCTCGGCCCGGCGCGCATAGAACAGCATCGCCTCGATGTTCCACTCGACCGGCTGGTTGTACCAGATGTTCGGCACGGCAATATCGATCCATTGCCCCTATTTTATGCGCTACGCAACAGATTAAGAGCTACGTCGTGTTAGATTCTAATGCTGAAGAAAGGCAGCTTTCTACAGTGCGACCGCGGCTGCGATATCGGCTGCAGCAGTCCGTGCACGTTCTGGCATCAGCCCTGCAATTCCGCACAACAGGCCCGCACGCGGCGCCCCCAGATACATGGGCGAAATCGGCTGCGGCGCGTATCCCTGACGCTGCATGCTTGCCGCAACAGCGCCATCACCGACATTTTGGTTCCTAAACCATAGGGCCAGTTGCAACCCGCCTGTACCTGGGCCAAGTTCGGCAACCGCGCCGCAAGCTCGTTGCACCTCTTCCCGGAAACGCGTCATGCGAGCGGCATAAAGCGTGCTCATGCGTCTTATATGTGCACCAAAATGCCCCTCGCGGAGGAAGGCAAGAAAGGCCGCCTGCATATGGACCGAAACAGCGAGGCCCTCCAGCCGCACGCCCCGCTGAACCTCCGCTAGCAGGCCGTGGGGCACGATGGCGTAAGCAAGCCGTAGACCTGGCGCCAACACCTTGGAAAGCGTGCCGAGATAAATGACGGTGCCAACCTGATCGATGCCTTGCAGCGCAGCGATCGGGCGACCATCGAACTGGAATTCACTGTCGTAATCATCTTCAAGAATGAACGCGCCGGTCTGCCGCGCCAGCTCGAGTAGGCTAAGGCGTCGCGCCAGACTCATGGTCACGCCGGTCGGATATTGATGTGACGGGGTGACGTAGATAAGGCACGGCGGCGGCAATCCCGCAGCCTTAAGCACGTCGATCCCCTCTCCATCAACTGGTACAGGCACAAGCCGGGCGCCCGCTTCGCGCAGGATCTGACGCGCACTCGGGTAGGCGGGATCTTCGATCCAAACTGGTGCGGTGTCCGGTGCCGTGCGGCGCAATACCGTACGCGACAGCAAGGCAATGGCCGCACGGGTAGAAGGAAATATTAAGAGTTGCTCGGGCTCGGCTGCAACTCCCCGCGTCACCGCGATATGGGCGAGGATGGCCTTGGCCAGCGCTGGCAAGCCGAATGGCGCGTCATACCCAAGCTCAGCGCCCGGTAGGTGTCGGGCAGCGCTTGCCAGCAGCCTGCCCCATTGCACGGACGGAAAAGCGGCGAGGTCGGGGACGCCAGGCGCTAGTGGCGCTGGAAGCTGTGCGGGCGCGGGCAAAGTATTGGGCGCCGGCCGCGGCAAACGGGATGGTGCAGCAATGGGCGGCATGATGTCCGCCACCCGGCTGGCCTTGCCGGCGGCGTTGGTCACGTACCCTTCGGCCTGCAGCCGCTCATAGGCGCTGACGACGGTGGAGCGCGACAGCCCGAGCGACACCGCAAGCTGCCGTGTTGAAGGCAGGCGTACGCCGGGCGGCAGGATGCCACTGAGAATGCGCGCGCGCAGGGCTCGGAAAAGCTGGCCCTGCAAATCTCCGCGCGCACGCTCCAGTGCCACGAGCGCGTTCTGTCCCCGAGTCGCCAACTGGTCTGTCCCTTATCTCTAAACTGGCGCTTTTGAGCATACCACAAATGCGACAGGCTGCGCGGCAAAGGAGATCAGCCGATGACCACCACCACAGACACTCAATTCCCCATCACCGAACGCAACCGTGTGCGGCGTGAACATCATCGCGGCAGCTACGATAAAGAAGCAGTCTACGCCGTGCTCGACGCCGCGCCGCTTTGCCATGTGGGGTATGTGCTGGATGGCGCCCCTTACGTGACGCCGACCATCCATTGGCGTCATGGCGACCGGCTTTATTGGCACGGATCGGCTGCCAGCCGTTTCTTGCGCGCCGCGCAGGGCGTGCCGGTCTGTCTGACGGTCAGCTTCATGGATGGATATGTGCTGGCGCGCTCGGCCTACAATCATTCCGTAAATTACCGTTCAGCCATGGCCTTCGGCACCGCGCGCAGGATCGAGGACAAAAAGGAGACCGGTGACGCTCTGCGTTATTTCGTCGACGGGCTGTTTCCAGGCCGGTGGGAAGGCTTGCGGCCGATGACAGAGCAGGAACTGAAAGCAACCAGTGTATTGTGGATGGATATTGAAGAGGCTAGCGTGAAAATCCGTACTGGCGCCCCGGGAGACCCCGAAGAGAGCGCCGTGCCGGTATGGGCTGGGATCATCCCCATGCGCAGCGTTTTAGGCGCACCCGAAGCTGCGCTGGAATTGCCTGCGGATTGCGCGTTGCCAAGACAGCTCTCCGAACTTGTCGCTTCTGGCAGACTGCGATGAACCGTAGCCGCGCAACAAAATCGAAACGTGTGATCGTGTTCTCCACATTTCTCGCGAGCCGGGGCTGTCGCATAACTTGTGAATTACGCACCAACCGGAAACGACCGGGCTTTGACACTTGCAGGTCATTCAGGCGCATCGACAAGCAGATACTAAATTTTGGTGGTATCATTGAAAGGGCGTTGGCCAATGTTTTCGATCAGACGAAGCAGGTAGCCATCTGGGTCCATGACCAGAAACTGTCGCTGGCCGAATTCAACCGTGTTGGCTCGATACCACGCCTCCTCAGGCTCCTTGAATAGCGGACATCCCGCTTTTGCCAGTCGGTCTAGGATCGGCCGGAGGGTCGGTGTCTTGATCTGGAAATTGATGCCACGATCAAGTGGTGCTTCGAGCGGCCCCGTCACCCATTGGTCGTCTGCCGTGTTGCGCTGCTCAAGCATTACCTGAGCACCGTCAAGGTCCAGGTATGCGAAGCCGGTTTCCGGCCGGTCGAATGCTACGGAGAAGCCGATCAGATTGCACCAAAAACGCAGGCTCACCTCCAAGTCTGAAACCACCAGTTCCGGAACCAGCCTCGCCGAGTTTGCCATTCCAATAAGCCCTTTAACCCCTATCCGACCGCTGTAATTACAGCTGCCCGCTGCTGCTACCCCCCCCAAGTTCGCCACGCTCGTGCGAACTTCCTGATTTTCGCGCAGACTCAGCGCATTTGGGGGAAACCAGACCTACGCGTCTTGCTGTCCTCGTGCGGCTAATTGATCGAGGGCTGACCCCTCAAGCACATAATAAACCTTGTCAGACCCGTTTGCGCCCAGCCCGCCATAGAGCGACCGCGCTGCCACGTTTTCTCTTGAGGTGGACCATTCGATCCTAGTGCTTCCTGCGGCCTTCGCCGCCTGTGCAATCCCAGCCATCAACTTCTGTGCGACGCCACGGCGGCGTGCAGCGTGGCCGACATAAACCTGCTGGACGTAAGTGAATGTGAGCAGGCCGGCGACGGGGTAGAGAGATGTGAACGTGGCAAAGCCGAGAAGTCGAACATCGTCGTGAGCTACGATGATGTCCACCTGCCGGGCACGGCGAAGCACGTCCTCAGCGACTACCAGATCAGAACTGATAGTGGCTCCGTAGAAACCAGCCATCTCGATCATCAAGTCGGCTAGGGCCTGAGCATCTTTCTCGTCAAAGCGACGTATGCGAACCACCATTCACCCTTTCCCGACACAACCTGCTGCTTCGCTGCGCTACATGGCCTACTTTTCTACCGCCGCATACAAGGATCAGAAATGCACCATCACCGTGCCAGCGCCAAGCGCCGGCGCAGTAGTGTGGAGGTGTCGCAGGTCTCGGGATTTTCGCGACAACTGATGGGGAGAAACATGGAATCTTCAGATAGGGCTGCGGTGCTGGATGAACTCGCCTCTTTGATCGCAGGCATCCGGTCAGCCAGGCCCATTCGGGTCGCGATTGACGGACGGACGGCATCAGGGAACACAACGCTGGCGGATGAACTGGCCGAAGCTCTCGGCAAGACAGGAAGGGCGGTTATTCGGACTTCAATCGACGGATTCCACCGGCCCAAGGTAGAACGCTATGCGCGTGGTCGTCACTCCGCCGAAGGCTACTATTACGACGCGCGCGATCTTCCGGCTATCAACGCACTTTTGCTTTCCCCCTTGGGGCCGGGCGGCGATCGGCGGTATCGCACGGCGTCATTCGATCTCGACAATGACCAGCCTATAAAGCAGGAGCCACAAGTTGCGTCGGCCGATGCCATATTGATCGTAGATGGCACTTTTCTCCAGCGGCCCGAGCTACGCGACGACTGGGATTTGGCGATTTTCGTAGAAACCTCGGAGCAGCTTTCCGAACAGCGCGGTATTGATCGGGACGCCGGGCGTTTAGGTGGGGCAGATGCCACACGTCAGCTCTATGCGGTTCGATATAAGCCAGCCTTCGATATTTACGAAAGTATGTGCGCGCCGGCTTCTACTGCCGATGCAGTCTTCAACAATGACAACTTCGCCCGCCCAGTCCTGCAAGTCCGCACCGGCGGCAGGCTGTCGCACAAATCCTACAGACCGTGTGAAAACCCCTCCGCCGACGATTCCCTGAATTGACGCGCGATGATACAATTTTTCATGGCGCATCTCAGAGGGACGGACCGTTCGCAGCTTTTGCTTTTGCCCGAGGCGGTGGACGACTATGTAGGGCCGGAGAACCCGGTCCGCTTCGTCGAGGCTTTCGTGGACGAGCTCGACCTGGCGGCCATGGGTTTCACCCGCACCGCAGCCAAAGCGACGGGTCGCCCAGGCTATCACCCGGCGGACCTGCTGAAGCTCTACATCTATGGCTACCTCAACCGCGTGAGATCCAGCCGTCGACTGGAGGCCGAGACGCAACGCAATATCGAGGTGATCTGGCTGCTGCGGCACCTGAAGCCGGACTTCAAGACCATCGCTGATTTCCGGCGTGACAACCGGGTGGCGTTCAAGCCGGTGTTCCGTCAGTTCGTTCTGCTGTGCCGCCAACTCAACCTGTTCGGGCGTGAGTTGCTGGCCGTTGACGGCACCCGCATCAAGGCTGTGAACAACAAGACCCGTAATTTCACCCGCACCTCTCTGGCAAAATTCATCCGCGAGGCCGATGAAAAGCTGGCCTCCTACATGACTCGCCTTGATGAGGGTGATGCTGACGAAGCGCAGGCTGGTGGCGGCGGCAAAGTTGGGCTGGCGGAGAAGATCGCCGCCATCCGCGGCAAGCGCGCCCGGCATAAGGCGCTGTTGGATGAACTGGAACGGACAGGTGAAGACCAGATATCGCTGACCGACCCGGATGCCCGTGCCATGGCCAACATGACCAAGATCGGCGTTGGGTACAACATCCAACTTGCGGTGGACGTGAAGCACAAGCTCATCGCCGAGCAGGAGGTCAGCAACCAGGTGCTTGATCTTGGGCTGCTCGCACCCACGGCAGCGGCGGCCATGGAAGCCCTCGGTGTCGAGACCATCGCGGCCGTTGCCGACCGTGGCTATTTCAAGATCGAAGATATCGAGGCTTGTGAGAAGGCCGGCATCACCGCCTATGTGCCAAAGCCAATCAGAGGGTCGGCGGCGCGCGAGGGCTTCTTCATCAAGGAAAAATTCCGATATGACGCAGACAAGGATGTCTATGTTTGTCCGGGTGCGGCAACGCTGGCGCCTCTCTACGAGGCCAAAGTACGGGACAACCGAAAGGTCGATTACTGCAACCGTAAAGCCTGCGGGGGTTGCGCGCTCAAGCCACGCTGCACGGCCAACAGCTACCGCCGTGTGTCCCGGCTGGACAACGAGGCGGTAATGGACGGCATGGCGACCCGGCTCGCAGCCCGGCCGGAGGTGATGGACCTGCGGCGCGAGACCGTTGAGCATCCGTTCGGCACCATCAAGCAGTGGATGAACCAAGGCGCGTTCCTCATGCGACGGCTGGAGAATGTCCGTGGCGAGTTCAGCCTCACCGCACTCGCCTACAATATCAGAAGGGCCATCACCGTGGTCGGCGTGCACGGATTAATCGCCGCAGCGAGGGTATGATGGCTTAAAAGCCGACATCTTCGGCGTTGGTGGTGGAAAATAGCGCCAACCATGGCCGGAAAGGCTGACGAAACTGCAGCCCGCCTCGCAGTGGCGCTAGAAAACACCCAGGCTAGGCACCGCGCAGGGTTTTCACACGGTCTGCCTAAGTTATGCGACACCAAAAAATCGAGCCGGGTGAGCTGTTTCGGAGTTGATGCTTTTATCCTGGAAACGGTCGTAGCATGCTGGTCGGGAGACTGGAGCGTGCTGCTATTGTTTGATGCCATTCAGTGTTCGTGATGATCGTCGTGGCTGGCCTACCGCGCATGAGTTAAGCGTGATCTTCGAGAGGAACTGCGCGTGCCGCCCTTGCCGGCCACGCAGATCGGGGATCTGTTCCAAAACCTTCTTCAACTCCATCGCCCACAACCTCAAAATCAGAGGCCACACCGAATCATATAAAATCGCGTCAGATCAATAGGATGGGTACTTCAACAAATTACCCTGATTCAATTTAGATATATCTTGATATTCGTTATATCGTGAGCTATATCGTAACTATGTTCGAAGATCACATACGCGGCTATGGCCGCCGTTTCGCCCGCCCGGAAGATCCAGAGAACCGCCATCACGGAGGCCCCCATCATCGTCATCGCGGACATCCGCTCGGCGGCCGTCGCGGCGGTCGGCCGTTTGATTACGGTGACCTGCGACTGCTTGTCCTTGCCATGATCGGCGAGAAACCCCGCCACGGCTACGAATTGATGAAGACCATCGAGGACAGAATGGCCGGCAGTTACAGCCCAAGTCCGGGCGTGATCTATCCGACACTCGCTTGGCTCGAGGACATGGGGTACGCCGCGCCATCTGCCGAGGACGGCAGCCGGAAATGTTACCGGATCACACCGGAGGGCGAAGCCTTCCTCACCTCGAACAGAGGCGCCGTCGAAATGCTGCAGGCAAGGCTCAGCTGGGCAGGCGGCGGCACGCGCGAGGATGTGCCGGAACCGGTCATCCGCGGGATGGAAAATCTGAAAATGGCTCTAAGGTTGAGGATGAGACGTGGGAACTTCGATGCCGATGCTGCCGCAGCGATAGCCAAGGCACTCGATACCGCGGCCCTCGAAATTGAGCGCACTTGATGAATACGTCATGGCCCTTCACCTCACCCGCGTTGCGTTTCGTGAGACGCTTGATATCGCTTGGGCACCAGCAGGTGCAGGTTGTTAATGCACAATCAACGTAACCAGGCACTGCTTATACTGAAGCCAATCATATTGCAGAATCAGCACATTATTTCTGTAGACAATCCATAAAGGAGATCCACAATGCGTGTTGCCCTCATCGGCGCGACCGGGAGTGCCGGTTCACGAATTTTGCGCGAGCTTGTCCAGAGAGGCCATCAGGTCACCGCCATCGTGCGTAATCCTGAACGTGTTCCGTCGCTCCCCGGCGTCACCGCAAAGCAAGGGGATGTTCTCGATCAGAAGCAGATCGCCAACCTGGTCGCAGGACACGATGCTGTCATCAGCGCCATCCATTTCACGGCAAGCGACCCCCACAAACTGATCGGGGCAGTACGCCAATCCGGAGTCAGCCGGTATCTTGTGGTGGGCGGCGCGGGAAGCCTCGAAGTAGCCCCCGGCGTCAGGTTGATCGACACACCCCGAATTCCGGCAGCAGTGAAACCTGAAGCATCTGCCGGGGTGGCCTTCCTCGATATGCTGCACGAGGAACAACAGTTGGATTGGACTTTCTTGTCGCCTTCCGTGATGTTCATCCCAGGCACGCGCACGGGAAAATTCCGGCTTGGGAAGGACAAATTGCTCAGCAATGAACAGGGTAGCAGCATCTCATTCGAGGATTATGCCATGGCTCTCGTTGACGAGTTAGAGGCACCGCGGCACGTGCGTCAGCGTTTCACCGTTGGTTACTGATTCGGCACGAACCAAGCGTAATCGAGGCCCTCCTACGGACCCAATCAATTGTCGCGTATCTTGTAAAACCTGCCACACATAGGCAACCGCCCGGTCTGCCAGGCTTTTTCCTGTCGCATATCTTTGTCGCATGTTGTATTCATTGCGCGACATAATGTGCAACAGGAGCGTGCATGAACAAGTCTGCAACCGGCCCCTTGATCGGCTACGCCCGCGTCTCCACTCAGGGCCAGGATCTCGCCCAGCAGCGCGCGACGCTGCGGGAGGCTGGCTGCACCCGCATTTTCGAGGAAAAGGTCAGCGGGGCAAAGCATGACCGGCCAGAATTGGCACGCCTGCTCGATCACCTGCGTGCCGGTGACGTGGTGACGGTCACGCGCCTGGATCGCCTGGCCCGTTCCACCCGCGACCTGTTGGAGGTCGCCGAGCGTATCAAAGAGGCTGGCGCCGGCTTGCGCTCACTGGCCGAGCCGTGGGCCGATACCACGACGCCGGCCGGCCGCATGGTGCTCACCGTGTTCGCCGGCATGGCCGATTTCGAGCGGTCCCTTATTGTCGAGCGCACCAGCACCGGCAGGATCGCAGCCAAGGCGCGCGGTGTGCGCTTTGGGCCGCGGCCTGCTCTCGCGACCGACCAGATCGCTCATGCCCGTCAGCTCATCGAGGCGGACGGCAAATCCGTGGCCGAGGTTGCCCGCTTGCTGGGCGTCCACCGGGCCACCCTCTACCGGGCCTTGGAGAAACACCAATAGCGCGGCCGCCATCGCGGCACTCGATGCCGCCAGCGCCTAAACCCTCGACCCTGCGCCGATTCCATGGTGATGCTCCTCCGAACCAACGGAGCATCATCATGCCATGACGATCCCGCCCTGGGCGATAACGGCGGTCCTGGCGGGCGCCGCGCTGCACGCCGCCTGGAATGTCGCCATTCGCGGCGGCGCCGACCGCCGCAGCGCGACAATCGGTCTCATCCTAGGCGGCGCCGTCATTGCCGGTGCCACGCTGCCCTTCCTGCCACAGCCCCGCGCCGCCGCCTGGCCGCATCTGCTGGCGACGGCACTGCTGCACATCGTCTATTTCAACCTCGTCGGCGAAGCCTATGCGCGCGGCGCCGTCAGCCTCATCTATCCGGTAATGCGCGGCACCGCCCCGGCGCTGACCGCGCTGATCGCCACAATCTTCCTCGGCGAAACCCTCGGGGGCGCCGGCTGGTGCGGCCTGCTGCTCATCTCGGCAGGCGTCGGCCTGCTCGCCCGCCGGCGCGGCGAGGCGGGGGAAGGCCGCGCCTTGGTGCTCGCCCTGGCAAATGCCATTATCATCGCCCTCTACACCGCCAATGATGGCGTCGGCGTCCGCCTTTCCGAAGCCCCCCTCGCCTATGCGCTATGGACCTTCGTGCTCCCCGCCATCCCGGCGATCCTCATCCTCGCCCGCTTCAGCCCCACCCGCCTGCGCGCGGCCCTGAAACCGGGCCCGCTTCTGCGCGGCTTCGGCGGCGGCGCCTGCTCCATCGCCTCCTACGCCCTGGCCCTCTGGGCAATGACCCAGGCCCCGATCGGCGCCATCGCCGCCCTGCGCGAAACCGCCCGCTGTTCGGAGTGCTCTTCGCCTGGTGGTTCCTGCATGAACGCCCGGGAAGCCGCGGCCTCACCGCCATCGCCATCATCGCGGCGGGTGCCACCGTGCTCCGTCTGGGGTGAGCGCCCTCACACGCCCGATTTCACACTCGCGACGACGATATCCGCCCGGATCCCGAACAAAACCGTCCCTACCACCCGCTCGATCCAAACGCCCGCCCGCCGATAAGCCACCTGCGCCCGAGGCCGCGAAAACAACATGGCCACCAGAATATACCAGGCCGCCTCCTGCGCGCCGACGATCGCCGTCGCCGCCAGCCGCACCCAGAGCGGCGCCGAGGCCGGCAGCAGCGCCACGAAAATACTGGTGAAGAAGATCACGATCTTCAGATTGCCCAGATTGAGCACCGCTCCGGTCAAAATCCCGCGCGTCAGCCCCGCCGG
This sequence comes from Acidiphilium sp. C61, assembly GCF_905116885.1. NCBI lineage: Bacteria > Pseudomonadati > Pseudomonadota > Alphaproteobacteria > Acetobacterales > Acidocellaceae > Acidiphilium > Acidiphilium sp. C61. Next base: position 218,334 of record NZ_CAJHNI010000004.1, on the reverse strand, counting down.
CCGCGCTGAAACTGCGCCCGTCTCGGCCGAACGCGGCTTGGCCCGCGACGCTCCGACCCCGAGCCAGATCAAATACAGCCCGCCCACGATCTGGATCGCCCGGTAAAGCGATGCATACCGTGCCATCGCCATCGCCATCGCCATGCCGAAACACGCCGCCACCGCCGCCGCCCGGCTCACCATCAGAAACGCCTGCCCGGGGCTTACGATCCCCACGAAATTCGCCAGCGCCAACCCGGCTAAAGACAGGGCGTAGGACCGGGAGGGGCTGTTCGATTTCCGAAACTCTTCAATTACCGAACGTCGCGGGTTGAACGTCGCGCATGATAAAGGACGTTATCATGCGCAATATAGCGCAAGGGACAATCGGACATATCTGCTCAATACCGATCAGATCGTGGCAATGAATCCGACCGTGAGTCGCCCGCCGTTGAAAACCAGACGTGCTCTAGGTTAGTAAATTCGACGACGCTCTGCGCCGCGGTGCCGTACAAATCAGTGAACCATACCCTTTGTCAGCTTGAGAAGCTCCATCAGAACTTCAAGAATGCGCTGCAGCCACTTTGGAAGTTTCTTGATTTGTCTCTCAATGCTTCCTTTCACTGTCTCAATGTCATCAACAGCGTCGGGCGCGGTCGGATCACCCTCCTGGACACCTGCAAATCGCTCTTCCACGCTCGCGACGACCTTGCGGCTCTCTTCAGGCAAAAGGCGGCGGTACCGGAAGGCCACATAAAGCATCTCTGTTTCAAGAACATCAAATGTCACCTTGCTCAGAAAGTCATCATCGTCAGGAATGAGGTCTTCCATCGTCGGCCATATTGGCCCCTGCTCCATGGCTGACCGAATTGCCTTGGCCGATTCAACAACCCACACCTGACGGAAATCTTCACCGCGCCAAGCCGCCACGGCGATCAGTGTGTCAAGGAATGCCCGAAGAGCCGAGGCAAAGCTCTGTGAGGGAGAAGGTAATGGAGGCGGCATAATGCCCGACATGGCGTCCTCTCTTGACTAGAATCTTCTCTTAAATTCGCCTTTCGAAACAAACAATATCGACATTTTGGAGAACCTCAATCCTCATCCCTCACCATATCGCACAGCCAGTAAGACGACTCACATGAACCCCGGACGACCATAACGGACGCAAGATGGTGACCTGCCAGGATAATTTACTCCGTCTGGGATTAGTGTCCGGCCTTGGTTGAGGGACGGACAGATGAATCTGCCTGGCGTAATGCCGATGGACGTGGAGCCCCTGGATGGGAACAGAGCCGTTACAGGCTGACGCCGCTAAATGATTACCAGGTTACGGCTCAGCATCGGCCGGCCTTTTTTGAATCATTGATGAGCGCAAGGGTTTTGTCAGGCAGCCGGAAGCCATCTCTCGGGTGCCGGCAGCGCACAGGCGCTGGTCCGTTGGGCAGACATTTGCACGAACCCGTAGCCCGAACCTACGGTTGATTTTTGGATAACTCTTGACCTTACACGTGCATTTGGTAATCTTTCTTTACACAAATGTCATCTAGCGGCTCAGATACGTCCAATAGCCACACGTAATAACCTCCAAGAAGAGAATTTTCTTGGAATCGTGAAAGGGTAAACAAAAAAGTAAACTGGTCTACGAATTGATATGAGTCTTAACGTGAAAAGTGATACTTCAATAAATTCTGAAGTATCGTCTATATGTGGTAAAGTAAAATGGATATTACAAAAGTATTAGAAAATGTTGATATAAATCAAATTCATAAAATAATAAATTATTTACCAATTCCAATTTTCATAATAGCTTCAAACTATCGATTTTTTGCTGTAAATAAATCTATGTGTGATCTTTTTAATTGTTCAATCGAAGTTTTTCTCAGAAAAACTGATGATTTTATAATTCCAAATAAGAATATCGACGCCTCCCGTAAGATTACGGATGAAATATTTTCGAGCGGCCAGCCATATGAAAACGAGGAGATTTTAACCGATGGCAGGGGTGAGCAACATATTTTTTTGATCTACAAGCGATTGATTCACCTACAACAGGCTGGGTGCGAAACTCCATTTGTTATCAATGTCTTGATGGACGTAACCCGGTTTCGTGAAGCCGAAAAAAATGCCACGCACCGCGCCCTCCATGACACACTGACCGGCCTGGCCAACCGAAGCCATCTCAATCAGCGCCTCGAGGAAGCTGTCACCGTTTCTACTGCCAATGCGCAGGGATTTGCGATCTTGCTTCTGGACCTCGATGGCTTCAAGTCGATCAACGATAGGTTTGGTCATCAGGCCGGCGACCAAATCTTGTGTGTCGTTGCCAAAAGGCTGACGGACACCATTCGTAGAAACGACGTTGTGGCTCGGCTTGGCGGCGACGAATTTTGTATCGTCCAAGCCAACGTCGACCATCCTGACCAGGCACACGAATTGGCCGACCGTGTTGTACATGCGGTCAGCAGACCCATCCCGTTCGGCTCCATCGAACTTACTATCTCTGCATCTGTCGGGATCGCTCTTTTCCCGGAAGACGGTGATGGACCAGACGCACTGTTACGGAAGGCTGACCTAGGGCTTTATCAAGTGAAGGGGAATGGTCGAGCAGGTTATCTTCGGCACGCTTTAGACGCACGCTCATTGCAGTCCGGCGGCAGGATCCACGCGACAAATGAGTGGAATTGAATGATGAAGGGCCATGGTTGAAAGAGGTGATGAGGTCTGAGAATGCGGCGTTCTGGTGTGCATCGAGGCTCGGACATCCGAGGCTGCGGCCCGGTAAGATAGAGGACGCTTCGTGTGCCTTGGCGCTGTGCAACTCGCTTGGGAAATATGCTACATGCCGAGCGAGAAAGGAAAGCTGCCCGTAATGCTGGACCTGCCGATTCCAAACGACGCGACGAAGCTCTGGCTGCGATCCGGCTGGTCGCGGTTTAATCGTACTGATGGCTGTGAGATCACTCTCAATTGGACCAAAGTTGGCTTTCGCTGGCAGGCTATGGTGCCAAATTTCCATAATAGTAAAAGAAGTGGATGGATTATATTAAAAGATGAAAACGGCATTGTAGACTTTAAAAAATATTCACAAGCAATGAGGCTTGTAGAGCAATATATTTCAAAAAATGAGAAAAAATAAATTTATATCATGAAATATATCGATAGTAATATTTTTATTTAGTTATATTTTTCAGAAATAATTTCAAATAGATACGGTTATGAGTAATTATCTATCGACAAGATTAAAAAAGATGGAAACTATATAGAATTATATAAATCCACATTTTATGTGGCAAAATCAAACTTTCTTATGCAGCCGACGTCCGGCTAAAGAAGCTGATTTTCTGGATATATTTGGTCTATTCTCGATGATATTTGCAAGGTTATCGATTATCAAACTATCTTTTGTTTGATTTATACTTACCAGAAGCACTGCAGCTTGCCTCAAATATTCGACAGCCCTAATATATATACTTTTTTCATCGTGACCGAACTCGGACATCGACTTGCCCTCTGTTTGTGAATCTGCCGAATTAATCATTTTGGATTATCCCTATGAAATGACAAATTTCACGCTTACCCACGATATTGCTAAATATATAAAATCTTTCATTTATGCAACCCATAGTAGCACATTCTTGGTTGGGATACATTTTGCGAAGAGCTGCAGATCGTAACAAAATATTACGATATTCCATATTCATCTGATTTATATGGATAATTATTTGATTCAAACGGCGGGACTTGGGCGAATTTGCACAACCGTTGGCTGTGGCCTCTACTCCGGCTGTTCCTGGGTTTGAGCGAGGCGATCTGCGTAGTCGCGGCAAGTATGTCAGCGACGGCAGCAGTCTTGCTCCCAGTGACACGTTCGACTGTATCGAAGACCGCAGCCCGGTAGACGGTTATCGTCTTGCCCAGAAGACACGGCATATGATGAATCGGGACGATCCGTACCTATAAGCATCGGTCGCGCCGGCGGCGCATATACCTCGATGATGATCGTCACGGGTTTGATTGCGCCGACGAAGCTGTCGTGATGAGGGCCGCAGGTGACTGCCAACCCCGATTTCACACGGGGGGGAGGTGCATCGGGGCCAAGGACGTCGGCGAGTTAGCGGGCGGCGCGCGCCACATCTGGCGCAGGAGGAGGCGGCCGCGGCGGTGGTGGCGGATCGCTTGCAGCGCGTGACCAACGGCGAGAGCGATCAGGATGATTGCCGACCAGCGATGGATGGGCACCAGAAGGTCGAAAAGATGCGGGTCAGGGCCGATCACCGAGGGGATCGGGATCACGCCGAGAAACAGGGTCGGGAAACCCGATGGCGCGGAGCAAGCGGTCAGGTAGCCGACGATCGGGACCTCCAGTAGCAAGCCATAGAGCAGGGCCTGCCCCGCTGCGGCGGCGCGACGCTCGGCGATGGACAGCCCGTCCGCGTCGGCTGGACGGCCGTAGCGGTTGCGCAAGCCCAGGCGCCACACAACCAGGGCGAAAACGGTCAAGCCGATCGTCTTGTGCAACTGGAAGAGGAGGAACTTCACCAGCAGATCGCGTAGTGGTACGGCGACCATGATCCACGCAATGGCGAAGCCGGTGGCGACGAGGCCGGCGGTCCACCAGTGCAGCCGGCGCTGCGCGGGACGCCAGGCTTCAGCCATGCCCGGACGCCAGGACGAGGATGCGGGCGTGGATGACGATGTGGACCCTGTTATCGATGAAAACCGGGTCGGCGACGATGCCGAATGCCTTGCGGCGGACGGTGCCGGTAATTGTGAAATCATCGATCGTATCACCGGTCGTGGGGTCCGTTGCGGTTTTGACGAGCTGAGCCGCGAGGATCACGGGTCGCGTCACGTCCCGCAGCGTGAGCTGCCCGTGGACCGCGTAGTGGCCCGGTGCCGTGGCCGTGACGTTTCCGCTGGTAAACCGGATCTTGCCGTAGCGCGCGGCATCGAAGAAATCCGGAGACCGGATCATCGCACTTTCCTGCGCCCAAGGTGTCACGACAGAGGCCGTGGGGATGGTGACGCTCACCCTCGTGCTGGTCGGGTGTGCGGGATCGATCAGCAAGGTGGCATCGAACTGCGCGAAATGGCCACGGGCGCGGAAGAAGCCGAGCGTGCCGACGCTGAAGCGGATGGTGCTGTTGCTCTGGTTGAGGTGATAGAGTTCGGCGGCTCGGGCCGGTGTGAAAGCACTGAGAGCGAGCAGCATGACGGCAGTGAGTGAAGGCGCGCGATGCATTCGGCGTGGGCTTCCGTCAACAAATACACCTCTTAAATGAGCCGGATACGGCGCCTGTAAAGATGCGTGGCGGGACGCGCAGGCAAATCCGTCCGTCACGCTACACTCTGTCGACATGGGAGGCACTCCACCGCTTCGGGAAATTCCTTTGTCGCAGACGGGCTTTCACCGATCGGCCCTCCAGTCATCACCATTGAGGGCGGAGTCGAAATAATTAGAGATAATAGCAAAGGATATTGACCAAAAATGACCGCTAATATAATAACCACGGCAACCATAATTGAAATATCACAAAATGGGACATTTAGAAATTATGAGAATGACGGCAAATGCAATAATAATATTTTGACAATTTATAGTTAAATTTTCTTGATTTATGATAGAAAATTGGAAAATGGAGTTTTAATTATGCAAAACTAAAGAAATATAAAAATGTTGACATTCTTAAATGAATTAGGATTTTTTTCGATGGAACGAATCGAAGAGTGGCTATTAACGACATCTATCGTCTATGTTATAAATAAAACGTTTTTAAGTAAAAGTCTTATTCTTGAAATTGTCAATTATTTTTATAAAATTGGGATTCCAGAAATTATTATTATTGATGAACTTGGAAATAATCCGGAATTATTGATAAAAAACAAATATTTTAGATATTATTATAAAGATAGTTACATGTCCGTAGATGATATAATAAAAGAACCAGAGAAGCATTGTTGTATGAATAATATTGTTATCATGATTAATGATCGTATATATTATCATTCAGGGTACATAAACAAGGACTATTTGGAAAATATCATATATGATATGAATAAAAGATTTCAAATTGACTATAAACATATAGCCGTAAAATGATATCTAGACCGATGTAGGGCTTCGTGGCGCTGGTAAAGGGTCAATTTGGGCTTGCGGCCCATACGTACGCCGCGGGCCTGGATCAGCTCCCACTCGAAGTCTTCCATGCCGCCAAGGACGGTCAGCATCAGCCGGCCGTGCGGGGTGGTGCCGTCGGCCCAGCCGTCCCCGAGGGAGCTGAACCCGGCGGCGCCCTTCTCGGCGAGGAGCCGAGCGCGCCGGCGCCGATCTTCAGCATCGATTTCGAAGCGATGGCACAAAAGGAGCAGCCGACTAGCCGGCTGCTCGAATTCCCGGCATTCGGCCCGGGCTGAGGAGGAACGTCATGAGCCACACGAACAATCCGAATACGCCGCCAGCGTACCGCGGCGTGGGCCCGAACCTGATCCTGAACGGCAATGGCTTCTATGTGTCGTACAACGACATCGACCGCGACATATATGGCGGCGACACGACGGCCCTGGTTCTCGGCCAGATGGAGCGTTTCTTCACCCTGAATGGCGACCACCGTGGCCAGTATGCCCCCCTGATCGAGCGCGGCTTCGATGCCTGTCTCGCCTATTTCCGGGACAACAGGGATCTCGTGAACTTCCGCAGCGATCTTCCGCCCTGCCCCGATACGGCTGGTGAGGCGGCCCCGTTCCCGTGAGAGGCTGAGCCTCAGATCGAAGCGCGGCGGGCGTCCAGGTAGGCGATGACATCCGTGAGCCCCTGCACGGAGGCGAGACGGTCGATTGGGCGGGCCCCGAGGGCGGAGTTCGGCGCGACCATCCAGGCCCGGGCAGAGCGCTCATCGCCGCCGACGATTGCATCCAGCGACCGGAATACTCTCACCAGCAGCGCGGCCAGCTCGAATGGCTTCGTCTTCTCGGCCAGCATCGCCTCGCCGGCTCGGAAGCGTGAAACCTGCGCCTCGGAAACGCCAATGATGTCGCCGAGACGCCGACCGGAGATGCCGAGACGGTCAGCCGCCCTGATGGTGGCCGACGTCAGCACCGATTCCCTGTCCGGCCCGTGCCCACTCTCTCGGCTCCCAGGCATGGCTCCAGATCCTCTCAGCAAATATTCAGGCCCGGAACGCTGCCGAGGCAAGGATTTCGTGTCGAAAAGCTATGCGCACGCGAGATGTATCTACCGTGTGTTGAAGGTTTTGCTTCTTTCTTTAACATAAAGTCCGGCATTGGTTTCCTGTCAAAGGTTTCGAGTGAAGCGCGACCGTCTTAGCCATCGCGTCAGGCAGCTGCTCAAGCGGCTTCCACCGCCTCGTGCAGCACATTATGGCGTCATGCCGCTGTCGCCTTCCGGGGGCGCTATAGCCATTGGAGCGCGGGCTGCAATGTTTGATCCACCGGTGCAAATGGTTACCGACACACCAGCGCCTGCTAACGTTTCGACCGTCAAGAAGCGCGGGTGGGCCCGCCTCATCGGCCGGCTCACAGGAGAGTAGATCAAAGTTCACGGAGGCATCGCGGCTGAGCAATGGGAGCAGGCGCAAAGAAGCGACCATACGGATACATGGTCGCGGGCAGGATCCAAATCGCTCACAGGCTCAATCAGATTCAGCATCAAAAGGGTGCGGTGTTGCCGGCTTGATGCAGGTCAACTCTGCCGCCGCAACCATCTGCTAGACCTTACTTCACCAGTTCTGGTCAGACAATCGTCCTAATGAAGGAGAGCGCACATCATGCAGGTTGATGTCCCGGTGGTTGGCGGTGGACCGGGCGGCACGCCGGCAGAGATGGCGCTAGCCAGCGCAGGGCGTAACGTGCTCCGGGCGGAGCAGGGTGCCGGACTCGGAGGAATATGCCTGTTCGAGGGGTGCATTCCTTCGAAGATCCACTACGAAAGCGCGCAGCGCCTGATGGCGATACGGCGCGCCGGCGAGTTCGGTCTCCAGGTTCCCGCGGGAGAGATCGGCATTGACTGGGCCGCGATCATGGCACGGAAGTCCGAGATCCTGGGCCGCCGCGCGACCGGCGCCTTGGAGAAGGCAAGGCACAATCCTAGCCTCACCGTGCAGTTCGGCTCCGTCAGCCTTGAGGGACCACGGCAGGCGCGAATCGTTCCATACGACGGCACGCCGCACACGGTGACCTCCACGGACGCAATCATCGCCATCGGCTCGATCCCGAAACGCCTGGCAATTCCCGGGACTGACCTGCCGAGCGTGCTGTCGAGCGAGCAGATCCTCAGCATCGCGGACCTGCACCGGCGCCTTGAAGTGATTGGAGCCGGGCCGACCGAGGTGGAGATGGCGCCGATTTTCGCCGCGTTTAGTAGCAATGTAACATTGATCGAGACGATATCCCGTATGCTCGCACAGGTCGACGAGGAGATCGCCCTGGCATTGCAGGCACATATCGGCCGGCAGGGCATCGATCTGGTGCTTGATGCCCGGGTGTTTGAAATCACCGGCAATGATGGCGGCGTTCGTATTTCCTACCGCACTGTTGCCGTCTCGCCTCCCGACATCGGCGGTCAATACCGCGGCGGCCTTCATTACGCCGGAGATGGGTATCGCCGGGCTGACCGAAGGCGATGCGCGCGCCCAGGTCCCCGGCCATCCCGAGGGAATGCTGAAATTGGTTTACGACACCCGGGCCCGCGCGATTCTGGGCCTGCACATACTGGCCGAGCGTGCCGCCTTGCTACTCGGCGAGGGCGCCGCGGCGGTGCAGGCAGGGCTGCCCATCGAAGCGCTGGCCGCGGCCATTCACCCACACCCGACGCTTTCGGAAGCAATTGGCTTCGCGACGCGGGGAGAGCGCTCGGCCAAGACATGACACGAGGCAAAAGACCCGCCACAGGCGTAGCATCAATCCGGCACACCGGGCACCGACCCGGAGTACTGCAAGCATCACCAAGTTGTCTTCCTGTAATCACGGAAAATCAGACATGACCGAGATGATCCCCGCCGTCCAGGAATTCCACCTGAGCCTGCGCGTGGCCGACAAGCAGGCGGTGATCGAAAGCTACCATCGCGCGCGAAGTGCTGGCGCGGAGATCGTGAAACCGCCGCGCACGACCTGGCGCGGCACGCCGTTGCACGAGCTCTGGCTGCGCGATCCGACCGGCTATCTAATCGAGATCTACGCGCGGCTGACGGATTCCGAACTGGCAGCGATGCCGGCAGACAAGGAGCCGGTGTTCCTTGTGGCAGGAACGGAAACGTGAGGACCATCTCGATTTGACAAATGGCTACATCGGCCGGCTTCCGGAACGCTGGAGGACCCCATGTTGACCTATTCGGTATCTGCAATACGTCGTGATGACCGCGAAAGCATTGCCACCTGCAAGCAGGCTACGCTTACCATGGATACCGATCCTGTAGGTCGTCCCGACGCGTTCAACCCTGCCGAACTGCTACTCGCGGCGGTGGCCGCATGCATGCTTAAGAACCTCGAACGCATCGCACCATTGTTGTCGTTTCACTTCACTGGCGCCGAGGTGCGGCTGCAGGGTGTACGTCAGGATCGGCCACCTAAAATGGTGCGGATCGACTACGAGATCGTGCTCGACACCAATGAGCCTGACCGACGCCTCACCCTGATGCACGACAATATCCGCAAATATGGAACGATTTCGAATACGGTTGCAGAAGCCGTCGAAATGACCGGCGTTCTAGTGCGCCGCACAGCCGGCTAACGAGCACATATCTGGACAAATCGTTATGGTTGACGCAGGTCAACGCACAATGCTTGCCGGCACCACATAGAATGGATTAGGCGAATTGAAGGAAGGCAAGCAATGTCCCAACGAAACGTTGTGCTCTGCAACCCGGTCCGGACTGCGATCGGTACGTTCAACGGTTCGCTCAAAGCGACATCCGCGCCACGGCTGGGCGAAACCGCGATTCGTGCCGTACTCGAGCGATCCCGCTTGCCCGGTGGTGATGTCGGAACCGTGGTCATGGGCAACGTCATCCAGGCAGGAACGCGGATGAACCCGGCCCGGCAGGCCGCCATCGGCGCTGGGGTACCGGTTGAAGTGCCTGCGATGACCGTGAACCGCGTGTGTGGTTCGGGTGCCCAGGCGATCGTGTCGGCCGCTCAGGAGATCATGCTTGGCTTTGTTGACTGCGCGATAGCCGGCGGCATGGAGAATATGGACCTGGCACCTTACCTTCAACGGGAGGCACGATGGGGTTACCGCATGGGGTCTGGCGAATTGGTAGACTCCATGCTTGAGGACGGGTTGAACGACGCCTTCTCCGGTCGCCATTCGGGCTGGCATACGGAGGACTTGGCTTCGCGCTATCAGATATCACGGTCTAGTCAGGACCGCTGGGCGGCTCGCTCCCAACAGCGCTTTGCCGCGGCGCAGACGGCCGGCCGGCTCGATGCCGAGATCACGCCGGTTCAGGTGCCCAGCCGCAAAGGGCCCATACAGTTCAACCGCGATGAACATAATAGGCCCGATACCACGCTGGAGTCCCTGGCAAAGCTGAAGCCCGCGTTTCGCAAGGATGGCACCATCACGGCAGGCAACGCGCCGGGTCTGAATTCGGGAGCAGCCGCAGTACTGCTCGCTGATGCGGATTGGGCCGAGCATCGCGGACTGACTCCGATGGCGCGACTAGTGTCCTACGGCATAGGCGCCGTTGAACCAGGCTTTTTTGGCCTCGGGCCAGTTCCTGCCGTTCGCCAGGCGCTAGATCGTGCGGGATGGGCGATAACGGATATCGAGCGTATCGAGATCAATGAGGCTTTTGCAGCAATTGTGCTGGCAGTGATCCACGATCTCGAGCTTCCCGAGGATATTGTGAACGTAGAGGGCGGCGCTATCGCTCACGGTCATCCGATTGGCGCCACGGGCGCAATTCTCACGACAAGATTGTTGCACTCCATGGCGAGTGACGGCATTCGCCGTGGCGTCGTAACCCTTTGCATCGGAGGCGGCCAAGGTATCGCCCTCGTACTCGAGCGCATCACCTGAGCGGTGAACCCCCATACAGAAACGCGGTCAGTTCGAACGGCTTTGTCTTCTCAGCCAGCATGGCCTCGCCAGCTCGGAAGTGTGAAACCTGCGCCTCGGAGACGCCAATGATGTCGCCGAGGCGCCGGCCGGAGAGGCCGAGACGATCGACCCCGCCCTGATATGGTGGCCGACGTCAGCACCGCCCCCCGGTCCAGCCAGTGCCTATCCTCTTGTTTCCCTGGCATGGCTTCTGATGCTCCCGATGAATATTCGGGCCCCCAAATATGCTTCGAAAAGCGATCGTGCCGAAAATCCTTGCATATGCGAGCAAAAGCCGCCGCATGTTAAAGGTTTTGACACACGGGCTACCGCTGAAACCGCGTTTTCGCCGCGTCGGTCCTGCATCACCTTGCCTCCACCTCGTAAGCCTTCGGGGTGAGGACCCGCCCGCGGCTGGTCCGCGTGATGATCCCGGATGCCACCAGGAACGGCTCGATCACGTCCTCGATGGTCTCGCGCGCCTCCCCCAGCCCGGTGGCCAAAGTGTCGATCCCGACCGGCCCGCCGCCATGGACGGTGTCGATCCACTCGATGTAGCGCCGATCCAGCTTGTCGAGGCCGCGGCGGTCGACCGCCAGGCTCGAGAGCGCCATGTCGGCGATCGTGTCGGTGATCGCCACGACGCCCGCCACCACGGCGAAATCGTGCACCCGGCGGAGCAGCCGGTTGGCGATGCGCGGCGTGCCGCGCGACCGGCGGGCGATCTCCATGGCCCCCTCCGGCATCATCCCGATACCGAGCATGCCGGCCGAGCGGGTGACGATCCGCACGAGGTCCTCAGGCGAATAGAATTCCAGCCCGAGATGAATGCCGAACCGGTCGCGCAGCGGCGCCGGCAGCGATCCCGACCGGGTGGTCGCCCCGATCAGGGTGAAGCGCGGCAGGTCGATCCGCACGCTGCGGGCCTGGGGCCCCTCCCCGATCAGGATGTCCAGCGTGAAATCTTCCATCGCGCCGTAGAGGATCTCGGCGGCGGCCGGCTGCACCCGGTGAATCTCGTCGATGAACAGCACCTCGTTCGGCTGCATCGTCGTCAGCACCGCGGCGAGATCGGCTGCCCGCTGAACGGCGGGCCCAATGATCGTCTTCAGGTTGCAGTTCATCTCGTGGGCGATGATCTGGGCGATCGTCGTCTTGCCGAGGCCGGGCGGGCCGTTCAGCAGCACATGATCGAGGCTGACGCCGCGGATCAGCGCCGCCCGGATGAATGTGGCCAGGTTCCGCATCGTGTCCGCCTGGCCGACGAAATCGGCGAGCCCCTGCGGGCGGAGCGCCGGCGACATGTCGTCATCCTCCAGCGCGACGGGTGTCCGGACCGGCGTCCGTTCGATCGTGGAACTCATGCCGCCGCTCCCGTGGTCATGCCGGCGGCGGCCCGGAGCGCGCGGGCGACGAGATCCTGCTCGGTGTCACCGGGCTTCGCGCCGTTGAGTGCGAACTGCGCGGCCGCCCGGGCTGACGAGGGCGAGTGACCGAGACGCTGCAGTGATTGGGCGAGCTGATCGGCACTGATGCCGAGATTGAGGCAGGTGGCCGGCGCCGGCATCTCCACCGCCATCTTCGCGGCGTGGCTCTCCAGCTCGGAGATCAGTCGCTTCGCCGCGGCCGGGCCGATCCCCTTCACCGCGGTCAGCGCCTTCTGGTCTGCCTCGCGGATGGCCCTCCAGAGCTCCTCGGGGGCGAGCTGTGAGAGCAGGTTCAGCGCCGTCGCCGGTCCGACGCCCTGGACGCCGACCAGCTTGCGGAAGGTCTGCAGGTCGGCCGGGGTCGCAAAGCCGTAGAGCGAGATCTCGCTGTCGCTCATCCGGGTCTGGATCAGCATGGTGACCGGGCCCGCCTCGCCCTCGATCATGTCGAGCGTCGCGGACGGCGCGTGCACGCCATAACCGACGCCATGCACGTCAATGACGCACTCCTGGTCGCCGATCCGCCGGGGAATCCCCGTAAGCTGGGTGATCATCGCGGTCTGCTTCCTAATTTGTGCGCACATGTGCGCACGGGTTTAGCTCTCGGTTCACTGACCGCAGTTTCACCGCCTCTTGCGAGGCGGCCAGCGCCGCAATCTCCCCGAGCGTTGCCGCCGGATTGCCCGGCGACGGTTCGGCCCAAGCCGGGCCTACCACGAGGTGTTCAAGGTTGATCGCCGCGTTCTCGTCGCGGTCGTGAACGGTGCCGCACTCGGCACATGCCCACGACCTGGCAGAGAGCGGCAGCTTGTCCACGACGCAGCCGCAGGCCGAACACGTTTTGCTGGACGGGAAGAAGCGATCAGCCACATGCACGTGGCCGCCGCGCATCCGCGCCTTGTATTCGAACTGCCGGCGAATCTCACCGAAAGCCGCGTCGGAGACAGAGCCGGCAAGGGCGTGGTTCTTGCCCATGCCGGCGACGTTCAGGTCTTCGAGGACGATCGTCTCGAAGGTGCTGGCAACTGCCGTGGTTGCCTTGTGGATGGCGTCGCGGCGGATGTTCGCCACGCGCCCATGCAGCTTCGCCAGCTGAGCGCGGCGGTTCCGCATCCGGCGGCTCGTCTTGGCGGCCCGCTTCTTCCGGGCCTCTTCCTGCCGGCTGATGCGCCGGGAGAGCTTCTTGACGCGCCGCATCGCCTTGCGCAGCGACTTCGGGTTCTCGATCTTCGTACGTCCATCCAGCAGTTGGCGCGACAACGCCATCAGCGCCGAGATGCCGAGATCGACACCAACGACGGAACCGGGCGCAGGGTGTGCGGCTTCTGCGTCCGGCATCTCGCACTGGATCGCCACGAACCAGCGCCCGGCCTCGCGGCTGACGACGGCGCCGAGGATGCGCCCGCCGATCCGCAGCGGTTCGCGCATCCGAACCCAGCCGAGGTTCGGGATGCGGATTTCGCCCCGATCCTTGCCGAACCGTTCACGACAGCCGTGCGCCTCGAACTGGTCGTTCCAAAGTGCGAAGCTGTCGTGCTGGCCTTTCTTCTTGAACTTCGGGTAGCCGGCCTTGCGCTGGCCCTTGGGTTTCTTCAGGTCACGGAAGAAGTTTCCGAAGGCCGTGCCGAGGTTCATGATTGCCTGACCACTGGCGCACTTCGTTACGTCGCACGACCAGGGAAATTCCGTGCGACGTACAGCGTTCCACTGCGCCTTGAGCTTCGTGGCGCTTGGCTTCCCACCGGCTTCGTATAGGCGTTTCCATTCCGCAATGCCCCAGTTCCATGCGAAGCGCGCGGTGCCGGCGGCGCGGGCAAAGTGAATCGCCTGCTCGACGGTCGGGTCCAATGCGATCTTGTGGGCCAGGATCATGGCTTAACATCCTGGCCGATGGCTTCGCTGAGCTTCTTCTTGTAGTTGCGCAAACCGTAGAGCCGGCTTGAAAAACAATGCACGATGGTCATCAGGTCTTGGACCATCTCCTGTTCCGGCGACAGGCTTTCGTTGTTCAGCACGAGGATGTCGCAGCCGTGCGCCTTGCAGTGATGCTCGAACCACTGGTAGCCGAACCGCACCAGCCGATCCTTGTGTGCCAGAACGATAGTCCGCACCTCCCGGCGTGATACGGCGTCCATGATTTCGAGGAACCGCTTGCGGTTGAAGTTGAGGCCCCCGCCGACTTCTTCGATCCACTCGACATCCACAAGGCCGCGTGCCGCAGCGAATTCCTCCAGAACGCGCCTCTGATTTTTCAGGTCCGGCTTCTGCGCCGCCGACGAGACGCGACAGTAGGCGATGACCCGGTGCGGCTCGGGGCGTCCGATCTGCTGACCAAGGAACGTGTCCAACTGCTCCCGCGTGTAGGCCCGCCGCCCGGTCTTGGTCCTGCCGGCCGGAGAAAGTCTGCCCTCGCGGTCCCACCGCTGAAGCGTCTTCACGCCACGCCCGAGATAGGCAGCGGCTTCGCCTGTGGACATAAAGGCAGGAAAAGGTGACCGCATACGGCACTTTTAGGCATTTTCGAGCACAATATCAATGCCTAGAGTCTACCTCCTTTGCAGCATCATAATATAATTTATGAAAATTGTTTTCAATTTTATTCGTGCGTCCAGGAGGGGTGGAAACCCACCCCTGAATACGCTCCTGGTGCTGGGGGGGGCTTGGCGCGGTGGTCGGGCGGTGGTGTGGCTCAGGCGAATGTGAACTCAGGCTCCGCCTCCGGACGAGCCTGCAGAACGCCTCCCCAGACCTCGATCGTCAGGTCATCCACGATGGTCGACACCTCGAGGCTGTCCTTGGGGTCATCAGCCAGATTTTCCGAAATGGACTCCGCGGCTTCGCTTCCGGCGATCTCCGCTGTTTCTGCGTCCATGACGGATGACCCCGAGCCGTGGTACGGGTGCGACCAGAAAACCGTGAACTGCATAGGCTTGCTCCGTCATGTTGCGATGGGCTCGATAGCCCCCAGGTGGGGCGAAGGGCGTCGTCAAGCTCCTCCTGATCCGAGCTTATTCAAGGCACCTGTAATCAACCAACCGGTATTCGCCGCCGGGCGCACCATCGCCTGTTGCTTACACATCGCGCCCGTATGCTGACCCCATGTCTGCGCGCGCCCGCAAAACCGGTGGCCTTGTGCTCGGGATCCTTCGTGTCGAGGGAGCTCCGGCCCAGACGCGCTACGAGCTGTTCCCCGACGAGCAGGGCCTGATCCGCTGGCGGCGCGCGATGCTGCGGCGGAACTGGCGCGAATGGGTCGCGCCGGCGATCGACTCAGCCATCGCGGAAGGCCAGCTTCATGACGTCCGCCTCCTCATCTCCGATCCGGAGATGCTGACCGACCGGCAGGTCGACGAAGTGCCGTTGCTATACAAAATTGCCGTGACTTTTGAAGCCATACCCAATATGACCGTTGTCCGGGATGGGCCTGTCGCCGTGCGTGACCAGCTCAGCCTGTTCGGTGACGAGAGCGAGGCGGCCGAGGCCGATCCGCTCATGGCCGGACCCTCACCATGATCGACGGTCAGGAGTATAACGTGGCGGCAGAGATCCGGATCCCCCTCCTCGAGGGCGCCTTCTTCGCCGCGCGCGACCGGCTCGCCTCGGAACTGGCCACCTCCGGCTTTGATCCCCATGTCGCGGCCGCCGGCGCCAACCAGATCGGCGAGGCTATCCTCGAGAGTCCGACCCAGAACGAGGATGCCACCTGGCTGATCGCCGCGATGGCCCCGGCCGGCATCGCCCGCCGGCTTGCCGGGAATGACGCGCGCAACACCCGTGCCGCCCTGATCCGGGACGGCATCGCGCCGGACATCGCCCGGGCCGTCGTCCAGATCGCCCCCGCCTCGCCGCGCGGCCCGCAGGCGGCCCTTCCTCAGCTCACCCGTGTTGCCGATGCCATGCGTGTCGGCATGGACGCGGTGGTCGAGGCGATGCGCGGCCGCCTGGTCGACAGCCTCGCCGCCCGCGGCATCGTTCCGAAAGTGGCCCGCGAGATCTCGGCAGCACTGCCCAAGGCGGCGATGCGCGCCGATCTGCACCTCTCCGAGGCGATCGCCAACCAGGCTGCCTATGTGCTGGAGACCCATCCGAAGCTGGGCGCCATGTCCGCGGTGCACGGCGTGATCGCCTATCGCCGTCTCGGCGAGTCCGCCGCCATGAACCAGCTGATCCACGACCTGCGCTACGCTCCCGCGGTCGCGGCGGCGCCCGAGCCGATGCCGGCCGGCGTCATGGAAGCGATCGAGCTGTCCCAGCGCGCCGTCGATGCCAATCTCGCCAACGCCAACCGGGTCTACGTCGAGGCACTCGACGACAGCCCGAAGCCGGGGAGCTGACGATGGCCGCCCCCTTCCGCGCCGTCTATGACCCGATGGGGTTGAAATGTGCCTCCGGCCAGAAGATGCGTCGGCGAGCTGCTGACTTTGTCACAGCCAACGCGCACAGGGCCTTGGCAATCCGCAAGAAGGGAATTTCACCCGCGCAGTTCGACAAGGCCGGGTTCCATCCGGAGGCCATACTGAATCGTGCGCTGTTTGCCTCCTGCGTCGCTCGGCAGATGAGTGCGACGACGGCCGAGCTTCTTCAGGCGCAGCGTGAGATCCAGAGGGGCTCTGGCGAGGAGTCGGGGACCCAGAAAGAATACGCGGACGAGGCCCGGGAAGCCGGGAGCGCCATTCGAGCCCGCATGAGTGACGGCTTGTCCACCCTGCCCGCGATCGTGTGTGGCGTCGAGATCGAACCGTTTTCCGTGCAAGGGCTGCGCTCACGGCTGAGCCCGATCCTGACATACTTCGTCGCCGGCCTGTGCCGGGGCCGTCGCACCACCCGCCGGAGCCGGAAGCGCTCGATCGCGGCGGGAAGGGACAAGGCACATGTCGAAAAATATACCAGCAAGATCCTCGCGCTGGACTGCGCATACGTCGAATTCAACAGCGATATGCGCAGGATCATCCGCATCGACATCGATGGCTGCTTCAAATCGGAAAAAGAGCTGCTGCGGCTGATCGACGAACTCAACCTGCCGATGCCGAACTTCATAACCTGGTCCGGCGATGACGGAATGGTCCGGAACCCTCATCTGTACTATATCCTGAAGCACGCCGTCTGCTTCACGGTAAATGGTCGCCCTGGGCCGCAGGCGTTGTTCAAGCTGGTCTCGGCGGTGCTGGCACAGCGTCTGGCCCCCCTCGGCGCTGACCCGATGGCCACGAACTCGCTGCGCGGCAAAAACCCGCTCTGCGAAAGTATGACAACGGTGATCGTCAATAGCGAGCCGTACAGCCTCGGCAGAAACGGCGTTGGCACACAGGGGCTCTGCGACCTGCTCGATATCGGGAAATATCGCAACGGCATCCGGAGTTTTGCATCGATCGTGCACTCGATCCGGAACGGTCAGACAGGCTCGAACGGCCTCTTCAAGGTCGTGGGCTGGCTTGCCTCGCAGATGGTCCATGAATTCCACCCCGCGTCACATCGCCGGTCTGCGCGCGTCCGCGCAAAACAGGCAGGATTGGAGCAGGCCCTCGACGATTTCGAGACCGCGCTCACAAGGGCCGCTCTCGGGCATTTCCCGGATACGCCTGACCTGCGGAAGCAGTGCACCAGCAGCGCTGAATACTACTTCACCCGCTTCGATCCACGGATCGCCTCGGACAACCGCCAGCGCGGCGCCATGGCAGGTGAGCCCGAGTATCTGGCGGCGCTCTCGAAGCAGGAGAAGCAGGAGGCAGGCGGGCGCTACGCCGCGCTGAAGTGCCGTGAGAACACCCTGGTCAAGATCGCGCTCGCCGCAGAGGAGATCGGTCAGCCTGCCGAGGAGATCGGAGTGGCCGAGCTCGCGCGGGCCGCCGGTGTCTCCCGCATGACCATCTACCGTCACAAGAGCGAGTTCGGCCACGGACGTCGCCTGCTCGAGGAAATTCGCGACAGAGCGGCTGAGCAGATCGTAAAGCCCGCCGCCCCGGCCACCCCGGCCGCGGTCGTGCCCGAGTGTCACATCCAGTGCTTGGATAAAAAGGCTCTGGATCATTCGGAAAACCAGTCAGGGCAGGACCATCAGACCTCAGCTGGACAGGAGCGCTCAGGCTACAGGAACCAGATCTCTGCTCCGGCTCAGTGCGTGATCCGGCGGACCGGTAAGTGGACGGGGATGGGCACGGAGGCCGGGGTGGCCATAGTTCATGCCCACAACCCGGTCTTCGCGCTCGTGATCGGTGCCGGCAGAGATTGTCTCCGCCCGAAAATCGTGAAGCTCAGAGACGATGTCGCTCCTCTCGCCTTCGAGGCCGCGGTAGCCCCGACAATCACCTTCATCGACGACTATGCCCGCGAGCGCATGGGGAAGAATCACGTCATCTACGCCCACGATGGCAGTATCGCCTGGCTGAACCCCGATCTGGGCGAAACCCGGCTCGCGGCATAGGCAGGATCCGACCCGCCCCCACTCGCCTGGTCCGTCGTCGGTCGCCCCAAGAAATTGCGCTTGGATTTTGAATTTATATCGCCGCCGGAAGCTCGCGCCATCTATTCAGAACCTCGTGCCGGGTCAGGCCGTCGTCGCTGATCAGAATCTCGGTCGCCCGCGGTCAGTCGTCGCTGATCAGAATCTCGGGCCGGGTCAGGCCGTCGTCGCCGATCAGAATCTCGGGCGCCCGTGGTCAGTCGTCGCTGATCAGAATCTCGTGCCAGGTCCAGGCCGTCGTCGCTGATCAGAACCTCGGGCGCCCGCGGCCAGTCGTCGCCGATCAGAACCTCGTGCCAGGTCCAGGCCGTCGTCGCTGATCAGAATCTCGCGCCGGGTCAGGCCGTCGTCGCCGGTCACAATCTCGGACCGGGTCAGGCCGTTGTCGCCGGTCAGAATCTCGGGCGCCCGCGGTCAGTCGTCGCTGATCAGAATCTCGTGCCGGGTCCAGGCCGTCGTCTCCGATCAGAATCTCGTGCCGGTTCCGGCCGTCGTCGCTGATCAGAATCTCGGGCCGGGTAAGGCCGTCGTCGCCGATCAGAATCTCGGGCGCCCGCGGTCAGTCGTCTCCGATCAGAATCTCGGTCGCCCGCGGTCAGTCGTCGCTGATCAGAAACTCGGGCCGGGTCAGGCCGTCGTCACCGACCAGAACCTCGTGCCAGGTCCAGGCCGTCGTCGCCGGTCACAATCTCGGACCGGGTCAGGCCGTTGTCGCCGGTCAGAATCTCGGGCGCCCGCGGTCAGTCGTCTCCGATCAGAATCTCGGTCGCCCGCGGTCAGTCGTCGCTGATCAGAATCTCGGGCCGGGTCAGGCCGTCGTCGCTGATCAGAATCTCGTGCCGGGTCCAGGCCGTCGTCTCCGATCAGAATCTCGTGCCGGTTCCGGCCGTCGTCGCCGATCAGAACCTCGTGCCAGGTCCAGGCCGTCGTCGCTGATCAGAATCTCGTGCCGGTTCCGGCCGTCGTCGCCGATCAGAACCTCGTGCCGGGTCAGGCCGTCGTCACCGACATGCATCGAAACTATTTCCTCTGTAGAACAGGATATTGTATTCTTCTGAATCTCGATGCGGGCAGACAGCTAGACGACGGCACAGTGACAAGCGTAACCAAAATTCGAATTCTTTGATGCCCAGCTCCTGATTTATGTGTTGACGGCCACAGACGGGATTATTCGGAATGTCCGACCGCTACGACGTCAAATTAGTTATAGGTCACGTGGAAATTCGAATTTCCCAGAAATTCAAGGGAATTAACGACGCCCGCGCCTACGGAGCTGAATGGCTCGAGGAGCAGCGTCTGGAAATTCAGCACGCGATCGATGCGGGCGACGCGGAAGCCGCCGAGTATCCGACATATCTCGAAATTTTCGACGTAAATGATGGAACGAAGGTTTATCCCTCAGATCGGTGTGAAAATTACGATTTATGCGGTCACGACCGAATGAATTTGGGGTGAGAGCGGAGGGGGCTCGTGGTGCAGCACCAGAAAATTCGAATTTCGACGAGCAAGGCGAGCCATGACCGACGACGATCTGCACAAAATCATCAGGCCGCTGACCGAGCCGGTATATTCCGTGTCGGTTTTCTGGCGCCACCTGGACCGCACCCTCGATGGTCTCGACGCTGATTATGGTGGTCTGGACCATAAGGCCCCGGAATCCGAGGCATAGCCGACCATCATCCCCGCGCCTGCGGGGTAAGCGCTGTCTGAATGGCGGCCTTGCTTTGGGAATTGAGCGCTACGCCGTAGCCGGCAGGGCGGCCTGAATTTTCCAGGCCCAAGGCTCAATCCAATTTCGCAGCATCGACCACACATCACAACGACGCCGCTGTTGATGATGAAAAATCAATTTTTGACGATTTAATTCTCGCTGCGTAGAGAATTCATCAGATAATTCGAATTTGTCCGATCACGCAGTCAAGCTTCTTCGAATTATCCGATTAAATCGAACTCGTAGTCAGCACGTTGGGGCGGACGCCGATTTTGACTCACGGCAAATATGTCCGCTTCTTCGTCCTCTCGCCGCCGTCAGGTCCGGAGGTTGCGTGTGCCATTCGTGCGCCCGGCCCCGGCGCTCGTCCGCGGGGAAAATTCGATCCTGGATCTGAATTATCACCTCTCCACCCGAGGCCAGCTCCAGCGACGCAAGCGGGACCGAAAATTAACGTGGTTTGGGTCCTATCGGGCCCAAGTGCCTTTTGCTTGGCTTCGCCTTGAGCTTTGCCAGGGCGTGTGAAGGGCGGATGGGCGCGGATGTGGGGTGTTCAGCGGAACACCTGGAACTCGTCGGGCGTGACGACATTCAGGTTACCTTCGTCGGTGCGTCCGCGCCGGTGGACGGAGCGGTTTCGCTCGGTTGGTTCGATTGCGTCGAAAGCTCGGTTGTCTCGTTCGGCGACGGTGGTGACGAGGACGTTCTGAGGGCGCAGCAGGGCGTGGAAGGTGGCGTCCTTGTCCAGGTCGACATTGTCGAAGTCCATCTTGCCCCAGGTCTTGTAGCTGATTTTGCTACGTTTCGGTTCGTAGTCGTAGCGGATATAGGCTGAGTCGTTGTTCGCGATGTGTTTGGTCAGTCTGACGCCGTAGATTGCCCCTTTGAAGGCGAGGTGGCGTGCCACCTCGAAGAGTTGGGTGGCCCAGCCTGCCCGGTCGTTGAGAGTGAAGCGTTCGGTGCTGGTAATGACGCCGATCAGGCACTCGGCGAACTCGGTGTGCGGGACCGAGAGGTTCTGCACGAAGGTGCGGAATGCCTCGCACTTGCGGGTGAAGGGCACCTTGTTGGTCAGCGCGTCGTGGAAGCCGAACAGGCCGAACGAGGTTTGGTAGACGATTGCCTGGCAGGTTTTGACGCTAGGAAAGCCCAGATTGAACCGATCGAAGCCAACCTCGTTGGTGCCGAGATACTTCATGGTGACCCCCCTGATGCCAGATGGCGCTGGCGCACACCGCATGGAGGTTGCCATAGCGCATGCACCGGATCAAGCCGACATTTCCCATATACCCGGCCAATCCGGGCGTCTTGGGCGGACGAAAACGTCGGTTGACGTCGGCAATCAATATCAGCATGTCACCAGTCAGAACCTCGTGCCTGCCCACGCCGTCGTCCCCGATCAGAATCTCGTGCCAGATCTCCGCTCGGTCGTCGCGGATCAAATCCTCGGTCCCCATCGGCGTGCGCGGGAACACGAGGCTATGATCGAATTTTCGCTGAGTCATGCATCGGAAATATTATCTCTGTAGAACTAGATATTGTATTCTCCGTTATCTCGATGCGGGCGGACAGCTAAGCGATGGCACGGTGGCCACGCCGCCAAAACGTGGAAATTCGAATTTCCCAGAACTTCGAGGAAATCAGTCAGGCCCGCGCCTGCGGAAATGAATGGCTCGAGGAGTAGCGTCGAGAAATCGAGCACGCGATCGACGCGGGTGACACCGAAGCTGCCGAATATCCGACGTATTTCGAAATTTTCGACGGAAATGATGGAACGACGGTTTATCGATCGCCCAGAACGGCGTGAAAATTCCGAATTATGCGGGCATGACCAGATGAATTTGGGGTGAGTCCGGAAGGGGCTCGTGGTGGAGCACCAGAAAATTCGAATTTCGACGAGCAAGGCGAGCCATGACCGACGACGATCTGCACAAAATCATCAGGCCGCTGACAAACCACACTTTCATTCCGCCCAGCATCGCCAAAAACGGTTCTATCCCCGCGCGTGCGGGGGAACCGGGCCACGCACATAATCCAGATCCCGATCCGAGGGTCTATCCCCGCGCGTGCGGGGGAACCCTGTCGTTCGACATGCCGCAGGGCGATTACGTGGGTCTATCCCCGCGCGTGCGGGGGAACCACATTCAGCGTGAAGGGCTCAGTCTGGCGGATGGACCTATCCCCGCGCGTGCGGGGGAACCAGCGATCGCCCGTCGTGCTGGCCCCCTTGGTCGGGCCTATCCCCGCGCGTGCGGGGGAACCATGAACGCATTGCAGAGCGAGATTAGCGTCTTGGGCCTATCCCCGCGCGTGCGGGGGAACCAGCATCGCCGCGAGCGGTTCGGCAACCGTCAAGGGCCTATCCCCGCGCGTGCGGGGGAACCAAGCGCCAGGACTGGCAGGAGAGAGAGGCAGCGGGCCTATCCCCGCGCGTGCGGGGGAACCAAAAAACGAAACGGGCCGCCGGTAACTGTTATGGGCCTATCCCCGCGCGTGCGGGGGAACCGCGCAACGGGAGCGGTGGGAGCGGGAGCCGGGGGGCCTATCCCCGCGCGTGCGGGGGAACCCAGCGGGATGTTGTTCCGGGCCATGCGGATCAGGGCCTATCCCCGCGCGTGCGGGGGAACCTTCAACCGGGTCGAGAGATCGGCCTGAAACCAGGGCCTATCCCCGCGCGTGCGGGGGAACCGCCTTCCCGACGCGCCTCCGGCTGCCCCTCCCGGGCCTATCCCCGCGCGTGCGGGGGAACCATCTTTGGCAGGCGAACGCGGCCCCAACGATGGGGCCTATCCCCGCGCGTGCGGGGGAACCCGTCAGGAGATGGCCGTTGATGGCCACGTTTGGGGCCTATCCCCGCGCGTGCGGGGGAACCGCACTGGACGCACGCAGCGCGGAGCAGGTGACGGGCCTATCCCCGCGCGTGCGGGGGAACCACCTTGGCGTCCCGCAGGGCAAGCGCATTCCGGGGCCTATCCCCGCGCGTGCGGGGGAACCGACGAAAGGCGATCGCATCGCTTGCCCACAAGGGGCCTATCCCCGCGCGTGCGGGGGAACCTGGCTTCGCGTCCTGCGGCACCCGTGGCACCAGGGCCTATCCCCGCGCGTGCGGGGGAACCTCTGATAGGTAACATATTGGTTTACTTGATAAACCATGTCAAAGAGCAAAAAAATCAGCCACGCGGACGCGCTTCTGAAAACGAACGACGCACGAGTAGCAGTGCGTTATGGGCGACGATTTCTTTCGGTGGCTCGCCCAGACTCGAGAGACCGATGCCGCCGTTAGCTGCGGTTTCAGCCCAAATCATTACAAGACTGCCGCGGCGGAGTTGCTGATACCAATCGGCAAGCACCTCCCAAATACGGGTGCGCACGCTGGCGCTCAGGCGTGGATTAGCATAAACGCCTGGCGCAAGCTCAAGCATGACCGAACCGAGAAAGCCGCGATACCTCGCTTCCACGTCGCGGGTGATGACCACAACCATCGGCATCAGTCGACGCCTTCCACTCTTGTCTCCATCCGATCGGGGACAATCAGCAGCTTGATCTTGTCGATCATCGAGGGAATGACGCCTCGCTGTCGAAACAAGATAGCGGCGCGCCTACGTGCGAGCCGCTCCACCGACTCGGTTGATTTCAGAGCCTCCCTTGCTGCGCCGAAAGCGATGTCGAGGGTTATGTCGTGCCGGTAAAGATCGGAAATATCGAGCACGAAGGCTTGCCCAGAATCCTCATGCACGAATCCCAGTTGCGGGATTGCTCCAAGGGCAGCTACCGCAACACAGGATGCCGCTCGCATAGCGCTCGCGGCATGGTTGAGGGCCTGATTCGGAACATCTCCCACACTTGGATTGGCATGGTCATAGTGCCGGCCACGCCATGGGATCCCATATCGTTCAGCAGCTAGTTGATAGCTGCGCTTGATGCGGGCGCCTTCCTGCCCGCGCAGCACCTCGATGTCACGTGTACGCACGATCTCGCCAAAACGGATTGCATACATCGCGCGCGCCACCTCTATACGAGATTTCGGATCTGCCCATAGCGCGACCTGCGCACGCGCCAAGGCTGAACTATCAGGCATCAGAGGCGGTGCCGTGTAGAATCGGACAGCGCCCTCACCAATCGCGGCGAGGGCCGTACCATGACGGGCGAGTAGGCGTAACGCGTCGTGTGTTACGCTTGAGCCCGGCCCGAGGAGGACAATCGAAATTGCCTGATGCGGGATCTGGTAATCTCCTGCTGCAAGATCACCGCCGCCAGCAGTGACGAAGCGGAGACAGCCGTCTTCAACCTCCAGCCGGCCGCGATCGAGCCATAAAAGACCATGTCGGTCGGCATGGGGAATTCGAGCTTTCTCGAGTCCAAGCCGACCGCTGAGCATGGCTAACGCCTGCTCGGCCGCAGGAGCAACATGCCATATCCGTAAGCCACGTGACGCCCAACCCCTTTCGAGAGGCAAGCAGCAAATAGCTCTGGCTCCTTGACCTCGAGCTCCCCGTGAAAAGTAACGTCGGGTCCGTTCTGCGTTCGTTGATTCCGCAGTGCGACCGATTGTTCCAGGCGGACAATACGCGCACTGGAGATATTGGCAGCCTCGCCAATGCGCTTGATCAGCCAGGTGAGGTAGGCCGCCTCGCGGCCTGAACTGCCACTGGGATTTGATGCGTCACCTTCAGACTGTCCCCGGATTCCATCGAGCCAGTAGGCATCCACCTCGGCTCCCTTCGAAAAACCGCCAGCGGGCTTGAGTAGACGGCGCACCGGCCGCACCCTGACGTCGAAGGCCAAGCGTCTACCCTTTGCCCAGGTCACCGGCATCTCTTTCGTCGCAATCCGGTCGGGGTCGCAGACTGCGAGTGCGTCCGGCATCGCCAACTCATGCGCGGTCTGCACAAGGACATCCCGAGTGGATTGCGTATAGGCGTAGATCGTGGCGCTCGCGGATCTGGGCGCGACCATCAGTCGAAACGGCTGGAAGGCAGACTTGCCGAACGTCTCGCCCAGCAGATGGTGGAGAGCGGCGCCCTCATCCGCGGCGAGGTTGCGCTGTGCTGCCCAGCGCCTGAACGATTTCAGATCGATCGGCAGACTGACCATGTGGAGCGTGGTCATGCGATCGCTTCCCGCGACGGCTCGATGATGCCCTCGACGATCTTACGCGTGCCGCCGTGCAGACCCGTACGCCAGTTTCTCAGGTCTGGAAGATCGATGACGCGATGAACTTCGGGGCCATCATCCGGCCCCTCACCGAACGGCCATAATGCGCGCATGCCTTCGCGCTGGCACCCTTCGTCGGCTGGCACCTTCTGCAGGGCCTCGTATGCTGTCGGCGCGATGATATCGACACGTTGCCGCAGCGGAGCGGATGGGAGGCACGGCTTGCGACCGATGAAGATCGGACGGGCTGGCCTGTCCAGCGCCGCGGCGAGGTCGCCGAGCGACGGCTCGTCATCTTCCGGATCCAGGCGCAGAGTGATGATGACGCAGGCATCCGGGTGATAGTCACGAAACCTGCGATGTGGAGCACCATAGCTGGCGCCGTCACGACCCTCCGGCTTGCCCCAGGTCGTCCATCCCTTGTCGCTCGCGGCAAGGCGGGCATTCTGCGTGTCGGTAAGCACGCCTTGATCACCACCCCGTTCCCAGCGGGAGGCAAATACGAGGCGGTCCTGCAGGGCCTGGTGCTTCCCCCACTCGGTCCGTTGCCAGCCCAGCGCATTGGCAAGCAGGCCGGTCAGCATCGAGGCGGCCGGGAAGTCGCGCGTCACCCCCATCTGGTCGATCGTCACCCCCCCGAAGGCCAGAAGTGGCGCCTCGAGCCGGAGGACCTGCCAGCGATGATCAGGCATCCGCATCTGAAGCAGCCTTCACCTGGGACGCAGCCCACTCCGCCAGCGTTTTCAGCGACGCCCGTTCCGCACTGGACACATCCGTGCCAGCGAGGGCGAGATAGCGCCGCTCCTCACCCGTCTCGTAGGCTTGATCAAGTTTCGTGAGGTGAGCATCGAGCGCCGAAACCGCCATATCCAGGTCGTTATCGACAGGCTTCCGATAGGCTGCGGCCAGGCTGCGTGGCTGCCGATCGCCCGCCTCGATCAGCATTAATTCAGCACGACCGTACGGTGCTGTGGAGCCGCGTTTGGCCCCGGGGGTTACCTCGGCGATGAGGTAGACGATATTGTGGACGACCCGGGCGACCAGGTCTTGATTGCCGCCGCAGTTCCGGATGAGCGCCGGCATATCGATCACCACGTAGCCGTAGAACAGGCCCGATGTGAGTTCGGTTTCCTGGATCGTGTCGGCGCCGCTGTCGTCATCATCCCCCTTCAGATCATCGACCGCGGTGAAGTAGTCTCCCTCGGCTTCCTCCGCGTGCACAGTGAAGGCGTGGGCGACGTGAAGCGGCGCATCGATGTTGGCTGAGACATCGGATGTGACCATGCGCCCGAACAGCGCCCCGGTCAGGCCGCCCGGTAACGCGCTGTTCTCGCGCATCGCCTTGATGTTGTCCTTGAAGGTCTTCGCCCAGTCGGTGACCGCAGCCTTGGCTGCCGCGGCGCTGTCCGAGCTGGCAGCCAGTCGCTCCGCTTCGCTCGCCAGCCACGCGATCTCGGGCGCGCCGAACAGCAGGGTCTGGCGGCTTCGCTTGCCCTTGTCCCCCTTATCTCCGTAGACGGCTTTCTGGAATTCCGGCTCGATCGCGTCGACCACATTGGCGGGAAACCGGTCCCTGAGGGGCTGGATGACGAGAGTGGTCACCAGCTCGCGCGACCGGTAAGCCAGTTCCGCGCCGTCGATGCTGTGGAGCGAGTGCGGGTCGTCGTCGGCCGTCCGCCAATGGCGCTTCAGGCATTGTGAGGAAATGCGGGTGCGCGACACGCCACCATATGGGAGGCGCTTTGCGAGCCCGGTGTCGTCGCGATTCAGCAAGGCCGATGTGTAGGTGTGCAGCGTGTGGATCTGCAGGAAGCGCGGTGCGCTCATCAGGCAAGCTCCTTCTGTGATTTCTCTGGAGCCGCGGCATCGAGCCGGCGGTAATAATCGCGGGCGATGCCGCGCGTTGCGAATGTGCTCTTAGGGAAGAGGATCATGGCGGCGATTTCAGTGCAGTCGATCCCGGCATCAGTCTTCCGCTTCGCAGCGAGAAGCCTGGCGATCCGCTCGAGACTAGCGCCGCGGCGAGCCGGGGCTTCGGCAAGGAGGCGCATAAGGCGGGTCTCTGAGAGGAGTGGCTGTTGGGAGCTGTTCCATCCCGGATCGCCCCCGTCGCAGAGCAGGGCGCCGAGCCGCTTCTTCGGGTCATGCAGGGAATTTCGAAGCTTCCCGCTCCGGGGCAGTTCGCCCTTTGGCGTCAGGATCGCCATCACCTTGACGATCAGCATCCAGTCGTCCGTCCGCACGGTCTCGTCAATGAACCCGCTTTTTGCGGCCAGGTTCCAGAATGCCGCACACCCGGCGGCGCCGCGCTGCATCCGGCGCAACTCCGCGAGGTCGCCTGTGCCAAGCGACCGCATCTCCTCCGCGAGTTTGGCGGCCTTGATGCGGAAATCGGGTGGAGGCTGGCTATCCGGCATGCTCGGTCTCCCGCTGCGCTCTGCTGATAAGGTCGGGGAAGTGGTATCTGATCGCGCCTTCGAAGGCCCGCTCGGCCCTCGCCTCGGCGCGAGCGCGGTAGATGCCGGAGCAGGGAACCGTGGGCAGCGCATCTCGGAACGCGGACCGCGCATGTTTGGCCAGCACCTCGGCCCATCTGCGCTCCTCGATCTCGAGCTCGGCCTGCCCCCTCTCCTGTGCCTCAAACCGCGCCCAGAGATGATCGAAGAAGATGATGTCCGCGGCTCGGGTGAAGTGGTCCTGCGCCGCGCGGGCAAAGCCGTAATGGTCCTTGTTTCGCCGTTCTCGATCACCTTTGGCAGCCAGCAGTGAGAGTGCATTTCCCAGCGCTTTCGCGAAGCTGCTGATTGCCTCGACTTGGGCTTTGGCCAGCTCATTTAGGTCCGCCTGCCTCGTTCCGAAAGCCTGCGCGATGCGGCTGGAGATGGGCAACACCCGCGACTTGAAACCTTCGGTTTTGCTGTTCCCTCGCGAGATCGCCTCAGCCACAAGAGCCATCGGCTGCCGCACATCAACATCCGCCAGCCTGGCAAGCAGCGGGATCTCCCAATCTCCCGAGAACAGGAGCTCGGTGATGATCCTGTAATCGAAATCTCGTCCTGCCAGCGTAAGGCTTTTCCGGTCGACTTTGTGGACCGGCGCCCACGGGTCACCCAGGGCGCCGTTGAGCTGCCTGGCATTGATCCGGGCAGCGGCCGAATTGCCCTTAACTGCCGAGATGCCATCATCCCGGACGGTCAGCCGGATTCGACGACAGACCTCTATGAACCAGATATCGAGATCGCGGATCTGCAGCTGCTCGCCTTCGGGCCAGGGCCCCAGCCAGGTGAGTCCAATGCCGTCGTCAGCATTGTATTCGCTCTGCTCGAGCTGGACTTCGTATGTCTGGAGCAGAACCATCACGTCGCGCCGGAAGCGAGTCCCGAGGCGGAGCGTTGTCCCCTTCACTTTCGCGGGGAGTGGTGCAAGGGAGAGCAACGGTCGTGATGACGACCCACCATTCATCCGCGCGATGCCCTGGTTTCCCTTGCCGCCATAACCCTCCATGGTCTGGAGCGAGATCAGGGCGAAGACCCAGTCCTCTGGCTCGGCCTGCCGTGCGATCGTCTGCTTCAGATCATGGTTTCTCGACGTGATAAGCATGTCGAGGGCGTCCGGCGTGGGCACCGGGTTGGAGAGCTTCATGTCCGCCGGCACCGGCGGCTGCATGAAGGCCGGCTTCGTCCAATCCTCGACGATGAGATGCCACGGCTCATCATCGGCAAAGCCAGGCGTGAGGCTGCGGAGCAGTTTACGCCACGCCTCCTCCTCTGCGGGTGGATCGCCGAGGCCAGCACGTCGCATTGCCATTGCACCGAGCTGCACCAGGAACATGTGGAGGGCCGGACCCTGGTGGGGCCTCAGCGCAGGGAAACCGTCCACCTCGTCGCGGACAAGGGCGGAGAGGAGACCTGATAGAGAGAAGCTGCCGGAGGTGGTGCGGATCAGCCTGTGGGTGAGGAGGTTATGGTGCATCTCTCACCCACAGGCCGCGGCGCTGGCAGTGATAGCAGTTCTGTAGCCCCGCGAGTGCGGGGGAGAGTCCATCATTTCTCCGAGATTGAACGAAAATATGGGGCTATCCCCGGGCGAATCACACCGGGGGAAAGAGGCGCTCGCCACGGACCATCGCCATCCATCAATGCGATCCAAAACCAGGCGAGCTCCAAAATGGCTGATAGAGCCCAGAAACTTCATGCCACCCACCTGGAAATTACGATTGCAACGCGGAGCCTAAAACACGTTCCCGGGGCGAACCAAACATATTTTCGTTACTTTCGTATACCCATCCGATCATAGCCAAACGCGACGCCATCGAGGTCCACCCGAATAGTGCCCTCCGTCATGGCCGGCTCTACAGGTTCGGCTGTCTGGACACCGCGCGACCAGTGAGCTGGCAGTGTGAAGCCAGTAATCTCAACGCCGAACGGTCCCATGACCGCCTTTGTGAACGTGACACGCGCTCCCTCCGCGCCGAGGCGCGTGCGGATGCTCCCAGCCTCATCATCCGGGAACCTTATCTCGGCGAATGGCTGCGCGATCGGGAGCAGAAGGCCCCGTGCCGCTGCGCGCTCTGCCAGGCCCTTGCCGTAGACAGTGTTCGAATAGGTTGACCAGGCGCGACCGAGTTCAGCATTCAGCGCCGTGATCCGGTCGGGGTGAGTGGCGCTCTCAACGAGGAAGCGGTTCATCTCAGGGATGACCCATTCGGGATAATCCACGACGAGCCGACGGGTCAGCTCGAGTGCCGGCACGTCCATGTAGATCCCGTATACCTCGTCCCTGCCACGACCTTTAATTGCGCCCAGGCCGTTGACGAACGCTGGCGCGAGCAGCTTTTCGAGGCCGTCCTCCAGCATCATGACATGGCACTGTGGGACCCCGAAGCCGGCCGGCCGGTCCATCCTGTGCCGATGTAGCCTGCCGATGCGCTGGAGCAGGACATCGATCGGGCAGAGATCTGTGAGCAGGATATCGGCGTCGATATCAAGGCTTTGCTCGAGCGTCTGTGTGCCGATGACAATGACGCCGGCGGTGTCGCTGGTCGCAGGCGATAGCGCTGTTTCGACAGCCTGGTCGAGCAGCGCGCGGTCTTCCGGGGCAAAACGACTATGGTGAAGCGCGGGCCCACCGGCAGCATTCAGCAGGAGGGGTTCGTCGACCTTGCGGACGGCATCGAAAAGGTCAATCGCTGCCCCGACAGTGTTCCGGATTATGAGGACACGCGCGCCCGCGCGGGCGGCCTCGATCGCGATGCGGGCGCAGGCATCTGCATCCATCGTTGGCTCAAGCGTCATCGAGACGCGCTTCTGCCCCCCTTGAGGGTCGCAACTATGGGGTGCAGCCTTATCCTTGCCCCATACTGCCGGGTAGGGCTCGGCTGCTGCCCGTTCAAAACTTGGCTCGATGCGCTGTCCAAGCCACCTGCTGCGAGCGACCGATCCGAGAGTGGCTGACATCAACATCGCGTACCCGCCTCGGCCGACATGCATCTTGAGGAGGTGTCGCTGGATTTCGGTCATGTAGTGGTCGGATGCGTGCACCTCGTCGATGACGAGAAGGCTGCGCGAGAGCGCTGCTGCGCGTAAATGAGCGTGCTTTACCTGGAGTCCGGCAAGCATCACCTGGTCAACTGTCCCCACGGCGATCGCCGCGGCCAGCGAGCGCTTGGCACTTTCGGCCGCCCAGCGCGCCACAAGCCGTTCCTCATCTACGCGGCCGTCGTCATCCCAGCGCACCTTCCAGTCGGGAAGCTTGCTTCCCTCCGCTTCACCAGACCTGATGTACCCCGGGACCACGAGAACCGCCTCGGGGCCGCGATCCTGGAACAGGCGGCGCATCGCATCGTTCACGCGGCGGTGCAGCTGTATGGCAGCGGCCCTTGTCGGCAGCGCAAAATAGAGGCTGTCGACGAGACCTGCGTCGAACAGGCGGGCAAATCGCCAGATTGCCGACTCCGTCTTCCCGGAGCCCGTTTCGGCCTCGAGGATGAGCAGGCGCTCATCGAGGGGAAATTCGCCGACGAGAACCTGCTGTGGCCGCGGCTGTCTGCCGCCAGTGAGCGCTGGAAAGTCTGTCCGCCCCGCGCCGGCGGCACGGTAACGAGTGGGGTCAAGCCCGATTTCCGCGATGGCGCGACGTGCCCGCGCACGGGCTCTCTCCATGTAGCCGTGATCAAGGTCCGGGATGAACTTGAAGATCGCTTGCGTTGATCCCAGCCAGTCCGCCAACGAGACTATGCCGCAGAAGAGGTGCTGGAAATCAGATGACGTTGGCATCCTGACGCCGGGGCCGGCCGCGAACGCTTCAGGGAACCAGGACCGGATCAGCTCACCGAATTCGGCTGCCGACGCGGCAGGGTCATATCCGATCCCGGGAACCGCCTGCCACTCGCTCTTGGCACGGCTTTCAACGGCAAATGGGCGGCCATGGTGAGCCAGTGCCGCCACCAGAAGGTTACCTCCGTCGTCAAAGACGCCCCACTCATTCAGCTCATCCCAGCACAGGGATTCCCTGACCTCCTCCGGAGCACCGCTTTGAAAGAGGGCTGCCCCTTCCTGAACATGCCCATGTCGGCCGCCAGGCCACGTGGCTTCGGGCCACCCCTTGGCCTGAAAACCTGGGTGGAGCTTGCCGACATCGTGCAGGAACACAAGGACCGCCAGGCGCTTGATATCCGCCGTTGATAGCGATCTGTTGGCCGAATGTTCCATACGGAGGCGAATGGTCGGGATATCGGCGATCGCCTCAAAGCAGGCGGCCACATCGGCGCAGTGGTGCGCAAGATGATGGGTAATGCCAGCGTCAAATTTACCCCAGGGCGGGCGGCTTGAAATGATGCTCACAAACGGACTCCTCCCCCCGCCATATTACCTCTCTTTGGGGTGCTCGCCGCAAGACAGCACCAACGAGTGCCTTCATGGCGGGTATCCGGTCGGCGGCGCTCGTTTTGGGGGCTATCCCCGCACGCACGGGGGAACCGCACATAGCCATCGTCGGTGTCTTGAAAAAACGGGCCTATCCCCGCACGCACGGGGGAACCCCCGTAATGTCGGTCATCCCGGTCATCAGGCAGGGCCTATCCCCGCACGCACGGGGGAACCACCTATACGGTCTATCAGGAATATTACGATCAGGGCCTATCCCCGCACGCACGGGGGAACCATGTGCAGCGCATTCTGGATCGCATCACGATGGGGCCTATCCCCGCACGCACGGGGGAACCATCGCTCAGACGGTTGACGCCGTTCATCGCCAGGGCCTATCCCCGCACGCACGGGGGAACCCTGATCGAGGCGATCCGCGCTATCCCCTGACCGGGCCTATCCCCGCACGCACGGGGGAACCATTGGCCTTTTGCGAAAGCCATTCGTTGAACCGGGCCTATCCCCGCACGCACGGGGGAACCTAGAAATTCGCTCCGCTGTTCACGGTCGAGGGGGGCCTATCCCCGCACGCACGGGGGAACCCTGGCGTCGTCTTTTCGATCCTCCCGGTCCTCGGGCCTATCCCCGCACGCACGGGGGAACCGAAAGAAAAGGAAGTGAAAGACGCCGAAGGGAGGGCCTATCCCCGCACGCACGGGGGAACCGCTTGGGGGGACATCCCCGACAGGGGATGGGGGGGCCTATCCCCGCACGCACGGGGGAACCTGATCGCCGCGCCACCGGACTTGAAAAATCAAGGGCCTATCCCCGCACGCACGGGGGAACCACCTCCTTGGGCTCGGGAAGCAAGCGAAATACGGGCCTATCCCCGCACGCACGGGGGAACCGGAAGCGCAGTCGAGCCGCTGTTGGTCAGGGAGGGCCTATCCCCGCACGCACGGGGGAACCTGAAGGAGGTCATGGCGCGATCTTCATCGCCAGGGCCTATCCCCGCACGCACGGGGGAACCTGCGCGGGCGAGCCGACGATGTGCCGGGTCCAGGGCCTATCCCCGCACGCACGGGGGAACCTCTTTGGTTTAAGGCTTTGAAATAACTCGAAATACAATATCAAAGAGCAAATTTTGCGGGCCAGCCTATTGGAGCCGGCCGGCTAACTGCAAGCGGCAAATGCTATCGGAGCGCCGTTCAGTGTGGGGATCACCGCCGCGGCCCACCCAACGCCAGCACCCTCTGTGGCGCCGGCCGCGCCTGAACCTGGGGACGCGGGGCGGCCGGCACGACTGGCTCAGGCGCGGCCCGCTTCGAGAAGCTCGACGGTGGATGTGGCGTCGGAGCGGATGCAAGCCGTCGCCTGGCCTCGAGCGCGTCGTACTCATGCTTCAGCGCCGCCGCGATCACCTCGGCATACGTCGACAGGCCCAGCCGGCATCGCAGATCGTCCAGCTTCCTCAGCGTCGCGATCGAAGTGTCGAAATGCAATCGAATATTCGGAATATCGTCGGTCTGGATGGATTTTTGCATCGAGTGTCCCGCGAAGATCGCTGGTCCGGCATATCGCGCCGGAGGCGGGTAAATCAATAATTTTCACGGCGTGCGTCCGCTCTTGACGCAGAATTTTGTTGAAAATCGAATTTCATCTTCTAGCTCCGTGCACCGCATCAATTCGCCATTTTTTGTCTCGAAATCATAAATATGTCTGACGAACGGTCGATACTTCCACATCATGAAAGAATTCAGGACCAGCTCAGGGAGGCGCTCGCCGCAGTCAACGGGCTCGAGCTGGAGCACAGCTTTGGAAAGCTGCTCGATGCACTGCATGAGGCCGCGGTTAGCGGTGTTCAGCTGACGGAGGCGCACAACCAGATCATCGGGCTGATCAGGCGGCGGGTCGAGACGACGTGGCCCGAGACCGTGTTTGGCTATCGCGGTGATCTGCAGGCCCCGCCGGATGACGAGGTGTAGGGGGGGCCTGTCCGGCCGCCCCCCCCTACAGGCCGATAGCCGTTCCTTACGCGCCCACCCGCTAGATTCACTGGGTAATGACCAGCAGGACCCAGATGTGATGAGCGACAATCTCCCCGCCGTGCGCGGCACGACACCCCATGCCCGCGAGGAGCGCGCCGCAATTTCCGTCCGCCCGGGCAGCTGGTGGCGGACGAAGAAGGACCTGAAGTCGCACCACGGCCGTACCGCCCCTGCCGGCAGCATCCTGCTGTGCACTGATGTCGAGTATGCACACGGAGCCCCGCACACGATTCACCTGCGCGACACGCCCGCGAGCCGGAGCGATGATGACATCCGCCGGGGGCGCCCAGTCAGCGGCTGGCAGATGCTCTACGACGAGCTCGTCAGCGAATACGAGCCTGTCTCTGAAGCCGATGCGCTCGCGTCGCGTGATCGCGAGATCGCGGCACTCGGCTATGAGATCGGCGAGATACAGGCAGATATCCAGACCCGGCAGCACGACCTTCAGCAGATTGCCGCCTCCGTCCCGACGGGGCCGGCCGGTCTGCTCGGCGCCGGTGACGAGGCCGACGTGGAGGGCCGTCAGGAGATGGCGGTGCGCATGCGCGAAAGCCTTGAGCAGCGGAGCGCGGAGATCAGCAGGATTTCGGCGGAGATCACAGCATCGGCGGAGCAGATGCAGGCCCGCTCGACGCGCCTGTCCGCCTATTACGAGGAGCGCGGCATCGCCGCTGCGGCCAGCATCAAGCCGGTCGCGGCCGTGGCCGGCCGCATCATGGAGCAGGTCGACACGATCGGGCTCTATGCCGGCACGAATGTCGCCGCGGATCTGATCATCGACGGTGCATCCGCCCCGGCCGACGCCCCGCTACATCTTTTCCAGCGGAAGCTGTTTCTGGATGAAGAGCTGCTGATTCACCTCCTCGACGGCGGGGCCGATTTCGAGGACGTCGACACGCTGTTTGAGCGGCTGCGGGACGACCCCGCACTGGTCCAGCGGATATTCGGCGCGCCGCGCGCCGCGATACTCATGCAGCCGCGACGGCGGAAGAAGGAGCGCATCACTGCTCCAGGCGATATCGGCGCGACGATCGATCGGATCATGCGCGAGCAGGAGGACGAAAGGGCCTTCATGCTGGTCCGGGACGGCGAGCGTGTCTGTCACGTCACGCTACCGGACTTTCTCAGCTCAGCGCCGCGGCTGTTTCCGACACCCGACGACATCGATGCACCATATCGGCGCCGGTCGTGGTACCGCGATGAGCCCGACCGGGTGATCGGGCAGGATGATCTCGGCTACGCGAAAGCAACGGAGGAGTTCCGTCAGCTGGCGCTGATGTACGAGAGATTTCTCATCATGATGTGGGGGCTGCACGACCGGCTCGGCATTTTCGGCCCGATCACGGAGGGCTCCGGGTACACGAATTTTGCGGATCCCGGGTTTCAGCAAGAGAACTTCCGGCTGGTGATGGATGACCAGGCTCTGATCGGGCCAAACCGCCCGGCCTGGCGCGACTATGTGAAGCAGCAGAACGCCAGGCTGCGCCCAGGCTCGAGGATTGTCGCATTCGCTCACCGTCTCATCACGCCAGAGATCGCATCTCACGTTGTGAGCTACGACAGCCGCACGCACAGGGAAAACTGGAAAGCCAGGCCGGTCGAGCCGATCTCGCTCGCGACAGTTCGGAGGAGCGGCGCCGACCTGGTCGTCGACATCGAGATCGCGCGCGAGGTGTATGACCGGAGCTCTTACGAATATCGTCAGCGCGTCACGAAGCTCGCGGTTCCGCTCAATCACCCGTCTCAGCGCGGCGAGACCGGTTACATTGTCATCGATGCGATCGACAGCCGTGACCTCGATTTCTATCTCGACAGCCGATCTCAGCGAGAGGCGTATCT
Source organism: Acidiphilium sp. C61 (assembly GCF_905116885.1). Lineage (NCBI taxonomy): Bacteria > Pseudomonadati > Pseudomonadota > Alphaproteobacteria > Acetobacterales > Acidocellaceae > Acidiphilium > Acidiphilium sp. C61. The sequence goes on along the minus strand of NZ_CAJHNI010000004.1, from coordinate 181,797 downwards.
CGATTACGCGGCGATTGTGATCGAAGTGCGTGATCTGCTGCGTGCCGAGCAGCGGAGGATGCGCCAGCGATCGAGTGGCTGAGGAGTGCGACAATGGATGCGCACACCGGCAAAACCGTCGAGGAGATCGAGGCGGCGGCGCGCGCGGCGTCCCTTGTGCCGGCAACCGGGGCAATGGTACGCCGGCACAAGGGACGCCGGAATTCGAGCGCGCGCGGGATGTCCTGCTCGCCGGCGTCTGGACGAGCCTCGGGCTCGATGCGCACCGGGATCTCGTGCCTGCAATCGTGCAGCTGGTGGAAGACGAGACGGGTGCGGCACCGGTGCGCATCGTCCGCGACGCGAAGAGCCGGCTGATCGCCTACGCGCCGTCGAACCCGGCAGTGGTTGGCGAGGCGGCGGAAATGCTCGGCTGCTGGCCGTTCGTCGACCGGCATGTGCTGGACGTCGATGGAGACGGCCGGGTCACGATCCAGTCGACAACACAAATCCAGCCGATTGCCGGCGCACCGGGAGAGACCGTGATCGACGAGCTTGGTGACATGCCGACGCTGGTCGCTAAGCAGCGACCGAACGTGCTGAAAGCCCTGCTCGAGGAATACCGGACAGTTCTTGAGCGCCCGGATCTCGCACGGTGCCTCGATCAGCCGGACGACCGGCAGGCGGAGATCATCGCGCGCAAGGCGCGCGCGGCCATCCTGGCGCCGGACGGGTCGATGCTCGACCGCGGGCATGTGGTCATGCCGATTGGCGTGCGGGCGACCCGGGCGAAGAATCGCGATGAGATCCTGGTCCAGGCAGTCTGCCTGGCAGCTGACTCGATTGATTTCCTCGCGTCATTCGATGGGGCGCGTCCGCACGCGATTAACACGATCCGCCGAACGGCCAGACATCCTGCAGTGCACCTGGCACGGATGGTGAAGCCGACAGGCCGAGTGTCTTTCAGCCTGGCGTACACCGATCTGACGGCTGATTTCGTGGAGCAGTGCCGCGGGAATCTCGATGCCCGCGCGCCAATCTTCAGGACGGACGACATCCGCATTTCGCACGCGACGACTGCCGAGCACCCCGACCTCGCGGAAATTCTGGGCCTGGTCACCGAGCCGCGCGAAGGGGTGCGGCCAGCGCGGGCAGGACTGTCGACGTGGATCTCGCCGACCGTCGCGGAGCAGATCCGGGCGCACCGCGCCGCCGCGCCGACTGCGGTCCAGGTGGAAGATGACGACGCGCCCGACTGCGCGATGAACTGCTGAAGGAGGATCCGAGATGGCATACTGGCGACAGCCAAAGGAGTGGGCGTCGCGGATCGTCGAGGTCACGCTCAATGACCTGGCGCGGTACGGCATCCGCCCGCTCACACCGGCATCATGGGCTCAGCACGGCGAGCACCTCGAAGCATATCTGCTGCCGGGAGCGACCGAGATCTCGGTGGGCATCAGGTACGGGGACGGGCCGGCCGAGTATCTCAGCCTGCTCGCCGATCAGCAGGATCTGCGCGCGCTGCTCGCAGAGAAGATGGCAGATCGAGCTGCTCTCGGATTGCGCCGCTTCACGGCCAAAGTCGAGCTGAAGCGACTCGACGACGATGCCGTGATCGGCATGCATGAGCACGACATCCGTGCGACGAGCAAGCCGGCTGCGATCACGGAGGCACTGCGCCGGTCGCGTGAGGCTGTTTCGCGTGGCGTGAAATTCGAGGGTATTACGTGCCGGATCAAGTCGATCGAGGAGGTGGTCTCCGACGGTAATGAGCCGGCACCGGAGCCGTCGCTGTGAGCGGTGGTGGCGACGACACGGGGCCGATCCGCGATCCAGGTGATTACATCACGCGCGTTGGCTCGCGTGTGACGGTCGACGAGGTGAACGGCACAGGCACGTTTTGCGTCAAAGGCTCAGTGTGGAAGATGTTCAGAGGCAAGCCGCGCCGGCGCGGCCACGACATCTGGAGGTCGGATGGCCGTTATATGGCCGTCGGCGAGCACAAGCGGGACATCGTGGGTCAGTGGCCGGAGGAGAGCGACGAGCCCGGTATGTCTCCGGGATGATGCCGGATGCCTGATCCTGTGCGCACAAAATCTCTTGGGCGTGGTCGTGCAGAGTGGTATTTTGTAGAAATGCGTCATCGACACCTCATCCACGAGGATTACACACTGGCGGCGATCGATGACATCATCTCGCGCGGTCGATGGAATGACTGGTCAGAGCTAAGAGATGCGGCGAGAGCCGATCCAAAGGTGCTGGAGCGAATCACTCGTGTCTGCATAGCAAATGCCGGCGACCCATACGCGCAGCGTTATTTTTTCTGGATGAATTATGCCAAAGAGCACCGCTCAGCTGCCTGAATGGGAGCGTGTGCTCTCAGCCGCGGCACGACTTCAAGGCATTCTGCCTGAGGCCGTTTTGGTCGGCGGAACTGCATCCGCGATCTTCGCGGGTCATCGCATGTCGGTGGACGCCGATCACGTTATCACAGATCTCAGGGATCGGTTCGATGTGGTCCTGGAACAGCTGGAGTCGGTCGCAGGTTGGCAAACAGCGCGCGTCAAACGCCCTGTCCTCATCCTCGGGAGCCTCGACGGTATCGAGACCGGCGTCCGTCAGCTGATCAGGACCGCACCGCTCGAAACCCGTGACTTGTCGTACCTCGGGCATTCAATACGCGTGCCGTCGGAAGGAGAGATATTGCGGATCAAGGGTGTGCTGATCCTCAAGCGGAACGCCACGCGCGACTATCTGGATTTCGTGGCGCTCGCCGACCACCTGGGCGATGAGCAGGTGGCGAGCGCGCTTGAGCCGTTCGACCGCTTATACCCGCAATCCAGTGGCGAGTCGGCGCTTCAACAGCTCGCTGTTCAGCTCGCGCAGCCGCTTCCGTACGACCTCGATCAGGTCGATCTCTCGGAATACAAGAGGCTCGCCGGCCGATGGCAAAGCTGGGATGCGATCAGAATTCACTCAGCACATCTCTCGACGGTCATCTTCGACCAGGTTTGCGAGCTGCGGACCAGAGGTGGTCATGGTGTGGAGAATTCGAACAGGACACCAGAGCCGGGCCGATAGGCTTTCGCCATGAAGCGCCGGATTGCAGACGACCTCGCCGGCAACAAGCGATACGAACCCGCCCCGAGTCGCATTCGCCCCGCCACCCCAGGCCAGCCATCTACACCGGCCGCGACTCGGGGGCCCAAAGAAAAATTTCCGGGAAAAGCGTTTCAAATCAGCCGCTAAGTGCGACTCGGGAGCAAGAATCTGTGGACTCGCTCCGTGAATCTCTGAATGGTGACTGACTAGCCATAGAGATGGTGGAGTGAACAGGATGCCGAACACACGTACCGCCGGCGATGATGCGAGCGCACGCTACAGGCGTAGGCAACGCGCGCGCGGCGCTACAGGTGTGCTCGTCCACCTGCCGAACGAGACGATCAGCCTGATCGACGCCATCAAGGAGCGCAAAGGTCTGCGTAGCCGCGGCCAGGCGCTCCAGCTGCTTATCGAGGAATGGAGGGGCGCCCCACCCAGAACCGCCTAGACATGCAAAAGCCCGCCTTGCCGGGCGGGCTTTCACTAAATTCGTGACGGGCTCCGAGAGCCGTTCGGATGTTGCAATCCCGAACATACCCATCGGAAGCCATCCTGCCAAGCGGAAATTGCCGTTTCCGCTCACGGGAGGGCTTTGCCCGTCGCGATCCGACACTGATGGAGGATCAAGATGGAGAATTTCCGCCCCGAATCGGGGCCGGGCCCCAAACGAGGAGGCGTGCGCGGCGCGCGGCGCCTCACGCTCGGGATGGTTGCGACAGAGCGACTCGCCGATGATTTCGGTACGGTGAGTGGGGGCGGCCAGGTCGACCCCGGCCGGGTGCTGGCCGCCTTCAAGGCAGCGGCCCCGTATCTGCGGTTTGGTCCGCGGGTCACGCAGGCGATCGACTGGCTGTTCCGCTTCACCCAGGTGCAGGACTGGCAGGAGGGCGCACGGCCGATCGTCTGGCCGTCGGCGGCGATGCAGATGGAGGCGCTGTGCCTGAGCGAGGCGCAGGTGAAGCGGCTGAACCGGCTGCTCGCCCATCTCGGGCTGATCACCATGCGCGACAGTCCGAACGGCAAGCGGTATGGCCGGCGGGACCCGCGCGGCCGGATCGTCGAGGCGTACGGCTTCGATCTCTCGCCCATTGCGGTCCGCCAGGCCGAGTTCCGGGAGATCGCAGAGCGTGGCCGGGCCCGCTTCGAGGCGCTGAAGCAGCTGCGCCGGCGTGCGACGATCGCCGTGCGCGGGATCCAGCAGATCGTGGAGACGGCGACAGAGCTCGGGATCGCCGAAGGATGGGCCCGCCAGGCGGATGAGGCGAGGCGCCTGGTCGCGCGGATCCGTCGCATCGAGGAGCTGGACGAGGTGACGCTCGGCGTGACGACGCTGGAAAACCGGCAGGCGGACCTTCGTGGCAGGCTCGAGGCGGCGATGGACGCGCTGAAAGAGGCCGCGCAGGCTGGTGTCGAATCAACAAATATGAGCCCCAAGGGGCTCGCGGATGAGCCTCATATTACACATACAAACCAGACTCTTGATCCTACGGATCACGTATCTGCATCGAGAAAACGTAGCTCGACCTCGGGTGGCGCGGGCACGAGCGCTGGAGACTCGACGAGAACCGGCAGGAATGGAGATGGGAAGGAAGCCGGGCATCGGCCGACCGGCAGTCGGGCGACAAAGCCTGAAATCCCGCCGGACGGCACGGTGTTCCGCATGACGCCGGACGAGCTGGTCAGGCTGGCGCCCCGATTGCGGGCTTACCTCGCGAAATCATCGCCCGGATGGCCGGAAATCGTGGAGGCGGCCGACTGGCTGCGTCATGACCTCGGTGTTTCGAAGCCGCTATGGGGGGATGCGTGCCTGGCGATGGGGCGCGAGCAGGCGGCCGTGGCACTGGCCATCGTCTCGACGAAGCCAAGCGACCATTTCCGCGGCTCGCCGGGTGGATATTTCCACGGGATGGTGGCCCGGGCGCGGGCCGGCGAGCTGAACCTGGCGCGGTCGATCTGGGGGATCCGGGCGGCTAGCGGGATGCCGCGGCCGGCGCCGGCGGGGCGGTGAGAGGCGGGTCTAGTGGGTGAAATTGGCGAAGGGGCTCCGCCTGGAATCCCCGGTGGTGCGATTGTGTGCGAGACAGGGGCTTGCGAACGGGCATTGCTTGTCCAGTTTCCTGGCCGCGAAAAAACGCTGTAGGTGCCGCTGGCCCTTACCCGGAGCGGGCATTCGGAGCCTGGATCGCTACTAGCCCTTGTGGAGCACATCAGCGCCCGATAAGCTGGATCGTAGGGCGCTGATCTGGCCGGTCCTTGAGGCTCTTCGGCTTCTGGTCTGGTAACTGTTGCTCCCATGATGTGAAGCGGCGTGCCCGACCTGACGCGGGCGGGAGCGTCATTGCGTGACAGAACAACCAGACCCCAAGCAAGGCCCCGTCATCCGCCAGGCGATTGCTGATGCGCGCACTGCCGACGCCACCGCGCAACGGCTGACGGAAGGCTATGTGCATCTTCTGATCCTGGCGAACGCCGGCGGCTTGGTCGCGTGCCTCGGCATCGCGGATGCACTCGCCGGCGGCAGGGATTCATCAAGCCTAATCTCCTACGCGGCACTGACGGGTCCGATGTGGTTCTTTCTCTTCGGCCTGATTTTCGGAAGCCTCATTGTGTCGATGATGCGTGTGCGCGCTGTGCGGGATTCCGAGGAACACGGGCAGCGCGCGCTCCAGGCTCTCAAGGATGCCGGTGTGATCGTGCCGACTCTGCCGTCGGTTTTCTCTCGCGTCGAGCGCAAGGGATTGCCTCACCTGAACCGGGCCATCAATGTTCTAGGAATTGCCAGCCCTGCCTGCTTTCTCGTTGGTGCGGTCTGGGGGCTACTTCGCATCGGCGCCGTTCACTATGTGGGACGCGCGGCAACAGTGGTGTCACTGGGGACGGATCGCTTTTCTGGTATAATCCCAACCATGGGCAGTGTCGCAATCTGGGTGGGAGACTTCATCTCGGTCGGGCTTCTTGTAGCCGCGATGGGCGCGCTCGGAACATGGCGCGTTCGGGTCCTGGGGGGGCGAAAGATTGAACTCGCAGAGCGGTGCCTCGACAGCGTGCGCGATTTTGCCGTACGGATCAAGGTAGCGCGAATGGAGCAAACGAACCTCGATCAACAGATGGAGGAAATACGCAATTCTCTTCTGGAATTACAAAGGGCGTTTTTGAGGCTCAATTACTATGTAACGCCGCCCATAAGCGAAGATATTCCGAATACACTCAAAAGGTGCTTTGCGACGCTGGACACCAGCTTCCGCGAACTGAAGAGCTTTGAGTTTAGAGAACCAAAGTCACCGGGCAGTGGCTCGATAGTAGCGGCGGGGGCAGGCGCTCAGGAAAAGCAGCGCTACCAAGCGGCCCACAGCACTTTCTACGGACTGTCAGGCAGCGACTTGGTTGGGGCGGACTTGATCAAAGCAGAGGGGCAGCTGGCGGATACTCTGCGTCCTATCTTAATCCCACCTGCCGGTTTCATTGATCGTGTCGTTGGCAAGATTTCACGATGGCTCTAGCCAACCCGCCGGCTGACAGTTCGGGCCGTCCTACGCTTGCCGCTCAGTCGAGTGTGGCCGGGCCATAACCGACTTTCATCGGCCGGCCTGCTGCTGCCCATCTGACCATTCCGGCCACGCCTCGGGGCAACGCTCTTTTGCGGTAGGTGGGTCGGGCTGTTACTAGCTCTTGTAGAGCGCGGCTGATCCGGGGGCGGAATTCCCCACGAACCTGGCTAACCCCAGTCTTGAGAGCCCTCAGGGTGCTCGATCCGCCTCTTCCATCGCGGCGGCCCGATGCCGGGAGATGAAGCCGACCCGGAACCCGAACGGGTGGGCGAGCTTGTTCATCGTCTCGAGCGACGGGTTGGCCTTGCCGTTTTCGATCTCCCAGATCTGGCGAGTCGTGAGCCGCATGGCTTTGGCGAATTGCACCTGCGTGAAACCGATCGCCTTGCGCATCCGCCTGACGGCCAGCGACAGGGGCAGGCCGCCGGCCTCGACGTCGTCGGCCAACTGGGTGCGCAGCCTCATCATCTTCTCGCGCGACAGGGGGCTGAGCTTTGGCATGGTCGAAGATCTCCAGATTAGGTCGGCCGGCCGGGTGGGCGCGATCATATTTGGCACCCAATATAATGGATAATTTGGAGCAAGCCTTCAATAATAAATGCCCACTGGAATGGAAGGTTTTCTGATGGAGCGGCCGTTTCAGAGCCCTCTCTGATTGGGGTTATTGGTGTCAAGCTGCACCTCTTTCCGTAGGCTATTCCCGTAGGTCACTCGCTTCTCTCCGCAGTCGGCGCGTGGCCGCCGCATGATGGGGTCAGGAGGATGAGATGTCTCAATCTGACTCGCGACCTCCGTGACATACATCCAGTCACGGGGTTCCGGACTCTCAACGAGATCACCTCGTCCATCGTCCCCACGGGAACGACACTGACTCCGCCCTCGTCAGGCGAAAGCTGCAACTCCTTCTATCATGCTACGGTGGCCTCTTTGCCCCAGCGGAACTCGCTGCCATCGGCCCACATGCGATGTAGGATCACCGCCAGCTTGCGCGCCACAGCGACGCGGGCGCGCGCCATGCCGCGGCGCTTGGCCACGGTCATGCCCCATGCCCGCAGCGCCGACCATTTGGTGCTGCGGATCAGCAAGGGATGGGCTGCCTCGTACAGCGCCGTTCGGGCCAGTTCGTCACCACATCGACTGATGCCGCCCTGCACGTCGGTTTCGCCGGACTGGTAGCGTTGCGGCGTCAGGCCAAGATGCGCGCCGACATCACGCGACCTTCGAAAAACGGCCCGGCTGGTCGATCGTGGCACGGAACGCCAACGCCGTCAGCGGGCCGACGCCCGGCACTGTCTGCCGTGGCGGACGAAGAAGCGGTGAAGCCCGGCCACCGAGTCGTGCAAGCCGACCTCGATGAGCGCCAGGCGCAGCTCTACAAGCGAGATGTTCTTACGTGTTTCCCAGATCGCGAGAATGTCCGCCCGCCGTTCCTCAACCCGGCATGCGCGCGTGTCGCCACCCTGAGGCTTCGGAGCGAAGCCGCCGGTATCGCGACGCTGCGCTCGCCAGCGGATTGCCGTTGCCGGCGCCACTCCAAAGCGGGCTGCCGCTGCCCGGCGACTCATCCCCTCATCAATCGCTGCCAAAAGCCGCCGACGAAGATCCATCGATAGTGGTTGGCCCATCCATGCCGGCCTCCTTCACCAGCACGGATCCTGAATCATGTGTGGACGGCCCGTTGGGTTCAAGTCGTTAAAGCAGAATTTGGTATCGGTTCGAATGCGGTCATGTGTCCGGCCTTTGACGCGGTGGTCTGACCGCTGGCCCAGATGGGTGCCGCGAGCAACATCCAAACAGAAATTGCGGCATGGAACTGCCGTAGATTCAGACGGATTTTGTTGCTCGTCGGTTCGACCGATAACCATCTCCTGTTTGCCCCTAAACCCTCGGCACCGGCGCGCGGATCAGGCGGCTACCGGCTGACGCCGATACGCTTCACCACGCGCCATCATGGCCCAGATGATCCGGGCCATCTTGTTGGCCAGAGCGATCGCCGCGACCTTGCGCGGCTTCCGCTCCAGCAATTGCAACAGCCAAGCGGTCGCTGATTTGCTGCCTGGTTTAGCGAAGCGGATCACCGCCATCGCCCCGACCACGAGCAACTGCCGCAACCTCTCATTGCCTGCCTTACTTATCTTTCCCATACGATGCTTGCCGCCGGTGGAATGCTCTCGCGGAGTCAGCCCGAGCCACGCTGCAAAATGCCGCCCGGTCTCAAAATTCGCGGGGTTCACATTGAGCGCCATGGTGATCGCGGTGATTGCCCCAACGCCGGGAATCGCGGCGAGGAGCTTGCTGACCGCGTTGGCCTTGTGCTGTTCGAGCAGCTGTCTCTCCAGTGCGTCGATCTTTGCATCGAGATCCGTCACATGCTGACCCATTTGCTCAAACATCGCCTTTGCAATTGCTGGAATCGCTTCCTCGGCAGACAGGAGAACAAGCAATGCTGAGACGTTCGCGCAGCCCTTGGCGGCAACGATGCCAAATTCCGCCGCGTGCCCCCGCAACGCGTTGATCGCCTGGGTTCGTTGATTCACCAAGAGTTCCCGGTGCTTCACGATGATTGCTGCCGCTTGCTCATCCACCGATTTGACCGGAACCGTGCGCATGGTCGGGCGGGATGCTGCCTCACTGATCGCTTCTGCGTCGTTGCGATCATTTTTACTCCGCTTCACGAAGGGCTTCACATATTGCGGTGGGATCAACCTGACCCGGTGGCCCATACCGCCCAACACCCGCCCCCAGTGGTGCGAGCCTGCGCAAGCTTCAAGAACCACCTCCGTCGGAGCCAATTTGACGAAGAACGGTTCAACCTGAGCCCGCCTGATCTCGCGCCGGAGTAACGGGCGCTCCTGGTCATCGACCCCATGGATCGTAAAAACATGCTTGGACGTGTCTATAGAAATCCGCTTAAATTCCATTGGGCGGCCCTTTCATTAGGTTCGTTGTTCGACCCTATATTGGCACATTGGATGCCGTTGGGCCGTCCACCCCAACAGAAATCAACGCCAATGGAAATTCCCTCGCGATTCAGACCGGCCGAAAAGCCGCTAATGAGCCCCACCGCAATGCCGCCCTCAGGCCCTCAGACACGTTGATCTGCCGAAACGACCGACCGTGAAATCGATGAACGAGCGGAGCTTCGGTGTCATCCGGCGGTCGGGAGCGTACAGAAGGTGCATCGGGCGGGCGGGCGGCACGAATTCCGGAAGCACCGGCACAAGGCGTCCGTTTTCGATCTCGCCGTAGACGAGTGCTGCGGGCTGGAGGATGATGCCAAGGCCCGCCAGGGCGGCTGAGAGCAGCGCCTGCCCGTTATTCGCAGAGAACCTGCTGGCAACCTCGACGCTGACCGTTCCGGACGGCCCCTCGAATGTCCAGCGGTCTGAAACGCCGCCATAGGCGAAGCCGAGGCACTGGTGTGCGCGGAGATCCTCCGGGCGATGCGGCGTGCCGTGGGCGGCGAGATAGGCGGGGGCGGCGCATAGCGTCAGCTCGTAGCTTTTCAGCGGCACGGCGATCAGGGCGCTGTCGGCGAGGGGGCCGATGCGGAACACGATGTCGTGCCCTTCATCGACAAGGTCGACAACGCGATCGGCCAGGGTGAGTTCGATCGAAACGTCGGGCAGCGCCGTGAGGTAATCCGGAAGCGCCGGTGCCAGCTCGTGCGCGCCGAAGGTGACCGGCGCGTTCACGCGGATCCGGCCGCGCGGTATGGCACGGCTCTCGTCGGCAAGTGCCTCGGCTGCCTCCATTTCAGCCAGGATAATGCGGCACCGCTCGTAGAATGTCCTGCCGATTTCGGTGACGCTCTGCCGGCGCGTCGTTCGCGTGATGAGCTTTACACCGAGATGCTCCTCCAGCAGCCGGACATGCTTGCCAACGAGTTGCGCGGAACAATCCAGCGCGTCGGCGGCAGCGGCAAACGAGCCGGTTTCGACGGCACTGACGAAGGCCGCCATGCTGGCGAAACGATCCATTACAAACGTTCCATTTCGAGTAAATTCACATAGCCATTATTTATCGCTATCAGGTTCGAATTCATAGCGTGTGCATCCACTCAAAGGAGATACGCAAATGAATGTTGCAATCATCGGGACCGGGAATATGGGCGCGGGCCTTGCGCGGCTGCTCGCCTGCAAGGGTATTCACCTGTCGATCGGGCACCGTGATCCCGCCAGGGCGGCTGCGCTGGCACAGGAAATCGGGGAGGGTGTCGAAGGCGGCGGCATCGCCGCCGTGACGGCACTCGCCGATATGGTCATCCTGGCTGTGCCGTTCGATGCCGTTCCGGCGGTCGTCAGTGACGCCGGTCCGCTGGCCGGGAAGATCCTTGTGGATATCACGAACCCGATCACCGGCGACTACAAGGCGTTGACGATCGGCCATACGACTTCCGCCGCCGAGGAGATCAGGAAGGCCGCGCCAGAGGCACGGGTGGTCAAGGCTTTCAACACGATCTTTGCCGCAATCCTGCCGGAAGCGACGCGCGAGGACGTGGCGGCCGTCCAGGTTTTCATCGCCGGCGACGACGAAGGCGCGAAGCATGCCGTTGCCGATCTGGCGCGGAAGGCGGGCTTCGAGCCGGTCGAGGCGGGCCCGCTGAGCAATGCGAGGCTGCTCGAGCCGATCGGTGAGTTCAACATCCATATGGGCTTCTTCCTCGGCCACGGCACGTCGGTTGCACCGGCGTGGATCGACACGAAGACGCAGGACCACGGCGGATGAGGCCGGCGGCATCGCGGCGACATGCTGCGCTGCCGCAGGGGTCGACGACCGTGATGCTGCTCGGCACGCTGATCGCCGGTATGGGCTTCGGCAGCGGGTAGACAGGCACATTCCGAACGCTGCCGCCTCTGGCGGAGGATCACGAACGGGCCGGTCTGCTCGCAGCCTATTTCGTGCAGAGCTACCTGTCCTTCGTGATCCTGGCGATCATGGCAGGGCTGGCGGTCCCGGTTCTCGGATTGATGGCAACAAGCGAACTTAACCCGGATTTCTCAGTGCGCCCCGACGGCGCGCAACACCAGTGGAGGGAGGTTCCACCCAGATAATTGTCGATAGGTCTGGTAGCTGACGAGCGGCGTGGCAGGGTAACCGGCCGGGCCGGAGCCTCGTGACAAAAGCCGCCTTGGGCGGTTGAGCGATCCAGCGGGCCGTAACTGGTATGAAGCCTGAGCAGGCCCCGAAAGTGATGATGCGGATGCCGACCCTCCTGAGATTAGGGGAAGGCTTTCAGGACCACTCGCGATGCATCGCGAGCGGCGGCTATCCAGGCAATGTGCGGAGGAAAAGCAGGATTTCGCTCAGAATTTGCCAGCGGTTGCGTTCCATCACCATCATATGTGTGGCTTCGCCGATCTCGATCCAGCGCCGATAGCGGGCACCAGTGAGGCGCTGAAAGAGGGCCGACATGCGCGGCAGCGGCACATCCAGATCCCATTCGCCGTGCAGCAGCAGCACAGGCGCGGTGATCGCTTCCGGCTCATAGAATGGACGGCCAACGGACCAATAATCCCGCACATCCTGGATGACGCCGGCAGGGGCGCGAATGATGCCGTCCTTGGACGCCGGATCACTCGCCAGAATGATTTCGGCCCAGGCGGCGAACCATGCGCTGGGCAAAATCTCCTCCTGCCGCTTGGTCGGCACGCCTTCAAGCCAGCGGTTGCGGAAGGCATGGACATCGAAACGGCGATAGGCCGGCACCGGGCCACCAGGATCAATTCGCGGCGGCCCGTCGCTCAGCCATTGCGGGGCGATGAGGACGAGTTTCGCGACATTGGTGGGATGAGTTGCGCTATAGGTGCCAGTCACCGTGCCGCCCCAGGACATGCCGATGAGAGTCAACTGAAGAAGATCCTGCGCGGCCCGGATGTGATCCACAGCAGTAGCCAGGTCGCGTACCGCATCCGCGGTGGAGACTTGAGGCGGCGCTGCGTCCGGCGCCCCATCCATGCCGGCGGGGCGGGTCGAACCGCCAAAGCCGCGCACATTCAGCGCCCAGACATCGAAGCCTGCTTCTGCCAGCACATCCATGAAAGCGCCTTCGCCGACCGGCACGTCATAGAGGCTTTCGGCCGGGAGCGTCGCGCCATGCATGAGCAGCAGGGTGCGTTCTGCTCCGAAGGCGGCAATGCCGGTGCGGCGTTTGCGGCGGAGATGGAGGGAAATGCCCGGTGTATCACTCGGGATGAGCCGGTTTTCGGTGGTGAGGTCGCTCATGATACAGAGTTTTCCTTGGGATTTACGAAATTCCAGGCGAACCCGGGGCCGTTCCGCGTGATACGGCCGGCGCCGCTTTCGGCAAAATGGGCGGAAAAGCAGAGAGCACCACTTTCAGCGGCTTGCGCCAATACACCGCGGCGCGACTGCTCTGCTGTCTTGGGAAACTCGCAGTAGACCGACCGCAGATCGGGCCGGTACGCCTGCAGTGGATGATGCATGATATCGGCGATGAACCAGGCTTCCTCACCGCGAGAGCGTAGGCGGATAACGGCATGGTCGATGCTGTGCCCGGGTGCGGGATGGAAGGAGAGGCCGTCCGCAATCTCCTTGCCGTCGATCGCGATGGCCTGGCCCAGCCCGGCGTCGATCACGGGTTTCAGACTATCGGTATAAACCTGCGGCATGGGCGGATGATCCGCGCGGCCGAGATCTGCTGGAGGCAGATCGGGCGCAGGCGCGAAGCCGTCCAAGGCGGCGGCGTAACGCGCCTCTGTTTCGGAATAGATATGTCGTGCGCGGGTGAAGAGCGGTTGCCAGGTGTTATCCTGCAGCACCGTATTCCAACCGACATGGTCGGCATGAATATGCGTCAGCAGGACGAGATCGACCTGTTCCGGCGTCACCCCGGCGGCCGCAAGGCGGGACAGATAGGGCGTGTCGAGACGGTCCAGCATCGGGGCGCTGGGCCGCGGCTTGTCGTTGCCGGTGGCGGTGTCGATCAGAATGACGCGCCCGGCATGCCGCACCAGCCAGGAATGCGTGCCCTGGGCGAGCTTGCCCGTATCAGGATTGTAGGAGCCGGCCGAAAGTTGGCTGCCATAGGCGCCCAGTGCTGCGGCGTCGAGATCGGGATAGAGCCGGGCAGGATCGGCATTCGTCCAGCGGAGTTCAGGGATACGGGTCACGAGCGCATCGCCGACCCGGAAGGAGAGCGGGGATTCTGCGCCGTTGGAGGATTGCTGCGTCATGAACGGGAAGCTATGGTCCGTAGAGCCATCATGCAAATCGATTTCGGTCATGCGCTCTATCGATCACTTCAATCTCCGTTCCTTCGACCTCAACCTGCTGGTCGCCTTCGACGCCCTGATGACCGAGCGCAGCGTGACGCGGGCGGCGCAGCGGCTGAAACTCGGTCAACCGGCCATGAGCCACGCGCTGTCAACGCTGCGGCTTCTCCTAGATGACGAGGTTCTGGTCCGTGTCGGCACGGCGATGAATCCGACTGCCAAGGCGATCGCGCTGGCGCCGCGGCTGCGCGAGCTTCTGTTGCAGATTCAGAACACCCTGACAGACGGCAAGCCCTTCGACCCGCAATCCGAAACGCGAATAGTAAGGCTTGGCTTTTCGTCTGAGTTGGAGATTCTACTGCTCCCCAGGCTGACTGCCTATTTGCAGGCCCATGCTCCGGGCATCAGCTTGCTGACCCGCTCGGTTGCGCGGGGTGACGCACATCGCATGCTGGATAACGGTGAACTCGATCTTGCCATCGGCTGTTTCGACTACGAGCTGGAACGGCATTGCGGCACGCCGCTGTTTGAACAGTCACTTGCTTGCTGTTTCAATCCGGATCTCGTGCAGCCCGGGTTGCCTTTGACCGCTGCCGCTTACATTGCGCATCCGCATGCATTGATGACGTTGAAGGACGATATCCAGGGCTGCCTGTCCGAGGCTTTGGCGCGCGCCGGCAAGGCGCTGCATGTGGTGCTGGCGGCGTCCGATTTTCTCACCGTTCTGGCTACTGCCGCCGAGGCACCGGTCATCGCCACGTTGCCGGCGCGAATGGCAGCACGTTATGCGCCGCGCTTCGGCCTCACGATCGCGGCGATTCCACTCGACCTTCGCCTGCCTTCAGTGGCTCTGGTGTGGTCGATGCAGAACGACCGTGACCCGGCACTCGCATGGCTGCGGGCGCAGGTCGTGCCGCTATTGCAGGCTGCGTCCGCTTCGGAGATCGCTCGATCCTCGGTCAGGCAACCGAGCTGAGTCGATTCCGAATGTCGAATAAATGAGGGAATTGACCTGCTCCCCAATTTGTCAGCGTCCATAAGTTGGCGCTGTTCGTGTTTTGGTCCGCTCTGGACCGGGTTGCAAATTCGGTCGGGGTGAGACCGTCGAGGCTCGTGTGTGGTTTGTTCAGGTCGTAGCCGATCCTCCATTCTTCGATGATGTCTCGTGCGTGGCGATAGCTGCGGAACAGATGCTCGTTGAGGCATTCGTCCCTGCGGCGGCCATTAACGCTCTCGACGAAGCCGTTTGCATGGGCTTTCCTGGCGCGATGTAGTGCCATGCGACACCGCGATCCCGCTGCTATTTCAGCATGGCGTTCGGGGTGAGTTCGGCTCCGTAGCACATCAGGAATGGGAGCCGCCGAGCCAGCGGGGCGCGGAGCCATGATGTTCGGCGATCGCATCCAGCGGCCACGCGTTCCCCGGAGATCTAATTGTCAACAACGGCCGCAAGGCACTCCCTGACCTGCTCCGGACGAGAGATGTCGGCCTCGCCCGAACTCGGGATCTCCTCCTGTGCTAGACGGTGCTCATGCCGATACGCGGGCCGCGGCGGCCAGCGTGGCGTCAAAGGCGGTGCCATCGGCCAGCATCCGATGCAGCACGACGGCGAGCTTGCGGGCCAACGCCACCTTGGCCCTGCGCATGCCGGCGCGACCAGCCACGCGCATCGCCCAACTCTTCAGCCGCGATCCCCTCACCGGTCGGGTGAGGATGACATTCGCCGCTTCATATAGCGCGGTGCGGACGCCGACATCGCCAGCCTTGGAGATCCGCACGCTCACATCGGTCTCGCCAGATTGATATCGCTTCGGCGTCAGGCCGAAATGTGCCCCGACGTCGCGCGACGATTGGAACCGCGCCGGATCGTCGATCGCCGCCACATAGGTCAGCGCGACGATGGCGCCGACACCGGGTGTCGACATCAGCAGGCGAGCCCGCGCATCGCGCCGAGCCTGGGCCCGAACCTGCGCCTGGAACCCGTTGAATTGCCGGCTCAGCTCGGCCCGCGCCGACAGAAGGGCCGCAGCGACACCTTCCAAGGTCGGATGGCCGGCCACAAGGTTACGGACACGCTGGGCGAAGCTGCGCGGCGTGGTCCGGCCAACCTTCAATCCGAAGCTGCGGAGAATGCCGCGCAGGCTCATCTCCACATCGTGCAGCTTGCCGTGGATCAACTTCCGCGCCGTCAACACCGCCCGGAGTTCCTGCGCCGCCATTGACTTGCAGTGCACGGGCCGGAACCAGCCCAAGCGTAGCAGCTGGGCGATGCCTTGGGCTTCCTTGCGATCGGTCTTCACCTGCATCGTCCTGTCAAATGACACCATCATTCCGAGGGACAGCCACCCAATCAATCACCTCCCGAACCCGCTCCGGGGGCGGCACGTTACTCCATCTAAACCAACGATTTCGCCATCGGGTAGGCGGGAATACCATGTTTGGTCTCAGGCGCGCCGGTGTCTGCAAAACCCGCCCTCCGGTAGAAGCGATGTGCCGTCTTGGTGCTTTCCAATTCTAAGGCTTTGAGCCTGGACAACCGAATCGGCAGGAAAGAATCGGGACGGCCGAAAGAACGCAAGGAACGAATCCGGAAAACTGGATGAAGCGGGCGGGTCTTCTGCTACCCTACGGGTGTGATCGACAAATCCGGCATCAAAGCTCGTTTCGATGCATTGGCTCCATTTCTGAACGAGCGGGACCGACGGCTCTTTGCGGCGAGCGAGGCGCGTGCGGCCGGGCGCGGCGGGATCGCGGCTGTTGCGGAGGTGACCGGCATTGCGCGGAGCACGATCGGCCGCGGCCTGACGGATCTGCGCTCTGGTTCTGCGTTGTGCAACTCGCGGGTGCGCCGACCCGGTGGCGGGGGTAAGCCGGCGACCGAGACGCAGCCTGGACTTTTGGCCGCCCTGGAGGAACTGGTGCAGTCCTCCATTCGCGGTGATCCGGAGGCTCCACTGCGTTGGGTCAGCAAGAGCCAGCGCCATCTCTCGGCGGCACTGACGGCGTGTGGGTTCGGCGCCGGGCAGAAGCTGGTCGGCCGCCTGCTCGGCCGGCTGGGCTTCAGCCTGCAGGCCAACCGCAAGACCCGAGAGGGCACGCAGCACCCCGACCGCAACGCGCAGTTCGAGCACATCAACGCCACCGTGGCTGACTTCCAGGCCGCCGGAGAGCCGGCGATCTCCGTCGACACGAAGAAGAAGGAGCTTGTCGGGGACTTCAAGAATGGCGGACGAGAGTTGCGGCCCAAGGGTCGGCCCGAAGCCGTGCGTGTCCACGATTTCGTCATCCCCGCACTCGGCAAGGCAGTGCCCTACGGCGTCTACGACATCGCCGCCAATGCCGGGTGGGTCAGTGTCGGCATGAACCACGACACCGCCGCTTTCGCCGTCGAGGCCATACGTCGTTGGTGGCACGAACTTGGCGCCGCCCGCTATCCCGCCGCGACGAAACTGCTGATCACCGCCGATTGCGGCGGCAGCAACGGCGCGCGGGTGCGGCTGTGGAAACGCGAGTTGCAAGTCCTGGCCGACGAACTCGGTATCGCCATCAGCGTCTGCCACCTGCCGCCGGGCACCAGCAAGTGGAACCGCATCGAGCACCGCCTGTTCGCCTTCATCACCCAGAACTGGCGCGGCAAGCCGCTGGTCAGCCACCAGGTCATCGTGCAGCTGATCGCCAGCACCACCACCAAGACCGGGCTCACCGTCGCCTGTCGGCTCGACACCAACAGCTACGAGAAGGGAATCAAGGTCTCCGACGCCGACATCGCCAGCCTCAACATCCAACCCGCCAACTTCCACGGCGAGTGGAACTACACCTTCATCCCAAGGGCCCCTGATGTCTGAAGCGGTTATCCAGGCTCATGTCCTAAGGATCGCAAGCCCAATGCCTGGCCGTGCTGCTCAAGCGCCTCAAGGACAGCTTTGCTGACTCCCTTGAACCGGTAGAGCGGGGAGACGTAGTTCAGGATCACACGGCCATTCGCGCGGAGGCAGCCAACTCCACCAATGCGCCTCTCGATGATCGCCACCAGCATGATGTTGGCCGGATTGCAAATCCATGTTTCTACGTTCGCAGCCGTCTTATTGGCCAGCCAAGCTTGCAGTGGCGCCTCGCGATTTTCATGGTCCGCCACACAGAGCTCGATAATTGACGACCGCAGCAGTTGAGCAATTTCGGCAGCTTCCGAGATCTCCGCCCGGCGACACTGTGGATTGATTACCAACATAAGGACTAGGATCTCAGCCCAGCGACAGGCGCGCTGCAATGCCCAGCCGATCGCGAAGGCTCGCCACAGCCCCCTGCCCCGCCCGGAGCCGCCAGCCGACGTCGGCCGGCCTGCTTCACCTCGACGACCGGAGCCGGGTTTGCACGCCATCTCGAGCGAGCCTCCCGCTCCGTGCGGCGCCGCGCCTGCTGCCTGCCCTTCGCCAGACTGGGGCCCATTGCCTTCCGGGTCGCAGCCGCATGGTCGCGGTGGCGCGCTGACACCGGCTCCACCGGATTGCCATCCAGGTCGTGGCGCATACTGTCCGGCGCGGCCATCCGCTCCAGGTAGCCGGGCCGGCGGACGTGATGGGCAAGAGTCGCCCGGACTAGGAGCTCATCCGCATCCACCCCGGCCTCGATGAGTCGGGCGGCCAGGCCCGCCGCGGCGGCGCCGACGAGGGGCTGCAGGGATGCGAGCACGGGCGCCAGGTGCGACAGGTCGCCGGCGACCAGGCGGCGGTAAAGCCGTTTGCCTTCGTGGTAAGACGGCCGGTCGACGGGGATGGCGGCTGTGGTGGTCACGATCCTGATCCTTGATCTGGCTGGGCGAAGATCCGCCCGTGGAATGCTTATAGCATATAAATTCAAAAATAATTATCAATTATTTTCACGATCTCAGCGAGCTCACAAAATCCGAATTCTGAAAGTAGTTCTTTGGTTGGATCGCCTCTGCTCGATATACTGGAGCATCTGCGCGCATCCCGATGAGGCTGGCGCACCAAACCGGAAGGATGATCCAGTGCCTGAAGACAGAACCGAGGAGCAAGCGGCCGCTGCCATGGCGAGCCCGCTCGATGTCACCCTCTCCAGGAACATCAAGGTGGGCCATGTCCAGCCTGCGCAGAATGGCCGACGCGATACCGCGGAAGCCGATCGCGCCGCGTCGAAGTGGATGGATCCGGCTCGCGCGGCGGATGTTGCCTTGCCGGACCTGGCACGTGAACCGAGTGTTTCGACATCCGTGTTGCCGGAATCCCTGGAGTTGAAGGCGACTCACCTGTCTTCGCTGGTTCCGCCGGAGGCTCAGATTGTTCCTGACGTCGAGGTGTCGGAATGCCCTGATTTCGAGACCGCATCCCGCCGGGCCGTATGGTCAATGGGTGACCATATCGGGCGGCTGAGTGGTGTCGAGAGCTTTCACAAACGGCGCGGCCTGCAGACAATCAGCGCGTCCACGGTGCAGCTTTATCGGGACCGCGCCCACAGTCTGCTGACCCGATATATCCGGCGGCCGGGCGCTATCCCACTGGTGGATGACGCCACCTCTATCCATGAGGACGAGCGCATCGACCCGGTCGACTTCGTGAGGTGGCTGATCAGGATGAAGCCGGACATCAGTTCCTCGACATGGCGGTCATACAAGGCCGCGATCGCCTTCTACCTTTATGACTCAACCCACCCCTCGGCACAGGCAGCGGCTGCTATCCTTGATGGTGTGAGCGCCGATGATGGAGAGGCAGCAGCGTCCGAGGGGGTCAAGGGGACGAAGTTCTTCCGGCTCGAGGATTACAACAAGCTCCTGAAGTTCTGCCTCGACCGTGGCCGTGGTGTCGGGGCGGACAACATGTTCCACTTCGCCCGCGCCGCGATCCGAACCGGCATGCGGCCCTCGGAGTGGGCAACCTGCGATTTACGGACTTGCCCGAACCCCGACGCGCCGTACGGCCGCAATGTCTGGCTCTTCGTCTGCAACGCCAAGGCGTCGAACGGGCGGGCCAACGGGCTGGTGCGGGTGCTCGACCTGTCTCCCCTGTCTCGGATCGATATCGAGCCCATCCGATTCACGATGGCCCTCTTCCAGCGCCAGGCGCCCAAGGAGGGGACGGAGCCCACGATCAGGCGGTTGCGCCAGGCGATCAATCACATCGGGGCAGCCACCGGGATGTCGGCGAAATACTCCCCCTACTCCTTCCGTCACCAGGCGATCGCCAACTGGAAGACGATCTACAGCCCCGTCGAGGTCGCCGCGCTGGCCGGGCATTCGGTGCCTGAGACGGCGACCGAGCATTACGGCCGGAAGCGGGATGGGTGGACCGGCAAGGGAACCGGCGGAATCATGATCCGACCGTCGAGGGTCGATGTGGAACGGATCATGAGCCGTATTCGGTCGGACAATCCGGCACCCTTCATGCGACCGGACGGGAGCTTGGCAGTGGTGCCAGAGGATATGCCCACCCCTCAGTAGGCCGCATTCGTGCTGCCGAGCCGGCCCTGGATTTCCGTCCGGGGTCGGCTTTTATTTTGGGAAATGCGCGGCCGTTGGGGTGGTGTTTAGCAGCTGTCTTTTAAGGTGCATTTTAGGTGTGTATGCTGTTCGCCCGCCTCGACGGGAAACCCGATTTCCGATTCACCCCTCCCCTTCCCCGCCCTGATTTTCCGATTAATTCGAATTTCCACTCCCCTGCTACGCTATTTTCCGCTGTTTTCCCGCTTCCGTCTGATATTCCGAATTTTGCTGGTTTCCGGTGACGCCCCTGGCGCTGGTTTTCCGCTTATGGCGCGGGATGGCTGTTTGAGGAGGAATTTCCACCCGATTTTGTTCTACCCCCCGTTACCTAATCGCACTCCTGCGTAAAATTAAGGACATTCCTTGGTAAAATGTATCATAATCCGAGGTAAAATGTAGGATATTCCGACATAAGATGTAGGATATCTGAGCCTAAATTGTATGGTTGTCCTTGGTAAAATGTAGCCTATTACTTCGTAAAATAGAGCACATTCCAGCGCAAAATAGATGATAATTCGCCCCCGCGAGGTTGCAGAAGTCCGACACTCATGAAGGTAATCGGCGCTTATACTTCGCCAAGGTGTGCAAAATTGCACATTTATCAGATCTCGACATTTCTCCGCCTTTCAAGCTTCCGCGCAATGGTGACGACGTCGCCGCCATTATCGTGCATGTCCGCCCCACCGGTTCGTGGTCGAGATCACGCTCATGATGCTCAACCGGGTGCGATAGCGGCCGGTATTTTTTATGTGGAAAATAACCGGCATACTATTGTATTGTAGCGGCGGTTCACCGACAGAAGGATCAGAGCGTGGTACGCATTCGCTCCAAGGCCGTTCTCGCCGTGCTCGCGCTGGTTGCCGGTATGCCGGCACTTGCCCACGCAGACGCCATGACCACCGAGACCCAGGCCGTCCAGGCCGAGGCTGAAAGCAATCTCGCCCGGGCGTTCACCGAGGCGAGCCAGGCGCTTTCCCAGCTCGACAATGGTCCGGTCGACCCGCAGCAGGTGGCCACCCCCAAGGGCGTCGCCATCGCCGCCCCCGCGGCACCGGTCCAGGCGGCCCTGCCGAAGATCGATCTGGCCCGCCTCCCCGCCCAGCTTCGCCGCCCGGTGACGATCCGCTGGAACGGGCCGGTCGAGGGCGCCATCCGGAAACTCGCGGCCCAGATCAACTACAAGGTCCTCCCGCCGACCCACACGCCCGCGACCCCGCCGACGATCGTCCTGGTCAAGAACAAGGTGCCGGCGGCGATCGTGCTGCAGGACATCGGCGCGCGGATCCGCACCTACGGCAAGCTCGTGGTTTCGCCGGCGGCCCGCACCATCCAGTTCGACGTCAACCAGGCAGCCGGGACCTGATCATGGCGCGCATCCGCTTCCGATCGGCCGCCCTCCCCGCCGCGGTCATCCTCCTCGGGCTGACCGGCTGCGCGAACCTGCAGGGTGCGCCCGGCAAGGCCGCGTCGGCGAAGCCCGTCCCGCCGGACATGGTCGGCATCCACATCAATGACGGTGATTCGATGTTCCCGGTCCAGACCGGCAACGCCGCCCGGCAGAAGCTCCCGAGCCTCGCCGCGATGAGCCGCATGCACCGCAATGGCTCGGGAGCCAGCAAGGAAGCCGCGAAAGAGATGGTCGAGCTTCCGGTCATCCGCGACACCGCGCTGCGTTACGGCGCCGAGGGCGGCGTGGCCTGGGCGACCCGGATCATCGACGGCGAGCTTCGCGCGAACGCCGCGCGCCTGAGCCAGATTTACGACTTCTCGCGGCTGGTCACCTATCAGCCGGGCGGCGTGCAGATCCTGCCGCCGGTGATTTCCGAAAGCCGGAACCTGTACCAGTCCTCCGATTTCGGCCGGACGATCCGGGTGGCTGACACCTATTACGACATCGTCCGCCAGGCCCGCTTCGTTCCATCAGCACCGCTCTGGTACGGCTATCTCTACCGGACCTGGCAGGCGCCGCACCGCCCCTTCGAGGCCGGGCTGCCCCATAATTCCGATGAAGAGGCGGTCTGGAAGCACTACGTGAAGGCCGGCTGGCGGGCGGGCGTGAAGGAGGGCGAGACGATCTTCCGCCTCGACCTCGACCAGCTGAACCGCGACTTCACCGGGATGATCCGCTACCGCAAGCTCTATGACGAAGGTAAGGTCTCGGCTCCGGTCGTCCAAGCCAAGACGCTCGGCGTCACCGGCACCGGTCAGAACATGCGCGAAGGCGATCGGGTGGTGAAGATCATCGCCGAGCCCAGCCTGAGCGTGCCGCATCCGCGGACATCCCCGATCAAGGCGACGCCGAACTAGAGGCGGGAGCAACCAAGGAAGAGGCCAGACACCACGGTGGCTCGCCTCTTCCAGCAGGACCTTCGTCCGGCCCCTTCCCGTCAGTCGGGACCATCAGGCAACCTGCTCGACGTTCAGTTCCCGCCAGCCCAGACATTCCAGCCGTAGTGAGCACGGAATTGGTTATGGTGATGGTGGTGGTGTTCGTAGCGGCGATTGTAGGGACGGTAATCGCCCCGCTGGTATGAGTGGTGGTGGTGGTGGTGGTGGTGATGCTGCTGATACTCGTCGACCTGCATCAACCGCGCCGTTGGTTCCTCAGTCCTTGCGTGCTCCAGATGTGCATCATGTGCCCGCAGGATCATTCCGGGATCCGACACTGGTGCGAGTAGTTCGGCATATGAGCCTGCCTCTGGCAGGGGCGCCGCTTCGGCCTTCGCGGCATACAAGGGGGCGGCGGCAGCCAGCCCGGCAATCGCCCCAATAAGTCCGATCGTCTTGCGTTCCATCAACGGTCTCCTTTCGATCGCTGATGTCAGCAGAATGCGGTGCCGCGGCTTTTGTGTGGCTTCCCACATGATAGCTTCTGTACTTCTATGTCATGCGCGTATGGCGCCCGCGGGCGTCATCCTGTTTGACCGCACAAAAAAAACGCCCGGGAGCTACGGCACCCGGGCGTTCTGCCTTCCGGCTATCGAATGCGCCTCACTTCATCTGCGCGCCGGCACCTGCAGATACGCTCAGCCCGATGCGACTGGCGAGGCCGCGATTGCTCCGGGCCTCGCTCACGATATGATCATATTCCGACACTGACATCCCATGGCTCCTGATGACCCGAATACGTTCAGCCCGCGCCTTGGCCTCAATGGCATGGCGGCGGCTGGTCGTCTTCGCTGTCCGCATCTCACGGTGCTCACGCGATTCGAGAACGGCGATCTGCCTGGTTGCCAATCTCGCCTTGGATATAGTGGCCGCCGAGAAATCGGCAGACGTTGCTTCGGCAGATCTTGCCATGCCATTCGCCTGCGCGCCCACCCTGCTCGTCACGCCCGCGGCGGTTGAGCCGACCGCACCGCCGACATTCCCGGCCGTCGACCGTGCGGCACCCAGCGTGCTGCCGACCAGCCCGCCGGCACCGGCGTTTGCTCCGACACCCACAGAGGCGCCGACACCGGCCTGGCCTCCGGCAGATGTCTGGGCGAGGGCACTGCCGGCAGTCAGCATCACGATGAGCGCTGACGACGTAATGAGGGTGCGAGATTTCATGGATCGTGGGTCTCCTTGCTATGGCGCCGCGCGATGCGCGGCTGGAGACCGGTGTGCAGAGTGTTTGTGGTTGCCGTTGGGCATAATTTCCAACGGTTTTGTGAATTATGTGTTGAACGTCCTGCGAGACCCAGCCTCGTCGATCACCCCTTCTGCCGGCACACCGCCAGGATCTCGAGCATCACCGAGCGAGGCAGCACCTCCTCGACATAGCTCATCGTCCCAAGCCGGGCGCAGTCCCGGCCGTCCGAACCCTGGCCATGGAAGACGCACCCGTCGCCCTGGTAGAGCAGGCAGACGATCGATGCGCCACGCGTCCAGAAGATCGCGACCGCTCCAGTGCTGTAGTGCACGACCTCGATCGGTGCCGGCGGCTGGACCGCACCAAGCAGAATGTCCTCCCAAGGCCGCGTCGGAAAATGCCGCCCGAGATGATCTCGAGCCTCGATCATCGCGGGCACGCTCTTCGAGAGTCCGAATGTCGCGGAGAAATCGATTTTCTGGTCGGAATTACTGCTCATGACGCGCCCGGTTGAACGCGGCCATCATCTCAGCCGCTCATCAGACATAGGAGAAACGGTGGCCCGATTCCAATGAATCCTGCTCGCGGCTTGTTGGAGGAGTCGTTGGAAAATTCGAAATAAATTTGGATTTATCGACTGAAGTCCTGCTGCATCCGTCCTTAGTCCCTTTCATATCTGGCGCCGATACTGCTGTGTATGAGCACGACCCAGCGCAGACGCCCGCCGACGCAATTCATCGGCGCGACAGACGATGATGTCCCCGAGGTTGCGGAGATCGTCGCGGAAAGCCGCAAGGCCGAGATCGGTACTGGCCAGCCCATCCGCGTGGCCGGATCACAGCGGGCCGCGCCCGCCGGGCAGCCCGTGCAGCCTCAGGACGATGAGTCTGTTCTGCCCGCCCAGCCGGCTCAAGCTGCCAATTCGGCAGAGCAACCTGTCGAACTCAGTCCGTCGCAGAAGAAGGGCCTGGCGGTGCTCGATGCGTGGATCGCCGCGGAGGTCCTGACGCCGGAGACCGTGAAGGACCTGAAGGATATCGTCTCGGGCCGCGAGCGCGACATGGCGGCGCTCGATCTCGTCTACGGAGATGCGCTGCCGTGGGAAGAGGGCTATCCGGAGACAGAGTTCCCGAACTTGCGTGCTGGCTACCTCGCCTATGATGTCATCTTCGGGTCGATCCCGGAAGCCAAGGCAGCCGTCAGGCTCGAGGAGGTCTATGGCCAGAGCTTTGGAGATGGTGGCGCCGGGTCGGGCGTTTCGATTCTCGCCACGCTCCGCGTGGCGCCGAACGGCACGCTCGATCTCAAGGAGGGGGGGTCGCCATTCTCTGTATCGGCCTACGGATGGGGGCTCGTGCGCGCGCTGAACCGGGATCTGGGCGCAATGCCAGGCTGGAAGCGTGCCGCCGCTGACATCAGCAAGAGTTTCCGCGATTTGTTCGACGACCGGTTTAAGGACAAGCCGATCGACAAGGCTGCCATCCTCGAGATCTACTACTGGATGCTCGACAGCCTGGGGTTCGATGAGAAGCAGGTCTCACGGCCATCACGAGAGTCCGACGTGGTCAGCAAGCCCGCGAAGGTGATCGGTTACTACCAGAGGGTAAGCCCTGACGGCACGCCGGTGCCGAAACAGCGAATGCCCGACGCCCTGATCATGAACAGCTTTTTTCTCAGCGACCTGCTCGACGCCCGTCGCGATCTGGCGAAGGGTATCGAGCAGCCTCTCCTCGACCGGTATCTCGGCGTGAAGGAGCAGGTGCGCCGGATCAACATTCTCGAGGACCCGAAGGCCATCAACACGCTGCTGCGCCCCGGGTTTTTCCCGGAGGGGAAGTGGCCACACGCGGGCCGCAACCAGCTGGTCACTATGCAGCAGTCGATCATCAATTATGCGCTGCACCCCGCGCAGGCCCGCCGGAACAAGGTGATCGGTGTCAATGGTCCACCGGGCACCGGAAAGACCACTTTGCTGAAGGATGCTGCCGCGGCGCTGATCGTCCGTCGCGCTATCGCGATGAGCGATTTCATCCACCCCTCCCACGCCTTTCGTGTATACGGATCCGGAGGAACGCGTTCCTCCGGGCGCGCCGGCCCATCCTTGTTCGAGCTCGATCCCAAGCTGATCGGCTTCGAGATGCTGGTTGCCTCCTCGAACAACGGCGCAGTCGAAAACGTCTCGACCGAATGGCCGGACGATGGCGCGATCGCTGATGATGCGACAACCAGATACTACCCGGGAACAGCATCCAGGCTGCATGAGCGCGAGAGCTGGGGGCTGGTCTCGGCCGCGCTCGGCAATTCGGCAAACCGGGCGAAATTTCGTGACCAATTCTGGTTTGATGAAGACTGGGGTCTCAGGAACCAGCTCGCTCTGGCAGCCGGCCGCTCGCCGGTCATCGTGGATAAGAAGACTGGAGCGAAACGGATCCCCGCCTCCTTTGAGGCACACCGGCCCGCGCGTGGCCGGCATGCGGCGCTGGAGCGCTGGAACCGGGAGCGGGATCGCTTCCTGCAGCTGCTCGACACGGTCAGGAAAAGCCTGTCTGACGTAAACAAGGCGGCGACCGGTGAACTCGACCAGAGTGACCCTTTTCACTTCCATACCTCCTCGCCGTGGCTTTCCGGTGCAGACCACAGACAGCGCGAGGATCTGTTCGAGGCGGCAGTCGATCTTCACCGCGCCTTTATGGAGGGTGCGGCCACGGAAGTCGGCTCCAACCTCTCGGCGGCGATGGAACTCCTCGCCGGTCGGTTTAACGGGCGGAAGCCGAAAGTCGTCCAGTCTGTCCTCAGTACGCTCTTCATCGCGGTTCCGGTCTTGTCGACCACCTTCGCCAGCGTCCGCAGGATGCTGCGCGACGTTGAAGAGCCGATGATCGGCTGGTTGTTCATCGACGAGGCCGGACAGGCAACGCCGCAATCGGCGGTCGGCGCGATCAAGCGCAGCCGGAACGCGCTCGTTGTGGGCGACCCGATCCAGGTCGAGCCCGTCGTCACGCTGAACGAACCCATGATCGTCGAGATCGCAAAGGCGATGGGCATCGACCATGAGGTCGATATGGCGCCCTGGGGGTCCGTGCAGACCTTCGCGGACGCGGCATCCGAAGTGTTCGCCGAATACCCCTGCGAGGGCGGCGCGCGCCGGGTCGGCATGCCGCTGCTGGCCCATCGACGGTGCGCCGAGCCGATGTTCTCGATCTCGAACCAGATCGGCTACGGCGGCCTGATGGTGAACGCCAAGCGGCCTTCGCCCTCCGCGATCCGGGATGCCTGCGGGCCGTCGCGCTGGATTGATGTCCACGACCCCGTGGACGAGAAATGGTCCGAGCAGGAGGGCATGGTCGTTTTCAATCTCCTCCGCGATATCGTCGCCCGCGGTGGCAAGCTCGACCTCTACATCATCAGCCCCTTCCGGATCATCGAGAGCCGGCTGCGCGACATGGTCATCCAGAACCATGCCGGGATCGGCATCTCCTTCGCCGAGGCCCGCGAGCTGACCCGACGGATCGGCACCGTGCACAAGGTCCAGGGTCGGGAGGCGGAAGGTGTCATCTTCGTGCTGGGCCATCAGGGCGAGGCATTCAAGCGGGCACGCGGCTGGGCGGGCGGGCGCCCGAACATCGCGAACGTCGCCGTCACGCGGGCCAAGGAAGTCCTCTACATCGTCGGCAACCGCGCCGACTGGAGCGAGGCCGGGTACTTCCACACCGTCGAGCAGGTGATGGACGAGTTCACCCGTCAGCACGGCATCGCCGCCGGCGATGGCCTCGCGGTGCCGCCTGCGCCCATCCGAGAGGAGCAAGCGGAAGCGCCGGCGCCGGTTCTCGAGGATCACGAATCCATCTTCGATCTCGATCTCGGCCTCGGCCTGGGTTGAGCAGAACTCGATTCAGGCAGGGAGTTCGCGATGCGCGCGGCACGGACAGGCAAGGAAAGCACGGGCTTCTTCCGGATCGGGGAGGCCAGCGAGGTGGGCGGTCTGGTGCTCGGCGGCGACTATTGCGCAGAACACGAGTCCGGGATCGAGGAGCTCCGCCGGGAGTTCGGGATCTCCAGCAAGGCTCCGCCCGGCATAGAGCGGTACCGGATATCCGGACTGTCGAGCCGGTCGGCACTCGTGTTTTGCGACCGCCCGGACCTCGACCAGTCGATCCTCTGTTGCTCGCACCCGTCCAATGTCTCCCAGCTGGTCGGCAAGCCCGGCATCACCGGTGGCCTCGCAACGCGGCACGAGGGATTCGACATCGTGGTCGCCGACCGTGTGGTCGCCTTCCTTCCGACCTGGCGGGACAAGGACGACAGGGTGCGGGTCCTGCCTGTCCATTCGAAGGCCGCCGACCGGGAAGCCTGGAAGGCGTACAACGCAGGGACCATCGGGGCCTGGAGCGAGCGGTCGTTCATGGTCCGGGCGCTCGGTGAAGAGGCCCGCCGGGATCTCGAGGCGGTCTACAACGCGTTTCTGGGCTGCGACATCGCGCTCAGCACGACACGCGCCCTCACGCCTTTCGGCCGCGGTGGCCTGGCCATCGTGATTGCCTCACGGATCCAGCCGGCCGACCTCGACCGTCTGCGCGAGCAGGATGAAGATCGGGACCTCCTCGATGCGACGTTCAAGGCCACCGGCCTCCCTGCCCGCTTTACCGAGCGCCGCGGCACCGATCCGTTGTTCGGCCCGAACGCCAAGCCTGCCTATTTCGGGATCCGGCCGACCTGGACCCGGGAATTCATCGAGCGCCGGAAGGCCGACCTAGCGGCCCGGCCGACCGAGGACGACCTGACCGTCTGGCTCAACCCGATGGAGCAGCGCCACCACAACTTCGGTTGGTTCTCGGTCGACGCCCTCCGGCGCTGGTTCGACGGCGAAGGCCCGGTCGTGAAGGCTTGGGTGGAACAGCAGCGTGTGGGATTTCCCGACCAGCCTGCCCCAGATGGCCTGGCCCCCGGCTGCGGCTGATACCCTCTGGAGGCGGTCACCTCATCCTTATATTCGCGGCGAATCTGACGCCGTGATGTATGTGCCGCGGATTTTTCAGCCGGTCGAGAAATCCCACACCCAAAGAGAGTGGCTACCTCGGCCGGCTGCGTGCACTGAATGAGGGGTGTGGGATTTCTCGACCGGCATCATCGCCGAGTTTCAGGCCGCTGATCGGTGTGGGATTTCTCGACCGTGGATCTACCCCAGTCATACAGGCTGTCGACCGCCTTGCGCCCGAACTCCGGTGTTTTGGAATCCTTTTGATTTTTCGTGGTTTTCCAGGCGGTCAGGAAATCCCACACCTGCCACTGGGGCCTCTAGCCTGCCACCCTCACGGGCCATTGCCGGTATGTGGGATTTCCTGACCGCCTGGTCGCATGTTGCTGCCACAGGCGAGATCGTCCGCCGGTCAGGAAATCCCACCTTCACCCGGGCGGCACATCCATAACAACTTACTGAAAATATGAAATATTTTTCGAGTGGCGGGATTCATGTGCCCGATGGTCAAGAAATCCCACACCATGCTGGTGCTTCAGTTCCGGCCGGTCGGAAATTCCCACACCATGCCAGGGCGGGTTATTTCGGTCGGAAAATCCCATAAATTCAGGAGGCGACGGAGCGCGACTCGGCCAGAGCGGTCGGGAAATCCCACATTTCCCCCATCAGCCAGACAAACTCTGCAACACCATGAAAATATTTGATATTTTTGTCTGACCTCAGGACGTTGGAGACGATTTCCACCGACAGAATTCGATTTTTGGAGAGAGATCTTGTTGAGATAGCCGGGTTTTGCCGCCGCGATCTCCAGTTCAGGCTCGCCTCGGTCGGGAAATCCCATTTTGGTCAGAAAATCCCCGATTGGTCAGGAAATCCCACACCCACGGCGAAATAAGTGCCCTGCGTATCGGAGCCGCATGTCAAACCGAGATAAATTCGAATTTTCGGCCTTGGCTTCTGAGTTTGGTGCCCTCGCCCGCCCGGCTGATCAGCAAGTCCGGTCGGGAAATCCCATTTTGGTCAGAAAATCCCCAATCGGTCGGGAAATCCCACGGCGCCGCGACCCTATGTGATCAGCTTGAGCACTGGCGGCTTGGAGGGCCGGAGGGTAATGCCCCGATCCTCCACATCCAGCCGGCAGTCGGGATAGGCCGCCATGGCCGCTCGCAGAGCGTCCGTGAACAGGGGCTTGAAGTACTTCAGCGGCCGGCCTGTCGTGTTGAACTGCGCGTCCAGGGAGATCCAGGATATGTCCGTTGGACCCTTGATCTCGTGGCAACGCCAGGCAAGCCAGATGTAGACGTCAAGCGCCAGGGAGCGGTGGGCAAGAGCCCGGATTGCAGCCTCCTGCAGGGGAACAGGATGGTCCTTCAGCGCACGCCAGAACGTCTCGTCCAGCACGACGCGGTCGTCCCACAGCTTCCCCTGGTCGTCGTCATCAACCACGCTCTTGAAGCGAAGGCCGGATGAGACGATCCCGCCCCTGGTCCATCCCTCGGCGCCGTCGCCTTCCCAGAAGAACTTGAGGCTGCAGGCCGATATCCGCGCCGCCTGTTCCCTCAGGGCTCGTGTCGTCTCTCCCCCGATGGCGATCCCCATGCGCTCCATCCAGGTTCTCATGGACCGGCCGAGCTCGATCTCGCGGCAGTTCGTCCGGATCGCCTGAGTCTGGAGGTAGAGGAGGATCATCCTGGCTCGAGCCCCGAACGGGACGCCATACAGGACCGTGCGGCCCTTGGAGCGCATTACCCCGGGTTCGACGAGCAGGGTAACCTTGTGCCCCTTCCGCTGCCACACGGCGCTGTCGGAAAGGCGCTTGTGGGGCAGACTGGTCAGGCAGAATCCAGAATACGAGATGCCGATCTGCTGACGCTCGTCTGTCAGCACCTCGTTGGCGATATCCACAAGCGCGCGGTAGCGGGGACCGACGATTTCCCGGGCCCTCTCACTGCCATAATCGAGCACCAGCTGTGCGACGTTCTGGTCCAGGCGATTGATCATAGCCACCCTCCAAAGCGACTTTTCGCCTTCTCATCGAGTCGATGTCAACTGTGGGATTTTCTGACCTGCAAAATGTGGGATTTTCTGACCAAAGTATTGTGGGATTTCTCGACCGATTTCGAGTGGGATTTCTCGACCGAGCTATTAGTAATTAGTTTGATTCTATTAGTAGTATGGTCAGGAATTCCCACGGGGCGACTCGTGTTTTGGTCGGAAAATCCCATGCTTCGGTTGAAAAATCCCCGTGGAAAACCGTGCTCATCTGTGGATTGCATCAGTTGTGCAGCGCGAAGTCAGGAAATCCCATGTGGATATTGTGGACAATTCGAGTCGGAGCGATCTCCCGACCACGCGACGCGGTAGCGGATGATGCGTGCATCACGAAGCACGCATCATCCGCTACCATCTGAGCCCTCGCCCTCGCATGTAGGCGTCCATGGCCTCGCCGAGGATCTCCTGGATGGGCCGCCTTTCCTGGACGGAAAGCAGCTTGAGCCGCTCCCACCTTTCCTCCGAAAGCCGCAACGTGACCCCCGGCAGGCTCCGTGAAGCGGAATAGGTTCGAACACGTCCAGTGGATGTGCGTACCCTCTGCCGGCCATCACCCCCCTCCCCTGTTTCGTCTACCTCGGGCCGTTCGCTCTGCGCCGGGGTCGGTTGGCGCTCCTCGGGCCAACCCGCTTCGGCCGGCCTCGAGTGTGAGGCGGGCGCCTGTGCCGGATCGGGGCGTCCCGCGGGCGCCTGGTCATGACGTCCGCCAGCCTCGGTGAGATGATCTGGCGTACGCTTCACGAAGCTCGAAAAGCTGCGCTTTTGGGGTGCCGACATTACGACCTCCTCTTCTGTGCTGTGGCGGGCTTGAGCTGGATCGCATCCAGGACCGCGATCTCCTTCCAGAGTTGTCGGATCTCCCGCGCGGCCTTGCTGGTGGGTTCGAACTCGCCGACGGCCTGCCCCTGGGTCAGGGCCCGGCGGTAGACCTTCCGCTCGACGATGCGGGTGTTCAGTAGAGGCAGTTCGAGATCTCTCAGGGCTCTGACCGTCTCGACGATTTCCTCGTCCGGTCTGGGAGATGTTCTCGTCAGCACCGCGACCGATGGCACCCGGTTCGCGCGCAGCAGGTCAAGTGTGGCCTGGGTGGCAGCAACATCGAGGATTGACGGCTGCACCGGCACGAGAGCGAGGTCGATGTTCCGCGCGACCACCTCGAGCGCGGGCGCCGTGTGTGGCGGGGTGTCGACGAATATCAGCTGGAAGCCATCAGCCTCGGCCGCGTCCATCGCCTCCTTCAGCTCAGCAGCCAGGACCGGGGCGACCGGCGGGGTCCTATCCCCCCTCGCCTGCCCCCAGACCGCTGATGCGCTTGCCTGCGGATCGGTGTCGATGATGGCGGTCCGCGTCCCCGCCTGATCTGCTGCTACTGCGAGGTGGACGCACAGGGTCGTTTTCGCGGCCCCGCCCTTCTGCTGCACCAGGGCAATCCGCTTCATGGCCGCTCGCACTGCATCGTGATTGGTGATGCACGCATCAATGTCCCCTTCCCTCTGCTCGCGCCCGACCCGCAAAGACGCGAGCCGTGACGCGTGACTCGTGATACACGATGCGTGCACCACGCATCGGATGGCTGTCAAGAAATTCAAATCTGTTTTTGAATTAATTGGTGATGCGGGATGCGTGATGCACGATGCGCAGGCCATGCGTTATAGGCTTGGATCAGTGTGTTGGACCTGCTTGTTCATGTGATCTGATGGCATGATGCATCACGATGCGTGGTGCGTGCATCAAACTGCCGCTTGATCCGGCTCGTGGGTGGTAATCCGGTGATGCGAGATGCGTGGTGCATGAAGCGTGATTGATGCGGCGTGATGCGTGAGTCTGTCTTTTTGGGGCTATCCCATTGAATTGCAACATATTCCGAGGGGAGGCGGATCTGGCCGGATCCTGATAGGCGGGCGTGATGCGTGCCTGACGCATCACGAGTCGTTCACCGTGATGCGTGCACCGTGAGGAACGATGCGTGATGCGTAGTGCGATCTTCATGGCTGTTCGCCGTGGCAGGCGAGATGGCAGGACTTGGTTAGGCGTGCTGCGTGATGGGTGATGCACGCAGCGCGATGCACGCATCCATGGGGTGGCTGGGCCTAGCAGGGGAGGGGGGCATTATCCTGGTCGAAGCTGCTCAGCGGCTCCACCTCGATGATAGCGTCCGTCAATGTGGTGGAAATTCTGGTGTAGCTGAAGCGGCCAATGGTCACGCGGCGACGGTGGAAATTCGTGGTGTATCGGCATCGATGGCGGGTGCCATGAGTTCGACCATTCCCTCGATCTGCATATAGCGGTTCTGTGTCTGCCATTCGTCGTTGGCCTCGAGCAGCACGGCTCCGATCAGGCGGATGATCGAACCTTCATTGGGAAAGATGCCGACGACATCGGCGCGGCGCTTGACCTCCTTGTTCAGGCGTTCGAGCGGATTCGTCGAGTGAATTTTGGTTCGGTGCTGGGCGGGAAAGTCCATGTGCGCCAGCACGTCGGTTTCACTGTCGTCGATGAACGCGCCAAGTTTTGGCCATTTGCCCCGGAGCTGGTCGGCCACATGGCGCAGGGTCTGGCTGGCACTGACGCGATCCGGCTGGATAAACGCCTGACGCAACGCTGCAGACACCATGCTCTGCTGCCCCTTCGGCACATAGGACAAGGCGTTGCGCATCCAGTGAACGCGGCATCTTTGCCAGGATGCCCCCATCACCCGGCGGATCGCCGCCTTCAATCCTTCATGAGCATCGGAGATCACCAGTTTCACCTCACGCAACCCACGGCGGACCAAGCTCTTGAGAAAGGTCGACCAGAAGGTCTCCGCCTCGGACGGGCCGATGTGCAGGCCGACGATCTCGCGCCGACCGTCGGTGTTCACCGCCACTGCGATTATCGCTGCAACTGAGACGATCCGCCCACCTTCGCGCTGCTTGAGATAGGTCGCATCCAACCACAGATACGGCCACTCGCCGGCGAGTGGCCGGTCGAGGAAGGCGTTCACCCTCTCATCGATGTCCTTGCACAGTTTCGAGACCGTGCTCTTGCTGATCCCCGTCAGCCCCATGGCCTGCACCAGCTCGTCTACCCGCCGGGTCGAGACGCCGCCAATCCAGGCTTCCTGGATGACCGCGGCCAGCGCCTTCTCCGAGGTCCGGCGAGCTTCCAGGAACGGCGGGAAGTAGCTCCCCTGCCGCAGCTTCGGGATCCGAAGCTGCAAGCTGCCAAGCCGCGTGTCCAATGCGCGTTCCCGGTAGCCGTTGCGATAGGTCGCGCGCTCGCCGCTGCGCTCGTAGCGGCTGGCGCCGATCAGCCCATCCACATCCGTCTCCATCAGCAGTTGAACCACCGCCTCCGCGACGCTGCGCAGAAAATCGCCGTCCCCGGCTTTGGCCAGTAGCTCAGCCAGTGGTAATCTATCTTCGGTCATCGGGTTCTCCAGGCTTCAGGATGAAGTCTCGCAACTCCACCATAGCCGACTGATCCGATGGCCACCTCAAACTACACCGTTACAGGGCCCAAAAGTCCACCACGACCCCGGACACTACCCACCTCGATTGCCTCTGCTGCCCGTCGTGCCTGCTCGAGCACCATCGCGACAGCCTGCTGTTCGCCATGCTCGATCGAGACGCGGGTGAAGGGGATGCTGAACCGGTTCAGGATCCCGATGATCCGCTCATCGATCTGTTCGGCTTGGTCGCGCTCGTGGACGCGGCCATAGGCGCTGTATCGCTCCGAGCGGTCGACGAAGAGGTTCAGTGAGGGATACGCGAAATGCGCCTCCAGTGCCGCGGCCTCGATGCCGGGGCTGGTCTGGTAGGCGCAAGACAGCAGGCAGGGGCTGTCGGTCACCACGATCTGGGCGCCGCCGGAGAAGGCGCGCTGGATGCGCCAGTACTGGTTGCCGAGGACGTAGATCTGGCATTTCAGCGCGTCGCGCCGGTTTTCGAAGGCGAGGTCCTTGGCGAACTCGACGGCGAGCTCCGCCTCGTAGTGCTCGCGCTTCAGACGCCCGAACAGGATCGCCGCCAGGCTCGACTTGCCGGCGCAGGGACCGCCGAACAGGTTGACGACGAGCTGCTGGTTACGGACGAGCGGGGAGGGGGATATCGAGTTCATGACGGCGCCACCGGTTGTTCCATCGCCAGCATAGCGACTGGACGTGAAAGGAACGGGCGGCCGGCCAAGATGGTGGGTGAGGGGGGTGTACCGAGATCATCGGTGCCGGGATCGGACGCCGGAGGCGTTGATCGTCCCGTCACCCGGTGGATCAACTCATCTGTGGCGCATGGTCCGCGACGGAGATGGCGTCATGAGCATGGTGCGTCGCTTCCCGGCTCTTTGTCGTTGAGGTGCTCAACACCGCACGGACCTGCCGGGCGTCGACTTCGGCGAACAGGATCTTCCAGACGTCGGCGAGAGCAACGGGCCTGCCCTTCGCGGTCTGAAAGTTCCGGCGCTCCCAGCCGCTACGCCAGCGAAGAATGCCGTCGGTCAGATAGTCGCTGTTCGTCCGCAGCTCGACCCGCGCGCCTTCGGGCGTCTGGCGGATGGCGGAAATCGCCTCGGTCAGGATCGCCCTCTGCGGGTCACCGGCGGGGAGAAGGTGGGTCGACACGGCGTCCTCCGGCGCGTCCGTCGCGGCGCGGACGGACACATGGACCGAGAAGCAGGCGTGCCCCTGCACAGTCTCGAGTTCGGCGATGAAGCGCGGCGGCTTGTTCTGGGCCAAGGCGGATTCTCCTGTCGGACGATCGTCGGGGGATCGGTCCGGTCAGAATAGCCGCCGGGTCTGTAAGGAGCGTGTTGGATCTCTGACCTCGTGGCGGGGATGTTGAACAAATGCGCAAATGCGCTAAATTATTGCGCAAAGGAGTATCGTCATGGTTGCCACGACTGTGAGCAAGGCCGCGACCAGAACACCTTCAGGTACGAAGGCAAACAAGCCTTCGCACAAGGCCCCCAAGACATCTCGCGCGCTTAAGGTTCCCAAGACATCACGCGGATCCCCGGCGGCAAAAGGTGGGACCGATATGACCTACCTGGAATACTTTTGTCAGGCGCCTATGCGCCAAATCGAGATGATCAGGAGGGGGATTCCCGCGCTCACCGTAAAGCGGATCGCAGGTGATCTCAGGATCGAGCAGGACAC
Source organism: Acidiphilium sp. C61 (assembly GCF_905116885.1). Classification (NCBI taxonomy): domain Bacteria; kingdom Pseudomonadati; phylum Pseudomonadota; class Alphaproteobacteria; order Acetobacterales; family Acidocellaceae; genus Acidiphilium; species Acidiphilium sp. C61. The sequence goes on along the minus strand of NZ_CAJHNI010000004.1, from coordinate 145,705 downwards.
ATTGCTCCGTGCGCTCAACCTGAGTGTAGCCACCCTGAATCGTAAGGTCGCCCAGGCGAAGAATCTGCCGGCCGATGAGAGCGAGCGCATTGCCGGTATTGCGCGACTGGTGGGGCAGGTCGAGGCGATGGTGAAGGAATCCGGTGATCCAGAGGGATTTAACGCTGCAGAATGGCTCTCGCGCTGGTTGCGCGAGCCATTGCCAGCGCTCGGCGGTCAGATGCCTATCAAATTGCTTGACACGATGGCGGGGCAAGCCCTCGTCTCACAGGCATTGTCCCGCATTCAGAGCGGGGCCTATGCGTGACCGCGAGTTTCTGGAGGATCGGGACAGACACTCGGGATTATACGGCGGACGACAGGAGCGGAAAGGGGGCGGAGATCACGGGCGGACGCTGGAATGACGTTGGCACCCCAATGGTTTACGCAGCATCCTCACGCGCGCTGGCTTGCCTCGAAACTGTGGTGCATCTGAACGGGAGCGGTTTGCCGCTGAACCGATATCTGGTCGAGATCATCATCCCGGATGATCTGGTCAGATCGGCAGAGGCATATGATGAGGAATCTCTGCTTGTGGGGTGGGATGCGGAGCCTCCCGGGAAGGTGAGTATCGACTTGGGAACCACTTGGGTCCGGGACAATAGATCGGCGGTATTATTCGTCCCCTCCGTTATCGTTCCCGAGGAGCTGAACGTCCTCATCAACCCGACCCATCCAGGTGCCCGCAAAATACAGTTTCACAAGCGCCGGAAATGGCTGTACGACCCACGCATACTTGCGCCGCGGCATTAAGCTAGGAGACGGATTTAGAGCACCCCATCCAGCGGGTGCCCGTCAAACAGGTCGCCGAACTCCAGATACTCTCCGAGCACATCATAGCTCTTGTGGCGGCCGAGCCGCTTCAGGCGCGCCGGGTGGACGCCGCGCTCCATCCCGGTGGTCAGCGCCCCACGCTTGAGGCTGTGCCCGCCCAGGTCGCGCCGGCCGAACCCGGCCGCCATGGCCCGGCGCTGGATGATCAGGGCCACGCTCTGCGGGGTGAGGGCCCGCTCGCCGATGACCGGCCCCGGCGGCGCGGTCCGCTCGCGCCCTTTCCGGCCGGATGGCGGAGACCAGATCCGGCGGAACAACGGGCCCCGCTGTAGCCCCGCGGCGACCCGCCAGCGCTCAAGGGCATGCACCGGACAGAGTTCGGTATCGCCGTAGGGCAGGGCGACGGTGACCGCCTCGGTCTGGCTCCCTTTGGTCTGCGGCAGGGTCAGCCGGAGTCCCCGCTCTGACGGTGTCAGGTGCTCGATCCTGATGCCGGCGAGTTCCGAGCGCCGCAGCGCGCCGGCGAAGCCGACCAGGATCAGCGCGCGGTCGCGCAGGTCGATCAGCTCGGTATCGCCGATCGGCGCCAGCAGCCGGCGGATCACCGTCGCTGTCGCCGCCACCTTCTTGCGGCGGATCTCGCCGCGGGAGGCGGCATCGCGCTGGATGCCCGCCATGGTCTCGGCGACGCAGGCATCATCGGTGGGCACCGGGCAGCCGGCGAGGCGATGCAGGTAGCGGATCGCGGCGCGCCGGAGCTTCAGCGTTTCGGTCGAGACGCCGCGGCCGCGCTCATCGGCGAGGAAGGCCGCGACATCCGCGCCTGAGGCGGGGAGGGGTGTCAGCCCGTGGCGGTCGCACCAGAGGCACCAGACGCGCACCGCGGCGCGGTAGGCCCGCCTGGTGTTGTCCGCCTTGGCCCGGCGGGCATAGGCGCTGGCGGCGCTGCGGGCACCGGCGAGCGTGCCATCGGCCACCGGGACCGGCTCGTCCTCGATCTCGCTGAACCAGCGCCGGACCGCGTGCCCGTCGCCGGCGAGCGGGGGCGGGGAGGGCACCAGGCTGCCGGCCGATGGCGCGTCGGGGCGGTCTTGCGGTGCGAATTCGTTGTCGTCGGGCACGAGTGGCCTCTCCTGAGCGCGAATCGGTCGGTTCTGCGCCCGGAATCCTATGAAATTTCTGTAGTAGCGACAACCGAATTTATCAGGAAATCAATTAAAAAAGCCTGATAGGCCCCTGAAAAAGACGGTTATTTTGTGCTACACCGCATATGGCGCAAAAATACGGATCAAGATATTGATTTTCCGTTCGAGGATTGTCGAAGCTTTCCGCTCAGCCCGGGCCCGGCTCTTGATCCGCATCAGGGTCCGGCGCCGGGGCGGCGCGCCCCAGACGGTTCGGGGCTTCGAGCGCCGGCCGCTCGTCTGGCCGACCGGTCGAGAAGATCTGCACCCGGTGGCCGGCGAGCAGCGCCTGGCAGGTCGGGTCGGTGACGGCGAGGCCACTCATGAACGGCACGCGGTCGACCGTGTCCGCGAATTCCTCACGAAAGCACGCCATCAACCCGGTCTGGACAGCGAGTCCAGGGTAGGGCCGGGGATCCTCGATCTTGCGGTAGCCGAGGCGGCGGTAGAACGGCATGTGATGATGCTTGACCGCGTTGAACACGACATTCGCGTCATGCGCGTGGACGAGATAGCGAACCGTCCGGAAGAGGGCCTGCAGCACCGCGATATCCCGCTCCGCATGGCTCGCCAGGGCCAGCTTGGTGGCCTCGATTGCGGTGGCCGGGCGCGCCGCGGTCCCGCGGACGGCGAGAAGCTCGCGGATCTCCGGCCCGAACATGTCGAGCGCCGGGATGTGGTGGAAGTCGGGGTTGTCGGAGCCCGGGTCGAGGAGGAGGGCGCGCACCGTGCCGGACGGAATACCGTCGCGAAATACCACGGCGGTCTGGGCGTTCTCGCGCGTGTCCTCCTCATCGCTGAACAACCCGCCGGCGCGCTCGCCGATGTAGCCTCTCGCGCGATACGCCTCGTAGCGAATCTCGTAGGCCAGATCGGCGAGGTCACGGCTGGTCGCGAGCTGGACCTCGATCGAGTCGCGGCTGCGGGAGATGCTGGGCATTGGGGCCTCGGGGCGATGGGAGCGGTCCCCCGGAGGCTACGGACGAGATGTGTAAGTGACGTCTTTCATGGTGGAGGCGCGTCTCATGGCTCACCCTGAGATGTCCGCCCAGCAGCGGCTGATGATCGCACTTGAGCGAGCGGCCGGCACCATGGCGCGGCTTGACCAGGCCCTCTCGATGCACCCGCTCCGCGGCGCCTTCCTCTACCGGTTTCGCCTCGATGCGGTGCGCCGCCAGGCGATGGTGGACGGGCAGCTGATCGAGCCGTGGCATCTCGCGGCCCTGCTCGAGGGGGTTCGGCTCCGCATGGACCCATGGCTGAGCCTCGCCGAGCGGGGCGACATCTTCGATGCGGCCCGCCACGCGCTCTCGATGCACCAGTGGATCGTCGAGCCTGATTTTGATCAGGAGGGTGAGATCCAGTTGGCGATGAAGGCGATCGAGCGGGATGTCGAGCGCGCATCCCCGCTGCTCGGCGCGGCACACGCGGCCCATGCCTGGCTGGCTGGGGGCGGGAGACGAGCTCCATTGCGGGGCGCACTCATCCGCTTCTGGCAGCAGAGCGGACTGCTTCACCTTCCGGTTCCGATCACCGGACCGCAGGCCCTCGGCGGCGACCTTCCCTTCGACCGGGAGAGCTGGATCCCGCTTCTGCTCAATGCATTGGCGAACGAGGCCGCGGCCGCCCAGGACCTCCTCCGCGATCTCGATCGGGCCTGGCAGGTCGCGCGCGGTTCGATCGGCAAGCGGCGCAAGAACAGCCGGGCCGCCATGGCGATCGACATCCTGGCGGCAACCCCGATCATCTCCGCGAAATCGCTCGCCGATCGGCTCGGCATGAACGTGGCGAACGCCCACGCCCTGCTCGGCGAACTGCTCGAGGCCGGGCTGGTCGTCGAGCTGACCCACCGCAGCAAGCGCCGGCTCTTCGGCCTGTCGGGCATGGGCCGGATGCGCGATTACGTGGCGCCGCCACGCCGGCCGCAGCCGGGGCGGGGAAGGGGACGGCCCCGGATCGAGCCCGAAATGCCACACTCTGCTCCGCCCGCCGATCTTCCGCCGGCGCCGTCCGGTGGCGTCCTGCCTCGGCTCGCGTTCGACTTCAGCGATCTGGAAGAAGCCATGGCGGCAGCCGATTCCGCGATCCGCGAAACCAGGATCAGCCTCGATCGGATCCGTCAGGCCGGACGGCCGGAGGGGACCGGTCCTGAATCCAACCGCCCGGATTCAGCGTGAATGGGTCGAATAATGCTCACAGGATGCGTTGCGCCCGGCGGCCTGCTGAGAGAGACCAGGTTGGCGAGCGGCGCCTCTCCAGGATCGGAACTGTTCTGGTCAACCAGCCATTCGGGCGTCGACCTCACGAAATCGTGGGATTTGTAATCCCTTTTGTCTCTGAAACACTCTGCTCAAAACTTGGATTTTTCCCTGATTCCGTCGCAAACATCCCAGCGAAACCGCCAACGTAAGGATGTTGAAGGGGAGGGGCTTCACCTTCTTGAGTTGCACATGAATAAGATTTAACAATCAATGCGTGAAAGCAAGTGAAGCAGTCCCGATCTCGGCGTGTGCCCTGCAGTTTTCAAGATGAAGCTGCTTCTGGACAGGTCACTAGCCAAGACAAACCCGGGGCTGATTTTCAAGCTCAAGGCAAGGCGGGACGTTTTCGAGCTTGTCTCTGGCGTTGGAGCTCTCGCCGAGCATGCGAGACTGTACCCTTACGATGCGCTGGTCATCCTCGCCCCTCATGGCGATGCAACCTATCCTGGGCTGGTAAGTCAGCTGAAAGGGGCAAACGCCGCGCTTTCGGTTATTGTGGTGGGCTGGCGCCTCGATATAGAAAACCGGATCCACTTCCTGAGGCTCGGTGTTGACGAGCTGGTCGCCACGGAAATCAACGATGACGAGTTGCTGGCGCGAATCGTCAATGTCGTCATGCGAAAGGCTCCAACGGGATCCGAAGCGTGTGTCAGGTTTGGAAGTGCCGGGGAAGGGGAGCTTTACCCGGACGCACGCAAGATTCTCATGAACGGGAAGGTGGTGCCGTTTACCGCGCGCGAATATGACCTGGTGGAAACGCTTGCTCTGCGCGCCGGGTCGGTTATCGCACGGTCGAATCTGATGGATATAATGTACTCCGCCGGAGACAATCCCGCGCTGCAGGTGATCGATGTCTACGTCTCGCTGGTACGGCGGAAATTCATCAGTCACGGCGGCGCCGCGTTGATCAAGAACAAGCGCGGATTTGGCTACTACGTCGAGCGCCCCCAAGCGGGGGCCACCGAAGTCGAGTCAGCCCCGCCGGTGGCTCTGATCAGACAAAGGGGCTGACGTACGGCAGAGTCTCACGGCCTCGGACCGATGAAGCGTTTGAACGCGGCAATCCAGTTTGTCGCGATCATCTGCCTGGCCGCGGCGAGCGACAGCCGGCCGGAGCATACCAGGTAATGCAGCTTGTTCTCGAGACGATCTTTCGCCCGGCTGCCCCATCCGCCCTGGGCGACATGTGGCTCAGGCCAGAGGTTTTTCGGACTGCCCGGGGCACCTCCCAGCTCCAAGGGCTCTAGGTGATCGAGCTCATAGTCACGCAATTCGTGGTCGGCATAACCATAGGTGCGGATAAGGCGTCTCTTCAGAGGCTCGGTATAGGACTCGGGCGGCCTGACCGTACGCGTCCAGCCGCGAACACAGATGGTTGTGTCGATGTCGGCCTGCGTCACGGCACCGTTGATCGCGCCAGGAGTGATCCGTGGGTTTGGGAGCGGATTATAGCCGACGGTCCGAGAGCTCCGCTCGCTTGACCGATAGCCGCCGCTCTCTGAGCGGTGATGCTCGTAGTGCTCCATCGCGTAATGGCGGGCGATGTCGCCAAGAATGGAGGTCTCGCTGTGATACCAGGCCCGGGCCGGCACTGGTGCGAGCGACACGGCCGTGAGTGGCACGGCCAGCAGGATCATATGTTTCATGAGCTTCCCTGTATTGGAATCGCTATATAAAAAATATCTACGCAAACAAGTAAAATCATACAAATAATTGACAATACGTCCCCCGATTTGTATTTTCAAGATTCAGTGACACCGCCGGCACGAGCCCCACGGGCCGGCTTCAGCAACGAAAGAGACGACGGTGATGTCAGTCCCGACGCCCGAGGCACTTGGTCACCACGCGGACGACCCGCTCGGGCTTGAAGCTGTTTTCAGCCAGTCTGGCGGGACCGCGCCAGTGCCCGCGGCCTCCAGCTATCAGACCGAACCGAGCCGCCGCAAATTCCAGGTCGGTATCGACGAGGTCGGTCGTGGCTGTCTCGCGGGCCCAGTGGTGTGTTGCGCCTTCATCCTCCCCGATGAGGACGACATTCCCGACGACATCAGGCCCTGGATCAGGGATTCGAAAAAACTCTCGCCGCGACGTCGTGCAATGGTGGCACGCGGGCTCGAGGAATGCGGAGCAGTCTATGCGTATGGCGCCGCATCGGTCGCCGAGATCGACGAGATCAATATCCTGCGTGCGACGATGTGCGCCATGTTGCGCGCTGTGGACCACCTTCCGATCAATCCGGATCTGATCTCGACCATCCTGATCGACGGCGAATTCATCCCGGTCGGCCTGCCTGCCGAGGCGCGCGCCATCGTGGAGGGCGATTCAGCCGTTCCTGAAATATCTGCTGCCTCGATCATGGCCAAGGTGAAGCGAGATGAGCTGATGGCGGCTCTTGGGGGGCGCTACCCGGTATACGCGTGGGAGCGGAATGCTGGATACGGTACGCCCGCACACCTCGCGGCAATCCGGTCAAGCGGCCTCACGCCCCATCATCGTCGCAGCTTCATCAAAGGGCGCTGATCATTGGGCATGTTCCTCAGCGATAGGACGATCGCCCGGCTCGCCGCCGATGGCATGATCGCACCCTTCAAGCGCGTTCAGCAACGGGATGGTACAGTATCCAAGGGGCTCAGCTGCGCCGGGTACGACCTGACGCTGGGCTCCCAGTTCGCCATGTTCGCGGACACCCGGGCTGGTGAAGAGCTGAATCCCCACTCGCCGCCCGCAGCTGATGCCTATTCCTGGACCGAGAGTGCCGCTTTCCGGTTGCCGCCAGGAAGCTTCGCGCTGGCTTATGCCGTCGAGAGGATCTCGATGCCGGACGATGTGTTGGGCTTCGTGATGGACAAGTCGTCGCTCGCCCGTCTCGGACTCTCTGTCCAGAATACCCTGATCGAGCCCGGCTGGAGTGGCCAGATCACGATCGAGCTCTTCAACATGGCTCCGCGGCCGATCCTGCTCACGCCAGGTATGGGGATCGCACAGTTATGCTTTGCCTACCTCGACGAGGCGCCCGAGCTGCCATACGGTCGGCGCAGCGTCCCGAAATACCAGTTACAGGAGGGGGTTACCACCGCGCGGTAATGTGCCTCGCTGTGGACCCCGGATCATTTCCGAATTCGGAGCATGAACATGCATCGTCCTCGCCACGCTCTCACAAATTACGCTTCAGGGAAAGCCTGGGCTATCTGGATACTGAAAGATGGATGCCCCGCTGTCACAGGGCCTGAAAGCACGGAAATCCGGCTCGATATGGATCCGAGAGATCTTGCGGATGACCTGCCGCGGGACTCGGCCGCCCCATCTGTGGATGCTTACTGCCATAGACTCTACACCTCCAGAATCGATGAAAATGACGTGGCGCAGTCAAAAGTAATTTGAAAAATGGTCAGAATATTATATTCTATCAGGAGATCGGCACGGGCCGGTCGGATCAAGGCAGCCGTCGCTGCCATATTCTAAGGAAAGAACGATGCTGAGCATCAATTCGATCAGGTATGCGGCGGCCCTTGCGCGCAATTCCGCTCGTCGCGTCCTCATGACTGCTTCTGGCGCGCTCACGCTCTCCTTGCTCGCCGCTCCGCTCGCTCATGCCGCGGGAGGGCTCGGTGGTCTGATGACCACCGATGCGACAAGCCAGGTTGACCCGATGCTCTCATTCAGCATCAAGATCGCCTTCGTGATCGGCGTCTTCGTGACCGGCATTTCCATCTGGAAGATCTGGGAAGCCAACCAGGAAAATTCGCGCACCTCAATGAAGCTGCCGGTTGTCGGCTTCCTCGTTGGAGCTGCTCTCACAGTGCTGCCCTGGGTCACTGGTCTCGGCGTGAACACCTTGTTCTCCGGCGGCACCGGTCAGGCAGCTCAGGTTCAGACCATGAACGTCGGCAACTAAAGTTTCGCCACACTCCTAGCGTCTCAGGCATGAACCGAAAGGCCGTCCATATGGACGGCCTTTCGACATTTCAGGCTACACCCCCCTTTTTTTGTGAATGTGTCGGGTCTCAAGTGGCCGATTTCACGGCACTGCCGATATCCGCGTGCCGGTCGGCCGATAGGGCGTTGCTTACAGATTCTCCGGCTACCGTTGAGATGGTAGTGCATGAGGGGTCTGGAATGCCGGGCGCAGCGGATTACAATTTCGAGGCGGCGGCATCGGTCGACCGGTGCATCGACGGTGTTTCATACCTGATCGCAATCGTCCGGCGGCATGGCCAAGCCCGCGATGGGTTGGCAGTCTTCAACCTTACTCGTGGCAGCATTGTCTTTGACGGTGTGGGTAGTGACAACATGGCGCTGCGGATGGCCGTCTTTGAGGCTCTCAAGGGCGCGACGCCGTCTGAATTCGCATCGATCTGCATGACCTTTGCCCCCGCGCGTGCGGCGACGGCCCTGCAATCCAAGGCAAGACCGCGCGCGGCACACGCGATCACTTCGTCTCCTCTGCCAGATCGGGACATCAGGCTGAGGGAGACGCGTGAGGCCGCAGAGCTGGCGGCCGGCATCCACACATCCGGACACCGATTTGCCTTCCGACACCGCACACGAGCGGAGATCCTGTCGTGGCTCCTCCGGCACAGAGTTGATCGCCTGTCGGACGGTCGGTGCCGACTTTCGTGGGATGCCGTGATCCCTGCTCATGACGGAAGTGGTACTCTCGAGGACTTCACCCCGAACCCGGCATTTGACAATGTGTGGAACACCATGCTCGCGGAGGGCCGGGTGGTTCGGCAGGCGTGGCGCGAGACTATGGACCTGTTTCTCTCGGGCAGCTTCACGCCGGCCGCGGGCCGGCACCTCGGCAAGTTCGAGTTTGCCATTCTCGATGGTTCGCTTCTCTGCCTGGAGGCGATCGACGGGGTAAGGTGGTGTTTCTCATCAGTTACTGAAGTGCGTGAGCACTTCATCGGTATGGCCGACGCGGATCTCGCGAAGCTCTACCACCTCGTGGGCTCGGTCGACGAAATCATGCACCCGGACGCGCTCCGAGACGAGATGGAATATCGCCTGGGATCTATCAGGGCGGGCTTCGAGCAGGAGCATCAGATCGTCCCCGGCATGGGCGCCCCGACGCCCTGAATGGAAGGTCAAGGCAATGAGCAGCGCTGACGATACAGGGCCCAGCCCACTCGACCATGGCATTGATGGCCAGGTTGAGCGTGACAGTTATTACGGGCTTCACCCCGAGGCTGATGATCAGCCTGACGAGGAGGAAAGCCTGGCCGAAGCGCAGGCGGCGATCGATGCAGTGGCGTCGTCAGGCTTTGCCGGTGGCGGTGTCGAGCCGGTCGACTTCGACGTCCCCGATGTCGTCGCATGTATCGACACCGAGACCACGGGCTTCTCCCCGGAAGCCGGAGACAAGCTGGTCACGATCGGTGTCGTCATTCTCAGGGGCCAGGACATCGTGGCGGAGCGCGAGTGGCTGGTGAATCCGGGGCGCTCGATCCCGCGCGATGCGTCTCAGGTGCACGGCATCTATGACCGGCACGTCGCCGGCAAACCTCGGTTTCCAGAGATCGCGGGCGACATGGTTGGCATGATTCAGGGCCTACCACTGGTCATCCACAATTCCCAGTTTGACATGGCGTTCCTGCAGACCGAGCTCATGGCCGCGGGGCACAAGCCGTTGGACAACCGGATCATCGACACGATCGAGCTGGCACGCCTCGCCCTCGACCCGGGCAAGAAGGTCAGCCTCGACATGCTGCTGAAGAACCAGCTGAAGGTGAAGTACGAGCGAGAGAAGCACGGCGCTCTGGTCGACGCTCGCCTGCTCTCGATGGTCTACACCTGGTTCAGATCCATGACGCTGGAGATGCAGGCTCGGCGGCGGTCATTTTCACCGGTGCCTGGCGCGCCGGTACGCCCTGTCCGCGACTTGGTCCGGATACCCGAAACGGTCATGCAGGAGCATGAGAGGCAGCTGCCACCGGAGCCGTCGCCAGGAGGCTGAGCTCGATTACGAAGGACGCACCCGCAATTACTGTCGTGCGGGTGGGATCGAGATGCGGAACAGCGTCGAGACAAAGGCTCTCGACCGTCTCCAGCGCGCTGCGATCCTGGTCCTGGACCGCAGCGCGGGCAAGAATCAGGATCTCTTCCACGCTGTCGACTTCGAAGCGTTGCTGTTGGCGATCTCGGCTGATGTCGATTCCATACATGGTCATGTCGGCCCCGGTGGTGACACGTCGGTGCTGAACAGGGATCCGAAGTCGAGGCCCTGATCGAACGGATTGCCCTGCTTCGGCTCGATCGGCGGGATTGGCTGGGTAGCCGGAACCTTATCCGGCACAGCCGGCAGGCCAAGCGAACCTGATGCAGCAGCGAGATGGCCGGCAGCCGGCGCCGGACTTTGCGGTCCGTGGGGCTGCCCCCCTTGCTGGCGATTGGTGGCAAAGGAACGGGCAAGCCCGGCGCGGCGCGCCATCTCGTGCTGAACCGTGAAGGTCAGATCAGGGTTGTCGGTTATGTTGTTCCGGAGCCAGCCAAGATAGCCCGCGTCGAGATCTTCGAAACGCATCCCGAAGTGCTTCCCGAACCCGATCTTCTTCAGAAGGATTGGTGAGTTCGTAGCGTGCAGCATCTGTTCGAGGGTCATCTCACGCAGGAGTCGCGTCATGATCCCCGCAGTCACGTAGGAGTCCGGGCCCGCCCGATGCACCGGATGCGCGAGGGCGGAATCGATATCGAGATCGAGCCAGTACCTGAGATACTGGTTGCTATGCTTCTCTGCCTCATCCCAAAGCGAAAGCGCTGAGCGATAGGTGCAGACCCACGGCGAGACGTGTGTGATGATGCTTTTTTCGAAATCCGCATTGTGGGCAGCGAAGGCGACAATCCGGCATCCGGGCGGTGGTGCTCCGAAGGCGGCGTGCCAGCTTGCTTCGTCGCACCCGGCGTCGGCCTCGAGCTGGGTGATATGATGGACCGCCATCGCGCCGACCTCGATCTTGCGGCTGGGGCGGACGATCATCGAGCGCGGTGGAGCAATGATTTCACCGTCGAGCGACACGTCGGTCCAGCCGATCTCGATAATGGCGCAATCTGGCGCCTGCCCGGTGGTCTCCGTGTCGGCGACCCTGATGATATCCATAATTCGCACTTTTTCTGCAGCGTTATCGATATTCAGAATTTAGTCGGAAAAATTCCGAATTACGAGGGAAAATCGTTGATTTCTCAACCTGGGTATCGATCTTTGCGGGTAATTCGGTGTTCGAATTTATATACCCACCAGAAGGCTCATGTTCTTCCTGCCTGGCCATCATTTCCGAATGGCCAGGCTTTAGCGGATTGGCCTCGCCCATATTCTCGGTATCACAGGCTTTAGGCGTGACTGCCGGTGAGAATTGCATATTCCGAGACCGTTTTTGATTGAACGATAATATACATATTTGTATATTAAAAATCAGCATCTGGTGGAAGCCTAGCCGAGGATTGGATTGATGACGGATATCGCGCGCGAAATTGGTCAACCACGCCGGAGAGGGACACCGCTCTCCCATCCAGAGCGCCTGCAGGTGGCTACGCTGATGCATGAGCTGCTCTTCTCCGAGATCACGCGTGCCCTGACTATCCGTCCCGGCCAGCTGATCATGCAGGGGGGCGGCGCCCTGCATTATGGTTATGGAAGCCCCCGCCTCTCCAATGATGTCGACTTTCTGATCGCCGAAGCCCAGGCCGAAACGCTTGGGCGCGCAGGCCAGCGGATTGCGCGCCGTGTAACCGCCAGCCTGCGCGCCCAGATTTCCGGCAGCCAGGTCAGCTTTCGCTGCGGCAATGGCGACCCGAGGGTGTCGGGTTCGGATCAGATCCAGAGCACGATCGACATCGTCTGGGAGCACGCGCGTCGTGACGGCCAAGTGCGTGTTGCCGCTGAGTTCCACCCCGTGCCGGCCTCAATCACCCGGGCATATCGTCAGGATCCGGTGATGCTGAAGCTGAGCGTACTTCCCGGAGGCGGCATGATTCCACTGCTGCTCGGGGCGCCGGTGGGGCTCTGGGGGGACAAGGTCAAGGCGGTCGCCTGCCGGCAGGACCTGAAATGGCGGGACCTGTTCGACCTCGGCTTCCTGTCTGAGCACCGGGGTGTCGTCGATGCGAGTGTGCATGACCGGCTGCGGGCTATCAATGTCGCGACCCGCCTGCACCGGGGATCTCTGCTGACGGTGTATCGTGGTCTCGAGTCCCGCATTGCCGAGATCGGCGGGGTTGACGGGTATGGGCGCTACATGTCCGACCTGGAGCGCTGGTTCGCCCCGGACATGTTCGCGGCCTTCGATGGCACTGGGAGCTTCAGGGCCCATTTTGATCGGGCACAGGCGGACCTCGCTCATGCGCACGATCTCATCGCGTACTATTTCGCGCATGGCGACGGTGTACGCACGGCGTGGGAGGTGACGGCCGAGATGCGCGGGGGCGAAATCGAACGCCTGCCATCCGGCGACTACGGGTGGTGCACCGCCGCGGCAGAGCGCCAAGGCTTCACGTCTGCCGCGGCGGCCGCTCGGGATTGTTGTGAGGCATCAGGCTGGACGGCGCTGCCCGGGGTTGGAGACGCGGAGAGAAGGGGCGACCAGGTGCTCGAGGCGGGGCTGTGATGCCGTCAGCCGGACGCCAGATCCGGGCCGCATCCAGAGTCAGCGCGCTCGAGCGCCTGAGGGACCTGCCTGAGGTCTTTTCCCTGCGCACGGCCGCAACCGCACTCGATCTCGAGATCGAGACCATGACCGTCTATGCATTTCGGTGGCGGCAGAAGGGGCTAGTCGAGAATTTCGGCCGAACAGGGGTTTACTTCAATCTCCTCAAGAACCCCGACGCCGCGAATACAATGGTGGCCGAGGCGCTCTATATGGCTCTTGGCAACCTGCCCCTGGTAGAGGTCGGCGGGTCGGCCCTGGTCGACAGTGGCCTGACGATGCAGCGCCACATCCGACTCGAGGTCGCAGTGATCTGCGATCGGCGGCCGACACTGCCCACGCTCCCCGGCATCTCCCTGCTGCGTCGTCCGATATGGTGGGGTGGCTACTTGGCGCAGAAGGCCAGGATCAGGGCGACCCGCAGCACCGTCTTGCCATGCGCATCTGCATCCCTGGCAATGGCTGACGCCATCCTGTCGCACCACGTCCGCCAGGCGGGGATCCAGGCCCGCCCCGACCCAGGTCTTGCCTGGTTGCCAACCCCGGATGAGGTCGCGACGCATTCCTTTGCGCGGGAAGACCTTTCCAGGACAACCCATCAGCATCTTGCTGGTCTGATTGCATCGGCACCAGAAGATATTTTCCAAGGCTCCGCCTCGCCCGAGGACTGTGCCGCAGCCATCCTGCGGACCACTTTCGCACCCCTGGCGCAGAACCTGTCGCCGGCGGCAGAAATGTCCTTCTGAGGGCGGTTCCGAGCGAGGGTGAAGTCCGCGCTGGACATCAGCTTGCAGGCGGGACGATCAACGCAATATAAAAAGCTAGGTCACATAACAAGGCATAAGGTATAATCCATGCAGCACTGCAAGGAGCCGATGTTTTGTTTTCGAAATCCCGAATGGTATTCACGCAAAGCCGGCGTGTCCTGACCACATTTGTGGCAGCAGTCCTTGTCACGGGGCTGACTGGATGGGCCCAGGCCGCAGCGCGCCCCGGGGGTGGGATTTCGTGCCAGCTTGCAGCCACAATGAACCGGCCCGCAAGGTTTCTGATGAGCAGCCTTGCTCGGCGGGCGACGATCCCGATGTCTGCAGTCGTCCGGCAGACGCGCGCGACGATGACGGGAGGCGCACATGTCGGCGCGCCGATCGGATTTCACGACGTCAGCCCAAAGCAGAGCCTGCGCGATCTGGCCGGGTCGTATACTCCGCTTGTCGAGGCGTCTGCTCATCGGTACGGCGTTTCCCCTCGTATCGTCGCCGCTGTGGTGCATGTCGAGACGCATGCCAACCCGCGTATCGTTGTCAGCTCCGCCGGCGCGATCGGGCCGATGCAGTTGATGCCGACAACGGCGCGAAAAGTCCTCAATGTCAATGCGTGGAACCGGCGCCAGAACATCTCCGGCGGAGCTCATTACCTGGCGATGCTGATCTCTCGCTTTGGATCGGTCAGGAAGGCGCTGGTTGCCTACAACGCCGGGCCGTCGGCTGTTGTTTCCGGACACCCGCCGCCTCAGTCCATCCGCTATGCGGACAGAGTGATTGCGCTCGCGGGCAGCGAGGCGCGGAAGCCGCGGGGCCATGGTCTTTGGGTCGTCATCGCGCAGAACGACTCATCCGCGACAATGGTCAACGCAGACCTGAACTAGAGGACAAAATGAAGGAAATCGAAATCGCGGCATACGAAAGTGTCGCCAAAATATACGAGGATCGTGGGGTGGGCCTTGGTCTCGAGCCGCGATCCTTTGTCGACTTGGGCACCGGCCCCGACGGCTTCGACGGCGATCTCGTGAAAGCCCGTCTCGGACTTACGGGGCTGCATGGCGGTGAACTTCTCAGCTTCGGCCGGGTCGAAACGCCGGAAAACTACAGGGCCGTTATTGCCGTCTGCGAGGACGCGTTCGAGCATGCCACGGGGCGGGAAATCGTTGAGCCGGTGATCGGCGGCGCCCGTATCGACTACGGCATCAGCCCTGTCGCTCGCATCGGAACTCGTATCATTGGGGCCTACCTTCTCGCCCGGAGGTCACACCCCAAGATCGAGAAGGCCCTGTTGGCGGCCGGTATCTCATCTGAGCGCGCCGCGAACGGGTGTGACGGTGTCGCGCTTGCCCTCGACAGTGCGTGGCGCGGGATCGGGATCGGCCACATGTGGAGACGGCTGCCTCGCCGCATGAACGCGTTCGATTATGTCTTCGGCGTACAGCACGTGCGCCTTCGTAATATCGAGGACTGGATGAGGCGCCGCGTCCTGGTTTCCGAGGTGCCGAGCTGCTACATTACAGCCGAGGGGTTGAAGGAAGATGTGGCAGACATCCTCCAGGACGTATTCGGCGCCAATCGCCCCGGTCATGTGCTCGGAGAAGTCGAGGCGATCGACCCTTCTGGAGAGTGCGACGAACCCGATCTCACCGACCTGATCGATCTCCCCGCGTGATGGAGCGCTCGCCCCAGCCTGACGGGCCACTACACCAGGTTCTCGCACAGCGGCGGGATCGCCGCGGGTTTCTGCGCAGTGCCGCTGCGCTTGCTGCGGCGCTAGGGGTGCCCGCGGCCGCTTTTCCGGCCACTGCCTTCGACAGGTCGATGCTGCATGATGTGGACATCCCCCGTTCGGCGCCGTTCAGGCCAGGCTGGTTCCGTCTGGATAACAGTCAGAACGACGAGGTCGACCTGAACGGGCTGGCCGCTAGCGGCGCCATCGTCAACCTCTGGGCCACCTGGTGCCAGCCCTGCGCCGTGGAGATGCCGAGCCTGATCGCGTTGGCGAAGACGGTTTCGATCTATGGCATCAACTTCCTGCCGATCGCGTGCGACAGCGGTGGCGCCGCTGCAGTGAAGGCGTTCTACGCCCGGCATGAGATCGTTGGACTGCCAGTGTTGACCTGCCCTGACAACACCGCGTTCGCGGCGTTCCGCGCTTCCGTGCTGCCCCATACCTCAATCGTGAGGTCAGACGGGCTCGTCGTCGCCTCCATCTCCGGGGCGGTGAACTGGTCCAACGTGAACCCGCTCGATATTCGCCAACTCGCTCAGTGATTCCCATTGCAATCCGGTTCCTGAATTTCATAGACTGGCTTGAAATTAGGGGTATCGAATTTCTATGGCAAAATCATCGCTGAGCCGCTTCCTGCGTCGTTCCAAAGCTGTGGCGGACACGATCACCAGCCGGCCCATGGCGTCTTTCTGCCTGCTTGAGACCGGGTATGAGCGGAACCTTGTCGGATCGGACGGCTCGCTCGCGACGGTTCTCGAGGTCCGCGGCACCAGCGCGCTTGGTAGCGATGGCGATCTCGTGCGATTCTGCAAGCACGCCGCCGAGACGTTCACACCGTTCATGACCTCGAGCGGCCATGCCATGCAGTTTTGCTTCCAGCGCGACCCCGACCAGTCCGGCGCGATCATGGAGGCTGCCGTTGCCCCCGCGCGCGGCGTGGCGGACGCGCTTCAGATGGATGGCATGCACGACATCCTCGACGAGCGCGTCTCGCACATGCGCAGATACGTGGTGCGGGAAGCCACCCATATCGTGCTCTGGACGAGACCTTCCGTTCTCAGCGGGCTGGAGCGCAAGCGGATCAGTGAGGAGATGCAGGAGACGCGGCCGTCCTGGTGGCCGCGGGCTGTCGACGCCCAGGCACTGGACCGGGTGAGCAAGACTCTGGCCGCGCGGCACAACGAGTATGTCAATGCGGTCACCTTCGAGCTGTCTCGCAACGAGGAGGCGGCGGTGAGGGTTGTGCCGCTCACCATCCATGGCGCCGCCAGGGTGATCCGTGATGCGCTTTACCCTGGCATGGGGCATGACGGCTACACGCTAATCGTTCCCGAGGTGACAAACCCCAAGGCGTCGAAATCTGCCGGCGGCCGCATGCCCTGGATGACCTATCCTGGGGCACCGGCACCGGACGCATCGCATGTCATGTGGCCGCAGCTGCGCAAGCAGATCTTTGACGAGGGCGCTATCGAGGATAGCGGCCCCGGGGTCGTCATCCGTGGTCGGCGCTATGCCAATGTTGATATCACACGCGGCCCGGTGAAGCTGAGGTCTTTCAACCGTCTGATTGCCGCGATGCGCGGGATGGGTAACGAGCCTCCTTGGCGTGCATCCTTCCTGATCGAGGGCAGCGGCCTCTCGAATGTCGGAACGCTCGTGAACTACGCAGTGGCCGGTCTTACGGCTCCCTTCAAGCTGGGTGCCACGCAGTCAGCACTTTATCGCGATGCCATTCAGTCTCTGCGCGACTACGCCGATAATGACGGCGCCGCGGTCAGGACCCGGATCTCCTTCGCTACCTGGGGCCCTCAGAAAGATGTGCAGCTGATCGAGGAGCGTGTCAGCCGCCTGCAGCGCGCCGTCGAGAACTGGGGCACGATTTCCACCAGCACGGTTTGTGGTGATCGCCTCGAGGGGGTGCTGTCCAGCGTGCCGGCAATCGATGTCAGGTCGACGGCACCAGCCGGGATCGCCCCCATCGAGGAGATCCTGTACGTCCTGCCATGGATGCGCGAAGCCAGCCCGTTCGATGAGGGGAGCTTCGTGCTGCGGACGCGTGACGGCCGCCCGTTCCCGTTCGAGATTGCCTCCCCATTGCAGGATTCATGGTCCGAGATCGTCTATGGCGCGCCGGGCCGGGGCAAATCCGTCCTGCTCAACTCCTTGGCGACCGCCTTCGTGCTGTCATCGAACTCCACCCGAACGGGCATGCCTGTGCTGCCGCGGCTCGCCACGATCGATATCGGCGGGTCGATCGAAGGGCCACTCGACCTGCTGCGCGATGTCCTTCCCGAGGAGATGAAGCAGCAGGTCCTGTTCCGGCGGCTGCGCATGTTGCGCGAGGACGGCATCAACCCCTTCGACCTGCCGCTCGGACTGCAGAAGCCTCTCCCGCAGCAGCGCGCCCTGATTGTCGCGATCATCAGCATCATGGCCTCGCCGGCCGACCAGGAAGGCGGCATCAGCACGCCGCCGGGGATGATCGAGCTAGTAGGGCGGATCATCGACCTCGCCTACGAGATCGCCAGCGAGGACCCCCGCAGCGGCAACCCAAGGCGCTACGTTCGGGGCGAGGACTTCGACGTCGATTTCATGATCGAGCACCTCAATATCCCGGACAGCGAATGCCGGACATGGTACGGGGTGGCCCGCGCGCTGCTTCTTCGCGGCGCACCGCGTGAGGCCAAGATCGCTCAGCGCTACGCGGTGCCGCAGATGTCGGACCTTCTGCTGACGGACCAGCCGCAGATCACGGCCCTTTATTCCGATCAGGACGGCGTGTCGCTCACCAAGACATTCGAGCGGATGATCCAGGGCGCCCAGAACGAATACCCCATTCTCGACGGCCCGACCCAGATCGACGTCAGCAGCGCCCGCGTCCTTGGCATCGACCTGACGGAGCTCGCCCCGAAGACGAACCTGAAGCAGACTTCCATCATGTATTTGCTGGCGATGCATCTGACGTCGTCGGATTTCTTCATGACCAAGGATGACCTGGCCTACTTCCCGGAGGAGTTCAGGGAATACCACGCCAAGGAGATCAGGATGCTGAACGAGACGCCGAAGCGTCTCGTGTTCGACGAGTTCCACCGTACGACCGGCGTCAACATTGTCCGCCGGATGGCCACGCAGTTCATGCGCGAAGGGCGGAAATACGGCCTGCACGTCTCGGTTGCATCGCAGCAGTACCAGGACTTCGACGAGGACATGGTCAAGGCGACGTCGAACATCTGGATCTGCGGCGTTGGGCGCGATTTTGAGGTTGACGAGGCCGTGAAGGTCTTCGGGTTGTCTGAATCCGCCAAGGGCGCCTTGCGGCGCACCGTCCTTGGGCCCGGCCGGGATGGCGCACCCGTTCTCGGCCTCTTCCGCATGCGAGACGGCCAGCACGAGCACGTGCTGCTCAACACTCTGGGGCCGCGCGAGATCTGGGCTTACTCGACCAGCCAGATCGACCGCGCCATCCGCTCGCGCCTCTCCGAGATTCTCGGACCTCGCGAGGCGCGCCGCCTGCTCGGAGCGGCCTATCCCGGCGGAAGTGCGGCGAAGGAGATCAATCGCCGCGCCAAGCTTGCCGCGATGCAGTCCGATGACGTCAGCGAAGAGAACGCCACGGCAGGCGCCGTGGAAGACCTGGTCCGGGAGATTGCCGAAGGCCGGCATTATGCCGGCATCAGCGCCGAGATGGAGTCCGCCTGAGGACTTCAACCAGCCCGACGGTGTTTACATCGGGCTGGTTCAAGATAGACCGGGTAGCCCGGTCAGGCTGCCCGCCCTTCTATACGAATCCGTCGCGTGCGGCCTTGGCTTCGATCGCGTCGATGTCTTCGCGGAGCTGGCGCGCGAGATCTTTCCGCCCTGACCGCTCGAGTAGGCCGATCTGAGCGCGTGTGGCTTCGATCGCGTTGGCTCGCAGGCGGTTGACGGCGCGGATGTGGTCCTTGGCCGTTGAGATGTGTTTGCCGAGAGATGTCCACGCGTCCGCCATCGTCCGAATGGTGAGCGCGATCTGGTCTTCTGCCAGCACACCGCTCTCGGCAGTCGTGGGTGCGTAGAGGACGGCCACGCGTTCGCCCTTGCGCACCAGCGCGTAGGGCCCCGCGAGACCAACCCCTGTGAGTGCACGAGGGAATTTTTTCAAGCCGTCCACCGTGAACTCCCTCGTAATCTGATCCGCGGGAACAGCCTCAGGTGGTGCAAGAGTTGCGGCGACCTTGTCGTGGTAGAGGATGTTTGTCGATCCGCCATGCAAGATGATCGAATCGACCAGACCTGTCATCCTGTCCCGTGCTGCACTCACTGAAATCGTGGCAGGCGGCTTGGCTGGAAGCGCCCGGCTGGGTCTCTTTCGGCGCTGGACCGTCGCGCCCTCCTCGCGCTTCTCACGCCCCGCTCGTGCGGATTTCCCGGCTATCTCGCGATCTGACCGCGCGAGCGGCTTGCTGGCTTCGCGCCGGGCGGGCCTCTCGCCGCGTGCGGTGGTCTGTTTCCTTGAATTTGCAGATTTCTTCGGAAGCTTTGGCATATCGTACAATTTCCTCGAATTTGTGTCGTGAAAACGTGCTTTTCTGTATGCGCCGAGCCCGTTCGAGTCAAATACTGTCGGATTCGCAAGTCTGGTGGCTTGACCGGCTGTCGATGTTCTCATTATGTTCCGGGAATCGGAGGTCGGTATGGATGTCAGGCGCTCATATAACGGTGGGAATACGACCGGCTTCTCGTCGCCGGCGGCCGATCACCTGGACGGCCCCATCGACCTCTCCGAGGCCCTGGATCTCCGCAAACCCGGGCGGTACCCCGTGCGCGTGTCTGGTGATGCCCTGATCGGCCGGGGCATCCGGTCTGGCGATATCCTGATTACGGATGCGGCGGAGCGGCCATTTGATGGGGCGGTTGTCGTGGTCATGGTAGATGGGGATGTTTTGGTCGCCGAGATCGAGCGCCGGGGCGGCGCATGGTGGATCCGCGGAGAGGGGGCTGATTCTGGCCGGGAGGTCCCGGAAGACGCGGAAGTCTGGGCCGTCGCCCGTGCACTCGTCCGGACGACGATCTGAGGCACACAACCATGGCTGTCTTCGGGCTGATCGACGGGAATTCGTTCTATGCGTCGTGTGAGAGCGCCTTCGCGCCATCCCTGCGCGGCCGGGCGCTTGTCGTCCTGTCGAACAATGATGGGTGCGTGATCGCCCGTTCGGCAGAAGCAAAAGAGCGCGGCGTGGCGATGGGCGAGCCGTGGCACCTGGTCCGCGAGCGGCGCGACGCGGCTGACCTCGACTGGCGCTCTTCGAATTATAGCCTCTATGGCGATATGAGCCGCCGGATGTACGACATCCTGGTCAGTCGGGTGCCGCGGGTCGAGCCCTACTCGATCGACGAGATGTTCCTCGACCTGAGAGATGTGGCCGCCGACCTGCCGGCATTCTGCCGCGCGCTGCGCGAGGAGGTGCGCCGGGTCGCCAAGATCCCGACATGCATCGGGATCGGGCCCAGCAAGACGATCGCCAAGCTGGCGAACAAGCTGGCAAAGGACAGATTAGAACTCGGCGGAGTCTGCGATCTGCGGGACCCACTGGAGCGGGAGGCGGTCTATCCGGACTTGCCGGTATCGATGGTCTGGGGGATTGGGGGGAGGACCGCGGAAACGCTGCACCGGATGGGTGTGCGGTCGATTGCCGACCTGGTCGCGATGGATTCCCGCAAGGTGAGGGATACCATGACCGTGGTGGGCGCGCGTGTGCAGGCCGAGCTGCGTGGGGTATCCTGCCTGCCGATCAGCATGATGGCCCCGCCGAGAAAGGGCATTACGGTGAGCCGGGCCTTTTCGCGCCCGGTCTCCGAGTGGGGCGAGCTGCGCGAGACATTGGCGGCCTATGCCACGCGCGCGGCCGAGAAGCTTCGTCAGGCCGGCCTGCAGGCGACAGGAATGACGGTATTCCTGCACACCCCGCCTTTCGGGAAGGGGGAGTGGTACAGCAATCGCAACAGCGCCCGCATCGAGGCCACATCGGACACCCTCGCGCTGATCGGCGAGGCACTGCGGCTGCTTCGGCCGATCTGGCGGCCTGGTCTCAGCTACGCGAAGACCGGTGTGATGCTGCTCGATCTCGTCGATGAGGCCAGCCAGCCGGCGAACCTGTTCCCGACGCGAGAACCCGCGCGGTCAAAGCGCATCATGGGGGCGCTCGATGCGATCAATGCCCGGTTCGGCCGTGACACGATACGGCCTCTCGCGGCCGGGATCGAGCGGCCATGGAAGGCGAGGGCGATGCGCCTATCGCCGCGCTACACGACCAGGATCGATGAAATCCTGGTCGCCGCGAGCTACCGGCCGATCAGCCCGGCAGGCCGAACCCGTCCTTGACGGGGAACTTCTTCGGTGCGGCCTTCCCCTGGGTCGCCCGGCCGGCCACCCAGTAAGCCGAGTTGGCCTCGGTGCGCGCCGCGCCGCCCGCGACCCAGCGGAAGCCGTCAGCGAGGTTGAAGATCTGCAGGTCGCGCAGACCCCCGCTCTTGTAGCGCTGCAGGATCGCGCCTGCTCCGCGCTGGATCTGCGGGATCTCGGACACGGGGTAGGCCAGCATCTTCCCGTTCTCGCCGACCAGCACGACGTGATCTCCGGTGACCGGCTTGCAGAAGGCGACCAGTGCCTCGGGCTGCGTGACCACCAGGACCTTCCCGGCTTTCCGCTCGGCCGAGAGCTCGGTCCCCGCCGTGACAAAGCCGCGCCCATCGGACCGGGCGAGGAGGTAGCGCTGCCCGGGGTCGGGGACGAACATCGTGAGGACGCTGTCCTGGATGTCCAGGTCGATCAGCAGTCTCAGCGCCTGGCCATCGCCGCGGCCCCGCGGCAGGTCACCGGCGCCGACCGAGAAGACACGTCCGCCCGCGGCGAGCAGGGTCACCCGGTCCGTCGTCTGGCAGTGGCAGATGAGGTGCAGGGCGTCGCCGTCTTTCACCTTTGGCAGGGCGTCCACGGCGACATGCCCGCGGACCGCGCGGATCCACCCCATCTGCGTCAGCATCACCGTAACGGGCTCCTTCTCGATCACAGCGGCGGCCGGAAGAGCCTCGTCAACGTCGGCGACAGGGGCGATGAGAGAACGCCGCGGGTCGCGGAATCGGTCCGCAGTACCCTCGAGCTCTGACGCGATCGCGGCCCAGCGAAGATCCGCCGAAGCCAGAAGCCCATGCAGCCGGGCCTGTTCGGCGGTGAGCCGCTCATGCTCATTCCGCAGGCTGATCTCGTCGAGCCGGCGGAGGCTGCGCAGCCGCATGTTCAGGATCGCCTCGGCCTGCACCTCGGTTAGGCCGAACGCCGTCATCAACGCCGGCTTCGGTTCGTCCTCCTCGCGGATGATGCGGATTACCTCGTCGAGATTGACGTAGACGATCAGGTAGCCATTCAGGATCTCGAGCCGCCTGGCGATCGCTTCGAGCCGATGCCGGGAGCGGCGCTCGAGGACCTCGTGGCGGTGATCGAGCCACGCCTGCAGGATCTCACGCAGC
Organism: Acidiphilium sp. C61; assembly: GCF_905116885.1. Classification (NCBI taxonomy): domain Bacteria; kingdom Pseudomonadati; phylum Pseudomonadota; class Alphaproteobacteria; order Acetobacterales; family Acidocellaceae; genus Acidiphilium; species Acidiphilium sp. C61. The sequence continues at coordinate 122,806 of NZ_CAJHNI010000004.1, read as the reverse complement.
CCCATCACCCGGGGGGTGCGGTTGGCGTCGAGGACGTTCATGTTGAAGTTGAACCGGGTCTCCAGGTTGCTGGCCCGGAACAGGCTGGCCATCAGGAGCTCCGGATCGACGCCCCGCGATTTCGGCTCGAGAACGATGCGCACGACATCCGAGCTTTCGTCCCTGACATCGCCAAGCAGAGGCACCTTCTTGTTCTCGAGCAGGTTGGCGATCTGCTCGATCAGCGCGGACTTCTGCACCTGGTAGGGGATCTCGGTCACGACGACCTGCCACGCACCGCCGTCAAGCTCCTCGCGGCTCCACCGGGCCCGCAGGCGGATCGCCCCGCGACCGGTCTCGTAGATCGCGCACAGGGCAGCTGGGTCGTCCACGATCTGGCCACCGGTGGGGAAGTCAGGCGCGGGCATCAGCGCCAGCAGGTCGGCCACCGACGCGCTCGGGTAGTGGATCAGGTGATGCGCCGCCCGGCAGACCTCGCGGACATTGTGCGGCGGGATCGAGGTGGCCATGCCCACGGCAATGCCGGTCGCACCGTTGGCCAGGAGGTTCGGGAATGCCGCCGGAAGGACGACCGGCTCGCGCTCCTCGTTGTCATAGGTGGGCCGGAAGTCGACCGCGTCCTCGTCGATGCCTTCCATGAGGGCCGCCGCGACGGCGGTAAGCCGGCTCTCGGTGTAGCGCATCGCGGCTGGATTATCGCCGTCGATGTTCCCGAAATTCCCCTGACCGTCCACGAGCGGGTAGCGGGAGGCGAAATCCTGAGCCAGGCGGACGAGGGCTTCGTAGATCGAGCTATCGCCATGGGGGTGGAACTTGCCCATCACGTCGCCGACCACGCGCGCGCATTTCTTGTAGCCCGATCCAGGATCGAGCTTCAGCTGCATCATTGCGTAGACGAGGCGCCGGTGGACCGGCTTCAACCCATCCCGGACATCCGGCAGCGAGCGGGACATCGTCGCCGATAGCGCATAAGCGAGATAACGCTCGGCGAGGGTGTCCGAAAAGCTGACGCTCTCGATGTTGCCGATATTCGTGTCTGGCATGAGCCTTCCTTCCTTCGAAGAGGCTCGAAGTATATAAAAACGTCGTTATGATTTCAATAAATATGCGCCTGTCTGTCGCTTATTTCTCGGTCTGGATCGTCCCCGTGCCGCGCACGTGCTCCAGCCATTCCGCGAACTGGTTATTCGACCAGGCGTTCTTGGCAAGATTGCAGGCCAGGTGGGTTATCTGGAGGTTGTCCGCCGCGTAGCTCGGGATCGAGCTGTCGATCCGGTCAGGCGATGGCTGCAGAAGCGGATGATCCGTGGCTTCCAGGGCTGTGCCACAGAGGGCGCAAAGACCGCCCTGCTCCTGCATCCACTTCCGTGTGATGATCACGATCGTGTCGCTGATATTGGCTCCGAACCGGACGGGGTTCGTCCGCGGATCAACAGTGCCGCTGCGGGCGATGCGCTGGGCGATCCGCTCGGCCATCCTGTAGGCGGCCTGTTTGACCAGCTTCGGCGTTTCGGCGGCGACCGCGGCCCTCGTGTCGAGATAATGCCGGGCAGCCTCGGTGAAGTTGAGCTCTGCCCGGGTGACCGGCAGATCCATGATGATCTCCCGCTCGCGTCCCAACACCTCGACCACGTTGCCGCGGTACCGCGGCTGCCCCAGGCTTGCATAGGCGCCCGGTGCGACATCCTGGGCGGCGGGGAAGGGGCGACGGGTCATGGTGGCGGCCCGAACGATCAGCATCGAGAACTGCCATGGGTTGCCGCCGAACCTGGGTGCGACCCGTTCCCAGATTTCCGGTGGCACGATGCGCTTCGTCTCGTATTCCGAGGATGGATCTACGCTGACGGCCGAGAGCAGGCGCTTCCGATGTGCGGGGTCGGCCGTCCGCTCTGGGTCACCGGTTCCAGCATAGACGACGACATCGCGGCCCGTCCGGTACTCCCTGCGAAGGAAATCGCCGAGGCTGCGCTTCGAGTATGAGAAGCACGGCCAGTTGGAATCCGCCGTCGCGAATTCACTCTTCAGGAATACGCGCCCGTCCGGCGCCATCATGTCAGCAACGACCACGATTTGAGTCCAGGATCCAACGTCCTTTATTTTGCGATGCCGTAATGGGCTTCGCAAGTCGTTGTGGGGCCGCTAGCCGGGGTCGAACCGGCGACCTGCCGTGTACGAAACGGCTGCTCTACCTGCTGAGCTACGGCGGCGAGGGGGTGGCACGGGCGGCGGGAATCGAACCCGCGTTGCGCGGTTTTGGAGACCGGCGTGTTTCCAGTTAGCACTACGCCCATCGTGGGACTGCCTGGTGGAATCGAACCACCGACATCCGGCTTATGAGACCGGCGCTCTGGCCATCTGAGCTAAGGCAGCATGAGTTGCCGGGATCCGGCGAAAAGGTCGGCTGCGGCAGCGAGCTGCCGGCGCAGACAACCCTTCCGTCGGATCTGCAGCTTCGCATTCTTCGTCGGCACGCAGCGCGACCGGAAGAGAGGATCGTGGAGTGCCCGGACCATGTGGTTCCGGGGCTTTGGCTTGGCTTGCGCCAAGCGAGGCTTGCTCATTCCGTCCTCCAAAGGGCTTGACATGGGGCGATATGCTATCAACATTGATTGCATTCTGATTGCAAAGGCACCAAAAATGGCACAAATAGTAATCCGAAGCCTTGATGAGTCTGGTGTCGCGCAGCTCAAGGAGCTCGCGGTTCAAAACCGACGATCCATGGAGGCAGAGGCCAGAGAGGCTCTCCACGCGTGGGTGAAAAGGCCAAGTATGCACGGCCGACTCGCCGAATTGTCTGCGCGGCTCCAGGCCGCTCTGGCGCTGGCCGCTCAAACCCCGCCGAGTAAGTATGAGGATAGAGGGGGGTTCACACATGCGGACCTCGCACGAGGTATCGGACTCGATTTTGTGACTCCCGTGGACCAGTGGTTCGAGGGGGTGGCGGAACCGACGATGAGCCAGGTGGAGGCGATCGCCGAGTGGTGCGGTGTGTCAAACGAATGGCTCAATTTCGGCAGAGGCGCGCCATATCTGATTCGGAACCAGCGGATCCCGCTCGAGCCGGCTGAGGGGGCGCTCTGGTTGCTTGGCGTGGATAACGACAGCCCTACAGGTCTGAAGCGCCTGCACTTTGTGCGGCGGAACAGCAAGGCTGGCGAACTGATGGTGGTCCGGGAGTGGGGCGTGAAGACAGATGCCTTTCACACACCTTACCATGTTAGTGCTGAGACCGGTGCCGGGGGTAGATTTGATCTGGTTCACCTTCTATTGGTCTGGAAAGCACTTTACAGGCTTTATACAAAGTCAAATTTGCTATCTGATACGATGATCTCGAGTCATATTGTATCAGACAATATATGGAATGAATTGAGTGAAGGTCAGGTGAATCGATCCGCTATATTCGACAGATCAATAGCAAAATTGCATTGGTGGGAAGATATCTGGGATAAAAACATGTGGGCCAAAAAAGATTCTGACGCGTATTGGCCCGGCTGGAAATCGTTGTGTGAGTCTCTGCATGCGGAGATCGAAGCAAATGACCAACTGAAACTCAAAAGCCAGCAAATTTCTGATGGCACATACCCGCCCCTCCAAAAATGGTTCTAGGACGCAGGCGTGAGCCTTAACAGCGCGATGGTGTGCAATATTAGCTAACCATATTTGAAAGGGTATGGCGGAGACGGCGGGATTCGAACCCGCGGAGCCCTTTCGGGCCCTCCGATTTAGCAAACCGGTGCCTTCGGCCTCTCGGCCACGTCTCCTATACTGGTGGAGCCAGGCGGGGTCGAACCGCCGACCTCGTGAATGCCATTCACGCGCTCTCCCGGCTGAGCTATGGCCCCGGGAAGTCTGGTGGACCCGGAGGGACTCGAACCCTCGTCTGCCTGCTTGCAAAGCAGGTGCTGTCGCCGCTGAGCCACGGGCCCGTTTCGGTTAGTCGGTACCATCCTGCCGACCGGCGCTGCGCGCGCGGCGCTCCGCCAGGGTCAGGCTTTTCCAGTATCTCCGCGGGTTGCCGCATGCAGAGCATGTGCAGTCCCGCAAGTTGTCGGCCCTCAGCAGCGCCGATCGCCGGATCTCGTCCGGCGTCCCGCAAGGCTGTTCGCGGCTGACGATGCCGATCGCACGGCAGATCATGCGATCGCGATTATGCCGGCGCCACGCCCGGCCACGTGCCTCTGATTTCATGTCGAGATCCTCCAGACGGCCCGCCCCGATCGGCGGGCCTGGTACTGATCTCGGGAGGGGACGGTCGGATCATTGTCGGGTCTCCTTGGAGGTGATGGCGGAAGCGGCGAGGATTCGAACCCGCGAGACGTCGTAGCGCCTGCCCGCTTTCAAAGCGGATGCCTTAGACCGCTCGGCCACGCTTCCGTTGAAGGACAGGTGAAGGAGGGCGGTCCTGGTCACTTGCGCGACACGGTGCCCGTCGACCCCACCTGTTGTTGGTGCCAGGAGATGGAATTGAACCACCGACACACCGCTTTTCGGGCGGCTGCTCTACCTGCTGAGCTATCCTGGCGTGATTGGAGGAGCCGTGGCTCCTGAGGGCTGCCCGGTATTGATGGCAGCCAGTGGATTCCTGTTGACCCTGGGCGGATCTCGACATTACGCTCGAGCATGACCATCAGGATCTTCGTTTTTGCCGCACTGCTTGTGGCTCCTGCCGCGGCGCGTGCACAGATGATTGACCCTGTCCCCCCTCCGCAGATTAGCTCGGCCGATCAGGCCAAGCTGTTTGCCTTCCGCATGGAGACAGCATGCGAAAGGGGTGCGAAGTTTGCCGAGAAGCCCCAGGGAAAAGGCGTATGCCACTGTGTCGGCGCACAGGTCTACAAAGACGCGCTGGACGGTGACTACTACGGCAAGTGGGACATCGCGGTGAAGTCCCTTGCGCTTGCCATGGACAAGCAGATCCTGAGGATTCCGCTCGATCGGCAGGGCCGCGCCTTTGCGGTAGCGAATGCCGAGATGCCATATTTCGCCGTCGCCATTTACGAGGACCAATACGACCAATCGTGCGGCGGCTCGCACGGATATTTCCGCATGGTCGCAGCCGGCTCCTAGAGACGAGCCTGCCATGGTGCCGGCGGGGCGGATTCGAACCCCCGACCACCCGCTTACAAGGCGGGTACTCTACCCCTGAGCTACGCCGGCGAAATTCGCGCTGTCATTCGCCGGGGGTGGCCATGGCCACCCCCGGGAGCGTTTCAGGCTCCTCGAACTCGAGGTTGAACGGTATCTCCGTCCACGGATCACCCCTAAATCGTTTTGGGGTTGCCCGCGCGACCAGGACAGCTTCGCCATCTTTCCTGACGAAATAGGTTCTCGAAAACCCCGTGCTGCCCTCCTGCCAGGCAGTGGGGTATCGTGCCCTTACCGCACTGAGCACACCTTCAAGTCCGACGACCCTGATCCCGGGCATACCGCGCTCCCTCGATGTTGTGTTGGCTGGAGAACCTGGATTCGAACCAGGGCTGCCCGGGTCAGAGCCGGGTGTTCTACCTCTAAACTATCCTCCAATTTCCTTGGGATCTCGCGACCCCTGTAGAGTATGATCAGGCCACCACGACCAAGAGGGCGCGAGATGGCCGACAGCATCGACTGGTATGACGGCAATGCCGCCACTTTTGTGGAGGCAACTGGCAAGGTGGAAATGGAGCCAGTGCGAGCTCGCTTTCTCGCCGAGGTTAGGTGTCCGCCGGCGGATATTCTTGATGCCGGCTGCGGCAGTGGCCGGGATGCACGGGCCTTTCTCGACCTCGGATACCGGGTTGCTGCCATCGACGGATCTGCCGCCATGGCCAAGCACGCGTCGCAGCTGCTCGGGCATCCGGTCCGTCATCTCAGGTTCGAGGCCGTCGAGGACGTCGATCGTTATGACGGGATCTGGTGCTGTGCGTCCCTGCTTCACGTCCGCCCAGCAGATCTGCTGGATGTATTCAGACGCCTGGCGCGGTCGTTGCGGCCCGCCGGCGTCTGGTACCTCAGCATGAAGGCGGGAAGGGGCGAGAGGTTCGAGGGCGGCCGCAGGTTCACGGATATCGATGAAGAGGGGCTTCAGCGGCTCCTCGAAGCACTCCCGGGTCTCGGGTTGATCGAAGCCTGGCGAACGGCCGGGCGGCAACCGGGACGGGAGCACATCACCTGGCTGAACGCCCTGATCCGCAAGGAATCCGCACTCACATCGCCGGTTCGGGCCTGAACGTCAGCCTCCTGCAGGCCGCATCGATATGGCGCACGGCGTCGATGGTGGGATTGGCAGGGTCAGCGACGCGATCGCCCAGTGCGCCCTTCCACTCGCGCTCGTGGATCGTCCTGATCTCGCCGCTCCGGCGGCTGACGATCCCGATCTGGTCGCCGCGGAGGGCCCAGACATCATAGAGCAGGCCCTGTGCGATCATCGTGACCGCGTTCTTCGGCTTTGACATTGCGGCCATCCTTTGAACTCTTGTGATTGTGGAGCGGGCGATGGGGATCGAACCCACGACATCCTGCTTGGAAGGCAGGAGCTCTACCTCTGAGCTACACCCGCGATCTGGCACCCCCGGCGTGACTCGAACACGCAACAATTCGCTTAGAAGGCGACCGCTCTGTCCTGTTGAGCTACGGAGGCAACGCGTCTGGTAGGCGGAGCCGGATTCGAACCGGCGCCACGGCCGTTATGAGCGGCCAGCTCTAGCCACTAAGCTATCCGCCTGATGGTGGTGGGGAAGGCTGGATTCGAACCAACTTGCCGGTCGGCAACGGATTTACAGTCCGCCGCAGCGCGCCATCTCTGCCGCTTCCCCGATTTCCAGATGCCCTGCCGGGATGGCCGGGAATGTTTCTGGACAGCCCAAGCCGTTGAACTTGGTCTGTCCAGAAACGGGGCGCTTTCGCTTCGTGCTGTTACGCCAGGCGCACTGAACCCCGATCTGGAACACCTCGATTGGTTGCCACCGATCCGGAGACCGGCTTGTTGCCCTCCTGAGGCCCCTAGCTTTGTCCTTTGAGTCGAGTGGACCGGGATCTAGGTCTCCCCTTGCTCGTCTGAGCAGGGGAGGGGGCTTTATCGCCCCTTACCCCCGCATCCGGCTGCGTGTCGCGAACATGCGATACCCGGCCGCCGTCCTCACGGCGCCTGACCAGGCTTGACCGGCCGTCGAAAGGATCGACCACCCGGTGCTGTGCATATCGCTGACGGCTCTGCCGCTATGCTGACGTGTCTGTCGCATGCGCCATGAATACATTGACGGTAGCATCAAGTCAATAAAAATCATGGGAAATTAGATGCCGCACCGATGGGCAGTGCGGCATCGCTTTAGTCCTCCAACCGGGTGTCCCAGTAGAGGTAGTCGACCCAGTCCCGGTGCAGGCTGGCCTTGTGATCGAGGTGACGCAGGGCGAGGGCGTTCAGCTTCGCCTTGGTCGGGTGGTGAGGCTTCACGAGCAGCGGCATCCCAGCCTCCGCAGGTGTTCGATCGGCCTTGTGCTCATTGCAGGGCCTGCAGGCCAGGACAATGTTCATCCAGGTCGACGGGCCGCCGCGGGAGCGCGGGATCACGTGGTCGAAAGTCAGATCCTCAACCGGAAGTCTGGAGGCACCGCAATAGGCGCAGGTGAAGCGGTACGCGAGGATCACGTTCCAGCGGGTCTTGGGCGCCGGGCGGGACAGGTTCACGAACTCGCGGCTTGCGACCACGGACGGGATCCGGAAGCTCCGTCTCGCCGAGCGCACCTCGCAGTCGTCGTACTCGGCGACCACGGTCAACCGGTCAGACAGTACGCCGGATATGGCGTCTTCCCATGAAAGGGTTGCCAGCGGGGATACCGACATCGGTCGGAAATCCCCGTTCAGCAGCAGTGCCCTGCGCTGATCGAGGTTCTGCGTGTTGACGTCCAGCATCTCTCTCTCCTGGCTGCTTGGGGCACCGTGGCGGTGCCCCGTCGTTATCCGGTGAACGATCCTCCTGCTTCTCGGTGAGCCCGGCCCTTCAGGACGAGGGGAACAGCTCGTGACTGGCTTCTTCCCGCTGGGTAACCTGATCGGGGCGTGCGGCCCCGGCTGGGCTTTTCAGATCGCCCGCGGCGAAAGCCGGGTAGTCGATCAGGACCTCGTGCGGGACGATTTCGCCGGCGAGCAGGGCGTCCCGCACCGCCTCGCGATGAGCCGCCTTCCTGGAGGCCAGTCCGCCGGCTGAGAAAAATACCCCCGACCTGCGATCCTTGTGGCCGATTTCGAACGTGATGCGGCACAGTTCGCCACCGATGCCGCGCCCCCTGAACTGGGGCAGGACATAGGGCACACCGCCATCTTGCCAGGCGATCAGGTCGCGTGTCGTGGCGTCCCAGACGGCGATGATGCCGCCTGCCCAGCTGGTCCCGGTGGTCTTCAGGACGAGACCTGGAAGCCCGGCCCGCGTACGGAGCGGGACACTGTCGTCCTGCAGCAGATTCTCTGCCTCGAGCATAATGGATGGCCACTTCTTCGCCACGTCCGCCTCATATTTCGCCGTAAAGGCATCCGAGGCCATGCGCGGACTGCCGTTGTTCGTGAGGAAATCGGGCAGAGGGATACGCCAGATGGGTGTGATGGTTCGTTGAGCCTGGTCATTCATGATATCCGCCTCGAGCTATGGATTTTCTTGATCTCTGGCGGAATCGTATCGGGCCGATATGCATTCGACCTAGCGGTGGCCTGGTTTGGATCTAAACCTCAGGCCGTTGGCTGCGGCTCATCCTGCTCGACGATCATGGCATCAGACGCAGCATCAGCGACGAGCGCGAGCTTGCTGGCGCGGGACAGCCTCTTGATCTCGAACTCCCGCTTCAGGGCGGACGACCGGTCCGGGCAGGGCTCGACGAGCAGCAGGCGGACCGGAGGATCCATTCTGGTGAACCTCGCTCCCTTGCCGGCGGCGTGGGCGGCAAAGCGGCGATACACATCCACGGCGATGCCGCAATACAGCGCGCCGGACCTGCACTCCAGGAGATAGACGGACCATTCGGTGGCTGCTGTTGGCATTCTGACAGTCTAGCAGTGAAATGCGCCAGGAAGGACTCGAACCCTCAGCCTCCCGGTCCGGAACCGGACGCTCTATCCGTTGAGCTACTGACGCGTCTTGCTGGTCGGGGTGGCCGGATTCGAACCGGCGGTCTCCTGCTCCCAAAGCAGGCGCTTTGCCAGGCTCAGCTACACCCCGCCCGATCCGCCGGAATTCTGTATGATTGCTCGCGGCTCCCTGCTATCCGATCAGATGGAGGCCAGGTCTTGATCCGCGAACTAGAATAGCAAAGTGCCAGCCTAAGTAAAATCTCAAAGCGTCGCCAGAAGATGAAGTTCTGAAATACATCAGGAGGAATCAATGACAATTACGCCCAAGCAAAAGCGTGAAAATCGGATTGCAAAGGCAAAATTTATTGGTCCGACTAATATAGGACAGGACATTTGGACAAGAATAACTTCTATGCTGAACAACCAGGGCGATGAAGTGTTGGCAAGTGGGACAGAAACAATAGCAATTGGATTCTGGACGTATAATAATGTAAATCATTTGTTTATTGTGTTGAAGCTAAGCACAAACAAGGCGTCAATACCAACAGGAGACCGGATTTACGGCGAGCTAATTGATATTTTACCTCCGCATGAGGTGCATTTTGCCTACGCGACGGATGTCCCTGACGGGCTCCACGCCGAGATGTATCTTGTCCGGGCTATACTTAACGACCTCCCAGGAGACGCAAAACAAAACATTGGTCTCCTTGGAAATCTCAAAATCATCTGCCTTGGGAAACCGGTTTGTCCCGACTGTGGCGGATGGATGAACTCCCATGGCATCAGCCACATGTCTATCCTTTTCGAGTATGGCCAGAATATCTGGAAACCGGAATATCAGTGCGGCAAACGCACTCAGACATGGATCCACCCTCGAACCGGCTCGAAATTCGGATGGGGTGGATTTGGTAACCAGGCAGACCCGACCTATTACAAGAAGAGCTTCCTCACGACCGGTCCATGACGGGGTCGAATGGAAGATCCTCATCAATCACCCTTCGCCCCGATCAAGCCGTGACGAAGTGGCGGCCCACTGTAAAATGGCGATGGCAGCCCATGCGGGAGTCGAACCCGCGTTTCCTGGCTGAGAACCAGGCGTCCTGACCGCTAGACGAAAGGGCCGGTGATCTGGTGCGGATGGAGGGGGTCGAACCCTCATGATGTCTCGCCGGATTTTAAGTCCGGTGCGTCTACCTTTCCGCCACATCCGCGGTGGTGGAGAATGCGCGCAGCAGGACTCGAACCTGCGTGGTTGCCCGCCGGAATTTGAAGCCGGTGTGTCTGCCGATTCCACCATGCGCGCACTGTTGTTGGGGATCCCCGGCGAGGATTCGAACCTCGGCCATCCGGGTCAAAGCCGGATGTTCTGCCGCTAAACTACCGGGGAGATATCCCGGTCAGTGGTTGAAGCCGCCGCGGCGACGTCGTGAATGCGCTCATTGCGCGGCCTCCTTTCTGATGGTGCGCCCGGGAGGACTCGAACCTCCATGACCGTGGTCACCGGCTTCTGAGACCGGCGTGTCTACCATTCCACCACGGGCGCGATTTGTTGATGCTGGAGGACCAGTGGAGAATCGAACTCCGTGCGGGCGGGTTAAAAAGCCGCTGCCAGCGCCAGCCGGCTATACGCTACCGGTCCATATCGGTGGTGTGCCTGGGGAGACTCGAACTCCCACGGTTTCCCGCCAGCCCCTCAGACTGGTGTGTCTGCCATTCCACCACAGGCACATATTTCGAAATCTGGCAGCCCCTACGAGACTCGAACTCGTTTTGCCGGTGTGAAAAACCGGCGTCCTAACCCATGGACGAAGGGGCTGTTGGGGTGACATGCGGGGATCGAACCCGCGGCCTTCGGTGCCACAAACCGGCGCTCTACCGACTGAGCTAATGCCACCATAGAGAGGATCCGCACTGCGGATGAGAATGGTCGGGACAGCCGGATTCGAACCGGCGGTCTCTCGCCCCCCAGGCGAGCGCTCTACCAGGCTGAGCCATGTCCCGTTTGGAGCTGCCGGCCGGGGTCGAACCGGCGACCTCGCCCTTACCATGGGCGCGCCCTGCCAACTGGGCCACGGCAGCGTCATGCAATCTGGTCAGGATGACCGGATTTGAACCGGCGGCCTCCGCTTTCCGAAAGCGGCACTCTAGCCAGGCTGAGCTACATCCTGAGGAATCCTGGAGGACCGGGTGGGAGTCGAACCCACGCCCCGCTGGTTAAGAGCCAGCCGCTCTGGCCACTGAGCTACCGGTCCGGTGTTGGCGGAGAGGGCGGGATTTGAACCCGCGAGACCCCTATGAAGGGCCTGCTCGATTTCGAATCGAGTGCCTTCGGCCTGGCTCGGCCACCTCTCCGATCTGGCTGACCAGGCAGGATTCGAACCTGCGACGACCCGATTAACAGTCGGGGGCTCTACCGCTGAGCTACTGGCCAAAAATGGTAACCCGTGACGGGATCGAACCGCCGACAGCCTGGGTGTAAACCAGGTGCTCTACCTCTGAGCTAACGGGCTGGCGCATCGCCCTGCAGCCCGGTGGTCCCGGCTCAGGGTGATGGCAGAAGGTCCATCGGCGCCTCGCCGATGTCATGCGAATTTCCGACGTTCTCGTGGCTGAGCATATCGGACAGGCCGGTGCGGAGCTGTTCCATCCGGTCGATAATGCCGTTCAGGATCCGGATGTTCTCCGGTGTGGCCGGCACGTATGACCGCTCCTTGGGTGTCAACATTCGCATGCCGCTGATCTGCTCTTGAGGGGCCGAGAGCCTTGTCGGCTCAGGAAACGGAAGCGCCACCCCATTCGAGTTCACCGTCAGGGGGAGACCTGTCTCCGGGTGGAAACCGCGCTTGATCCTGTTCACCTCGATCTTCAGGTCGCCGGCGAGCAGAGCCGAGTAGCGATCCTGGCACTCGAGAGTGTTCTTCGTGGCGCCCTGAACGGTGATCTCGAGCCATTCCTCCCATTCGACTTCGGTCAGGATGCGGGCCTGGTCCTCGAGCGCATTGAAGACGAGGCGATGCAGCTCGTTGATGTCCGAGTGCTCGTAATCGTCGGGGAGCTGGTCGCTTATGGCCGCGAAGGAGGCGCGCCGACCCCGGTATGTCATGAGGATCGTGATCGGTATGATGGTCGGCCGCCCGCCCTGGCGAATGTCGGGATATGAGTACTTCCACTCCCCGACCTTCCGCCCTGCGCTCTTCGCCGGGATGTCGGGATGCAGGATTCCAACCGTGTTCTGATACTCGATACCCATCTCACGCTCCATTTCCGGCGCCATGATAGCGAGGATGCGTGCAAGCAACGCCTTCGCCGGCCATTGCGCCGGACAGTCATTGGTCGCAGGGCCGCCGCTTTGAACGTCTGAAGCTTTGCGACTGTTCGGGTCGATCCGCCTCAGGGCTCGCACTCGACTTTGACGGGCGACGTCACCGCGGATAGCCCGTGACCCTGCGTTTTCGATGCCTGGTGCGCACGGTTGGGATTGAACCAACGGCCTACCGGTTATCAACCGATTGCTCTACCACTGAGCTACGCGCGCATTTTTCGAAAGGTAAGAACGACGCCATCGGTCACGCTGTATCCGTATCCGAAGCCACCGGTGGCCGCGTATCGATTTGCAAAGTTGATGTCATTCACAAACTTATAGGCGTATCGGCCAGAGATGACCTCGGATTGGCTGAGCAGGACGTATCCGAGCTGGTGCATTTTGTTGCAGGCTTCTTGGATATCTTTCGCCAGCCGCGCCTTGTCGATGTGGGTGTCGTAGAATTTCCCGGTCGGTATGCGCTCGATCTGGGTTTCGAAGATGTACTCGTCGACCTCGGCCATTTCCTTGTTGAAGAGGCCCTGTTTTTTGAGGACTTTCCTAGATCCGACTTTCACCTGTCGGGTCCTTTCCTCGAATATTTCAGCCGGGTAGGCGTGGACGCTCACCACCAGGTACTCACTTTCAGTGTCCAGGCCGTCCATAGCCGACATCTGCTCTGTGAGTGGTGGATCAATTGGGGAGAACCCCCGACGCCTATACGCCTCAAGGCGGGTATCGGGATCATCTTCTTCAGCCATGCGATCTCCTGAGATTAGGTTGCATCAGATCCGGCCCAGCAAGTCGAGCGCGGCAGGTTGAGCCCATGATGCCCCTCTTGACGAGTAACCCGCACCTAACGATCGCGTGAAGGCTATGGCGCTCCATCCGGGACTCGAACCCGGTTCGGCGGCGTGACAAGCCGCGATCCTACCCATGAACGAATGGAGCTTTGAACTGGTGGACGCTGGTGGGATTGAACCACCGGCCAACGCCGTGTCGAGGCGTTGCTCTACCGCTGAGCTAAGCGTCCGGGTGTGCGTGATCAGGGGGCCGGCGTCGCGCCCGGCTCCGCAATTTCCGGGAGCCGTGTCCGGCCAAACATGACATCCATGCTCGCGCCCACGGCGTCGCGACGCTCGCGGCTCTGCAGGATCTGGCGGGCTGCGGCGATAGTCCGGCGCAGCCGTGACAGCTCCTTGTCGACCACGCCTGACTGTTCGACATTGGCCATGTACTGCGCGTAGGGCACGGACATATCGTCGGCCAGAGACGCCGGCTCTGCCATAACCAGCTTGGTTGCGCGATCTGGCCGGCCTGAATTCCAGACAATCTGGATCGACATCACGTGAGCCATCAACTGCGCCAGCTCTCGCGAAGCGGGCTGCAAGCTCCCGACCGACCAGTAAGGCGTTGCGAGGACGGTCGTCCGAGCGCTGACGATCGTCCGATCGAAGGGCGAGGCCGGCGGCTCTTCCGCCCTGCCGTCTGCCCACCGCCATTCGAGCTGGTCCAGACGATGCGAGATGACCCGCCCGATTTCCTCTGCCGTCGGGCGATCATGGCTGTCCTTTTGCCGTGCGCCTCGGGCAACGAAGCTCCCGTCCGGCATGCGAACGACAACGTATTCGCCACCCCAGCGGGATGCCATCCTGTACGCCTGGTCGGCGGCGCTCTCGAACCCATTTTCATCCGGCATGATCGCCTCCATCGCGTTGCTCGTCTGCCGATGTTAGGTGCAGATCGTGCAAGCAAGAGGCCGCCGGGCCGATATCGGGCAGGTTTGGCGCACCTGGGAGGATTCGAACCTCCAGCCTCCCGGTTCGTAACCGGGTGCTCTATCCAGTTGGGCTACAGGTGCATTCGTGGAGCAGGCCGACGGTTTCGATCCGCTTGCGACCGGGGTTGCAATCCGGCGGGTCTCCATTCCCCTTTACGCTCGTCCTGCAGCTCTGGAGCGGGCAGGGGGAGTCGAACCCCCGGCATCCTCGTTGGCAACGAGGCGCTCTACCTCTGAGCTATGCCCGCAATTTCGGAGTTGGTGGCGGAAGCGGCGAGATTTGAACTCGCGGGACCCGTTGCCAGGCCCTCCCGCCTTCCAAGCGGGTGCAATCAGCCTGGCTCTGCCACGCTTCCTAAATCAAGATCTGTCAGCCACAGGAGATCTGCGCTGCCGCCGGGGAGCTGGCCCAGCCGCACGCGCCCGCGCCGCGGCGGCAGCATTTTGCATTGCGATCCGCCGGACGATCTCATTCATATCCTCGCGGTCGCGCAGTGTTCGGGGCGGCGCCGCTTCAGCGGGAAGCTCGGTCGCCAGAGCTGCAGCGCGTCCAGCCTCCGCATGGGCGTCTGGAGTGGCGGACAATCCAGGGATGGTTTCGATACCTGTCGGCCCGAACGGGGCGCTCACAAGAACCGATTTCACGGAAGGGGTCGCTGTCTGCCCCGCGCTGTCAGCAGCCGTCTTGGGGGTGCGGGTAAACGGGTAGGCAACCAGCGCGCCCGGCAGGCGCAGGATCCATCGTAAGAGCCGGAACGAGATGACAAAGGCCAGCATCGCCGCGCTGAAGAGCGCAACAAGGATCGCAAGATCTCCGGCCTTCCCCGAGCGGGCCCCGGTATAGCTGAGACCCGTGCCGGGCAGGCTGAAAGAAGCCCGGCCGCCGTCACGATTGATGTTGTAGGTAGCACCCCGACCGCCAAGGCTGAGAGAAGTTCCAGTCTTCGAGACGTTCACTCGAACACCGGGTGCTACCTTGATGCGTCGGCGGTACCTGAAGCCCATGCGTGGAATCCCCATAGAAGTCTCATCTGTACCCGACCCGGGGCCGGGGGTAACAGAAGGGGGAGGGTATCACCTGTTCGCGAAGCATGCACCAGCCGGTCTGGCATTCATGTCGGATCCACCTGGAGGGTCGTCCAAGATCCAGCACCCTAATGGGTGCTCTGGAAAAACCACACCGACGAGGGGTGGCTTTTCCAGAGCAGGGCCTGTCTCGACATTCGTGCTCTGACGCTAGGCGCACGCCGACCCTGTCTGGATCGCCTCGATTGGTTGCCACCGATCCGGAGACCGGCTTGTTGCCCTCCTGAGGCCCCTAACTTCGTCCTTCGACTCGAGTGGACTGGGATTTAGGTCTCCCCTTGCTCGTTTGAGCAGGGGAGGGAAGCAAAAGGTGCTTCTTATCCCTGCTCAGCCATGTTCGGCTTCCATGAAATCCGTAGATCTTTCTGCGGATTTGGGCGGCCGAACATGCGCACGGTTTCGCAATGACCGCGCGACCCGGTAAGGGCGGCGGTTTGCGTCGCGGCGACGGCGGAAATATCGAGGCCGTTATGTGCGCAAAGGGTGAACATGGACCCTGAATACGAATCGGGTTCGCCTATGTCAACAAAAAAAGTCATAATCTTTCGAGCGGCTGCATGGCCGGCCCCGCGGGCCGGCCAGAACCGACCCGCCTGCATGGTCATCACATGCCCGGCTCGGGGCTGTCGATCGCGGCCTGAGGAGCGGCAGCCGGCGCGAATGCTCGCTGGCTGGCCAGGCACTCGGCGGCCGTGATGTCACTGCGCTCACCCTCGTATTGCGGCTGGAACAGGGACCCGTCCGGATAGGCGTACAGGTAGCGGATGTTCACGACGGTCCCGGGCGCCGGGATCTCGTGGTTGGCCGGGATGGTGACATATCCAACCGGCATGAGGGTGCCCGTCGCGTCGTCCACCAGCTTCATCTCGACGCTGCGCTTGCCGCTCTTCGCGTCGCCGGCGATCGCACTCAGGTCGTTCCACAGTTTGAATTTCAGCTGGTCCCCATTCCGCCCGTCGACGTAGGGAGCGCTGTGCTCCTTGAAGACCACGCCCTCACCGCCCTCGGCCGTGACGCGCTGCAGGAGCTCGGTCTTGTTCCTTTCGCCCCAGGCTGTGTCGATCAGGTTGAACCCGATCTCCCGAAATGCGGGATTCCTGAACATGACCTCGTAAAGTGATTCGAGACGGCGGTAGCGGTTGGCGGCGCCCATCGGACGGAGATCGTCCCCTCCGTGCTCGAGAAGATCGAAAGCCCAGAAGGTTTCCCCGACCATCTCGCCGTCGATCAGGAAGGCGATCGGGAACTCGGCAAACACGTCGACCATGATGCGCGGCAGGCCGACCGCGAGACCTCGGCGGTTGATGCCGGTCGTCCCGGTTTCTGGGTTGTGCCGGATGAAGCGGCGATGCCCGTCCTTTTTCTCCTGCGCCATGAAGGTCGGATCGGAGAGATAGACGCCAAGGTCGTCCTTGCCGATGGCCGAGAGGAGATGCGGCCTGACCCCGGTATCGTTCGGCTCGACATAGACCGGGGCGCTTTCGGCACCCGGCATCGCCATCGGCCGGTACTTGCCCTTCAGCTTGCTGACCAGGAGGCTGGTGGCGATTTCGGCCGCCTCGGCATAGGCCACCGGCGATGCCGTCTTGGTTCCACTTACGAGAGAGGACCCATAGCGCCCGTTCTGGTAGTCGACCCGCCAGAGGTCTCCGTCCGGGCGCAGCGTGATGTTGTAGACCTTGTCGGATCCGGCTTCCTGGTTTCGCAGCGAAATCGACCAGGGAGCGGGAGTGGCGGACGGCGCGAAGTCGGGGGCCTGCGCTTTCGGCATGATCTATCTCCTGATGTCCTGAATTCCTATCAGTATATAAAACAAAAGTGGAAACAGCAAGATAAAACGATCTTTTATTTGTCGCTTTCACCATTGTGTTTGTATAGTGATGTACATTCGACTGGAGCGGAAGATGGCAATGTCTCATGGAAGCTATCCGAACTGTCTCGACGACAGTGAAGCCCGCAGATCCCGCGGTGCCGTATTCGTTTTCGGGTCCAATCTGGAAGGTGTCCACGGAAAGGGGGCCGCCCGGTTTGCACGAGACTATCTCGGCGCGGTGACGGGCTGCGGAGAGGGGCGGACCGGGCGGGCATATGCTCTGCCAACGAAGCGTGCGCCGTACGTCACCATGGATTTACAGGAAGTCGCGGAATCGGTCGGAAGGTTCCTCGACCACGCAAGGGCGAACCCCGAGACGGATTTCAAAGTGACTCGGATCGGCTGCAACAATGCTGGCTTCACCGATGACCAGATCGCGCCCCTCTTCGACGGCGCGCCAGACAACTGCCTGCTTCCGGGCCTCTGGCTGAGGCGGCGGCGGCCTGGCCTGGTGAGGCTGATTATCGCCGGCAGCCGGGATGCGGCCGACATTGAGTGGGCTTGCACTGCGATCGACCGGATGACGGCTGGCCTGCAAGGGGAGATCGAAGTTGTATGCGGCGGCGCCCGTGGCGCAGACAGGGCCGGTGCCGAATGGGGCACGAGGAAGGGCGTCAGGGTTCACGGCTTCCCGGCCGAGTGGAACAGCTACCGGACCAAGGTCGCCGGGATCATCCGCAATGCCGAGATGGCGTGGTTTGGGACCCATCTTCTTGCTGTCAGGGCTGGCCATACCCCTGGAACCGCAAACATGATCATGACGGCTGAACGGGACGGGCTGATTGTGAGGACGATCAGCTACCTCGGCTCGGTTGCAGAAAGTCCGGAGCCCCGACGAGATGAAGAGGTCCAGCAGGTGCAGGCGCCGCCATGCCCGGACGAGACGGCGCCGGCACTACCGCTCGATTTCGGTGTCGGCTGACCCTGCGCGATGCTGTTGAACACGCAGTTGCCGGCTAGGTTTCCCCGCGGTCCTTGCGCATCGCGACCGGACAGGTCCAATCCAGGAGAGAGTTGTGCAGCAGCCAGGCTACCAGAACCACGCACGTCGCATCGGTGAAAAGGCGCAGACCGGCGTGAGGGTTACCTCGAATGACGGCTTTCGCTCAGCCAATGGAGCGACAGCGGCCGAAGCCATTGCAGCCTATGTGCGTGAATACGGCGACGCGCGCTACCTCCTCCTCGTCGGCCTGGACATCCGCAATCTCGAGGTTCCGGAAAATACCGATTTTTCGGGTACCGAGTTCCGCCGCTGCTCAATCCATGATTTCACCGCTCGCAAGTGCCGGTTCGTTAATTCCATATTTCGCAGTTGTGAGCGTATTGTGGGGATCGATTTTGACGAATCAGATCTCACCGGATTGACGATCAAGCAGAGTAAAATTCGGAAATTCTCGGCGGAAGGTGCCAACCTGACATCGAGTGTGCTCACAAATTCGAAAATAGAGCAGGCTGACTTCGATAATGCCAATTTATCGGACTCTTCCATTGAAAATACTATTATTTCGCGGTCGACCATGCGCGAGGCGAGCCTGGCCGATGCGAGGATCAGCCGGTCACACGTAATTTTCTCTGATATGTATCGGGTTGACCTGTCTGGCTCGATAAATCGATTTTCCTCGTTCAAGAACTGTGAGGGCTCGTTCAGCCGCTGGCGTCGTGCGGTATGCGAGCGTGTCGACTTTTCAGAATTCAAATTTCTTCCAGAGCCGCGACGCTCCCGACCCGGTCGGCGTAATAAATTGGATTTTTGCAATCCGAATTCGATCGGCAGGACAAAGCTCGCTGATTTTGTCGAATCCCTCTACGTCGGCTCGGCATTTACCGGGTGCCGCTATGACGGAGTCAGAATTCCGAATTACAAGACCTTCCCTCCGGACGCGAAAATCCAGAAGGTCGCCAGATTTGTCGCCCGTGCAGCCTTTGCGACGGCGGGGTATATCTCGATCGAGTCTGGTTTTGATTACCTGAGGGGCACCGGCCAGGAACTGATCCACGACCCGACATTCCTTGGCAATGTGGCGCGCTTTGTCATCCCGCACCTCACCCATGTATCATCCTCGGCCATCGGCGCGATCGGTGCCACCGTCCTTCTCGGCGCCGCGGTTGCGGCGGATTTGGCGAAGGAGGAGGGGATTGAAGTCGTTGACGATCGGTTCGTGACCAGTCTCCGGCGCGGCCTGACCGTCAGGTCGGAGCTTGGCGCGGCTGTTCACAATATCCGAGACGTTGTCGTCCTTGCTGGCCGCCGGCGGTCGCTCAAACCAATTCGGGCCGCAATTCTCGCCGCACGTCAGTCATGGCCGATCGAGAAACGGCACGGCCATAGGCACGTGTTCAAGCCGAGCTACCGCAGCCTTGTCCTCGAGGGTGGGGAGATCATGGTGTGCGATCGCGCGTCTTTGGAGGCAGCCGCCCGCATTGCGGCCAGCTCCATCGAAATGAACGAGCCGCCCCGGCAGGATATCACCATCGTACCCGCCGCCCCGATGGCTGGCGAAACGGCGAGGATCGTCTCTGCGCAGATCGCCAGCAATCGGGAGACCAGGATTGCATGGCATGTCGATCGGCCACCAACCGACATCGTGATCGGTTGGAACCATGCTGGTCACCTGGTTCAGGAGTCATCGGTCCCGCCGATGCCGGCCCGTCAGCTCCGTCGGCTGATTTCCCGCGTCCCGGAGATTGCTCGAGTGCGTGGCCATGGCCTGGAGGGCGCAGTTGCGATCCTGTTCGACGAGATCGCTGGCCAGCCGGGCTATTTTGCCGAGCTGGCCGGAGCGATGAGGCTTGAAGCCGCGGCGGATGGAGAGCCTCACGAGGAGGCGCCCGAGGCGGAGGATTCCGGACTCGCCGCGATCACAGATGAAGCCGATGAGGTAGGCGATCCAGTTGATGCCCCGGCATGAGGCACCGATCAGCTCAGCTTTTTGAGGCTTCCGTCGTAATCGACGGTCGGCTTTGAGGTTGGGCAGATGAGCTGCTCTCGAGCCACCGGGCTCGACCGCCAGCCTAGAACTCCAGGACGTCGATCCGCTTGTGAAGTTCGACCACGGCTGGGCGGGCCTGGCGCCGGTGCAGATCGGGCTGGCCGGCTTCGGTCACTGACTCGACCATGATCTGGAACTGGGGGCCTTTCCAGCCATTGTTGACGTCGAGCCGGCCGCGCATCGTGCCGACCCCCTGCAGGAACTCGCGCCCCTCCGGCCATGCGAGCGACTGACGCGCGCTGAACCAGACAAGATCGATCTCGCCGGAGCCGTTCGACAGGCGCCCCCGCCAGTGGGGCTTGTCTTCCCCGCCGAACCACTTCTCGTCCGTGATCACCGGGTTGCGAAACAAGATTGTCAGAGCCGGATTGCCGACGCCAAATGGAGCCATAGCGGCCCAGAGCCCCTTGAAGTCGCAGATCTGCCCGAACTCGACGACGACATCAGGCGCGCCGGCGATGCGCCGGATTGCGCGCGTCTCAGCCTTGAAGCGCTCCATGAGGCGAAGATGGGAGTCTGGAGCCGGCGCGACCCGAAAGCCGCCCGCCGCGGCGTGCCCGCCACCGCCGAGAATCAGGCCCTCATCGGCCGCCCGGTGAATGAAGGCACCGATGTCGAAATCTGCTACGGACCGAGCGGAGCCGGCACCGCCAGTCCCGATCACGATCGATGGCCGGCCGGTGTGTTCGAGCAGCCTGGAGGCAGCGAGGCCGACCACCCCGGGGTGAAAGTCCTCGCTGCGGATCATGACGCCGCTGTCGTCGGCCTGGTCAACCTGCTCGAGGCAGGTATCCACGACGGCCTTCTGGATCGCGCGGCGCTCGACATTGATCTCGATCGCCTGGCAGGCAAGCGGCAGTGCCTCGTCGTAGTCGGTCTCGATCATCAGCCGCAACGCGATGTTACCATGGTGGATCCGCCCCGAGGCATTGATCACGGGGCCATATCGGAATCCGACATCCGCCGGCGTGGGTGTCTCGATGTCGAGCGTGCGATCGAAGCTTGCGGCCATAGCCTGCAGGCCAACGATCCTGGAAATGTAGGGCAGGCTGGTGCGAACAAGCGCCCGATTGAACCGGTTGAGGGGGGCCATGTCGGTGATCGTGGTGAATGCACCAAGCCCGCTGATCTCGGCCAGCAGGTCGCGCAGCTCCTGATCGGCCAACAGAGGACTCTGTTCCGGCGCGTGGCGCGCGGCGAAAGCCGGATCTTGGACAGCACGCATCCGCCAGGTGATCATGAACTGTGCCGCGAGAATGTAGACCAGGGCGCCGGTACACGCCCCTGCTAGCCCGCGCTGAACATCAGCCGGGACCTGGGTGCCCATGAAGTCGTCCAGAGCGGGATTGATCAGGAGAACGCCGGGCGGCATGACCGGGAAAGCCATGCCGGGCGCTTGGTGATGGTCGACAACGATGACGCCGCGTCGCGCAACGGCCGAGATCCGGGCAAGGGCCTCGTGTGAAGTCGTGCCGCAGTCGAGTACGATGACAAGGTCGGGCTTCGCGTTGCAGATCCGGGAAGTCGCCGCGGCTGAGAGTCCATGGCCTTCGGTCATTCGGTCGGGGAGAAGCAGGCCATGGTCCGGGCGGCCGAACTGCTGGAGCAGGCGCGACATCGAAGCGACGCTGCAGATCCCGTCTGCATCGTAGTCACCGGCGACAAGGATGGCCGGATTGGCGTCATCATCCAGCACCTCGATCAGAAGGCTGACCGCCGCCGCCATGTTTCTGAGGCTGCCGAAATGCGGGATGTAGCGCCTGATATTGGGCGTGAAGAATTCATGCGGATCCAGCGATGGGTCTCGCCGGCGAAGAATTTCGCGTGCCTGAACAAGAGGATCGGTCACAGTGGATGATTTCGTCGGCATTGCTTCTTATACAAATACAAAAAATAATTATCAATAAAAAAAGGAATAATGAGTCGGTTGCGCCACCCCCACTGATGCTGCGGTCGCAGTGCATCTGTAGGGGTGGCGACATGGGTGCTCGAAAGTCGAGGTCCTTCCGGAAAATTATTCGTCTTCTGGTGGGAAAAACTCATGGTCTCTCAAGAGGGACAGAAAGTGAGGAGTCAGTCCGCACAGTTCTGCAAGCTGTGTATCTGCCTTCGGTCCGCTGTGTGGCATCTGCAGCCTGGCCATGATTCCGCCCAGAAGGTGAACAACCTCGTCGGCTGACATCCGCTCGATGGCGATCCTGAGCGCGATGGCATTGAGGCAATCGACAACGGCTGACGCCGCGCCGTTTGCTTCGAGTGTCCTGCGGTGCGCGTCAATCCACTGAAATCCGTCATCAGGGAGCTGCGCGGGTGTCGCTCGCACTCTCTTTGTACTCGGCGGTGTCATTCCCAGAGATAAATGATCCATTTCGGTTACCGATGTTGCCCGATCGGCAACTGTGAGGATCATATCCCAATTTCAAGATAAAAAATCACTACCTTCATCACCTCCAGCAGTGAAATTCGAATTCACAGCTGGAGGTGATGAATATTCTTATGCTCGTCGTGAAAATCGATATTTCAGTCACGTCTCCATGGATGGACCGGGTATGTCCTCGGCAGTATCGCTCTGGCTCACGATGTCAGCGATGTTGACGACATTCTGTGCTACCAGCGGATAGGCGAGGATCTCGTCGAGCGCCGCAACCATTTTTTCGGCCGCGGAAATTTCGAGGCGAGGATTAACCGTCAGCAGATCCTCAATTCTGTCGGGATGCGAGAAGGCGAGGTTCCGCAGGAGCCATCGAGACTGCTCAGTGATGCGCATCTCGTAATGCTCGAAGCCGGGCCGGATTGCCACGCTCTCGACCAGAAGCATCACCTCGTCTGCCAGCTTGATCAGCGTCGCCATCTCCTCATCGGGTTCTGCGGGCAGGCCGAATGAGATGTGAACCGATCGCGCCAGGCCATCCTCGAGCTTTGAGATGAAGGGCTTCAGGAGCTCTTTTAGCGGGGAGACAATATCCCCGATGATGTACTCGGGCGCGTCGTGAAGCAAGGTGTATGCGGCATACAGGTACGCTCTCGGCTGTGGGAGACCGAGGATCACCGAAAGCTTCTTTGCGAACTCGAAGGCGACCACCGAGTGGTCGGAAACCGTCCAGATCCGGTCCTTGACACCACCCCATTTCGAGCAGTCGGTCTGCCCGTTGTAACGAGGTATCGCTGAAAGGCCGCGACAGATATCGCTGACCTTCACATCGGTCGGGCGCAGGTTGAGTAGGTCGAGAAGCCCGCCCTGAAGGGCGCCAATGCACCCCTTTGGCTGAGGATCCCGCACCATCTCGCGCCAACCGAGATAGTCCTCAAGATGGGGCAGGCCATTGAACCGGTAGCCGGCGCCCTGGTTGGTGATAGCGTTCATCGTGGAATCGTCCTGCTTTATGGAGTGGGCGCATCGAAGCCGAGATTGCCGAGCCCAAGCGGATCGGCGATGTCGAACGTGTCGCCAGGCATTGGTGGTTCCTCAGTGATCGGCGGCGGTCTATTGGCGGGCACTGGACGCGGAACCGGCGCAACTGGTGCAGCTGGCGTGTCCTGCTGCTCCCCGGTCTGCGGAGCGCCGCTCTCATCGGCCTTGTTTTCTGCTGCGACCTGTTCAGTGGGAACCGGCTTTTCCGCGACTTCAGCAGATTCGACAGAGGGGCTCGCCGCTGCCCGCTTGTCAGCATGGATCTCGCTAGCGGCTGCTCTTTCAGCGCTGAACCCGGGCAGCGGCTCCGCTGGCCGATCTGACCAGCCGATCGACGCACCGTAACCGCGCAGCAGCTCGAGCATGCGCTGGGCGTCATTCGCCCGGGACGCCTCCTGGATATGGATCATGGCTTCGGCAAAATGCTCGGCCTGCCGGTACGCCACCAACTCATGCCCGGTCATCCGCTTCAGCTCGCGCGCCGTTAACGCAAGGCGGCCAGGCTTGGAATGCTCGTGCAGGATCGTCCCGCAGATCAGAACCGCGGTGCCGACGAGGTCGTTGCGGTCGTTGTTGCGCAGGCTTTCGAGCACGGCGTCCCCAGCCTCCACGGAGGGGACGCCGAGACCGGCAACGATGTTGCTCGGCTCGTCGGCCAGAACGCCGTAATGGGGCGAGCGCCCGCTGATCACCACGAATACTCCCATTTTCGTCGTAATCAGCTCGGCCTTTGTTATTGTCGCCTTGATGTCCATGGCTATGCGATCCTGTGAAGCGCGGGTTTTCGTACCCAGAGTCTATCGATCGGATATGCAAGGAACCAACGTGATATCGTTGTCGGCCAGTGACGCCGGCTCATCTGGATGGACCGACCAGCTCATGCTGAGAATTTGAATTTTCCGAGAGAAATTCTTGGTCACTTACGCACTGACCGAATAATCATGAATTCATGAGGCGCCGGTCAATCAGACCGGCTCTTCTGATCAGGTTTTCGTGGCCGTTGGATCATGGTGTCGAGATAAATTCGAATTTTCCGCGTGACGCGCGATGCGGTCGTCATGGGGAAATGAAAACGGCGGGAATATCCCGCCGTTCAGATGTGGCACCAGAATTCCTCCGGTTGACGATGAAAATACTATTTTCGGCCGAAAAGTCAAGTTTAACTTGAAATGTTGATTCCAAAATAGTATGACAAACCTGTTCAATTCAGGAAATCAGAGTTCGATCCGTCAGGAACAGAGACATGCCGATCGCCAAAGACCCGGAAAAGCTTCTTTCCAGCCTCGAGACCAATCTTCTCTCCCGTTATCGCTATGGCAGTGTCCTTCAGAGGCTTGCCAAGGAGGTCAGCGATCTCGAAGCACAGAAACGCGACATCGAAGCCCGGCTCACTGCCGCGACGCAGAGCCGTGACGAGGCCCAGAACGGGTTCGCCAATATCGAGACAAGCATCCAGGAGATCCGCGGCGAGATCGTAGCCGCAGGCGCGGATGTGGATCTCATGCACCGCGTGGCCGAAGCCCGGCTCAATGTGCTTATCGAGAGCAAGGTGCTCGATCCAGATGCTCCTATCCTTCTGGTGAAGACCAGCCGTGGCCGTGGCCGACCGAAGACCATCAGGGTTGGCTCCCAGGCTGCTGCACGGGATGCCGGGCAGCCCGCCGAGGCCAAGCAACCCGAGGCGACAGAGGCTGAGCAGTCCGCCGCACCCGTCGAGCCTGTGAAGGCGGAAGCCCCGAAGGCTGAAGAGCCTGTGAAGGTGGCGGAAGCTCCGAAGGCTGAAGAGCCTGTGAAGGTGGCGGAAGCTCCGAAGGCTGAAGAGCCTGTGAAGGTGGCGGAAGCTCCGAAGGCTGAAGAGCCTGTGAAGGTGGCGGAAGCCCCGAAGGCGGTCGAACCCCTGAAGGTGGCGGAAGCTCCGAAGGCTGAAGAGCCGCCGCCCGTTGTCATGCCGGCCCGTCGCGCCGCCAAGCCGATCGTCGTTGAAGGGGATGATGCCCAGGTCGAGCCCGAGGCGAAGCCTGAGCAGGATGCCAAGCCCGCCGCCGCCAGTCCGAAGCAGGTTGAGCAGCCCGCGCCGCCGGTGGTTATGCCCTCTCCCCGCCAGCGCCCCGCTGTCATCGCTCCGGAGCCCCAGCCTCGGCAGGCCGACGAGAGCGCAAGCCATGTCCAGGCTGCACCGGTCGAGCCGGACCTGGATCAGGACAACCCGATGGCTGGCATCCTGAATGAGTTGTTCCCCGGCGTGGGCTGAGGATCAATTCGCCGCCACTCCGCGGCAGGAAAGACCAAGGGCGCCATCCTTGCGGGTGGCGCCCCTTTCTTGTTGGCAAAAAACCTGGAAGGGCGCCGCCATCCTGGCGGACTGTCGGTCGCCGGTCGGTGATCTCGTTCAGGGTGATGGGTCGGGCATGTCCGGCGACGGTCCGACAATCCGTGGGCGTGCCGTCATCCTGGCCGGGCGCCGGGGCGTGAGCCGCACCTGACTAAAGCTCTCGTCGTCGTAGCCGTCCGTCGGGCTCGGCGCGCTCATGATACCCATTTCGATGAGGAAGGGCGAAGGGCGGGACTTGCCGGGCCGGTTGGCCCTCTCCCTGGCCGTCGTCAGGTAGACTTTGGTCTTGCCTCGGGTTGCGGCGACATAGAGCAGCCGGCGCTCCTCCTCCAGGGAGCCGGTACGGTCGTCCCATGGGTCGTATTCGTCGCTGATCTCGCCCATCGGCTCGGACGACAGGTAGCTCGGCGTCACGCCGGCCTCGATACCGATGAGGAAGACGTGTGACCACTCAAGCCCCTTCGACGAGTGGATTGTCCCGATCCGGACCGCGCCATGCTCTTCCTGGACGTCTTCGGCAAGAGTGATATCGTCCAGGAACTTCACCAGGTTTGGCGCCACACCGGCACGGTTCATGTTGCCGGCAAGATCCACGAAGATGTTGATCGTGTCGCGGACCTGGTCCGGCCGCTCCGACTGCGACATCGCCCAGGTCGCGTAGGCCGTCCTGTCGAGGACCTCGCGGATCATCATGTCTGGGGCAACCCCGGGGTCTTCCGCCATGCGAACCAGGTCTTCGATCAGGTCGGCCATTTCGCCGGCTTTCGACGATTTTCTGATCAGCCCATCGCGAACGCATCCTCGCAGCGCATCGATGAAATTCACACTGTTGGCTTCGGCGTAGTTCCGGACGGTTTTGATCGCCGCCAGACCAAGACCCCGGCTGGGCGCGCCGGCGGCGCGTTCAAAGGACATGGGGCAGGCCGGATTGAGCGCGAGACGCAGCCAGGCCATCAGGTCGCGGACCTGGCGACGCTCCATGAATTTCAACCCGGAGGTGACCTCGTGTGGCACCTTCATTGCGCACGCCTGAGCGACGATTTTCATCAGCAGGCTGCCGGCGCGGCTGAGCACGGCGATTTCTGAAGGCGGCGTTCCGCCGGCGATCAGCTTGCGAATCTGGCTGATGACGCTCGCAGCCTCCTGATTGTCATTCCCGTAGTTCATCAGCTTCGGCGGGTCGCCAGGCTTGCCAGACCGGAGATCCTTTGGAGCGCTGCGCGGGTTGAAGTCGACCAGCATGCTCGCGCAGCGAAGGACGGCCTCCGGGTTGCGCCGGTTGATCGTGAGGACATGATCCTCCACCCCGACAGCGGCGACGAGCGGGAAAAATTCTGGCGCGCGCTCCATTGCATTCGGGATGGCGTGCCTGAACAGATAGATCGACTGGTCCGAATCCCCGACGATCGTGAGGTTCCGGTGGCCGGACGTCAGGTACTGGATGAGGCGGACCTGGGCGAAATTGACGTCCTGGAACTCGTCGACCAGGACATGCTGGAAGGCCGCGGACACCCGGTCGGCCACATCGGGTCTGGCCTCCAGCATTCTGACCGCCTCAGGGATCAGGTCGGAAATCTCGAGAGTGCTGTGCTCGTGCAGGCCCTCCTGCAGGAGCTGGTAGAGCTGGGCATGCATTGACTGGTTGCTGAGATCGCCATCCGGCACGCAGAAGCGCTCGACCGCCTGGGCGGGCGAGATCATCCGTTCCTTCCATGAGTCGATCTCCTGCCGCGCCTTCTTCATCACCTGGCGAGTGACCCCCTTCACGCCGAGGTCCTGGATCTCATCGATCGCGTAGCCGCGCCCGAGGTTCTCCTCGACCCATTTCGTCGTAATGTCGCGGAAGATTGGCTCGGTGGTATCGGAGTCGACCACTCCCCAACGACCCTCCGTGCCGATGGCAAGCGGCCCGAACGCCCTGAGCAAGCGAACCGCCATGGAATGGATCGTCGAGGTTACCGGGGCCGGCATGCCCGGGTTCAGAGCCACGGCGCGCTCGCCCAGCTCGTTCGCGGAGGCCCGTGTGAAGCTGACCGCGAGGATGCGACTGGGCGGCACCCCCTGTTCTGCGAGCCATTTCAGCCGGTGAGTGAGCATGAAGGTTTTCCCGGTACCGGCGCCTGACTGCGTTCGGACCAGGCCAGTACCTGCCGTGATTGCGCGAAACTGTTCGTCTGTCGGGGTGCCGGTCATGCTTGTGGCTCCTGGTTTCCCAGGCAGGGTACCGATCGGTTGTGTGAGCAACCAAAGCCGCTCCCCACGGCGGTTGGATGCATATCTGCGCGCTATGGTCGTCCGATCGGACCGATGGATGAGCTATGGACGAGACGATAGACAGGCACGGGCTGGGTGTGGTGCATCTCGCGGTGCGCTCCCACTACAGCACAGGGCAGGCCGCCGCGACGACGAAGGAGATCGTCAAGCGGGCGAAGGCTATTGGCGCACGTTGTGTCGGCCTGATGGATGAGGAGTCGATGTCGGGCGGTCTCGACTTCGCCATGGCGTGCAATGCCGCCGGGCTGAAGCCGATCGTGGGGATGCGCGTCAGGCTCAAGATGGCGGGCGCACTGCTGGCCCGGATCGGCCTGGTCGCAACGACCGAGACCGGGCTTGTCAATCTCAACCGCCTGACCGCGATCATGCATCGCAGGGCCCCGGCGGCACAGCTGACCGCGGTGGAAATCCGTGATCACAGCGACGGGCTGATCATGCTGACCGGCAATACCATGGACGGCCTGCCGGCCCGGCTCATCGGCTCGGCCGGCGAGAACACCGCGGCGATCGCGCTGAACTGGTTCGCCGACATCTTCAAAGACCGCCTGTTCGTCGAGATCGAGCGTCCGGGCGACCTTGAGACCGAGCAGGCCATTCTCAGGATCGCCGAAGGCGGGTTCCCGGTCACCGGACCGAACGGCGCCGCCATGCTGACGGCCCCAGCCCTCCCGATCATCGCAACGACAGACATCCGATACACGACGCCTGAGAAGCATCTGGCCTGGGCGGTGATCGACGCCGACAGGCGCAATCGCAAGATCTCGATCGACCGGGTCGATGCGACCCCGAACGAGCGGCGCTTCTACATGCGCACGGCCGACGAGATGCAGGCGCTCTTCGCCGATCTGCCCGAGGCGCTGGTCAATGCCGGGAATCTCGCGGTGATGGCGAACGCCGCGCCGCGCCGGGCGCCCGTCTCACTGCCGCGCTGGCCGGACCTCAAGCCGGGCGAAACCGAGGATGGCGTCTTGCGGCGCATGTCCGAAGAGGGGCTCGCCCAGCGCTTCGTTGACTTCAGGGTTCCGCAGGACCGCCAGGCCGAATATCGCGATCGTCTCGAATACGAGCTGTCGGTCATCTCCCGCATGGGGTTTTCCGGCTACTTCATGATGGTCTCGGACTTCGTCAATTTTGCCCGCCGCTCCGACATTCCGGTCGGCCCCGGCCGTGGCTCCGGTGCAGGGTCCCTGGTCGCATGGGCAATCGGTATCACCAGGCCCGATCCGATCCGGTATGGTCTCCTGTTCGAGCGCTTCCTGAATCCGGATCGTGTCTCGATGCCCGACTTCGACGTCGATTTCTGCGGCGACAAGCGCGCGATCGTCATGGACTATATCCGTCAGCGCTACGGTACATCTCGGGTCGCCAATATCGCGACCTTCGGCGAGGTGCGTGCCAAGAAGGGGCTGAAGACGGTCCAGCGCATCCTGACCAACGCCGCCGGTGGCGAGCTCTCCTACGCTGAGGGCAACAAGCTTTCCTCGCAGCTTCCCGGCGACAAGGCGGTCCTGAACTTCATCAAGGAGTACAACCAGAGCGACCGTGTCCGGGGGGGCGGCGAGCCGCTCGACGAGGTGGTCAACCTCCGAAACATCGTCCGTGCCTCGAAGGTGCTGCACACCGAGCTGAACGACACCGCTCGCAGGATCCAGGAGGCTCGCAAGCAGGGAGTCGACCTGCGGTCCATCAAGCTCGACATTTTTCGCGCGGCACAGCAGGCTGAGGGCTACTACAATGTCGCCGGCGCCCATGCCGCCGGCCTCGCCATCACCGCATCGGATCTGACCGACCGCATTCCGATGCTTCCCGATCGCGCGCCCGGCCGGACCGGCGAGCTCGTCTGCGGTTACGACATGAAGTATGCCGAACTCGCGGGCCTCGTGAAGTTCGACATACTCGGTCTCAGGACCGCGACGATGATCGGCGCGGCCAGCACGAACATTCGCGCCAACGTCAAGGACTTCGATATCGAGACGATCCCCGTCGACGACCCGGCGGTGATGGAGAACTTCAGACGCGGCCTGACCTCGGGCATCTTCCAGTTCGAGTCAGCTGGCATGCGCAATGCCCTCAAGCAGGTCGCCCCGACCTCACTGCTCGACCTGTCGGCCGCGGTTGCCCTCTACCGCCCCGGCCCGATGGACAACATCCCCTCCTTCGGCGCGCGCAAGCGGGGCGAGGAGAAGTTCGAATTCTACGCGCCGGCGGACAAGACCTCGGCGATCCTTGGCGAGACCTACGGGATCATCGTCTACCAGGAACAGGTTATGCAGATCGCCCAGGTCTGCGCCGGCTTCTCTCTCGCCGCTGCCGACCTGATGCGCCGCGCGATGGGCAAGAAGAACGCCGAGGAGATGGCGGCACTGAAGACGGTGTTCGTGCATGGAGACGAGGCGCGAAACATCCCGGGCGCGGTGAAGCTCGGCATGCAGGAGGCGGACGCGGTTCACCTCTATGAAGTGATCGCGAAGTTCGCCGATTACGGGTTCAACAAGAGTCATGCCCTTGCCTATGCGACCATCGCCTACCAGACGATGTGGCTGAAGACACATTACCCGGCCGAGTTCATTGCCGCGGCGATCAGCATCGAAATGTCGACGTCGCAGAAGAAGTTCGGTCGCGACGTGGGCCGCGACAACATCATGATGCTGCGCCGTGAGGCACAGGCTCTGGGTGTTGAGATCGCGATGCCCGACATCAACCTCTCGGATTTCGAGTGCACGCCACATGGCAGAACGGTTCGGCTCGGCTTCGGCATCCTGAAAGGGGTTTCGTCGCTGCCGCCGGAGTTCATCCAGATGCGGGTCGAGCGTCCGTTTGCCGGTATCGATGACTTCTTCGACCGCTGCATGACGGTCATCGTGAAGTCGGAGACGGCGAGCGGAAAGGAGACCAAGCGGACTGGCCTGTTCCGGGCGAACCAGGTCGAAGCGATGATCCAGGCGGGTATGTTCGACGCCATGGAGCCAAATCGCCGCCTGGTCGCCGACCAGTTCAAGGCCCTGAAGGCGCTGCGCTCGGCGAAGTCGAAAAAGGCTCGCGATGCTGTGGAGTATCCGGTTTTCGCCGAGCCGTGGCTTGACGAGGACCGTCGCGAGTTCGTCGCCACCGGGATGTATCTGAAGAACCATCCGATCGAGCGGGTCGCTCCCCGTCTGCGCCGCGCCGGCGTAGTCGAGATGGAGCACATCAGGCACGCGGTGGCGATGGGTGCGCCGAGCGGGATGCCGCGGGTGCGGGTGGTGGCCTTGCCGTATGACACGGTCGAGCGGACCGCGAAGACCTCGGGTAACCAGTACAGCGTGGTGCGGTTCGGGGCGCGAACGATGGATTGGGATGCGCATCTCTACCCGCCGCGCCGGGGAGAGAGTGCCGATCGCCATGCGGCAATGAAGGCGCTTATTGAACAGGCCAAGGCAAACCATCAGGCTCTCGTGGTCGATTGCTCGATCAGCTTCGAGGGTGACGCCGAGGGGGGCATGCGCTCGCGCATCGTGATCAATCATGTCGCGCCGGCCGCCGACCTGCTTGCCCAAGTCGAGCGGTTCGACAGCCGCATCGGGATCATCCGCGCCGAAGACACCGAGACGGCGGATGAGGCCGCGCAGCGGGTGATTCGCAGGATGTCGGGGATGCGGGCGGACGGTCATGCCTCGGCTGTCGCGTTTACCATCCGCAAGGAGGCTCCAGGGTATTCCGAGACCGTCCGGCTGGACGGTCTCTATCTGCTCGAGGGAGATTTCGACTTGCGCGTTCGCTCACATTTCTACGACATCCTCATCGAGCCGAATGACCCCAACCGGGCGACGCGGGCGGCGATCATGTCCGGTGCGCTCAAGGCGGCCTCCGCGTCTCATGCCCATCATGCGGCGGCGGCCGGCGAGCAAGCGCCCGAGCGAGAGGATAGCCTGCCCCGGGCTGCATATGGCCACCCCGGCCGCCGCCGCATGATGGTGCCAAGCCTCGCGAAGCCATCGACCGGGAAGGCCGTGGAGCCGGAAGCCTTGCCGGACGAGTCACCACCTGCGATGGCACTGGGTTTCTGACGACGCACGGCGCCGGGCAACGGGCTGCCATGTTGCGTCGAACTGATTTTCAAAAACAAGGGTATGCTCTTGGAAAATTCCAAGGTGCGCCAGCCGGTTGGGCTTTGTCGCTTACATTTCCGCCCGGGATAATCGGGTCAAAGGAGATCTAGGACAATGCGCTGGCTCGATTTCTCGGCATACGACATGACCCTCTCCCGCGTGATCATCAAATCCGCGGATGGAGCCTCGGAGAACCGTATTGTCGTGTTCTCTGGCGTGGTTCCCGAGTATCACGAGGCGCTGACCTACTGCGGGTTCCGTGCGAACCAGCGGAATGCGGCGATCTGGCTGCGGGCGGGCGACACGCTCGACGTGGATCGAATCAAGACCGTGTTTCCGGCCAGCGAGATTGTCGAGGTCGATGCCGACGAGATCACCAAGATCGCCGGCGGCCCGCCGAAGGCGGCACCAGCGCCGGTGCCGGTCGCCGATGCCGCTTCAACCCCGGCAACTGCCCAGCCCGAAGCGCCTCCGGGTGCGCCGGTACCCGATCCCGATGCGGGCGCCACGCGGTGGCCGTCCCTCTTCGGGCCCCGCGACCGCGTGGCAGGTCAGAATCTCTTCTGGTCGAGCCTCTCCGCTGCCGGCCTCAATGTCAGCGGTCTTTATGGTCTGAACGAGGAGCTGGCCGAGCGGATGGACTTCGTCGAGTCGCGCGGCTCGGTCCTCAATTTCCAGCGCATCGAGCGGATCCCCGCGAACACCCGCGAGATCTGGCGTATTCGCAATGAATACTCCCTACACGAGGATGCCGATGGACGGCGCTATGCCTGGTATCCGTCGCATCAGGCCCTCCGCGTCACCGGGTCGACAGTTGCCGAAGGTCCGGCGGACCGCGACCCTAGTCTCGCCGACGAGCTACTGTTCATGCGCCCCCGCAGTGACGTCTCGCTGCGCATTCTGCTCGAGGGCCTGATCGACAAGCAACTGGGTAGCGAGGATCGCACCTATCCGATCGCCGAGTTCATCCGCATCGTCGGCGCCGAGAATGATGGCGAGCGCGCGGCACATATCCGGCTGCTTCACGAGGAGGCCCTGCTCGACCGCCTTAGCGCCCATGTGAGCGGCGACCATCGCCGCCGGCAGGATTTCCGCGCCGCCTACGAGATCGCCGCGAAGGGCTCGGTGCCCGGATCCAATCCGCTTGCCGCGCGACTGGCGATGACCCGTATCGTCCGCTCGATCCCGCAGGCCGAGCGCCATCTGGTCCTGGCTATCGGCAGCAACGCGATGGTCCGTACGCTGGACGGCGACGCCCGCGTGATCCCCAGCTTCCGGGCCGGCCAGCAGGAGCGCCTGATCGACAGCGCGCAGGTGATCCTGGCCGATCTCTCCGGCCCCGAATACGCGATGCCGCTCGAGGCGCCCGTCGAGATCGATGGCTATCAGGCGACGACGGTCGGCGAGGCCACGCTGCTCGACGTCATGAGCCGTCAGGACGCTGCTACCCGCCTTGTCTTTGCATGGTCGCGTCCGGCTGAAGGCTCGACCGACGATCTCTGGGCTCATATCGGCAGGCGCCATGCCGTGGAGGGTCGCGCCATCCTCGGCCGGTCGATGACTGCGGTGCCGGGCCGTGAAACCCTGCTCGTCTCGGTCGGCGCGCGCCGACCTGAAATCCTGCCCGAGGCGCCCGAGCCGGCGATGCGCAAGCGCCATATCATCGACTGGGCGGATCTCTGGTCCTGGACTTCCGAGGTCGTCATCAGCCGCGGCAAGATCAAGAAGTTCTATGAGGTCATCGGCACCGGCTCCGGCGAGGCCGCTGCGGTCAACGAGTTCCAGGCGATCAATCTGCCGATGTCGGCGACTACGGAGCCGTTCACCCAGATCCCGGTCAATCTCGTCCACCCGCTCCGCACCGCGTTTCGCCGCTTCAAGGAGCAGTTTGGAGACGTCGACCAGATCGTCGTCGATGCCCTGCGGGTCGGCGGGATGGAAGTGACGAAGGAGACCCTCCCCGAGATCCTCTGCGCCGAGCAGGTCGATGCGGTCGTGATGGCATCCAAGGTCCGCGAGTTCTCGGGCGTCCATGGCTTCCTCAATGCGGACGAGATGGGAACCGGCAAGGGCCGGTTCTGTGCGACGATGGCCTATCTCGGCGCGTCCGGGGCCCTCGACGGCATCGAAAACGTTGTCCTGCTCACTGAGCGTGCGCAGAACATCTCCGACCTGGTGCGCGACATCCGCGACATCGGGGCGCTCAGCCGGATGAACGTTGCCGTCCTCAATGATGGGGTGAAGATCTTCAACCGGGATACGCTCGAAGTGACCACCATGGGCCTCCCGCGTGAAGCCTGGATGGAAGCGATGGAGCGCGAGGCGTTCCCCGAGGGGATCAACACGATCATCTCGACCTACTCGCAGTTCAATCGCCCGGATGTGAAGCAGGTGAAGGTCGGCCGGGGTCGCAAGGCTCATTTCGAGGAGCGCCGCGACGACAGCTCCGGCGCGCGCAAAACAGCCTGGATCAAGAAGGTTGTCACCAAGAAGACGCTGCTCATCCGCGACGAGAGCCAGAACGGCTCGCAGGACAGCCAGACCGGGGCGACCATCCGCCAGCTCGTCGAGCAGGCCGGGCTCGTGATCGACTCCTCCGGCAGCTACGCCCGCGGCCCGGAGCAGATCAATCAGTACCCCGAACTCTTCCCGCCCTCGATGACCCGACGGAACATGGCGAAGGTCCTCGCGCGCGGCGGCGAAACCGCGCAGGAGGCCCTTGCGGCCGCGATGGTTGAGTCCGGCACGATGGTCCGCCGCGAGCACAAGCTCGGCTCGTCCGAGATCGTCCCGGTCGAGCCGACGCCCGACGAGATGGAGGAGAACATCGCGGCGAAGGACGCGATGGCGGTGGTCCTCTCTGAGATCGCCTACATGAGCGGCATGGCGTCGCAGCGTGCCAACGCGGCCAACACGGCGATGGTCGAGTCCTACCTGGACGCCGACCCGGTCCTGCGCCGCCAGGTCGAGGCCGCCCGCCGCGAGAATGTCGAGGTCGGCGAACTGTTGGGCCACATCCCCAACATCCGCATGCGGAAGATGGGCGGCTCGCTCTACTCGGTGATCCGCCTCTTCGTCGCGGCCCTCAATGCCCGGAAGAATATCAGCCTGTCGGTCGACCTCCTCAACAAGGGAATCAAGCCGATCATCCTGGTCGACACCACGGGTTCTTCGATCCTGCGGGACATCGAGGAGGAGAACGAGCGGGCCGGCACGCCTGACGCGCCGATCGATCCCCAGTTCCGCGACATCCTCCGTCGCGTCGTCCGAATGAGCCTGCGCGGCCGCGTGGTCGAAGGCGAGGAGCCGCAACAGCGCAACCGCAACCAGCCTGCCCGCCGCGACCATGCGGCCGCCGAAGGCGAGCAGGCCGCCCAGGTCGAGGGAGCTGCCGACGGCCAGGTGGCCGAGGCGGAAGCGGCGGTTGACCCGGTCGAGGCGCGTCGGGTACGCGCAAGGCTCGCCGCGCTGCGTCGCGAGGCCCGCAAGAGGGGCTTCCTCGCGACCACCCAAGACCCGGCCGACATGCGCGGCTACATGGGTGCCAAGGCCCGTCGTTTCATTCTCGCCGACCCGGAAATCGACCGCATCGCGCATGAGGACGACCGGGCCGCCTTCGCGCGTCTCGTCGAGGCCGGTATCGATGTCTGCCGCAACGACGCGATCACGTTCGGCTATGCCGAGGCAGAGTTCCTTGACCCCCTTGCGGCCGAGCTGCGCAACGAGATCCTGAACCGGGTCGAGGCAGTCGGCTGCGTCGAGGCCGTCAATGAGCAGGCAACCCTTCTGCCGGTGATGCCCGAGGGGCTGGGCGGCTACCTCGTGCGTATCGAGGACATGATCAACGCCATCCCCGACCTCTCCAGCGCCGTGATCGACGAGATCATCAGCACGATCGAGGCGGCCGGCTACAAGATGGGCGAGATCACCGGTCGCAGCCGGCGCATCGTTGATGGCCGGATCGTCCGCCGCAGCGACACCGATCGTATCGAGTCCCTCGCGCGCTTCAACGGTCTTTCTCCGGAAGAGGACCGGATCGATGGCATGGTGATCAACATGTCGGGTGCCGTCGGCACGGACATGCATGCCTCGTCGCGCTTCCCGGACCAGCGCCCGCGCGCCCTGGTCGTCTGCGACATGCCGGCCGACGCCGTCTTCCTGCTGCAGGCATATGGCCGCGTGACCCGCGTCGGCATGACTTCGAAGGGGACAATCATCCTCCCGAACACGGGCCTTGCCTGCCACACGCACCTGATGTCGATGATCAACACCAAGATCAAGACCTGGGCAGCCGGCGTCACGGGCAACCGCAAGAGCTCGTCCTCGCTCGATGTGCCCGACATGCTCAACGTGATCGGCGATCTCGTCGCGACGCAATTCCTGAACGCCCACCCCGAGTACTATGCCCGTCTCGGGCTGGAGCCGCGCGGGCATGTCGTGGCGCGGATCGAGAATGACGCGATCATCGGGGAGCCCCCTCAGCCCGCCAACATTCGCCATTATGGAGACCACCGGGCCGAGGAAGAGGCCGAGCGTGACCGCGCCCGTGTCGCGCGTCCGATACCAGACCAGAATGCAGGACAGGCCGGGGACGGCCAACGCCGCCAGGCGCAGCGCCACCACGTCGCTGGCCAGCTGCAGATCGTCCGCCAGGCTGGAGAGAGCGAGGACTCTCGCAAGGGGCTCGAGAAGATGGGCCGCCTGTTCCAGCGCCTCGTCATGCTGCCGCACGAGGAGGAGAAGCGCGTCATCGAGACGCTGATGCGCGAGTACGAGGCGACCGTCGAGGAGCTGAACGCCCGCGGCGAGAACCCGCTCCGCGCCCAGACGATCGAGGGCAAGGTGCATCCGCAGTCCGTTGTTCCGCTCTCCGGAATCGACGACACGGCGGCAGCCGGCCGGAACGCGTTCACCCGCCCGGTCCTGATCCAGAAGATCCTGACCGAGTACCCGCAATCGCCGATCCGCGGCGTGGCACTCGAGCGCATGGTCGCCGAGGCTCGTGGCAAGGCGATGGGCGCGATCAGCCTGCGCTCTCTCGACATGATCGAGGAAAGCGCCATGGCCTTCTACCGGATGCGGCCGAACCTTTCGGTGGAGGATGAGATCGCGAACGGCAACACCAAGCTGGCGAGCATTCGCGCCTCGGTCGACAACATCCGCTGGTCGGTCCAGAACCTGCGGCCGGGCCAGCTGGTCAGCACCCTGATCGACTCCGGCCGCGTCAACGCGATCTCGCTCGGCGTTTACGAGGACACATGGCGCTCGCACTCGCCGAGCGGATACCATGTGAAGCTCGTGGTGCCCGGCGAGGTCGAGGTCCGCCGCATGAACCTCCGCACAATGCTCTCCGATGCGGACATCGCTGTGCAGGACGGCCTGAACGGCGAGGCGGCAGATCAGGCGCTGCGCGAGTTCGACCAGGCCAACGAGTCGAGCCGCATGCGCCGCGGTCTCGTCCTGATCGGCAACATCTGGCAGGGCCTGGTCATGGCCCAAACCCTGAAGAATGGGCACATGGTCTCCTGGGCCGGCCCGGGCGGCGTAGTCCAGCGCGGCATCCTTCTGAACCGGAATATCCGGATCGAGGACGTGCCGACCGAGATCTCGAGTCCGGCGGCCTACGAGTACCTCATGACCATGACCAACGCCCGTAACCGGGCGCGTTCCGACATAACCTACTTCCGGCCGGTCAAGAACGGCGAGCAGCGCATTGACAAGAGCCACGTCAAGTTCAACCGGGTAACCGACACCGAAATCGTGCGGCTGGACATCAACCAGAGCGTCCAGGACCACGAGATCGACATCTTCCAGATCCCGGACCTGATGATCGAGATCCTGCGTCGCGGCACGTTCCGGACCACGACCGGGCTGATGGCCTTCGTCTCCCGCATGGATATCAGCTCCTCCGCCTACGAGGCGTATCGCGACGACTTCATGCAGATGTTCGCTGCGGCCACCGAGCGGACCCGCGACTGGCTCGACTACCAGATCCGCAACCATACGATCGGCACCCGCATGGCTGACATCTATGGTCAGGAGCTTCGCCTGAACGGCGTCGTTTCGCAGGCGCTGGCCGAGGCGACGCATGAGGACCTCGCGCAGATCCTCGCTGGTGAGGATCTGCGGTCGACCACCTCGATCGAGTTCGGGATCGAAGAATTCCGGGATGTGTTCGGGCTGATGCTCAGCCACGACATCCGGTTCTACGGCCACGGCGCCATGCGCACCGCGATCATCGAGGACCAGGCGGTTCGGAACGGCGAGGCGTCGAAGCTTGCCGCCCGGGCGGAGCGCGGTGATGCGCCGGTCCAGCAGGTCGAGGACGAGGTCGCCGACAATGAAGACGACGTGGCTGGAGGTGCTGGGGTGGCACGTAATCGGCTGCGTCGCCCGGGTGCCCCGGCTCAGCGTGGTGCCGCGCAACCGGAAGCGGGGCCGCCGGCTCAGCAGCCGGCTCCGGCTCCGGCCGCCGTGCCGGCGGCGATGCGCTTCATCGGTGATGACGACGATGCCCCCGCCCCGGGCCAGCAGGCGGCGTGACAGGTGAGTGATATGGATCCCAAAGAACTCGCAGCGGCAATGAAGGAGATCCTTGACCGTCATGTCGAGGCTCTCCGTCCGGAAGTCGCCGATTATGACGGTGGTCGCTACGTCGTGTTTCGCCGCGGCGAGGGTGGATGGCTTAGCGTCGGCATCCGTGACGCGGCTCTGCACATGGCGGCATATGCAGACGCGCCCTGGCTCGCCCCGGCCCTGGCCCGGAGTCAGGAAATCTCCCGGATGTTGCTCGACGAGCCCTGTCTGCTGGCCAAAGAGGCGGCGCGAGGCTTCATCTCGGAGGTCGCACGAAGTCTCGGCACGGCCATTGCCACGCGCCTGCCGGCAGATCGGGTGATCCGCCAGATGCAGGCGGTCATCACGGCGAGCATGACGGACATGCTTGTCGGCTTTCATGCCCGGCCCGGCGAGGCCGATAAGCCGATCGACCTGGAGGTCCTTCGGATCATCGGCATGGCTGGTGGGATCAATGACGCGATCGCCTACCGCTATTATACGGAGGACACGC
Organism: Acidiphilium sp. C61; assembly: GCF_905116885.1. Taxonomy (NCBI): domain Bacteria; kingdom Pseudomonadati; phylum Pseudomonadota; class Alphaproteobacteria; order Acetobacterales; family Acidocellaceae; genus Acidiphilium; species Acidiphilium sp. C61. Next base: position 83,564 of record NZ_CAJHNI010000004.1, on the reverse strand, counting down.
CACACCGCGAATGGCGCCGCCAGGCGATGGAGGTATGGCCGCTCTACAGCGTGTTGATCGCCCGCGTTGGCCTGCTCGCGAAGACGGTCGATACGGGTGCCTCTCTGGCCGAGGCGCTCTCCGACATTTCAGGCGTCAACGCAAAACTGCTCGCCCGCCTGCGCGGAGTGTCCCTCGATACTGGCGTGCTCGACCCGGTCGCCTTCTGCCGGGAGATCGCTACCCTGCCGCCCGATTTCATCCCCAAGGCGGACGCAGTCAAGCTGCAGGCCCTCGCCGACCTGATTGACATGGCCGTCCCTCTGACCATGGCGTATGGCGTCACCCTCGCCTCCCTGTTCAAGGACAGCAAAGGCGACTGGACCGGGTTCAGCGCCAAGGTTGTCGCAGCGCTCTCCGACGGTCGCATGCCGGCCGACATCAGCGAGGAGGATGGCCATCGCCTCCTGGCTCTTGGCAAAAAGCTTGAAGCCGTGGCGAAGGGGCAGGGGGCCGAAACGGCAATAGCCGTCGCGCCGGCGGCGATTCAGGAAGAGAACATCCAGGCCAACCCCGTGTCGTGCCTTCAGTGGTTGTCGCTGAAGATCGATCCGAACCGGACCGCGAGGGCGACGCTCGCCAGCGGCCTGCACGATATCGTGGCAATGGTCGAAAGCGCCAAGAACCAGTTGGTTCTCCCGGTGGCAGCAAGGGTTTCCCGTCGGGACCGGATCAACACCATCCCCGACGCTGCGGATGCGGCCGGACTGGTCCTGGCGACATCAATGACAGTCAACGACCGCAACCTCATCTCCATCGCCGAAACCCTGCATCGGTATAATGTCCATGCCGAGGCCGAGCGGAGCAAGTTGATCGAGGCGGGCGCGCCCAATTTGGAGATCATCATCAGGGATGGTGACGACATCAGGAAGCGGCTTGGCCTGGATGTGCCCGCGAAGCAGGTGACATGGCCGGCCTGGATGGAGCCCGTCCAGGCGCCGAACGGGGCTTGGATCGTGGATCTGAACAGCGACCGCCTTCTCTATTACGAGGGAGCCAACAAGCGTGACCCGTTCGGTGCCTTCGGCCTCAACCACTGCTGCGCATCGATGAACGGCTACAATGTGAACCGCTGCCTCGGCGGGACCCACATCCTGTCCGTGCGGATGCCGATCGCGGGGCGCTATTCCCGGCTCGGAACTGCCTGCGTCAAGGGCTTTGACCCGGACAAGGGCGACCAGCAGGATCTCGAGACGGTCGAATACCGGTACTTCTCGAACCAGGTCCCGCCGCCGGAAGGCCAGGAAGCACTGGCCTGGTTCTACGCACAGGCCGCGGCCGGCCGGCTTCGCTTCAACGCCGAGGCACTGCGGGGCTTCACACACGAACAGGTCACTGATCGCTATGGCGCTTTCGATGACAATCAGCCCCCTGCTGCGGCAGTGGCTGCGCCCGCTCGTGCGATCCTGAGGGATCGCGTCCACCACATCTGTGGCTATGACTGGATGAAGGATGATGAAGTCGAGGGCATCTTGCAGGTCTGGCGCCAGTGCCTCGGCAAGAAATGGCGCAGCCTGTCTCTGGACGGGCTGTCGCAGCTGCCCGAGATCAGGCAGATCGGCCGTGTGATCAACCCGGCTGTGGATGCCAGGAATCGAGCCGTCAGCAGCATGCTGCGGCTCACGCTTTAAGGATTTTTTTCGGCTTGCTGGCCGGGACGACGTGCCCGGTCAGCAAAATCCGAATTTCGATCCCATCAGCGTATTTACGAGCAGACACACGGAATAATTCGGATTTGCGAGAGCGACGCCGCCGATAATGTGCCAGGCGATGTCGAATTTCGATTTATTCGACTGCGGGTTCATCAGGAGCGCGAGGCCATACAGCGCATAGAAAATCCCGAACATCGAGATGATCACAAAGCCGTAGCTGATCTCCTGGGTGTACTGCGCGAGCTGTCCCGAGACGCCGCTCGGTGCATAGGCCAGGATGCTCGACACCTGTCCACCGCTCATTCCCTGGAAGCCGCTGGCATTCACCGTCCCTGTGTGGATGCCCAGCGTATTGGCGATGATTTCGAGGAAGATCGGCAGATTGGCCAAGATACCAGCCGCCACCAGCTTCAGTTTCCAGTACTGGGGCGCCGCCGATCCGCCGCGGCCTTGAGATACAGCCAGACCATATACGGTGTTGAACAGCAGGATCAGGGCCACGACCCAGCAGATCACGAAAGCCGCCTCGGTCGCGATCGGCACCACGTTGGAAGCGATATTCTTCAGCACGCACGTCATCGGGATGCTGCCGCTGATGCTGACGCAAGACTGGACCGCGCCGATCGGGGCGCTGGTCGACCCGCCATAGACCGCGGTATTCAGGATCGTCTCGACGCTGATCCCGAGCAGGGCGGGCAGGGCGCAGAGCGCGCTACCGGCGAGCAGCTTGAGCACGCCCTCCCTCATCCCGGTTCCTCGGTTCTGATCGGACGCCTCGTAGAGAAGCATCAGGCCCGATCCGAGGAGGTAGATCCCGGCCAGGAAGGCCAGCAGGATGATCAGGTGGGCGGCAGCGTTGATCGTGCTGCTCAGCGCGTATTGAATGGCGCTGCCAACTGTGTCGCTACCAGTCGCCGCATGAGCAAGTGATGGCCATCCCGCGACGAACAGGGTTCCGAAGAGCGTGGCGCGAATGAGCGCGGTATTGGGGCGACTGGCGTGGTTCGGTCGGGTTGTCATACAAAAACAATACCGGCAATGCCAGTCACAGAGCAAAGGGAAAATTCCGGAACTGGCTTTCAGGGCGACGGAAGGTCGATGAAATTCATATTCTCGAACATCGGTGCCACTTCCGGGTGCGGGCTTGTCGAGGGCGACCCGGCGTGACCTGTCTCACGCATGACGTCTTGCAGGTCCACCTCGTCTTCGGTGGCCCCCTGAGCATGAAAGTATGACTGCGTGAACAGGTCGAGATCGTCCGGGCTGGCCTGCTCCTGGACAATCAGAGGCATCGCGACCGGATCGGGCATCAGGCATTCTTCGAGAAGTTTGCCCAGGACGGTCCGGCGCAACTTGCTCTTGTCGGACGAGATCGCGAGGTTGATCGCATTCATGTCGCCAACCAGCAACAGACGGTTCATGGCTCTTGTCCAGCCGGTGTAGAGCAGACGGTTTTCCAGCATCGACGACTGGTTCAGCAACACCGGCATGAAGACGTTCGGGTATTGCGAGCCCTGTGATTTGTGAATCGTGATCGCGTAGCCGATCATCAGAGCCTTCTGATGCATGGCATCGAGCTCTATCCGGCCGAGTCCGTCGAATTCGACGGCCACCCGGCCCTTCTCCAGCCTTTCGAGGATCCGCCCGGTCGCCGAGTTGACGATCTCAGTGCCGTGATCCGTTCCGCGCGTTCGCTGCACCACCCTGGACCCCATCACCACGCGGTCTCCGACCCGCGGGATCGGGCCGTCGCCCCTCCATCGGTCTTCGCTCATGATCGGTTCGCCATTCGGATTCAGGACATTCGACAGGGCGGCGTTCAGCTCGTAGACACCGCCAGGCCCCTTTCGCATCGGGGTTAACACCACCGCGGTATTGGCCGGGTCTTCTCCGCGCTCCAGCATTGCCGCAAATTCGCGGCGAATCATCCGGGTCACCTGGTTGGCCTGCGCCGGGAGCAACCCAACCGCGCCGTCGGGTACGGATGCGATCCCGGCTGCCTGGCGTATCACCGGTGCCTCGCGCTGACGGACCCTCGCCGCTCCGATGGCGATGCCGCCCTTGTCATCCTGCCGGTGCACTTTGGTCAGCCTTGTGAACGGCACCCGCGCCGCGCTGCCGTTGCAGGCGGCCAGGATATCTGCAAACGGCCGGCCTGGCCCGACCGGATCCAGCTGTGAATCGTCGCCGATCAGGATGATGCGGAAGCCTGGACCGGGCCGGGTCGGCGCGGCGCGGATCAAGGCTTCCGCGAGCTGACTGTCGACCATGGATGCCTCGTCGACAACGAAGATATCGTTCGGGGAGAAGTGCTCCCGGACCTCGAAATCCCCTGGATCGAGATCGCTGGGGATGATCCCGAGCGCCCGATGCATGGTCGCGGCTTCCCGGCCAGACATCTTGGCCAGTCTGATCGCAGCCTGCCCGGTTGGACTCATGAGTACGATCTTGCCGCGCTCGGATGCCGGCCGTTCAGCCGCCATTTTTTCCAGCACCTCAACGAGAGCCTTGCTGACTGTGCTCTTGCCAGTGCCGGGGCCGCCCGTAAGAACGGACACCGGCTCGATGGCTGATAGCGCCACCGCCTCTGCCTGGGTCTGGTCGACCGGCTTGCCAGGCATCATGGCAGCGAGGGCGGCCTGTGCATATTTCAGCGCCCTGTCGTACTTCTGCTGGTAGGATTGCGGGTCCCGCGCCCGCTTCTGTCGCGCCTCGTTCAGGCGACCGGCGATGTAGCGGGCAAAGCGCACCTCGGCCATGATGTTGCGCCCCACTCCGCAGTAATTCCGTCGATCCGCGGCCACAACGGCGACATCAAGATCCCGGCGCGCCGCGTGCACGAGATCGACCACCTCCTTTACGTCAGGCACCGATACGGCCTCGGCAGCCATCAAACCGGAGAGCATGATCTCGAGTGAGATTGCCGTAGAGCCGGTCTCTCCCTGGAGGCGGTTCAGGGCATCCCGCAGGTGAGCGACCAGCTTCATCCCACGGTCGGGGCTGGATGCGAGGGGCTCGACCAGCGTCTCGGCACGGTCGACCGTGAACCCCATCGAGACGATCGCGTAGGGATTCTGACGCAGCACCTCATAGGATTTCTCGCGCCAGCGCTGGATGATCCGTTTGCGCTCGTCCTCGTTGAAGCCGGCGTCCTTGAGAACGACATCGAGACGGCTGGGCCCGGCAGCATCGAACCAAGCCCGGGCAAGGCCAGCTTTCTGCTCGTCGGTCGTTGCAAGTTTGTCCAGGCATGGAGAGATGTCGGACAGCAGCCTCTCCAGCGCGCCGGGCGGCTGGCTGAAGACGAACTCGGAGATCTTGTTGCCCCAGAAAGTGCGGCGCTCCACCATCGACTGGGCGTCGACAGTCCAGGTCAGCATCACAGGAAGGAGAATCTCGCTCAGCAGGATCGCGCTCGCGGCGGGACTCCTTGGGAAGCCAGGAGTGACGCGATCCAGGCGCATCTCGACCAGCCCCGTCTTCTGGTTCTTCGCATATGACCCCTCCGCAGACAGCCATTGTCCCCGGTATTCCAGCATCGATGTACGGCACCAGGCCCGGTCGAATTCAACCTCGCCGCCGTTCTCGACCATGAGGTTGACGAGCATCCTGCCGCCGCGCGTTGTCAGCTCGGGGGCCTGGAGCTGTATCCGGACGTCCTTGAAGCGATGCGGCGCGCGCGGTGACGCCTTCGAGACTGCGATCTCGCCGCTGGGTCCCGGGTGCGGCGAGGGGGTGTGTCCGGCAGCCGGCTGCGGTGCGGGCTGATAGACATCGAACCCGAAGCCGTCAAACTGAAACTGATCGACGACTGCGCTGCCATCATGATCATCCTGTTCGACGGACGCGCCTTCAGACCCGGTGAGTGGGTCAAGAGAAAATAGGTCGCCAAAGCCAGGAAGCGCCAACTGGCCGTCATCGGCCAGCGGCGGGCTGAAGCCCAGTTCATCCGCAGGTTCGTCGCTCATATGCAGACTCTACGGACCAGAAAGGCATGCAACAAAGGGAAAGGATGCGGCTGAAGCGCTTGAGCCGGCTAAATTTTTTGGCCTTTGCGCTGCCTTGAGCCGGCTGGTTTTGCAGCCGATGAGCGCCATGCCATATCGCCGTTGCAGGGAAGGTCGCGAGCAATCGTCAGCGGCACGATGGCGGCGTCTTCCCCCATCAGCCACTCGGCCCTGGCCTCGCTGTCACCGGCAGGTACGACATCATAGAAGCCGATCCGCGCCTCGCCCCGTTCGTTTTCCCCAATCGCCTGAAACTTCCGCCCGGTTTCGATGATAGCTGCCAGCAGACCGGGCCTGCAGGGCACCCACAGGGCAAACTTGCCGTTGTTGCGCCGCTCCTGTCCGGGGAGGCAGATGAAGTCACCAAGTCGGGGCTGACTGCCGGGCCGGCTCGCCGAGGGTGGGCGGATACAATCGAGAGCAAGGATGGCCCGCTCCCAAAGCACTGTCGAAAATGTCCGCGAGTCGATGAAGGGCATGCCGATGCATGGAACTCCGGCCGCGTCCGCGCCGATCACGATGCGACGGGCGTGCCGGGGCGAGAGGAATATCAAGGCCCGCCCCCTGTGGGGAAGGATATCGACATCGTCCGCGCCGACCCCCGAAATCCAGGGAGCCAATAGAAACATGTCGCGAGTATATCAATCTGAATGGAAGAATTCCATCTAATTGTTGCATGCATACTCGGGGCCTAGATTCAATCCTTGAAACGAAGCGCACTGAAAGCGGTATTATTCGATGGCGACCGATCTCCCCGATTTTTCCGGCCTCTTCGACGGATACCTCGCACGGGGCGGCGCCGGGCCTGCGCAGGACGACCGGCAGATTATTCTGCCGTCCGAAGGCGGGGATTCGATCACCGAGAGATTCGTCAATTTCGACCGCCTGCATCCCGAGGTCTGGGATTATTTTTGCGGCTTTGCCTTCGAGCTGATCCGCGCCGGTCACCGCCATAACTCGGCCGATGCGGTACTGCACAGGGTCAGGTGGGAGACCGCCATCGCCGGCGGTCTGGGCGGCGGCGAGTCATTCAAGATCAACAACAACTACAGCGCCTACTACGCGCGGAAATTCCACGAAGCCTTCCCCGAGTACGACGGGTTTTTCCGCACCCGGCGGTCGCGGGCCGACAGCGCACCAGAAGGCGACGGGTGCGAACCCGAGGCCCCGGCACCCTAAAGGCCGTCACTTTCACAACTGCCGGATAGAATTCAGCTGATCCACGCAATGGAAGCCGCGATGAAGCATATCCGCATGATACTGATCAACGGGCCCAAGCGGGTCGGCAAGACGACCAATGCCAACCTGGTTGCGGACATGATCGGTCGTAGTTTGCCTGACGGCTGCCGCGCCCATCGCATCAACATGGCCGACCGGCTCAAGACACTGACGAATTCGATCTACAACGTCCGCACTCCAGACGGCCAGATCGCGCCACCGGACTATCTGGAGGCCATCAAGGACCAGCCGCTGGAGATCTTCGGCGGTGCCAGCTTCCGTCAGGCCCTGATCTATGTCTCCGAAGTGGTGATCAAGCCACGTCATGGGAAGACGGTGTTCGGCAAGTGGTTCCTCGACACCGTCAACCAGGTCTGCAAGCCGGGCGACGTCGTCATCACCGCGGACACCGGCTTCGCCTCCGAGATCGTCCCCATCATCAACCAGGTGGGTGGCGACAATGCCCTCCTGGTCCGGATTCACGGAATGGATGCGAGCTTCGATGGCGACAGCAGGTCGTACGTCCACTGGAAGCATGTGCTCACCTTCAAGGATGACACGAACGCACCGTTCAGGATCGGCGATGCCAGCGTCAGGCCGGATGTCCTGGCTCGTGGCGGCTTCAGAGAGATCGATGTCACCAACGAGCTCGGCTTCCCCGAGCGATCGGCACAAGCCGTTCTGGATTATGCCGCCCGGGCAAACTGGCTCGTCCGGCCAACCGAAGTCGATTTGGAACTAGCAAAGGGCCCCACTCTATGAGCACGAACGCTTCCGCAGACATCGCCGCCCGCCTCGCCGGCGGCAAGAGCCGGCTTGAGCAGCTCCGCAACCTGCGCGCCCGCTTCGAGGGCGAGCACGATCGCGCCACCGCCGATCTCGAGGCTGCCCGCCAGGATGCGATCGCGCGTTTCGGCACCGACAATCCGGACGAGATCGAGGCTGCTGCCAGCCAGATCCTCGCGGCGTCGGAAGCTGAAGTGTCGACCTTCAAGCGCGAGATCGAGGAGGTTTGCACCGACCTCGCCGACATGGGGATCAGCGTCGGTGGCTGACGAGGCCATCAGCACTGATCTGGCCATCCAGGGGGCTACGGCGCAGCTTGGGCTCCTGACCGACGCCGCCCAGAAGGCGCGGCGGGCGGTCGAACGCGCGGTCATCCAGCGGGAGACGCTGGAGGCGCGTGGCAACGAGCTGCGAACCTCGGTCGGGGAGGCCAAGGGACGCCTGGAGATCCGTGATGCCGTGACGGCCACGCTGGAGCGCATCCAGACTGAAGCCCTGGAATCGACCGTCGGGGTCTACACGCGCCTGCTGACCGCGCTGGTCCAGGACGTGATCGACGCCGACAAGGAAATCGCGATCGATCTTGGAATCGAGCGGGGGCAGCCCGCCCTTTCGATCAGCAGCTTCGTGAAGGGCGCGCCGGACTACAAGACATCAGTCTTCGAGAACTCCGGCGCGATGACGAACGTGGTTTGCGCCGGCCTGCGGTGCATTTCGGTCGTCAGGTCGGGCGGGCGGCGCCTGCTCGTCCTCGACGAGCCGGACTGCTGGATCCGCGGCGATCGCGTCGAGGCATTCTACCGCGTGCTGCGGGGTCTCTGCCGCGACATCGGGTTCCAGATCGTCGTGGTCTCCCACCACCGCCCCGAGATGTTCGGTACCGATTCACGGGTCATCACCCTCGGCCGCGATGACGCCGCCGTCGATTTCGACGGGCCGGCCGAGGATGAGCCGGCCAAGCCTGTCCGCCGCCGCGGCAGCAAGAAGCCGCCGCCGCCGGATGCTCGCAGCCTCCGCACGGCTGTCATCCGCGAGATGGCGGGCGGCACGAGATGGCAGGACGTGCCGGCGGAGCTTCCCGGCATCCGGAAGATCGAGATTCGCAACCTCGCGACGCTCAAGGATATCGACATCGAGCTCGACCCCTATCTCACCGTGATCACGGGCGATGTCGACATCGGCAAGTCGCGGGTCACCCGGGCATTCCGGGCGATCTTCTATGGCGACGTCACGGATGACGACATCCGCCATGGCGAGACGGGCATGGCAATCATGATCGAGGCCGAGAACCGGCAGACCCTCCGCTTCTCTCGCGAGACCAAGCGCAACCCGGTCAACCAGTGGACGATGCTGGACGCCGACGGCGAGACCATGACCCATGACGGCCAGATCTGCTCGACCGGCGGCCGGATGGTGCCGGACTGGGTCTGCAGGATGATGGGTATCGTCAGGACGGATGATCTCGATCTGCAGATCGGCCACCAGAAGAAACCCATCTTTCTGCTCGACTTGCCCGCGACCCGGCAGGCCGCCGTTCTGTCGATTGGACAAGAGGTACAGTGGCTCAGAGCCATGCAGACCAAGTACCGCGAGCGGATCGTCGGCTGGAACCAACAGGTGAAGAGCGGCGAGGCCGAGATGGGTAATGTCGTCGCCAGGCTTGAAGCTATGGCCGACGTGGCGACCCTCTCGGAGCGCGCGGAGAAGGCTGCCCAGGGGCTCTCTGACACCGCCGAAAAGGTCGCCTCCATTCGCCTGCGCGCCTCGATATCATCGAGGTTGCGCGAGCTGGCAGCCACGCATGACCGGCTCGCCGCGGTGACAGCTCGCCTGGAGACTCTTCCTCACCCCCCCGAAATCCCGCCCGCAAGCGAGATCGATATCCGGCGCGGGCTCGCGGCCCGGATCGCAGACGGCGCGACCGCGGTCGAGCGGATCGCCCGGGTGCTCGAACGGCTTGGAGCTCTTCCCGAGGCGCCTGTTCTCACGGACGTCTCGTTTCATCACGCTGCCGCTTCCAGTCTGCGCAGCCTGCGTAGTGCGGTTGACCGCGGGGAGCGCATTTCTGCGATCCTTGCCCGCCTGCCGGCCGAAGCACCGGCATTGCGGGAGACCGATGGCGCCGAGGTCGCCGCATTGCTACGCGGCACGGCAGCGCTCGTCGCGAAATCTCGGGCGGCCCTGGAGCGGTTGTCGAGGCTTCCTGGCAGCCCGGAGGAAAAGATCAACGAGGATCGCGGGCGTTCAGACGCGATGCTGGCTGCCGCCCAGTCGCTCCGTTTGAGCGACGGACATGTGTCGGGCGCCCTCGCCCGACTGCGGGAGGTGGATGAGCAGATCGTTGCGGCACGCTATGCCTTCGACCAGCTTGTCGCTGAAGTCGGTGATCTTTGCCCGGTCTGCGGCGGCCCGATGCACGAAGACGAGGACGAGCCGACGGCGCTCATCCATGAGTCGCGTCCGGTTGCGCCGGTCGTCGCCCAGCCCGTTGTCGTCCAGCCGATGGCTCCATCGGTCTCCGTCCCGCCGCCGGAACCATCGGCTGACGATGCCGGCTTCTCGCTCGACCTCGGCTTTTAATCGTTCGACCAGGAGCTCCAGCTGTGACTGACGCGCCCATTGCCTGCAACGGATTCCTGAACATTGGCGACCAGCATCTCGCGTGGGACGATAAGCGTCCCTCCCGTCGCGCCGAGGGCTACTGGCGCCACGTGATGGTCAAGATCAACCACTCGATCGAGATCGCCAACGAGCGCCGCCTCATTCCCCTTTTTCTCGGCGACCTGTTCCACGTCGCGACCGGTAATGAGGACACACTGAAGTCGGTCCTGCTCGGCATTCTCGCCCGCTCGTGGGCGAAGCCGGTATTCAATGTCGGCAACCACGACAAGAAGGGGGAAAAGCTGTCGGCCGCGGACTCGCTGTCCGTGATCGCCAAATCGGACCGCGCTCTCGTGATGGTCAACCCGGGTCTGGCCGGAGTCTATGACGTGAACGGTGTCCTGGTCGCTGTCGGCGCCAGTCCATACGGAGCGCCGATCCCCCACTCCGTCGAGGGGGTGGGCGGCGATGTCGGCTTCAGGATCTGGATGACCCACCACGACATGGCATTCGCGGGCAGCTACCCCGGCTCGATCGAGCCACACCCGATCAAGGGCTGCGATGTCGTTCTCAACGGGCACATGCATCTCTACCGGGATCCGGCCCGTTACGGCGGGACGATCTGGTGCAATTTCGGCTCGATTGCCCGCACCTCCATCGATGCCATCAACGAGACACCGAGCGCCTTCGAGGTGGTGCCGGGTCCCGGTCACACGGTCGAGTTCTTCCGCCATGCCCTGCCGCACCCGCCCGCGTCCGCCTGTTTCAGCATGGTGGACCGCATCATCGAGGCCAGTCCGGTTGAAATCCAGGCTATGGACCGCGGGGCCTTCGTCGAGATGCTGCGGGACGATCTCGGCGGCGGTGTACGACAGAGCCACACCGGGCACATGATGCGGGATGAAATCTCATCCAGAATGGAGGCTTGGAGCACGCCAGGCGCCGTGCAGGCTGAAATCCTCAGCCTCCATGACGAGGTCATAAGTGAGCCATCACCGAATTGAATTAAATTGACTACAGATATCTAAATATATATTGCTATTGAAGTCAGTCGGCCACTCCACGCGTTTGGTGCGGCACCTTCCGGCCGCGTCGCTCATCGATCGGTCAATACATTCCAGGACCCGTAATGATAAAACTCCGGAAGCTTGTGATCCCGGCAATTATTCTTGGGCAGGCATTCATGTCCGGACCAGCCTGGGGAAATACCACCGGCGCTGCGACCGTCTCAGTCCCACAACACCAGAAGAACACGTCCGGTGGTACCGGCAAAGCGGCGAAAGTCGACATTCCGCCACTCTATTACCGACCTGCCACCGCCGAGATTAATGCCAACTACCTGCATGTGTACGTGACGCCACACCCGTTGATCCCCCTGGCCAAGGCTAGGGAACTAATCGGTTCTGGCCAGACTCTCTATCTGATCGCGTTTCAGGGCGTGGTGCCTGAAGGGAAGAATTCCGACCGGTATTTGGTTCTGGTGATGCGTAACGGCATGGCGTGGCGGGTCCGGCAGGATATCAGCCTGGTCAAGAACGCGTATGAGAATGACGTTGCAATCGTCCTCGCTCACCACCCGTCCGGACCGTTCTCGACTGGTGTCCTGAGCACCCTGTCCAGCGGGATATCATTCCTGATCGAGGGCATACTACTCATCTTCCTCGTGGTCATCGCCTTCCAGTACATGGATTCCCTGCGTCGTAGCCGCCTGCGGAAGGCTGTGCGGGGTGGGCACGAAAACATCCGCTTGACCGATATCGCTGGGCTCGAGAGCGTGAAGGAGGAGATCGCCGAGGTGATCGACATGATCGCGGCGCCGGAGAGATACGCCGGACGGGCAAAGATGCCGAAGGGAATTCTGCTCGTTGGTCCGCCTGGCAATGGTAAGACCACGATCGCCAAGGCGATCGCCAACGAGGTGAACACCAATTTCTACTCGCTCAACATCGCCGACGTGGGGAGCATGTTCGTTTCGATTGCGCCGGCGCGCATCCGCAAGACGATCAGGCAGATCAAGAAGACGGGTGGTATTCTGTTCATCGACGAGATCGAGCAGATCGCCGGTTGGCGCTCGGGTGGATCTGGTCGCCAGAGTGACGCTGGCCAGGAGAGCAATCGCGTTCTCAGCGAGCTGCTCGTTGGCCTGGATGGCTTCGAAACCGTTCAGGGTGGTAAGCCAATGCTGTTGATCGGCGCAACCAACCGACCAGAGGTCATCGACCCGGCGTTGATGCGCCCCGGACGGCTCGACCGCCATATCAACGTCCCAATGCCCGATCGAGCCGAGAAGGCGGCTGCCCTGCGCCTGCACTGCCGCAACAAGCCGGTCTCCAGCGATGTCGACTTCTACCGCCTCGCAAGCATGATGCCCGGGTTCAGCATGGCCGCTGTAGCCAATCTTGTGAACGAAGCCGGTATCGCGTCGGTTCGGGACAATGCACCACTGATTGAGATGCAGCATTTTACGACCCAGCTCGACAGAATCTTGCTCGGCACGCCTCGGCCTTCTCTTGAGATGTCTCGCCAGACCGTCCTTACGACTGCGTTTCATGAGGCGGGACATGCGTTGGCGGCACTCCTCGTGGATCACGCCGATCGCCCGCTCAGAGCAACCATCGTGCCCCATGGCAACTCGCTTGGCGCAGTCATCATGGATGTGATGGACAACGAGTTCAGTGTCACCAAGGCGAAGATCGAGGCCCGGATCAGGGTCGCACTGGCGGGGCGGGCTGCCGAGATCGCGATGTTCGGAGAGGATAACGTGACGACGGGGGCCGAGAATGATCGTGACGAGGCGCTCGACATGATTGGCTCCATGGTCGGCCGGTTCGGGATGATCGATAGTGCCGCCAGTATAGGCTCGCGTCGTAATGCGGGGAGCGCCGGCTGGTTTGGCGTTCATGAGCGTACGCCGCTCTCGCCGGTCGAGCTGAACAGGTTTGGAGACGCGGTGTGCGAGATCTACTCTGCAGCAGAACGTGCAGTTCTCCAGCTCATGCGTTCGAACAAGGCCAAGCTGGAGGCTATCGCCGAACTGCTCCTGGAGCATAAAACGATCGACGTCGCGCAAATCGAAGAGGCGGTCCAAGAGGCCGGCTGAAATCTGGTGTGAAGATCATAAATCGCTGCCTTCGATTCCAGAAATTCAAAATAAAATCTGAATTTCTACTTTCGCTGACGGCTTATTCGCAAAATTTTATATTTGGGGTCCGCTGGCTTCGCGTGGTATTGTTGCGCCGAAAGGTTAGACCACGGATGTCATGATGAACGGACAGGATCAGATCAACGAGAGCTTGGTGGCAGTCGCTGCGCGCGGCGCAGAAATGCTGTCGCATGACGAGGAGATCGCCTTGGCTCGTGCCTGGCGCGACCATAGCGATACGCGCGCTCGAGATCGCCTCATCAAGTCCCACATCAGGATGATCTTGCCCATCGCTCGGCAGTTCGCCCGGCGTTACGGCGCTTCCGTCGGAGACCTGGTCTCGGAGGGCACGGTCGGCATGATCAAGGGGCTTGACCGCTATGACCCCGAACTGGGCTACCGTTTCTCGACGTATATTGGCTGGTGGGTTCGTGCGGAGATCCGTGACTACGTCGAGCGCAATGTCAGCGTCGTTCGCCCACGTAGTCGGCAGAGCAAGGTCGCTGTCGACGGGGAGTCGCCCCGGCTGCAGCGGGACGTGAGCCTGGATATGCCTGTCGGGGAGGATGAGGGCTCGGCCTCGCGGCAGGACACTCTGATCGCGCCGGATGACCAGGAAGCCTTGGTTATCGAGGCAAATCTTGATGAGCGCCGGCGCGAGCTTTATGCGAAGGCGCTGGAGATGCTGACGCCGCGCGAGAGGATGGTGATCGTTTCTCGGCACGGTGAAGACGCGCGGGCGACCTTGGAAGATCTGTCCCAGACACTCGGTGTGAGCCGGGAGCGCATCAGGCAGATCGAAGCCAAGGCGATCGAGAAGCTGATGGCCGCCATCAAGCGGTTTCGGTCGGCCAGTTTCGAGTCTGCCATAATGGCGGAGGCCCGCCTTGTGAAGGCGGGCCGGCCGATCACACCCCTATCGCGCGACGATAAACCTCGAGCAGGGTCTCTTGCTCCTCGACTTCCGCGGGTGCCTGCTTGCGTAACCTGATCAGCTGACGCAGTACCTTGACGTCGAATCCCGCGGACTTGGCCTCTGCATAGATGTCCTTGATGTCGGCGCCGAGCGCCTTACGCTCTTCCTCGAGCCGCTCGATGCGATTGACAATGCTCCGAAGTCGGTCGGCCGCGACATTGCCGTTGGGTGCGGCGTCTTCGGCTTGATGCTGCTCGGTGTGGATCGTGGCGCTCATTTCGATGCTCCTGGTTGGAAAACCAGAATATAAAAACATAATATTGTAAGCAAGAAATAAGATTGATGCCATGCGATGCGGCTGCATTTATCTTGTCGATCGACCGGCCTTTTTCCTTCTGACTTGCGCGGCCAATCTATATAGTAGGGCTCTTGGCGCGCGGTTGGCGCGCGGATCTACCACGATCGGAGCCCTGTCATGAACCAGCACAGCGCCGTCATCACGCCCACGAATATGCGCGTCCGAAAGGCATGGCGGGTCACGGTCCGGGGATACGATCATTCGGCAGTGTTCCATGCAGCTACGGCCGCGAAGGCGAGGATGCAGGCGTGGAATAGCCTGAGCGATGTGACCAGCGGGGTCAGGATCGTCGACGTTGTCGCGCGTCGCCATCCCTTTGAGGACCATCTTCTGCCGCCCCGCGATCCGGTGATTGACCAGCTGACCGCCGAAGAGCTCCACTGCCTCCTTCATTCCTATGGCGCGGATTACGGCGACCCCGTCAAGGCCGGGTACCGCGACTACTACTACGCCGAAAGGACCAACCCCTTCATGGTCGGCCTGACCGAGAAGGGGCTCATGTCTCCGATGTCCGGCGACGTCTATGGCGAAGGCATGACGTATTTCGTGCTGACCGATGCCGGAAGACATGCCGTTCGCTCGGTTATCCCGCTCTATCGCGGCGATCCTCTCCCCGAGGCGGCGCAGCCCGCTCTCGCGGCTGAACCGTCGACCGCTGCACCGGCCGAAGAGGCCACCCACTCTCCATCCTGATTTCGAGGACATGAACATGGAAACCGGTCTTCTCGTCGAGAATCCCGTCTACAAGCCGTTCCGTTACCCGTGGGCCTATGATGCCTGGCTGACCCAGCAGCGCGTCCACTGGCTGCCCGAGGAGGTGCCGCTCGCGGATGACGTGAAAGACTGGCACCGCAACCTCACCGATGGTGAGCGGCACCTGCTCACCCAGATCTTCCGCTTCTTCACGCAGGCGGATGTCGAGGTGAATAACTGCTACATGAAGCACTACAGCCAGGTATTCAAACCGACCGAGGTGCTGATGATGCTCTCGGCCTTCTCCAACATCGAGACCATCCACATCGCCGCCTACTCGCACCTGCTCGACACCATCGGCATGCCCGAAGTCGAATACTCGGCCTTCCTCAAGTACAAGGAGATGAAGGACAAGTACGACTACATGCAGGAGTTCAGCGTGGAGTCGAAGCACGAGATCGCCAAGACGCTGGCCGCTTTCGGCGGCTTCACCGAGGGGCTGCAGCTCTTCGCCTCCTTCGCGATCCTGCTGAACTTCCCGCGCTTCAACAAGATGAAGGGCATGGGCCAGATCGTCTCCTGGTCGGTGCGCGACGAGAGCCTGCACTGCCTGTCCGTGATCCGGCTTTTCAGGACGTTCGTCCTCGAGAACCCGGAGATCTGGACCGACCGCCTGAGGTCGGAGCTGGCTGCCATCTGTCGGACGATTGTCGAGCACGAAGACGCCTTCATCGATCTCGCCTTTGAGATGGGTGACGTAGAGGGGCTGAACGCCGCGGAGGTGAAGCACTACATCCGCTATATCGCCGACCGCCGACTGCTCCAGTTGGGCCTAGATCCGATTTTTCATGTCGAGAAGAACCCGCTGCCTTGGCTCGACGATATGCTGAATGCTGTCGAGCACACCAACTTTTTCGAGAACAGATCTACTGAGTACAGCAGGGCTTCTACGAGCGGAACATGGGATCAGGCGTTCCTTTGAAG
Source organism: Acidiphilium sp. C61 (assembly GCF_905116885.1). Taxonomy (NCBI): domain Bacteria; kingdom Pseudomonadati; phylum Pseudomonadota; class Alphaproteobacteria; order Acetobacterales; family Acidocellaceae; genus Acidiphilium; species Acidiphilium sp. C61. The sequence goes on along the minus strand of NZ_CAJHNI010000004.1, from coordinate 67,168 downwards.
AAATCGACAGCCCGCGCCCATGCGGGCTGTCCGACCGCTGTCCGGGAAACCACGAGGAGCAGACAATGAGCGAGATGTCCGATCATCGAAGCGTCCATGTTGTCGAGGGCACGCACCCGACCGCGCCGGGGCGTGTCCTGGTTGTCTGCGACACTCGGGAGGCGGCTGAGGTGATCGCCCTCCGCCTGGTCAACCTGATCCGGTCCGATGCCGGCCTGCCGCCGGCGACCGAGCCATCAGACTTCGAGGAGGCGCTCCGGGCGGCGGAAATTGCCCGCCAGATCAAGGCCGGAGGGGAATGCTCCGCCCATCCGGATGATGCCGCCCCTCTGGTTTCGATCGAGCGGCAGGATCTCGTCGACGCGGAGGCAGCACTAGCCTTGCAGGTAGCCGACCTTGGAACTGCTGCGCTCTCTGGATCTGGACTGGCACCATCCAGCGGTGTCACGATCTGGTCCGAGAGCGAAGATGGCTGGTGGAGTAACAATGAGGGCTGGGTCTCCGATGAGGAGAGCGCTACGGTATTCACCATCGACGAGGCGGCTGGCGTCCGCCTCCCCATATCGGTTGCCGGGGACGCGGTGTTCGTCACGGCGCCACCGCGTCCGGCAGGCCGGGACGGACACGGGTTGGAAAATCACCCGGCTCCCTGATATTCCATATTAGAATATTCGAATATCAAACTGGCGGCGGGAAATTCCATTTTCCGCCGCACGACCCATGATTTTCGATAATCCATCCTTTGCCACGATAAATTCGGCATTTTATCAGGCGGATTACCTCGAATCAGGTCAACGTCTGAATTTCCTACAAAATTGCATCAGGAGGCCGGTGCTGTCAGCTACGCCCTCCTGACTGAAGAAATTCAGTAATTCGGCAGGTTTGTCGAAGCCCCGGGCATGCCTAAGGCTCCGAATTCGGCATTTTTGCGGGTGCATTTTGCAAACCGACGCCGGGTCAGACGATCCCGAGAATTTCCATCAGTTCGGCGCGCTCGCGTCCAGAAAGCCCGGGAATGTCGGCTGGCAGTGAATTTCCGGCCGCCATGGCGCGCACGGCTTTGACCATGGATGCGGAAAGCGTCCTGGCATTCATCCGGTATTCCTCGAACGCCCGGCAGCTCGCGGGGACCCAGGCGCGGGTGATGCCGAGCATCGCCTCGGCATAGGCACGGATTTCGTACTGGGCGTGGGGGTCGGCGCGGAGCGAGAGGAAGTGGAAGAGGTTGTGCAGGTCGGTCTTCCAATACCACTGGGTGTAGGCGTTGAGGGTGAGGTTCATGCGGGCGAGTTCGCGGGCAAGGCCCTTGCGGGCGGGGTCGGCGCCGGTCTCGTTGAGCATGAGCTCGTAATGGGCGTAGTTGCGGTTGGCGTCGTCGCGCAGCAGGGCGAGGACCTCGGCGGCCTCGTCGCCCTCGAGCACGTCGCCGCGGCCTTGACGGTTGGCGGTGGATTGGGCGGCGAGGTGCTCTGGAGCGGGGATATAAAACTCCCGGTCCATCACTGAATAGCGGGCAGAGTATTCGTTCACGTTGGCGGTCCGGTGCCGGATCCACTGCCGCGCGACGAAGATCGGCAGCTTCACGTGAAGCTTGATCTCGCACATCTCGAACGGCGTTGAGTGGCGGTGGCGCATGAGGTAGCGGATCAGCCCCTCGTCCTCGCTGAATTTGCGGGTACCGCGGCCATATGAGACCCGGGCAGCCTGAACCACGGCCGCGTCGTCGCCCATGTAGTCGATGACGCGGACAAAGCCATGATCGAGGACGTTCACGCGCTGCTCGATGAGCGGCTCAATCCCGACTGCAACCGGGCGGCGGGTCACCGCCTGGTCGGTTCTGGTCCCACCGGTTTCAATATGCATATCCATGTCGCCTATCCTTTCGTGCTTCCCGCGCGCTCGCGGATCATCCTGGTCAGGTCGTCTTCTCGCGCCGCCTCGAGCCTGACCCATATGCAGTCGACAGGGCCGGACAGCTTTGCCGTCCTCAGGGCGACGATCGCCCGATCATCCGGGTAGGCGACCTTGTTCATGCCGTCCTCGATGGCCTTGACCAGATTGCTCAGATCACCATCGTCGCCGGCGATCGGCCAGAGCTCCTCGTCTCCGGCGAACATGAAGCCGATGATCAGCGAGACCGGCGTCACGAACATCCTGGTGTTCCGCATCGCCAACCCAGCCTCCCCAGCGACGCGCGCTTCGAAGCGGCGGGTCTGCGCCGGAGTGAAATGCTCGGCATTGCCTGCCCGATGGCGCTCCTTGACCAGCGGTCTGACCGCAATCGAGAACTCGACCACGCGTCCGAAATCGGGGTGTCCGGGGCATGCGAGAGGAGCGCGGCCCGCCCGTTGCCGCCTCGTAGCAGCCCCCTTGACGCGGGCGCGGCCCGGAAGCGCCACCGGCTTTGCTACGCGGGTCGGCTTCCCATGAGTCAGCTGTCCGCGATCTCCGCTGAACAGAAGCCTCGGGTCGTCATTCTTGACGCGGAGCATGATGAGGATCTTCCAGCAGCTATCGGCCCTGAGCCCAGGCCATCAGTACTGCAGGCGTGGGATCGCCAACCAGAATGCGGTTCTGGCCGACGATCACTGTCGGCGTCGCCGCCGGGCGGCCGAGGGATTTCATCAGCCCGCCCCACTCCTTGGTGTTCCGCTGGATAATCCACGCGATGCTGGGCAGGTCGATCGGCTTGATCGCGCCGGACTCATGGACGAGGTCGAAATTTGCCTCGTCCGTCGCCATTGCCGAGAGACCGCCACTGAAGTCGTTCCGGACCAGTGGGTTCTTCATCATTGGCTTGTGGCCGAGGGCGAGTATGGTCTCAGCCTTGCCGAGACTGCTCTTCTTCAGGAAGGCGACGGGGACATAGGTGATGGTAAAGCGCCCCTTCAGAGCCGGGCTCTGCAGCTTCTCCCAGAGAAGGTGGCAGTAGATGCAGTTCGGGTCGACGAATATGGTCAGGTGCACGGGCCCATGCCCCTCAGACAATCCGGCGAGGTCAGTCTTTGCCAGCAGAGCGGGCAGATCGTGACGGATCACCGCAGGGTCTTTTGCTGCCGGGGTCACGGCCCGCTGCGTCGGCAAGGCGCGCGCCGAGGCGATGAGATCCTTGTGGCCGAAATAGCCGCCCAAGACCGCGAGGGTGCCGAGCCAGGCCGCTGCGGCCAGCCCGCGGATGCCCCATTTGGTAATGATCTGGCGCCGCGTCGGCTTGCTGTCTGTCTGGCTCATGGCGTCGTGACTTTCGATTGGTGGTCGGCTCGGGGGGCGGGCTTGGCCGTGGCAGGGGTGGCTGAGGCGACAACTTCCTGGCCGCCCAGCGTCCGCTGGTAGTACCGGTAGCGTGCCAGCACGGCCGGCACGTAATTCTGGGTCTCGCGGAACGGCGGGATCCGGTTGCCGTGATCGATGACTGCCTTGCTGCCCGCGTTGTAGGCGGCAAGCATGAGCGGGAGATTGCCGGCGAACACCGATTTCAGGTGCTCGAGATAAGCGGCACCGCCTTCGAGGCTCTGGGTCGCGTCGCGCCGGTTGCTTACCCCGAAGCGGGTCGCCGTGGCGGGCATCAGTTGCATCAGCCCAACCGCGCCGACCGGGCTTTCGATGCCAGGTCGAAATCCGCTCTCCTGGGCCGCGACGGCAAGCACCAGGGCCAGCGGAAGTCCGTGTTGGCGAGCGATCGGGGCCGCGATGTCGAGCAGCCAGGCAGGAGGGATAGGGGAGAAGCGCGCTGCTGGAAGGCTGTACGTTTGCATCCTGCCAAGCCGCTCGACGCCGAGTATCCAAACACCGGCCGCCGCGGCATAGCCCGGGTCGGATTCCAGCCTCGAGAGGTCGAAGCCGTTCGCGGCGAGAGTCGGTACCCATGCACGCGGAATGCCCATAGGCCCGAGCGACCCGGCGGGATGGAAAGAGTGAAGGACGGCCACGACGCGGGCGGGGGCGACGTCATAGAGGCGGACCGCCTCAAGAACGATGGCCCTGATTGGCGCGGGGATGGAATCCGCAGCGCTGGAAATGGCTGCATTATGCCCGGGTGTCATGGACAGAATCATTGCCCCGGCACGAACATTGACGCAGGCGCTGTTCGAGACTTCAGCAGGATCGAAGCCTCGCCCGGCGAGCTCCGGAAGCCAGGCCGGCGGGATGCCCATTATACCGACTGCGTCGGGCGGCTTCGGCGCCGAGATCTCCGCGGTGATGGCCGCGGAGGGCACATGATATGTGGCGGCGGCCATCCGGATGCAGGCGGCCAGGGCAGGCGGAGTAATCATGCCTTCCTCCGCCGCCGAATCACATTTTCCGACCACGCGCGCAGAGCGCGCTCGGCCCGGCCCGGGAAATTCGTGACCCCGAAGAGGGCACAAACCAGCGCACCGAGTCCCCAGTTGAGGCGCCAGAAACCACTCGGGTCCTGAAACGGGTAGAGCGCCCAAATCGTGCCGTAGACTACGGCTTGCAGGAGATCCAATCGGCGCAAAGCCCGGGTGATCCCGTCGGACGAAATCCTGCCGAGGACGCGATGGATGAGGATCGACTTGAACATCTGCGGTGGCTCCGATTAGTTATCGAAGCCGTATAAACAAACGCCTGAAGAAGAACCGTAATAGTAGTTTGCTGGATATACGACTATCGAGCCATTCCCTGGCACCATAACGGTTGAATGTTGGTCTCGTGTTGTTCCGTTAGGCAAATCCAGTGAGTCGAGAGCTTGGTATTCTTGTCCATATTTATCATAGACATTTGCTACAATCGTCCCGTTACCTTCATTGCCGTTTGTTGTGAAGAAAGCCTCGGCTGGCGTCGGATATGGATTTGTCCAACCGACCGATCCGCCGCTTCCCGAACAGCCAGCATTAAACGCCTGCGACAATCCAGCGCTCACGCCTGGGGCCTGCCAAGTGCCGTTCACGCACGACATGAGTTGACCCGAGCCATTTGCGTTCGCCGCGATTTCTCCGTTGGGTCCGCAGCCGGCGCCTTGATTCGCCGTGCCAAATGCCGTGCCCAGCTGCAAGCGAGAGCCCACGGTAAATGTATCGGTGACCCCGGCATAGCCGTTGTTATAGGCGTAGAACGATGCCGATCCGTTGTTGGGGTTATTCACCGAGATTGCGCCGTTTGTGGCAACTGACGCATCGTTGTTCGAGCCGTTGTCCGGCACATTCATGGTCACGTAGGCGCCCGCGCTGTTCCCTACGGTGAGGTGAGCTTGGCTGTTGTCACTTTCGATATTTGCCTCAACCGCCCCGTTCGGGCTGACCGTTTGCACCAAGCCGCCAGCGCCGACCTGGCCTGACAGGTCAGCCAGGAGGCTGCCATTCGTACCAGACCCGATGCTGCCGTTTGCGTACAGATCCCATGTGTGGATGCCAGCCCAGGCCGCCGGGTATCCGCTTTGGGCATCTTCGCCCATCACCCCGAGACGCCCCTGGATATTCAGTGAGCCGTCACCGTTCGGGCTGGAAAGAGTGATCTTGTTTGTCGGGTCGCTGGTCAGCTGCGCCACTGTGTTTGTGGCGGATCCGTTGCTGAACCCAAGTGTCGTCGTGTGCTGAACAGAATTTCCGGCCATGTCGATGCTGGTATTCATCCTGTTCAGCTGTGGCTGGCCGCTGATGGCGTTGCGGTAGAGATAATCGTTGTTCAGCTGCCCGTTCTGACTGTAGCTCAGCAGGCCAACGAGGTGCCCTGGACCGTCATTGGTGTAGCCGGCCATGCTGATTTTCCAGCCGCCATAGGCGCCGACCGCCTCGCTGCTGGACGCGCCGGCGACCTGGTTGGGGTAAGGCACGAAGCCACCAAGCCCCTTGGTCTGTGCGGCCGCATATGCGGCATCCATGGCTGGGATCTGGTTGCCCCCGACAGACAGCACTACGGCTTGCAGCTTTCCGGGTGTCGGCTGATTGACCTCGACTTCCCACTGCTGGCCATAGGGGTTCTCGGGCAGGACGCCGGCCGACAGGTAATGCAGCGCCTGCAGCTGGGCGATCGTGACGGTGGTCGTTCCGGCATTCGCGGTGAGCGTGTTGTAGTTATCCTGGACATATTGGTTCGCCGCCGCGGCGATCTCGGTCATTTGCCCTGCGGCGGAGGAAGCCCGGATAGCCTCGAAGCTGCTATGTTGGAGCGAAAGAATGCCGGGCGTAACGAAGGCACTGACCGCGAAGAAGAAGATCAAGGAGAGGAGATCGCCCATTGCTCAAATTCCAGACATGTTGACGTAGGACATGATGACTCCGCCCTGTGGCGTGGAAGCAGGGAGGCGGGTCGAGGAGCCACCGTAATAGGTGCGGTAGATCCCGCTCATGGCGTAGCCATAGGCAGCACTCCCCGCGAATGCTGGATCCGCGCCGCCGACACCACCGCCTGGAGGCACATACCAGGAGTAGACGCCCCATCCGCCGGGCTCCGAGACGATGTCATTGCCGGCGCCCGGCGGGATCTGCTGCCCCGGTGGTATTGCGAGGGCGCTATTGGGAATCGCCCCCTGCTGCAAGGCTGCCCCGGAGTGGATCACATTCTCGACGTAGTTCTCGACCGCTGTGTGGTAGGCGACGAAAGCAGCGGCATCCTGGTGCCGAGCGACATCATTCATCGAAGGCGGGACCGGAACTTGAGTGCCCACTGCGGCTTGCACCGACAAAAGGAAGAAGAAGGCGAACAGAGGGAAGATGTATTGGATCATCGCCAGCCCCTCATCTCGTGCTCATGAAATAATCACGCTGCCGCTGGATTGCGGTAGAAAGGGTCTGGATCTGATCTTCCCGAATGGCGTTGCGGATCGGCCGGACATCAGTATCCTTGCCTGTCAGCAGCAGCGGATCGACGGAGAGGATCATCTGGTTGGTCACCGTGCGTCCTGGCAGCGGGCTGTTGTCGATCTGGCCGTCATTCTCGGTTAGCGTAAGGTGGAATGCCGCTTGGAGGGCCTCAGCAAACAGCTCCTGTTCATGGCAGATCCGGTTGAAGCGGCGTAGGCCGATCTGAAGGCTGTTGGCGTGGAAGGTGCTGATCACGACCAGACCAGCCGCAGCTGCAAGCACGGCCTCCCGTGCAACCTCCGCAGAGCGGATCTCACCGATCAGGAGGATGTCGATCGCAGCACGTACTGCGTGCTTGATTTCGGCGGCGAACATCGCATCGGACTTCAGGTCGGTCTGGTAGCAATAGCCTTTGCCATGCTGCCCTTCGAGAGCCATTTCGGCCGGCGCTTCAATCACGCGTGCAACACCGCCAATGTCAGTCAGGCGCTCGATCAGGCAGGCTGCCGCCGAGCTCGTCTTGCCGGAGCCCTGTTGACCCATCATGAGGATCAGCCCGGACTTCAGCCGCGGCGAGACGATGTGCTGCGCGATCCGGCGCGGAAATCCGAGTTCGGCGAGGTTGCGGACAGACTGGCGCTTCCAGTTCCGGAGCGCGTAGATCGTGCCATCGATTCCGTTGATGCGCCCAACGCGCATGAAGTCACTGTGCCACTTGATGCGGAACTCTTCGCCCTTATCCTCGGCGACAATGTGGTTCCGCAGCTGGACAAGCTCATTGTGAAGACGCTCGGGGACCAAGACCCGCTCCTTGGAGTCGGAACGGGTCTTGAACCAGCAATCATTGGGCACCGGATGAATGTAGAGGTCCGAGAAGCCGAGTTCGAAAAGGGTGTCGCTCATGCTCTCGCCATCCGTATTGCAGCGCTCCGGGCCGGCCGGAGCGCGCCTGAATTACTTGCCGAAGGTGAACGCGAGTGTGTTGGTGAAACCCGTGGTGCAGGCTGTGGCGGCGTTGGTCGGCGTGACTGGATTGGATCCGGGGACGAAGTCGGTGCCGTTGATCGCGAGATCGTCATAGCCTCCGACGCCCTCGGCAACCTTGATGCAGGAGGACTGGCCCAGCGAGCTATAGGACACGGTCATCTGTGAAGGATTGCTGGCCGACTGCACGATGGAAATATTCCCGCCCCACCCGTCTGTGCCAAGATTGCCGGTGCTATCCACCAGGTTGCTCGGAATGGCTTTCTGCGCGATCAGGGCGGTACAGCCACCGGTCGAACAACTGAGGTTGGAGTAGTCCGCCTGTCCGTCATAGGCTTTCTGGATGTTCGAGGCGATGTCCGTGATCTGCGATACGGCGGTCTCAGCCTTCGAGCCGCTCGTAAGCTGGTCGCCGACAACCAGGACGCCGATCAGGATCGCGGCGATGATGACCGCCCGGATGATCAGCGGCATAAGGTCTTGCATTGAAGTTCTCCATGATTTTGCCGGCGTTCGGCAAGAACAATCCTAGATTACCAAACTGGTATTCCGATTTCAATGAAATGATGCGGCCATCGTCATTTGCTGCGAGATCGCGTTCATGCCGATTAGGACGAAGGCTGTGATGGACAGAAGGGCGATCTCTGCCACAAGGCCGAAGCGTTTCACGCGAGCCCTCATCACCTGATCAAACTTGACCGCCCAACGATTTGTCGCCACGGCCAGGCGTTCCGCCGAGTCTGAATATCCGTAGATGGACTCCATGTTGTCGATCATGTCTACGCTCGGAAAGTTGAAGCGCTTGCCGCGCACTCCAGCATGCGCCAATGCCATCGGCAGGGATCCACCCTCGCTGGACAGAACGCGTCGTGCCGCATTCAGGCGTTCCTTTAGCCATGGGTCAGCACTCAGAAGCTGCTGGCGTATGATCTGAATATCCGCGATCCCGGATTGCAGCATTGCGGAGAAGGTCATCAGCCATACATAGCCGCGGATGTCGCGGAATATGGAAAACGGCGGATAATCGTCCACGATAGCCCGTCCATAGCCCGTCCAGCGCGTCAGGGACAGCTTGAAGGCGATGGTGCCGGCGACCATGAAGAAGGGCGGCAGGAACGCCTGCCAGCTGTCACAGAACGCCGCCTCTGCATACAGGTATGCTCCTAGACCAGTCGGGTTGGGTAGTTCTTTCGCGAACTCGGGTGTGACCTTGATCCCGACAAACAGGAGGAAGGCATAAACCACGATTGCGTAGAAGGCTGGCGTGAGTGTCGCCGACCTAATCTGGTGTGCCAGGTCACGTTTGCGAACATTCATCTCGATGACGAGGTTCAGCGCCTTCGACATGTCGCCTGACGCCTCGCCGCCTTCGATGATGCGAATCTCCTCGGCCGGGACCCAAACCGCCAGGGCTGCACTCAGCGACGATCCGCCGCTGGTTAACCGGCGCAAAAGATCCCCCATAATCGAGGCGATGGTGCCCCTGCGACGCTCTTTGAGCCTGTCGCGGTAGATCTCGATTGCCGCGACATCGTTGCGCCCGTTCTCGATCGAGGTCGCGAGGTGCTCGTAGAATCGCTCACGTGCGATGCTGCCGAAGAAGGCGCGATTTATCGCCCCTTGCCACCCGGTGCTTACCGCCGGCCGGACCGTATTGCTCCGGAGCGCCCGTCGCATGGTAAGCTGCGAGCTCCTGCCAAAAAGCGCGATAAGGAAGCTGCGCTTCAATTCTGCCCAGAATCCTTTGCCTGCCTTTCGCTTGGTGCCCGACACGGCGGCGGCACCCCACGTCATCCTCATGCGAAGGTGGGTCATCAGGCTCATCTCAGTCTTCCTTCCCCATGGGCGTGATCACATCCACCGCCTCGGCAACGTGGCGTGGATCGAGTTCGCCTTTCAAAACACGGTGCATCGCATTCACGAGCATCGAGTTGTCCGACCCATCGCGCTTGCGATGGTTTCGGCGAGCCGTAGCGGTGTTGGTTCGGATAAGGTCATCCATCAACTCGGGTGTGGTTGCGACCACTTCTGCCACGGCAGTTCGACCAAGGATCCCGTCGAAATTGCAGTGCTCGCAGCCACCTTCTTCTTTCTGGAGGCGGATCTCCCCCGGGTCTCCGTAGGTGAGGATTGCATCGAGCATCCAGGGCGCGACCATGCTTTTGTGGTCGACCATCCGCACTGAGCAGTGCGGGCAGACGACGGGAACTATGCGCTGGGCTGCAATCGCCCGGATCAGCTTGTGATCGCAGTAGATCCGGCGGTTGAGCCGCTCGCGATCCATGATCTCGAGGCGATCAATGGCGAGAAAGGGGTCAGTGACGTGCAGCGTCGAGAGCACGAGATGGCCGGTCACGGCCGCGCTGATTGCTGCAAGCGAGGTATCCGCGCCGCGGAGCTCTCCCAGCAGGATGATTTCCGGGTCCATGCGGAGCATCACCCGAACGTAATTGGCAAACGCCTTCCCGGTGGTCGACTCGTCGATTGCCCCCACGATCGGGAGCTGCACGACCCAAGGCATCGGAATCTCCACTGGATCCTCTGCCGAGATCTGGCGTTTACCCGGAAATACCTGCGCGGCGTGCTTCATCATCAGGTTGAGTAGCGACGTCTTCCCGCTTCCGGTCGGCCCGGTCAGCAAGACAATTCCGTTTGGCGCCTCGACAGCCCGGAACAGCGTTTCCTGCTGGGACGGAGTCAAGCCGGTCCGAACCAGATCGACCTGCTCTGGGGGTGGTAATGGCGAAGCGAGATTTGAGGAGTATTTTTTGTCGAAGGATGGAGGTTTCGCCCGGACGTCGTATTTCTGAAGGCGCATCGACACGAAGCTGCCGTTCTTCTCGACGGGATATGCTGCGCCACGCTCAAGTCGGACAGATGAAAGTCCTAGCCTCGAAATGTCGTTCCCAGACAGCTGCGCACTCTGGAATTCGGTCGGCTTGAACGTCGACCTGACACCTTCGAAGCCCTGATAAAGCACTCGACTGATGGCGAGCCCCTCGACCTGGGGCAGCTCCTCGAGCACCTTGATCCGGCCTTTGTGACGGACATGGATCTCGGTCATCTCGGCGCGGACGTTTATGTGGATGTCGGTCGCACCGATTGCCGCGGCGTGTCGGAGAATGTCATACGCCTTTGCGCGGGCGCTATCACCGCCATCGTCACGACTAATCTCGGTCTCTACCTCCGTGCCTATGCCTTGCTTTCGGAGCTCGCTGAGCCCCTTCAGGTCTATCGGCTTCTGCACGAATGCCGGATCGAAGTTACGAACACGCTGAAACCAGCTGATGAACAGGGGATTCCCAAATGCGCGGTCCGTCACATAGACGGTCCGAGTGAGGGTATGTATTGCAACCTGGTCCTCGAAGCGGTCGGGCAAAGCGGGGAACTCGCGCTCCCGCCGCTTTGCCTCTTCCTCGCCACTGCCCTGCTCCTGTTGGGGACGGCGCGCTTCGCTGCCCTGCCGACGGGTTATCGCCTCCGAATTGGCCGCGGGGCGAGGAGCCCCCCCATTGTCGGTGCGGGTCGGCGAGGTGGCTGCGGTGGTGGAAGGGCGAATGCCGCCAGGTCGTGAGACCGGCTTGACCGGTGTGGGTTGTACAGCCTTGGGCTTCCGGCCGAGGTTTGGCAGAACGCGTGCCCGAACGATCGGTGCCGCCGGGTCTGCCGGCGTGGTTTGGAGAGCGCTGGCGATCGTTTGGATCAGTTTCATGGTCTGCTCGTTTTCTGTTTCGGGCGTTTTGCTTCAGGATGCGATGTCGGTGATCGGAGGACGCTTCCCATAGATCGTGCCGCCGATCTTCCAGCCCTTTTGCTCATGAATGATCGAGGTGATCCGGAAGCCCGGAATACGATTCCAGTCCGTGCCGGTCGGGCTGACCGGCCAGACAAAGCTGACGGTAGCGGTCGGCGGTGGCGGGATAGGAGGCGGCTTGTGGCTCACGGCGCGCTGATACAGGTCGCGTTTCTTCACCGGTGGGATGTGGATGATGACCGAAGATCGCTCGACGCCTGCAGACTGGAGGTAGATCCTGAGGTCGGCGATCGCGACACTGAGAATGACCGTATCGTTGCGGCTCTCCTGGGGGATCGGCAGCTTCACGGTGTTCACGATGGTGTTGCCGTCCGGACTGATTTCCCCTCGAGGCATGGCGGCGAGCGTCGCGCCGTCGGTACGCTTCCAGCCGACCGTGGCAGTGTCGTTGGTGCAAGACAGGTCAGCCACGGTCCAGCCATCGATCGAGACCGGCACCTGGCCAATGAGTGACATGCATGTCTTGGTGACGCTGTCGGGCATCGGCAGGCGGACAACAGGTGAGGGGGGGAGCTCGAGTGGGTGATGGGCAAGCCGCGCGCGCTCCGCCTCCAGGCGGGCTATGGCCGCTTGCCTGGCCTCCCTCACCGCATCGATGTGATGGCGGTAGGCGAAATACCCGCCTGCCAGGACAAGGCAGCAGGTGGCTATTGTCAGGTAAAGTGGGCGCCTGCTGCGGTTGAGAAACCAGACTTTCGGGGAGCGGGTCGCGAACTGGTCGATCAGAAGCTCAAGATGTTCGAGCGTGCCTTCCTTTTGCGTCCAGTCGCCACTCAGGCCACGATGCTCTCGGCGCAGCGCGTCAACGGTCTCCCGGTCAGCGACAATGTCTGAGCCGGGCATGATCTGAAACCCGTCACGAACCGCGACATACCAGTAGCGCTCCTCATCGAGCTGGTAGATGCCGAGCCACGGCTGCTTCACCCCCTGCGCGACAGAGGCTGCAAGCGATCGAATATTTCCTGCCGGCTTCAGTCCCTCGATGGGAAAGCCATAGCCGACCTGGACCGCTCCATCGACGATGCGCTGGACCGCCATGTCGGCGCCGATCTCGCGGGCGCGAGCGCGGATCTGGGAGTTGCTCTGGGGAGCCTCGCGGCTTTCCCAATCCATGCCGACAAGCCAGAGCCCTCCCGATAGATCGATAACCTGCGAGTTGGTCCACTCCGGAGCCCGTGTCACCGTCTGGCGCATGCTTTCACCAGATCGGGGCCCGTATAGCCCATCATGGCCGTCCCCGCCCGGGAGGTCGCTCATGTCCGGCAGATCGAAATCATCGTCGGCCATTAGTCGTTGCTCCCACCTCCATTACTGCCCGGGCGCGGCGGGATTGGCGGCGCACCTGGGCCGGGCACTCCAGCCGTAGGTGTGCCGCTCGGAAATCCATTTGCTTGCGGTGCCGTGCTGGACGAATTCTCATCTTCTGAAATCGGCTCTGGCGGCCCGAAGGTGAGCATGACGATTGACTTGGCATGCTGCACCCTGACCCCGGCCGGCGAGATTGAGACGACCTTGAAGCCATCCTGGATGGTGTCGCCCTGTCGGACCCGGATAATGTGCCCGTCGGGCATGATCATCATGGCTTCCAGGTTCCCGTTGAAGCCGACGATCGACTCTACGGTCGGGTACTGGACGGTCTTCGGGGTGGCCGTGGCCGGTTTTACTTCGGCCCGACCGAACTGCCCTGGCGCGGCGAACGGGAATCCGGGCTGGGCACCGACCGGCTGGAACTGAGCGGGCTTGCCATCCTTGGCTGCTTTTTCAGCCTCTCGCGCCTTGGCAATATCTCGCTTCAACTGCGCCAGCTTGAGCTCTCTTCCTGCGACGAAAATGGCCGCGTTCAGCTTGTCGAGCGTCTCGGTGGAGGCCGTGCCCGGCAGTCTCGCAATCAACTGCGCCGATGTCTCGTCATGCTTTGCCGCCGGCGCGACGCCTGTTGCGGAGGGCGAGGCAGTCGCGGCCTTGTTTGCAGGCGCTTTGACTGCCGCCGGAGTCGCGGACACCGTGCCGGCCCGGGCCAAGCCTGTGGCGGCAAGGATCAGCCCCATCGTCAGGGCGGTCGTCATTCTGTTCATTGGCGGAGAAGCCTCGTTGTGACGGTGATCGCGATCATCTGATTGTTGCGCGTCGCGTCCGCGCCGCCGCCAAGCAGGGCGAAGAAGGGCGAGCCGACGCCATTGTGGGTCGTCTGGTCGTTGTGCTGTTTGTAGCCAGTCAGCAGCAGGGTCTGGCCCGGGCGGAGCGATACCGCCTGGCTGAATTCCGAATTGTTGGAGGTCGGAACCTCGATCATGTTTGCGCCGCTGGAGACCTTCGTCAGCTGCTCCAGCGAGCTGAGCGTGATATTCATCGTCAGCATGATCCGTCCGTCGACCACCGAAGGTGTGAACAGGCCGGTGAAGCCGGTTGCGATATTGCCCGGGATCAGGGAGTTCGTGCTGCCAACATTCGCGGTGCTTGTCGTGCTGACCGCCGCGAGATAGCCGGTGTTCTTGGCAACCTGGATGGGGACTGGCTGATGATTCATCGTCACCACGTTCTGCTCGAACGTCTCGGTAACGGATCCGAGTGTTGCAAGAGCCTGAACCGCAGCAGTGGTGCCGGCCAACTGGGCATTGCCTGAGCCAATGAAGGCACCGAGCTGGAACGGGCTGACGCCGTTGCTGATGCTCGGTGCAGCGACGCCTTGCAGTGAGAAGCCATACCTGTTGGCCATCTGATTGAAGGCGACAGCCGGGTTGAAACCGTAATTCTGCTCATGGTTCCGGGTGATCGAATAGACATGAACGCTGATCTCGACCTGCTGTGCCATCGAGCGGTTGAGATTTCTCACCCAGCGGCTGACGCGTCCGACCTGGACCGGTGTCCCATAGACAGTGAGGCTGTTCATCGAGGGATTGATGGCGACCTTGGCGCCCGGGCCGGCAAGCGTGGTTGCCGTGGCCTGGATGCCACCCCAGACGTTCGATGAAGTCTGGGTCTTGATCGTCGTGGAGCCGTTATTGCTATTCGAGTTGTTTGAGGCACCGCCCATGCCGCCGCCCAGCTGCGTGTCGCCAAGCGCGCCACCGGCATTCGCGACGATGCTCATCTTCTCGGTCAGCGGCATATCCGTCACCGCGATCGAGAATGTCTTCGTTTCGTCGTGATAAAGGCGGACCGCTCCGTCCTCGTATTTCGACCAGACACCGTAGCGGGACTCCAGATAGGCCAGCAGGCCCTTGATCGTGCCGTTGTAGGAGATGGCGATGGCGGCGATCGTCGGGGTCTGTGATTGCTGCCCCGGGATCGTAACAGAGCCCTGGCCCGGAAGGCCCGGCAGCGAGAGCCCATTCCCGCCGGTTGAGCCGTTGGACGAAGTGCCGACATCGACGATCACGGGGATGCCTGTCTGGGCCGTGATCTTCGCTCCGATCTCTTGCAGGGAGTATTTCCGCTGCGAGATGATTGTGATCCTGTCTCTGGTGAAGACGCTCGGGAAGGTGTTGGACAACCGGACAATGTGATTGCCGAGATTCGGCAGGTTCGAGGTCGAGATCAACGGCGCATTCTCGGGCTTCGGGATCGCGTTGACCGCCGCGGCGGTATCGTTCTGGAATTTCTGCGCCGCTTTGAAATCAGCACATCCGCTCAATGCGGTGCTGGCGAGAGCGAGCGCGATCAGCGCCGAGCGACGAGGCGGGGAAAGACGGATCATGCCGGGTTCCTTGATCTGGCGCATTTCACTGATCACCCGGCCAGATGCCGGAGATCGTCGCTGAATTGGCGCCGGGAAATACGTTGTAGTGGACGTGGAAATCGACGTGTGAGGCGTGCATCGCACGGGCAACGGTATCGACGGCCTGCTGGAACGAACCGGTGATGCGGATCGTTTGCGGGATGATCAGCGTCTGGCCGTGGCCAGAGCCGTCCTGGACCTCCCAGTAGAGTTGGTACCCGGCCCGGTCACCCCATTGCTCGAGATCGTTCTTGAGCGAGGAACCCCGCTTCAGAATCCAGGTCTGCTCGACATGGACCGGTACGACACGCGCGACAGGGGCGGCCGGCGGCAGGGGGAGCCGCTGCGCGGTCGGCTTTATATCCGGCGCCGCCGCCGTAGCTGCGGGTGAAGCTGACAGGGGCAACCGGATCGGCGCGCGTGTGTTGGCGCGTCCAAGACTGGCAACCTTCACCGGTGTGGGGAGGTGATCGACCGTTGTCTTGACGGGTGCTTGCGCAGCCAGGATCTCCAGCCCGGATGTGGAGATAGCGCCACCGGGCTGAATCGCTACCGATGCGGAGATGGGCGGCCTGGGCGACGGCAGCTCCATAGAGGCAATCGAGAGGCCGGGGGATACGACCGCGCTGGTCTCACGGGGCGATGCGATGGCATGGACTGGATATGCCCGCACAGGCGCCGTTGCTGCAGTCGGATGGTCGCCAGCCCCCCTTTGCCCCGTGGCGATGCTGAAGATATGCAGTTTCCCGCCAGCATCCACGAATTCCAGGTGCGCGGGATGAAGGGCCGACTCTAGGACCGCGCGCCAGGAGGCACCGCCGTGCCACGAGACGCGAGTGTTTCGATTGACCGATCCATCGTAGCTGACCCTCTCGGAGTGCGGAATGATGGCTTTCACCGCGACGGTCAGCGGCTCGTCGCTGCCGAACCCGAAGACACTTGCCTGGGCCAACGTAGTGCCGAGAGACAGGACGGCGGTACTTGTCAGCAGAAAGGTGGCGAACGGCCTTGGCATATCGAGGGGACCCTGACGGATGTGGCTACGCGATCTCCCGTCAGTTTACCGCCTTGCAATATACAAATGCCAGAAATATTTCCACATAAACGCGATTTTTAGTGATCGCGTCCTTGCACGCTCCTTAGCAGGGGCTGGCACCCTGCTCGACGATGGTCACACCATCATCTGTGGGCAGGAATTCAACCGCCCGCGGTTGCTCACCTGCGGGCTCTGCCCCGAAGAGACTGGCGGCCAGAGACTTTACTGCAGTCGCGCCCTGATGCAGATCGACGGCCCTGTTGGAAATCCAACTGAAGGAAGCGGCAATTTCAGGAGTCAGCGCGAGGGCCGCTGAAAGCCTTGCGTCGTCACGAAGCGCCAGCGCGTGGTGCGAGGCGGCCAGGGCGATCATTCGGCCGCAAAGACTGTCCCCGCCCAACGCGCTGCTGGTGCGGGCGGTGGCGACTTCGAGATCGGCGGCGAATTCCGGATCGGCAAGCATGACATATCCATGTGGCATCTTCGCTATCAATATGAAGATGATGCCACAAATACAAGCAATATTATGCTTTTGAGGCGAATGGACCCGTTTATTCGTCCGGAAATCGTAGAGTTCTCGAGGGCATGCCTCTGGGTACAGACGCGGCTTTGGGAACGCTGGCGGAGATCTTCACCGAGTAGAGCCTACCGTTCAGGTTGGCGAGCAAGGACTTCCCGGCGTGGCTCGCGGCCCGCGCCGGGAAGGAGAACTCCCCGGAGATTTGCACGGGGCCGGGGCCGCCGTTCCTGGCGAAGACCGTGTAATGGACTAGCCGGGCCGGTCCGGTGATCATGGCACCATCATTGCCATCCAGCTGGTAAGCCCGGAGGCCGAAAGCGCCTATGGCCGCGGGCGATACTGCTTCGGCGCTACCAATGCGTGGTGCGAAGACGGCGAGTGTCTGGGTATCTCCTGTGGGATCGCCATGAGCGTCGACCGGAGTAATCTTCGCCATTACAGGCGCGGCCATCCCGTCGGCTGCCGGATCGCTGAGAGGCGCCGAGAACCCCAGTCGGCTCTGTGACATCGGGGAGGCATCGAAGGATGTCGGGCCAGCGTGCACGCTGGCCTCGGACTGGGGCGGCTGGGCACACCCCGCGAGGCCGATTGCCGCAATGCCGCCGAGAAAAATGCCGGTAAGGAGGTTCTGTTTCATGCCTGATTGTCCATGACTGAGCCTAGAATACCAAAACATGACGGCGGGACGCTAGATAAAAACGCGATGGCAAAGCAGCGTACGCTACGCAAGGCAAGGGGCACTGATTTCTTATTGAAAAATATGCAATAATAATTGTATTTTGAAAATGGATTTCTGGAGACCCTGAAATGAATCATACCCGCCTCTCCCTGCACGCGGCGGCGCTGCTGATGAGTTGTACCTCCGCTTTCGCCGGCGCGCCCACTCCAAAGACCAACAAGTTTATCTTTGCGGATGCAGGTAGCGGGTGGCGATTCATGCTCGGGCCTGGAAAGTCGCCCCATGCCATGCTCTGGCTCTATCGCGGACACCCGAAGGCCAGGATGACGTCGCCGGCAATCAGCATCGTCTGTCAGCGCGCCACCGGACAGCAGGCAATACTTATTGCCACCCCCGACCAGCCTGCCATCCCCCCCGGCAGGGTCTCTGCCATGATTTCCGTCGGCCGCGTCTCCCACTCGATTGGTCTGGTTGTCGGGCATCGCGCCGGCGTAATGACCCTAACGAGCAGCGGGACGGCGCCTGGCGCAATCGCGCGGGCCATGGGAGCGCTTCCTGTCGGGCAGCAGGACGCGCTGCGGGTATCGGTTCCGGGTTTGCGGACAATATCCATGCCTGTCGCGGATATTCGAGAAGACGCCACTATGGCGAGCGAGATTTGCGGGGCGTGGACCAGTGACGCAAGCCGCCGGTCCGGTCCGTTAATCAGCAAGCCTTGACCTTCTCCACCATCGCGGCCCGGTCCTCTCGGCTGGCGATGGGGTAGCGGTTCATCATCCACAGGTCACCGGCCTCACGCGTCAAGATTTTCCACGCCAGGCTTCGGGTTTCGGTGTCACCCCCCCATATCCGCTGCCTGAGCAGGGCGGGGCTGACGGGCTGCGTTACCTCGACAATGGCCGGGACCATGCCAAGCTGAAAAGCAGTCAGAAAGAGCTCGAGATACCGCTCCTTTGGCATGTAGCACCTGACCTGGCCGTTGCCGTAATTGGCGACGCGGAACCCGGACTGGTGAAGCGCCATGGCGAGACGGAACATTTCGACCTTGTCGTATGCTTTCAGCCATGCGCCCTGCCAGGTTGTGTGAGCTCGGCGATACTTGGTCCCACTCTTGATGGACTTCCCCACCGTCGCACTGCGCCAAAGGGTGTCCACTGCCACGCCCGCCGACCAAGATAGCGACCCACTACCTTCCGCGACCAGTGACCGCACAACATCGGGGAGTTGCGAGCTTAGGTGGTTGTAGGCCGACCCGATGTAGGCGCTGCGAATTTCGATGTCCGCGAACGTCGCCAGTGCGGCGAGCTCCGGATGTGTTGCCCAGCTTCGCTGCACCTTGACACCGCGGGAGCCAGAGACGTTCCAGCCAAAAATGGGGGCATAGCGCGGGTCTGCGCGGTGGACGACGATCTCTGCCAGGACGGGACGATCGAGATGAATGAGATCCGGGAGGGGTGGAAGGTCGGCTCCTCTTACATGCTCGAACGGACCAACTGGTGCCGGTGAGCCCAGAAGCCTGATGGCATGATCAAGCCGAGGCCGGCGTACCGCAATCGTTTCCAGTGATGGGCCCCAAGGGACGGTGGTATGAGAAATGTTGGAATAGGCGACATTCGGTTTCAGGATTTCGAGGGCGTCCCCTTTGGGATAGTCGAAAGGGGGGAGGATGCCTGCCAAGTCGGCCGCAAGTGTCGGCTCTGAAAAGTAGCTGCCGGCGTCCCTGTCAGGGCAGGTAAGTTTCAGAATGCCTCGGACTATTCTCATCGCATGGTTGAAGACTGTGCCACAGACCCTGGCACACGCTTCTGGATCTATGTTTTTCTCGTTGATATCCCACTCTGCCATGATCTCCTTTGGCGTGACACTCAAATAGCTTGAGGGGCGGATATTCGAAGAGAATCGTCCATGCTCGTGATATGCCTCGTAGGGGCAGTCGCTCCACCAGAGGACGTCACTTGGCAGTTCAGTCTGATCGATGAATTGTATGGGTGCTCCATTATCGCCGAAGCTCGCCCAGCCCGATGTCGGGGATGTTTTGCTGTCAAAGATTATCGCGCCGAATTTCTTGATTTCCATGATACCCACACCTGAATTCCGTCAACCGGATCAGAAATTCGAATTTTCGCCGCCCTCCTGCACGAGCCGACGGCGGTTCGCCGAAAATTCGAATTTCTGATCAGAACCCTCCGTTGAGCCGCGTCGCGTACTGCTGAAGAAGGGGCATCCATGAAACCGGCATCGCGCCGCCATAAGGCCCCGAAACGTCGATCAAGTGGGCAATCATCTCAGCGGTGGTGTCCCGCCCCTCCGGCGTCTCTCGCTTGCCGCCTGTTGGAACAAGGCGGATCCCATCGATTAGGCTCTGCCGATCCTCGTACGCTTCGGGGTCCCGGGCAGCGAGGTCGAGCAGTGCCGAGCCGAGGTGCATCGGAGAGCTTGAGCCAAAGGCGTGAGCCACCAGTCCGGACCGGACCGCGAGCGCGCCTTTCAAGGTGTCGAGCATGGCTCGGTAGGCAATATTCTCCGGAACCGGCGCGTTGGGCGGCATCCGGCTCAACCACATTTCGAGAGCCAGCATTGACCTGATCATGTGATTGATCTGGATTTGGCTCATCTCTGGTATCCAGCAGAGCGTGGCGAGATTGCGCCGCGCTGCGGCGCCAAGGTGATACGAGAGATGGCAAAACGAGCAGATCGTGCGCAGATTCGCCGGATCGTTGTTCAGGTGGTCGTCATCGATGTGCGCGATTTCCTGCCACTTTGTCGACCGCAGTCCGCAGTGCTGGCAGGTATGATCGTCACGGACGAGAACTTCTCGCCGGATTCTGGACCAGTTCGGATCTGCGATCGCGAACTGGTCATCATCCATCAGCCAGGTATCCGGCCGAACTGAAATCTCGAGCGGGATGAGTTCGATGTCATCCATGTTTCGAACTATCCGCCAAGCCGCGGGAGAATGCGGCCTTCGCTGGTGAACAGCTGGTAGGAGGACACGCCTGCCGGTGTCCTGTAGGGGACAACGTGGCCGACCACCCCCAACCCTTTGACGGACTGGCCTGGGCGCACGAATTCACGTCGGCCACCCGGGGCCTCGACCTGGTCTGTCGTCCGCGAGACCATTGTCAGGCTCCAGCCGGTGAGGACGCGGTTGGGGTCTACATGGTGCGGAGCCAGATGGTCTTCCGCGCCATGGTCCCTCCGCGTCGAGGTGGTGGCTGCATGGTGGATGTACTTTTTCGACATGGCCTTGGCTACAGCGTGCTCCGGCTTCGCCGCGGTCGCCTTTTCGGCGGTCATGACAGCCTGTTGCTTGACCAGAGTGGCCTGGAGAGTCGTGATCTCTCCGGACATTTTCGTGATATCCGCCTGCGCGGCTCCAAGCTTGGTCTCGAGATCATTGATCTCCTTCGCTTGGGCTGCCTGAGCATTCTTCTCCGCGGCGGCCGTTGCGCTGGTCGACTTGAGAAGGGCCTTCAGCATGGCACCCTGGTCGTCGATCGCCTTCAGTAGTGCCGGGGGCGGCGCTCCCGGATGGGCCATACCGGCAATGGCCGGCGCATTCTGCCGGATACCGGGAAGGCTGGCTGGCGAGTGGACTGCGGGCGCGGTGTTGGATCCGGTCGCCGTCTTGGGGAGGGAGGTCGAGGCGTGGCCAAACGTCCCCACTGCGCCGGCGCCTGCCGCCTGCGGCATGATCGGCGCGCTCATCGATCCACCCAGCTCGATGGGAGCCGCGGTGCTGGGCCGGGTTGGCAGGGAGGCGTCTGCGGCGTGAGATGCGGGCATTTGGGACTCGGCCAGGCGATGGGCCGGAACGAAGTGCCGCTCATGCGTCTGCTGATAGTACTGGTAGCCAAAGAACGCGATCAATAGGGCAACACCGCAGCCTGCAACCGTGATCACCTTGCTCCCGCGAGACCGACGAGGCGCCGGTGCGACCTCCTGGTCTGGCCCCTCACCGATCTCGTCGTAGCCGCCATCCTCGCCGCCAAGGCCGTCATCACCGTCGCCTCCATCGAAATGGGCATGCGGCTGATCGGCACCTGCTGGTCCTGAACCGGGGTCGCCGGGAGCATGGTCGGCGTCCTGACCGTGCTCCCGGCCAAAGTCGGCTTCGTGCCCCTGAGGGTGGTGTTGCCCGTCTGCGCCGTCTGTCTCGCTCCAGCCGAGATCATCCGTCGTGTGTTCGTCGAGTGGCATATCTCAGTCCTTCCTTAATTGCTGCCAACGAACAGCAGGGTGCATGGGGTCCCCGGGGCGACCTTTATCGTTGTCGGCTGATTGCCGTAGATCTGTTGGAACAGTGTGCCGGCCGTGCCGGCCGCAGATCCGGCGGCCGAGGCCAGTTGATCCGTCGTGCTGAGTGCGGGGTTAGTGACCGCGATCGCGCCGGTGGGGTTGATTACAGTGCTGGCGCCGCTGTTCGCGATCAGCTGCCCGAAATTGCTCAGCAGCGAGGTCGTAAACGCAACCGCCAGCTGCTCGGCGAGGTGATGGTTCACAGAGGTCGCCACGTCAGTCGTCCCCGTGCTCGGGCTTATCGCCCAGGCGCTGATGGAGACTGTCTGGGTGGTGAGCTGTCCATCGGCATTCCGGTATGGAACCGTCATGCTGGTGAAGCGGATAGCCGCACCGTCACGGGTTGTCTCTGCCTGTCCGAGTAGACGGGCGCCGGTCAACGGCCCCTGTTCGATCACACCGGTCACCGGGCCCGGTGCGTCAGAGTCCATGCCGTCAAGAACGGCCGCGAGACGGGTTCCAGGTGCTGGCGCGCTATACGGGCCGGCGGGTCGCGCGGGTGTGGTCGATGCAGGAGTGGCCCTAGCGGCTTGCTGGGCGCCCCCTGATGCCGTTCCGGTGTAGGCCCGGCTCGGATAGCCCCCTGCCTGACCGGTTGCACCTTTGGTTTCGCTGTTCGAGGAGAACCTGACCTCCTTAATCGGGCCGCCGGACATCGCGCTGTTGAGCGCCTCCATCTCCTTCACCATCGCCTGAACCCGGTTCGGATTGACGTTGACGATGCTGGGAGCCGTGTGGACCACCTGGGATGTGCCCATGCTTGACTGCTGCGCCGGAGCGGCGGGCAGGATTGGCGTTGCGGGCGTGGCTGGCGCGGCCGGCGTCTCATCCGGAGCGGGCGATGTCGGTGCGCCTGGCGACGATGAGGTGACCGGGGACGAGGCAACGATCGTCGGAAGCGCGGAACCACCAGTCTGCGCCGCCTTCGCAGCGCGCTGGGCGTCCTGCTGCTCAAGCATCTGCCGATAGGCGGGGGTGGGCGCTTTCGTTCCCTGAATGTAGGTCGTCTGCGGCGCCGGCGCCGTCGTGCTGTGGACTCGGGTGCCGCCGGTGGCCTCATAGATGAAGTAGATCCCGGCGCAGACCCCGAGGCCGATCACGAGCATCAGCAGGCGCTTGTCCGAGGCGCCCCGGATGCCGCGCAGCATGTAGGCCCGGCGGCTGGTCTTCCCCGTCAGCCGCTCGTCGGGCGCCGCGGTCAGGCCCTCGTCGTGAACATCCTCACCGAGTCCGTCCTGATCATTTTCGGGGGTGCTCATTGCTTGGGCTCCAGTGTCACGATGGAAGTATGGCCGTCGGACGAGGCAAGCACGGCCGGAGTGGGTGCTATCTCGTAGACGTGGACGCCGTAGACGCTGTTCTGAATGTGCGTGGTGGTGTTCTGGTCCGAGGAGTTGTCGGTGTTGGTCCCGATCAGCGTCATGCGGGTGCGGACGTAATAGGTGCCGTTCAGAGACCATGCCTGCACCGCCGGCGAACTGGTCGTCAGGGCCTGGGCGTTGCCCGGCGGGACGCCGTCGACGAAGGATTGCAGCACCGCGTCATTCGTGGGTGCGAGGCTGCTCACCGGAACGGCGGCGGCCTGGGCATTCGGCCCCAAGCGAGCAACGGTGACGTTGACCCCAAAGTCAACCTTTCGCCCACCGGTGGTCAGGTTGAAGGTCAGCGGAACCGGAAGGCCCTTGAGTGTCACGACGAGGTTGTTGGCCTCGGCGTGTGCCTGGTTCGCCGAAATCACGACGATGTTCGTGCTGGCGCCCTTGCCGCTGATGTCGTTGTCGATCGTGTATTTCGACTTGTCCACATAAGCCGAGGTGACGGGCCAGGGCGCACCCGTCTCGTCGGCGAAGGTGATCGCCGTCGCGTTGCCGGGGTAGAGGTGAATCATCGGCGCGGGCGCGCCCGGCACAAGGCTCATCATGATCGAACGGTTTCCGGCCTTGGGCGGCGGTCCGACCGTCGCGGCCTTGGCGCGCGCCACGGCGTCGAGCATCTGCTTGTAGTGGGTGATCTCGCTTGGAGGCATCAGCGTCGGTGCTGCTGCCGCGGCGGCAGCAGCGAAATTCGCGCCGGTCACCCCAGGCGGCAGGGGCGGTGCCGGCCGACCATTCGATGTCTGAGGCTGCTCGCTTGGGTCCTGCACAAGCATCGCTGGTGGAGCGATCGGATCCGCCGCTTGCGGCGGCGCGTAGAAATCCGGGCTGGCGACCGGCGCGCCAGTCGGGCCAAGCGCGACAGGCTGGGCAGGGAGCTGAGCGCCGACGGCAATCTGAGCCATCGAGAGGACGATCGCCGGCGCGACGGCGAGAATGATCAGACGGCGGCTCATGCCCCTTGCCCCTTGAAGTTGATCGACTGGATCGCAACGCCAGACGGGTGCTTGTAGACTTCGGTCCTGACGACGGTGACCTGATAGGTGATGTTCTGCGGTGTTTCGCCCGTGAGCCCCTGATAGGTAACCACCATCGGGACCTGGAAGATCCACTCGTAATGGCCGTGCGCCACGCCGGCCTGGATGATCACTGGGGCGCCCGTCATCGTCGCCGAGACAATCACGTGCTGGGACTTGATGTAGTCCCACGTGCCGCTCTTGATCATCGCGTTATTGTATGAATCCCACCCCGGGAGTGTAAAATCCTTCCGTGCGACAGCCGAAAGCTGCTGTTTGTAGTTCGCGGAATCGTAGGTATTGACCGCGATCATCGCCTGGGCGACCCATGCCGAGAGCGCCGCCTGACTGAGCATCGGATGGCTCAGGCCGATGATCGGCGTGATTCGGTTCTCCTCGTCGACGGCAAAATACGTGTGCTGAGGCGGCCGGATCGCCAGAAGCCCGGCAATCAGCGCCAGAAACACGATCGCACCGGTCTTCAGAAGATCGTTGCGGCGCCGTGACACGGCCTCCGCCCGCCGGTTGGCATTTCGAATCATCAGCGCTGCGTGCAGGAACTCGTCATCCCGCATCATCGACGGAACGTCGCCGGGGGGCGACGCCTGCTTTGATGCGGCAGCGGGGCGCGCCGGTGGCGCGGCTGGTGTGCGGGAGCTCTCGGGCCGTTTCAGCTTCATGAGCCCATCATACAAAATGAACCGCATAATATGAAACTCTTTTTCTTGCGTCGTCCTACTAAAAGCGGTTATTTTGGGGATCGGAAATTATATAGCTGGTACGAGCAATGCGGATGGTTATGCGGGCGAAGGCTACGGTAGATAACCGGTTCACCTGGACCGAAGAATCCAACGGACGCCTCGACAGCCTCTGGCATGCCGGAGCTCCGATCAATGTGATCGCGCTCCTTCTCGACAAGTCCCCCTCTCTGGTGCAGACGCGCGCCTCCCGCGCCGGCCTGCCGGTTCGTCCGATCCCTGAATTCGCGAAGCGGCATCGCGCGCGCTGGACGGATGAGGATGTGGCTGCACTCGGCGCGCTGGCCGTAATCAACGAGCGAGGCCCCAATTTCAGGGAGACCGAGGCTTTTGCTCGCCGCGTCGAACGGACTATCGATGCCATCGTCGCGCGTCTTTTCGAGGGGTACGGGCAGCAGCGCCTCGGCCGGCTGGTCGACGACTATCGCTCCGGCAACACTCTATCGAGCAGCCTTGTGGAGCGGCTGAAGGCGGCCGGGCTCAAGTTGGACGCGGATGGCAACAACAAGACCTGCAACAGGTGCCGCCGGCGCTTCATCTCGCCCGATGTCAAGCGGATCTGGCGCTGCGGGAGCTGCAAGAGGGATCTCGAGGGCATGACCGACTCCGACACCGACGCGGATTTCTTCTGCGACGCTGGTATCTTCGACTGACCGGCGGAATTCGACCAAACAAAAACCCCGCCAGCTGTTTTGCAGGCGGGGTTTTTGTTTGGCTGGGCGGCAGCCACCGGTATGAGGCGGGCCTATTTGATGAGCGGCCTCAAGAATGCCGTCACCGAGCGCGGCCCCTGCGCGGCATGAAATCTCCCAGCCTTGTCGGTGTAGGCAAAATACGGGGTCGCGGTGATGTGCAGCTTGCCGACCGCTGCCATGTTGTCGGACAGCCATGTTGCGGCCTTGTGGAACTGGCTGCTGCCGACCGGCGGCGGTGCGGGGATGTCCCCAAGGTTCGCCGAGCTGCCCCATCCGCGGAGCCACGCGATCCCGGGGTTTGGCTGGCTCATGATCGCGAGATTGTACTTCTCCGAGCTCTGGACTCGGTCAACCAGCACCACGTGGACGTTGATCTTGCCGGCGAGAACCAGCGGCTTCAGGTCCTCCCAGTCGGCGTGGCAGTACGGGCACTGCGGATCGGAGAACATCCACACGACCGGGGCATTCGGGTTTCCGACAGGAAAGCTCGCCGTATATGGGATCACCGCTTCGAACTGTGCCTTTGTAACGCCGGGAGTTGTCGCGGCATGCTGGCTGGATGGCGGTGGCGGCGGGGTGACCGGGGCTTCCGTCGGTACCGGTACTGCCGACGGTTCTGCGGCGGGAGCTTGCGCGGTGGAGGCGGGGTTTACCGCCTGAGCCGAACCCCGCGGCACATATTTATCCGGGCTCCCGGTGCCGCCATTGCCGCCCTTGAGGAACGAGCGGAAGACGACCTGGTGTTCGGCCACCTGCGCGGCGGTGAGGTTCCGGCCATCGACGCCGAACATCATCCCGATGACGACATCATTGCCGTTCGGCGTCGGATAACAGAATTCCATCCCGCCATTCGAGCTGGTCACGGCATAAGATGGCGTTCCGCCGTCTCCGCCGAGGTAGAGAGACCGGACACCCGGCTGGCTTACGATGTGATGCATCACCGGGATGGTGTCGGGATCCTTGCCGTCCATCACCATCGCAGGGTGAGCAGCGGACGGTGTCGGATCGATCTGGGCGCCGTCGGCCGCTTCCATGAAGCGCTTTTTCATGGCGCCGAGCTGCCGCATTGATACATTGTGCCCGGCCGCGTCGAACATCACCCCTGCCACGACATCCACGCCGTTCGGCCAGACATAGAAGGTCTGAATGCGTCCAGTAGGCGACACGCCGAGATAGGCGACCACGCCGCCGGTGGATCCGAGGTAGACCGGCCTGACCCCTTCCTGGACGATGTATTTCAGGGCCATCGGATAGCCGTTGGCCCGTGAGGCCGCAGATTTCAGGCTGCCACTGGCGGCCGATCCAGTTCCCGGCAGTGCCCTGCTCGGGAGCGCGCTCCCAAAGTCGAACCCGCCGCCCTGAGTGCTGGCCCAAGCCGGAAGGCTGGCAAGGAGGGTGGCTGCAAGGCCGAGAGTGATCGATCGACGCATGGCGGGATTCCGTTTGAGTGGCCCTGCAAGAATACGAAAACGGAATACAAAGTCAAGAGAAACCCGCATCACCTCAGGGGCTGGGCGCTATGAGTGCCGGCCTGTTCGGAACGCGGCGCGGGGTGTCGCGGGCAGGGTCGTGGCGTGGACCCTCGCGATAGGCCGCCGGGGCGAAGAACGGAACGCCGGCGGTGATCATGGTGCCGATGCCGGCTATAGCGACTTCCTCATTGGGGAAACGGATTATGGTACCGTTGTTCCTGGTTTCCATGCGGGCCAGCCGCGCAAGGGTGGGGATCAGCCACAGACTCCTCTCGCTAAGCGCGCTCAGGGTCGCGAGCTTATCCGCAAAGCAATCGTGATACTGGATCCTCAGCCCGCCGGAGGTCTCTTCGTCAGTGATCCGGGTCGTCAGGTCATAGCCGGACCGCAGCGCATCCCAAGCCATTTCGCCCGAGGCGATGCGGACCGAAATGCCCGGCGCCTCCTGATGCAGATGCCGCGGCACCACAATTCCGTGCGACCAGCTCACCTTGCCCTCCCGCTGCAGCTGGAACGTGGCGCGCGTGCCGCCCCCCAGCCTGATCGATCCGAGGACCTCGTCGATCGGATCGCCAGAGATGATAATGCGACGGACCTTCGTCTCGCGCTGGACCGCCTGGTCAAACTGGGCGGCAAGGGCAGAGATGTCTCCGTCGAGACGGACAGGCCCATAGCGCTCGGGGGAGCGGATCATCCTCTCGAGCGTCACATGACGGACATCCTCGTCGCCCGGAGCGACATAGAAGACGCGGTAAGCCCTTGCGTTGCAGGGCGCAGTCGGGTCTCGCAACGTGATCCCGACGAGGATCGAGTAGACCGGGCGGCCGCCCTCACCGGGCACCACCACCGGCATGCCGGGCTGCATGTCGATGACACGCAGCATTGCGTCGAACTGTACCTTCATCGCCTTCACGACATTGGGCATGGGCGACCTGAGCGCGGCACCCGCGCTCTCAAACCGGTTTTGCAGGGCCGTCTGGCGGAGCAGTTCGCGGGCCTTGTTCTCCAGGGCCTGGCGCATTGCCGGCGCCGGTGTCTGCTGAGGGCGCAAGCTGTGCAGGATCGCACGAAGCCGGGTTGAGTCGATCGGGGGGCGGGCGCGTTGGCTTTCGATCTCCACAAGTCGGAGAGGGGGGCCGTCGCCCTGCGGCTGGTCGAGTAGCCTCGATGAGGTCTCGGTCCAGACGCCCTCGAGTATCGAAGGTTCGCGCGGGAAGGCGGTCAGGACCTCTTCACGACGCTCGATGAGAGAGTCGAACACCTGGCGCTGGCGAGCATACGGCAGAAGGCGAAGCCGGCGGAGCACGCCGAGAATGGTGCCATACTCGCGACCATCCCCCTGGAACACCCCGTCATCGCTTTCCTCAACTTCTTCGTCGTCGACACCGATCATCAGATCGCGCCGGTAGAGAGGGTGATCGGCAAGGAAGTTGGTCGCGGCGACCTCGCCGGCATGGTCGATCGGATCTTCCATCTCCTGCAGCATGCGCAGTGTTTCCGAGCTACCCGAGACCACCGCCGAGACCTCGGCAATCTTCCGCCCCTGGCTGACGATCGCGTAGATGTCGCCCGGCGCCGAGCTGCAAAGCATTGAGTATTCGGGTTCGGAGCGGCTGCCGCGGCGCCCGATACGTCCCCACATCTGAACGCGCTCGACCACATTCGGGGTCGGCCAAATCTCCTGCATATGACGTACACCCGGCTCCCGGTTCGTGATCGCGTCATGCGCGGACAGCCCGACCGAGCCGGCACGCGTCAGCAGCAGCTGGTCGATATAGCTGTCGCCCCCGTGGTTGAAGCCGTAGATCACGCTATCGCGTGGCGTTCCTACGAAAGGCACGACCGATCCGTCGGATGCAAGGGAGAGAGTCCGCCCGGAGATCTCGCCGACCCGCCACGGCCGTGCGATTCGCCCGGTCTCGCACAGCCGCTGCCCCTCTTCCTCGATCGCGCGAGCAAGATAGTCGAGCGGCGAGATTGGGAGAGGTGGGAAATCCCGCAACATCTCCTTGAGCTCGCCGATCAGGGTTTGGATCTCCGGAGAGTCGGCGAAGATGTGCTGTTCCACCTTCTGGACCTTGTAGGATATGCGGCGGAGGCGATACGCCGCGATCATTATGAGGTCGCGGATGTCCGGCATGGCGGCGATCTCTATGCCAGGCATCAATTCGGGGTCGGCACGGACATCGCGGATAAGCGCGAGCATGGATTCCTGGGTGGAGTCGATCACGCCGAGATACTTCTTGCCCTCCAGGGTGATCCGGATCGCCTCGCGCCGCGCCGCATCCAGCAGGACCGACAGGGAGAATTGCCCATTCAGGGCAGCGAAAGTCGAGCCAAAATTGCTGGGCGCCGCATTCCCGTATGGTTCCGGCGGCAGGGCGGCGGAGATCCCCTTCGAGGCCCGCCAGATACGGGCAAGCCGGTTCACGATCGCGGAGAAGCGATCCTCGATCTCGTCCACCACGGCGATGCCGACCAGGTCACGGACATCCGTCGCCCGCATCACCATGTTGCTCATGTCGTGCTCGCGACGGATCAAACGACCGATACGGGCGGCGCGGGTGGCACTGGCTTCACCCAGAGCAGCACGGGCCGGCCTGCTGAGGCGACCAAGAGAAAAGCCGCAAATGCCGCTCAGGATGTTGAGCCACGGCATCGCATCACTATAGGTTGCCATCTCCTCGACGCCGCGAGCATAGGTGGCCGAGGAATTTATGACCGCGCGAGCGGCTTTTTTAATTTCCCTGACGTTGGTTCCAATATTGGAATTTTTCACCGCATTATGCGCTTCATCGGAGATGACGATCGAATTTCGCGCGAGGGCGGTCAGTAATTTCGATTTATCCGAGTTGGCCCGGTTCAGCTGCGAATATGTCGCCATAATACAGGAATATCCGTCAGGCCATTCCGGATTTTCCTGGGCGAGAAGCTCTTTCAGCAATTTCGGGCTGTGCTTGTGGAGAATAATCGGATTTCCATCGGAGTCGCGCTCTCTCATGTGCACGATCCGACCATTATTCCCGAAATTCACAATTATCTGCGGACCGAAGACATCCTCGGCACCGATATCGCAGACGTCACGCCAGAAGTCGGAGAACAAATTCGCTTTTTCTGTCAGGAAAATGATATTCCTGCCTTGGAGCAGCATAGCCTTGCCCACAGCGGCAAGCGTTCGGCCTTTCCCGTACCCGGTCACGTCGGCGACTATGATTTCGGCTCCGCTGAGCAGGCCACTGATTGCCAGCGCCACTGCATCGATTTGCTCCGCGGTCAGGATCTCCTCCAGGCGATCATGGTCGATCTGGAGCGCCTCGCAGACATAATCGTCGATAGGGCCGTGTTTCCGGATGAATTCGGCGATCGCCTCATGCACGGCTTCAGACAGGGAGCTGGGGACCAACGCGCCGGTCGAAGGCTTCGAGGAGCCCGGCCGGTAGGGAACCTGGTAGACAACCCGGTGGTCTTCGCCCGCGGCGGCGGGCGGCTGGCTGATCGTTGCTTGACGTGTTCCGGATGGGGGAGGGGCTGCCGGCAACGATGAAGCGCTCGGCGATGGCTTCGGGGGTACGCCCGGGTCGCCGCCAAAATCGATCTGCAGACCCGGGGGCGGGGCTGGCACGTCAGGGGTCGGGGCCGGGCCCGCGACGTCCGGCGCGGGAGAGGGCGATGCCGCCCCCGCAGCGACTGCCGATCCGGCGGTCATTGGTGCGGATGGCGTTGGCGCTGTAAGCGCGGAGTCTTGCGGAGAAGAAGGCGTCACTGGCTCCGATTCTGCCACGTCGTCGAGGCCAAAAGAAAGGGAGAGCCCCAGGTCACCTTGATGATCTGGGGCTCTCATGTCGTCCAGGGCCTCTGAGTTGACGTTTTCGATGCTCATTCCGCCAGGACCTCCCCCCGCCGATCAGGCGGGGGATGTTGCCGTTTTGAAGATCAGAAGGGAATCGCCCCCACATCCGGCGCGGCCGGACCGGACGCCTGCGGCGCGGTCGCCGAAGCATCGTTCCGGGTAGTGGCGGAGTGCTTTTCCATATACAGCTTGGCAAGCGCCGCGTTCGACTCCGCCATCAGCCGGACCGCCTCGGCATGCTCCGGCGTGATGTTCTTCGTCGGCAGGTCGTAGATCGAGTAGACCAGCGGGTAGGCTTTCGGCGAGCCGATGATCTTCAGAGAGTAGGCGTTGTCGTCGGGGAACCGGTTGGGCGCGGCGTAGCCGTTGAAGAAGCCGTAGCCGAACTCGCTGACGTCTTCGGCCGAGCTGCCTTCGAAGAGCTGCGACGTGCGCGAGAGATCCGGACGCTTGCGGTTGGCGCCTTCCTCGCCGCCACCCGGGATCAGATCCTGCGCCACCATCGCACTGAGGCCGGGCACGAATTCCACCTGATAGTTGGGCACCTTGCCCTCAACGATGTCGAGCAGGGTCGGCGCGCCTTCGACCGGCTTCTCGGCCTTCATCTCCTCGAGCACGGCTGCCAGCGCCTCTTCGGCGGTCTGCTGGCGATAGACGCCGTCATCACCCTTCTTGTCGAGGATGATGGAGGTGATGCCGTTGCGCGAGAGCGGATTTACCGCGGCGCCTTCGGTCAGGTCGCGAGCGATGATCGCGACAGCGTGCGAACCAGGCACCGGCGACTTCATGAAAGCTTCGAGGATCGAGCGTAGGCTCGCCAGGTGGCTCCCCGCTTCGTCGGCCTTCAGAAGGGCCGCGTTGTTCACGAGCATGATAGTCGCCCGCTGACGCGGGCCGGATGCCGGCGGGCGGGCCTGGTAGGACGGGCCCACCATGATCATCTGGTCGATGATCGGCACCACTTTCGGTCGCAGCTTCACCTGTTCGCCAGTCTCGGCGTTCGTCTTGACCTCATCCGTGAGGTGCTCGACCGGGGCGAACCCGTGCGCGCCGCGGAAACTCCACTTGCCGTCCTCGTTCGGCCAGCAGGTGTCGAACTCGGCGATGCTGCCGGGAGCAAGGGCCGGGCCGGAGCCGCGAACCTTGGTCATGTCGACGACGCCGCGAGGGGTCATCGGGCGGCCCTGGTCGTCGCGCTTCGCCTTGGTCAAGTCGACCGGGCGGGAGTAGGCGAGGATCTCGGTTCCCTTGGCGACCTCTTCGCCGCCGCGGCCGGTCAGCGCCATGAGGAGCTGGAGCCTTACCGTCGGCTGCGGTTCGTCCTTGAGGTTGTAGCCAAGAACCTTGGCAATGATCTTCTGCGGGGGAACGCCGGAACCAGAGCGGACAAAGTTACCCTTGCGCCCGCCGCGCGAGACGAAAGCCGGAGGAGAAGTGGTATTCATGTGTGCGTGTCCTACACGATGGGTTTGCAAGAAATTTGGCTTACATTCCCGACCCTATCCGGAAGACATGTAAGCAACAGATACCCGTCAAGATGGAATCTGAAAAAAGTTTGTATGCTGGACCTTGTTTTCATATAGTCGGAAGAGTGATGGAGATCTCCATGAAAATTCGGCTCCTGCGCAGGCATGTCACCACAGCCAGCGCCGCTCTCCTGGCCTTTCAGCTCGCAACGCCGACAGCCTCGGCACAGGCTCAATCCCCGATGATGCCCGTCTATCCGAGCACTTCGCCCACCTTCCAGCCGAACTTTGGCGGACCAGCCGGCAACCTCGCTCGCGGGTACATCCTGCCGGCGCCACCGGCGACTGGGCAGCCGCGGGACGGAAAGCCACAGCGGAATGGAGTGCAGCCGACAGCGGCCGACCGCGCACCAGCGGCCTCCGACAAGAACGGGAGCAAGACCGGCGCGCCTGCAGCGCATGCGGCGGCAGAATTGGCGATCGGCGCCACGATTGGCGGACGCGCCACAGCCTTGTCGGGCAACATGATTGCCGTCCAGGGCGAGGTTCTGACCCTCGCTGGTGTGACGGCGCCACCTGCCGGAATGATCTGCCATGGAGGCGACGGCACGCCGTGGGCCTGCGGAGATGCGGCTCGCCACGTACTTTCCGAGGTTCTGGCGAGCGGCCCCGTCAGGTGCCGTATAGTCGGTCTCGGGCGCGAGCCCTACGCCGAGTGCAGCATCATGGGTCAGTCCGTGAACCGGGCGATCGTCGGGCGCACCTGACCTCACGCCGCGCTCTCCTGCGCGCTGGACCGCCTCATAGCCAGCACGAGCGTCAGAATGGCCATGGCGATCCAGGTGATCACGCTGGCGAGCATCCGCCCCTGCCATAGTGCGGCATCGGTTGCTCCGCGGGCGGTCGCGATCACCGCGTGGTACATCGCCCAGGCGGCCACGAGAGCTGCAACCCAGCAGATCCAGACCCATGCCGGCGAATGACCGGCATCGCGGAGCCGGCGAACCGTGAGCGTGGTCAGTGGCACTGCGGCGAGCGCGATGAGCAGGACGGCGACTTCATGCGCCGGATGAAAGCCCGAACCAAGTGTAGAGGCCGACTGCGTCGCAAGACATGCTGCGTAGACAACCGCATAGACCGTGAGGCCCCGCAGGAAGACGGGGCGCGGCGTGCGACCACCGAGCTTCAGCGCATCGCGCGCGATCAAGGTGAGGGCAGGGCGGAAGCCATAGAAGTCCGATGTCACAGGTCGACGTCCCGGACTGAGGCGGCATTCTCCTGGATCAGGCGGAACCGGGCTTCAGGCGCTCGCCCCATCAGCCGCTCGACCATGTCGCGGGCCTCGGGCTCGCCGTCCGGCGGGATTTCGACACGCAACAAGGTCCGCCGCGCCGGGTTCATGGTGGTCTCCTTGAGGGTAGCCGGCGGCATCTCCCCGAGCCCCTTGAACCGGCTGATCTCCAGCTTGGCATTCGGCATCTTCTGGCGCGCGGCGGCGAGGGCCGCTTTCAGCTTCGCATCGTCCGCGAGATAGACCGACCGGCTCTGGTGGGTCAGCCGGTAGAGGGGCGGCTGCGCGAGATAGAGACGCCCGGTGCGAATGACCCCCGGCATCTCACGGAAAAACAGTGTCATCAGGAGGGTCGCGATATGCGAGCCATCCACATCGGCGTCGGTCATGATGATGATCCGGCCATAGCGGAGGCGCGAGATGTCGAAATGTCGCCCCGAACCACACCCGAGAGCCTCGATCAGGTCACGGACCTCCTGGTTTGCCTTCAGCTTCTCCTCGGACGCGGAGGCCACGTTCAGGATCTTGCCGCGCAGAGGCAGGATCGCTTGGGTCAACCGGTCGCGGGCCTGCTTGGCTGAACCGCCGGCCGAATCGCCCTCGACGAGGAACAGCTCTGTGGAGGCGGCGTCGCTGGAGCTGCAGTCAGCCAGCTTGCCGGGCAGCCGCAGGCGCCGGGTCGCCGTCTTGCGGTCAACGGTGACTTTCGCGGCGGCGCGCGCCTCGGCCCGCTCGATCAGCGCCGTCAGCAGTGCTGTGGCCTGTCGCGGGTCGGCCGCGAAATAGTGGTCGACCTGGTCGCGCATCGCCTGCTCGACCTGGCGGGCGACGTCCGGGTTGGTGAGCTTCTCCTTGGTCTGCCCCTGGAACTGGGGCTCGCCGATGAAGAGCGACAGCTTGACCCGGATCATGTCGTCCAGGTCGTCCATCGTGATGAGCTTGGTCTTGCGGTTCTGCGTCTTGTCGCCCCAGAGACGGAACGCCTTGATCAGCGCCGCGCGGAAGCCGGCCTCGTGAACGCCGCCCAGAGGGGTGGAGATCGTGTTGCAGAAGCTCGTGACACCGGACTGCCCGCTGCGAAGCCAGGCGAGGGCCCACTCGATGCGCTCCTCTTCCGCCATGTCGGCGCTGCCGGCCCAGACCGGGGCGGCAATGTCGGGCTCCTTGCCGATATCGCGCTCCAGTGCGTCGGAAAGCCCGCCCGGGAAGTGGATCTCATCCTCCGATGGCGCCCCGTCCGCCTCGATCTCGGTCTGCCAGGCGATCTGAACAACCGGCACGAGATACGCCTTTGCCTCGCACATGCGGTACAGCCGGGCCGGGTCGAAGGCGATGTCGCCGAAGATATCCGGGTCGGGGTGGAATGTGATGGATGTTCCGGTCTCCTTCGAGCGGGCACCGCGTGCCAGCGGTGCGTCGGGCACGCCACGGCGATAGGTCTGCATCCAGATATGGCCGCTCCGGCGGATCTCGAGATCGAGGCGGTCGGAGAGCGCGTTCACCACGGAAAGGCCGACACCGTGCAGGCCGCCCGAGGTCTTGTAGTTCTTCTTCGAGAACTTGCCGCCGGCATGGAGGACGGTCAGCACGACCTCGGCCGCGCTCCGGTCGGGATAGCGGGAATGGGGGTCCACCGGGATGCCGCGCCCGTCGTCACGGACCGTCAGGGACCCGTCGGCGTTGAGCTTTACCGAGATCCGGGAGGCGTGGCGCGCCACCACCTCGTCAATCGCGTTGTCGATGATCTCGCTGAACATGTGGTGGAGGGCGGTCGCATCTGTGCCGCCGATGTACATGCCCGGGCGGCGGCGGACCGGCTCCAGGCCCTCAAGGACATCGATATCGTCCGCCGAGTAGTTTTCCTTGACGGGGCTCCGGGCGGCACTCGCTGGCATCGGGTCATCCTGATGATTGCTGACAAGCTGCAACAATATACAGAATAGACAACAAAATCAAGTTAAAACATAAGAATCCTACATACGGCCGCGCGGTTCGGTGCCGTCATCCAGGACCCGGCGGGGGCGGCTGGCGGCCGGTGCGGCGCCGGTCAGTCTTGCGAGCAAGTCCCGGCAAAACAGGCTCCAGAGCCGCTCCGCGGGCACGTGCTCCCAACGGGTCAGGACGGCGAACTGGCTGTCCTCCTGCTGGGCTGGCGCGGTGTTGTCGCGGGCATTGGTCATCTGTCTCGTCTCTGGCTGGTGGTCACTCGCCAGAATATAAGAAAAATGTGTAAGTAACTGAATTCACGACGCTCTGACCGGATCGTTATCAGCCGACCCGTGCCCTTGCAGGTCTGACCGACTGGATGGCCACCAGAACGTCCTGAAGGTAGATTATGACGTCGAGCGGAGCGCCAGTCCTGCGCCAGCGACCGATCATATTACGATGGACGCCGACATGGGCGGCCGCTGCGGTGTCCGTCCAGCCGATTGCGTCGATCAGTACGCCGATCTCCGGCGAATAGGACGCCTTCGAGATGACGGTCTCGCCAGCAGGAATACCTAGAAAACCAGTCGTTTTTTCTTCCATTACCATATCATAAATACTATACTGGAGACATGACGGAAGCAACGGAAAAGCTGGCAGTCGGAAGCCGTGCCGGGCGGACCTATTCAGACCGGACGCAGACCGCGTATTTCGGCCTCTCCTGCGATACCCTCGTCCGCAACGGCTGGGCCATTTTCCCGCAGACAATCGACCGTCGCCCTGCCATTCTATTTGACCGGACGATCAAGCCGATGGAGGACCACGGCCTCGACGACCGGCTCCCCACGCTGCGCGATGTCGGCATCTGGAAACGCCACCTGCCTGACCTGAACGTCGGATGCATGATGGGCCCCGGTTCATCGGGGGCGCTCGCGATCGACGTCGACGTGACCGATCGCGACCTTTCCCGCCGCATTCGCCAGATTGCCACATCGATCCTCGGCCCCACACCGCTGATCCGGGTCGGGCGCGAGCCCAAATTCGCGATGATCTACCGAAACATGCCGGCCGGCCAGCGCCAGGTCAGGAACATGAAGATCAGCGCCGAGCTGGGTGGTCACGGCATCGATGTCCTCGCCAACGTGAAGGCGTTGACGTTCTTCGGAACGCATCACGGGACCGGTCGCCCGTTCCGCTGGATTGGCGAGGCGGATCCGATGGACATTCGGAGTAGCGAGCTGCCGGTGGTCACGCCTGACGCGGTCGAGACGCTGCTGGCCGAGATCGAGCAGTTCATGCCGTTTGCCCAGACGGTCCAGGGGGCGATGACCTGGATGGTGCCGGGCTGGACCGAGGGGGCCGACGGCAAGATCGCCGACGGGCGTGAGAAGTTCCTCTACGATCTTGTCGTCGATACCGTCCGGGACGCCGTCGGCCAGAGGGTCGACTTCACGATGGAGGCCACCGTCCGCGGGGTGGCGCAGACCGTCCTCGAGACCTTTTCCCGGCATGCGGTGCTTGATGGTCGCTGGACGGGCGCCAACCTCGGCAACGAGATCTTCTCGCGCGTTCGCCGGGTCTGTGAACAGGCTGCCCAGGGGCGCTTCGACAACATCCGCACGCCACGGGTGATCATCACCCGCAACCGGGCGGCGCGTCCGCAGGCCGGGCGCAACGTGGCGACCGATCCGCTGATGCTCAACGAGGATGACACCGCACCGGAGCCTCCACGAGGAGATTCGCCCGACACCGCCGCGGCGGCCCAGCCGCCCGCGGACGCTCAGGATGCCCGGGCCGCGAACGACACCGGCGTTGACGCTCTCGAGCGCGCCGGCGAGATGATGAGCGCCACGATCACCGCTTTCCTCGATCAGGTCTCCCGCCGGCATGGATTGCTGCCCCAGCACGAGGACGGCCAGGTCGACCCGGCGATCAGAATCATCAAGGCCCCGCCTGGCCTCGGGAAGACCAGCCGGGCGCTGCGAGGGATTGCCGATGATCCGAACACCTACGAGGACCTGAACGATCCGGACGAAGGGCGGATCCG
The DNA here is from genome assembly GCF_905116885.1 of Acidiphilium sp. C61. Lineage (NCBI taxonomy): Bacteria > Pseudomonadati > Pseudomonadota > Alphaproteobacteria > Acetobacterales > Acidocellaceae > Acidiphilium > Acidiphilium sp. C61. The sequence goes on along the minus strand of NZ_CAJHNI010000004.1, from coordinate 29,460 downwards.
CGCGCCCTACATCATGCTGGTGCCCACCTACCGGAATGTCGATGAATTGCGCACCCGCTCCATCATGTTCGGCCTCGATGCCGCCGCCGACGACGAGGAGCTTGTCGCTGCTGCACGCGAGGCCGGGCTGATCAGTGAGGCCGATGTCGAGGACCGCATCGCCGCCACCCTGCGCGACATCCGCCAGTATGCCGGCCCCGGCCAGGCGCACGGCGGCTTCCGGGTCGGCGTCTACCAGGGGCGCGTCCGGGCCGGGTGCCTGATGGCCGAGCAGATGGAGGCCGCGACCAAGGGCGGCGCAGGCGCTTCGTCGCTCTGCAAGACAAAGGAACGCAACCGGGCCACCGGAGCGATCACCGAGGTGTCCTGCCAGCATTACGACACGTGCCCAGCGATCCTGCAGCGCGAGATGTTTCATGCGGTTCACCTGGTGCTGATGCCTCACGCCTTCACCGCGCTTTCCATCCCAAGCGAGGCCAAGAAAGCCCGGGGCATCATCATCGACGAGCGGGTCTTCGATCTCTTCGTTCACTCGACGCAGATCCCGGTGGACACGCTCCACCTGCCCCGCCGGCCGCCACGGCCAACCCGCCGCGAACAGTCGGTCGAGGATTTCGACCTCACCGCGTGGCAGGACGGGCTCACCGAACATCGCCGGCATGCGGTGAGCATCGTCGAGGAGGCGTTTCGGGAACGGCGCGACCCGGCCGAGGCGTTCGCCGCCATGCCGGAGAGCCAGTCGACGGCGATGATCCATGCCTGCAGGCGCCTCTGCTCCGCAAGCATGCAGCGTTCGAGTTCTCTGAAGCCGAACATGTCCCTCGATGAGGTGCAGAAGGTGGTGGCCGCGCCGACAGGGCATCACGCCCGGGAAGAGTGGAGGTTCTGGACCATCCTCTCCGAACGGATCGTTGGCCTGCGCGAGGAGGCTGCGCCGGTCGTGCATGGCATGGCCGGCGATGCCCGCATCCAGGTCCTGCACAACGCGACGACCGGCGACCGACGGATCCGCCTGTCCTGGCGCACACTGCCGAACTGGCAGGGCACACCCCTGCTGATGATCGACGCATCCGCTGCGCCAGCGATTATCGCCAAGGTCTGGGGCGTCGATCCGGACCAGGTCCAGGTGACCGACCTTGTCGAGATCTCCGGCCTGTATGACCGCCTCCACAGCGTCATGCTAGCGCCCGGCAGCCTGAAGGAGGCGCCACTCCCCCGCACCTTCTCGAATGCGAGCTTGCTCGGGCCGAAAGAGGCAACGCCGGCTCGCATCTGGTCGGCCAAGCTGCTGGGCGAGGTGCGCGACGTCCTGTCTGCAATCGCTGCCCGCCACGCTGACGGGCGCGTGCTTGTTGGGGCGACCATCGCAGTCAGGCGGGCGATTACCGAGAGTTGGGCCTCGCCCGACAACATCGATTGGGGGCATTTTGGTGCTCTTCGCGGCATTGACGCCTACAAGAACCATGTCGCCGCAGTCAGCATCGGCAGGCTGGAGCTTCCGGTCGACGTGCTCGACGGTCTGGCCGCGGCACTGGCCTATGACGACGACGAGCCCGAGATGCCGCTCGACCGGGAGGGCACCGGATACGCGGACGGCGTGCCGATCCGCATGCCGATCGTCCAGAAGACGATTGCCATGCGTGGCGGTGAGGCCAAGCTCGGCGTGCCGGTTCACCCGGGCGGCTGGGGCGCGCTCATCCAGGCCCAATACCGCGAGGAAGAGCTGCTGCAGTTTCTTGGCCGGCTGCGCGCCTTTTATCGGCCGGTCAAACCGACCTGGTATGCAATTTCGAGCATCGTCCCTGACGGAACGATCCTCGACGATCTGACGACGTTCGGCGCGATCATCCAGACGATCGGGCTGGGGGCGGCGGAGATGGCGCGTCGGGCGGGCGGGCGGATGAGTGCGGAAGCGATCCGCGGCGCCGATCCGTTCTGGCCGGCTGGAGATATTGAGCGCGCGGTGGCTTGGATCGAGGAGATGGCCCGGCAGCAAGGCGGAGGATGGGTCCGTGATGCGGAGAGCCTTGTGGCGCGCTTCAGACAGAATGCCGTTCGCCCTCCCGACGACAAGATCGACACGCTGCTCGGCCCCCGCGAGTCGAGGGCGCGCCGCGAGCACGAGGTGATGGTCCGACTGGTCAACACCGTCTACCGCAAGGAGGGCGGGACCATTGGCAAGGATGCCCGTTGCCGGATGATCGATCCACCGGGGTGGGAGGCACAGCGGCGCCTGGACCACAGTATCCCACGGTTAAGCCTATCGGGCTGCGTCGCTCTGGCCGGTCTCGGCCTGTACCACGCCGGCACCGCCGCGCGCCTCGACCCGCGCAAGGAAACCTCCGCGGAGACACGCAATTTCGACCATTACGGCGAGGGCTCCGATGACGCCCACGCATAAGGCAGCGCCGGCAAGAAGCCGGCACGCAACTTCAGGCACAGGAGACATCGATCATGGATGCGCAGGCCGCAGACCCCGCCTCGTCAGACGAGGAAGCCACCGCCACCAGCAGCCCGCTCGAACCTGAAATCGCCGGCATTCTCGCTGGCGCGCACGGGCGGGACCCGGCTGATATCGCACGCGACATCGCGGCACTGGTCTCGGGCAGCCTCCAGCGCCGGACACATGAATGGATGATGAGGTGCTTTGGCCCCACAATCGCGAACAACCGCGAAGAACGGGGGAACCGGTTCCTGGAGGAGGCCATCGAGCTTGTGCAAGCGTGCGACATGCCTCCCGAGCGGGCGCACCGCCTGGTCGACTATGTCTATGGGCGTCCGGTCGGCGAGCGGCGCCAGGAGGTTGGCGGCGTAGAGCTGACATTGACCGCCCTGTGCACGGCGTACGGGATAGACAAGACCGAAGCTGTCGAAGCTGAGTTGGCAAGAGCGTGGCTCAATATCGACAAGATCCGTCTCAAGCAGGCAGCCAAGCCGTCGGCGGTGCTTGGCATGGAGCCGTCCCATAGCGGCGAACGCCTCGACCCCGGCATGCTTGAGCATCAAGAGGACCTTCGTGTCGGCTTCGTATATCGCAACTGGCGAGGCGAGTTGGCCGAGCGTCGCGTCGAGATTCGCGGCCTATGGTACGGATCTACCGAATGGCATCCGGAGCCGCAATGGTTCCTGAAAGCGATCGATCTCGACAAGCATGTATCACGTGATTTTGCCCTCCGGGACATCATGCAGCCTGCCCCCGCGCCAGAAGTGGCAGACGATGTCATATCTTCTGGCATTTGAGGAATTTCCGCCTATTTCGTTGACTTTGCAGAGCGCTTTCAGCGATTCTTGTGGACAACCGACTTCAAGAGAGCCGACCAATGAACGAGACGAAACAGGTTGATCCTGTCGACCGGTTTGCCGCGGGGATTGCCATGTCCAACCAGGACGGCGCGCCTCTTATCGATGGCGTCCGCGGCCAGGACGATAACCTCGAATTCCGGATCGACACCGGCTTCGAGCCGATCCGCTTCATAGACACTCACGGCGAGACCCTGCGTGATGCGCTGCTCGACCGCTGTGCCGATCTCGTACGGGCGGCCATGCGCTACGAGGATCCGACGATCTCGATCGAACGCATCCATGTCGGTGTTCATATCGAGCGGCTTGCCGTCGATCCGGACCGGCAGGACGAATCCCCGTATTTCTCCCTTGAGATCACGGTCACGCCGCCGGTGGGTCCGTGGCTCGAGGCAGAGGGTATCTGGTGGGACCGAACGATCGGCAACCGTCAGCCCGTCGAGCGGATCTTCCTGGTTTACGGGGACGACCCCACCGTCCCCTGAGCGGCTAGTAGCGGCGGCGGCGGAAGAAGAAGAGTCCGCCGACAAGGGCGAAGCCGAGGACGGCTGCCAGCTGCGCCGGGCTCAGATCACGCATCAGGCGGAAAATGACACCGTAGATGACGGCGTGGATCAGGATGCTCACGAGGTGGTGGGCTGCGTAGTGCATGGGTGCTCCTGAGCTCAGCCTTGCGGACGGTTTCTGAACCGAACCAGCAGTTCGTTCCACTGGCTGACGGCGTCGCCGCGGTCAGGCCGGCCAAGTTCACTGCGGCTGGTGACGCCGCACCAGACGCGGACGATCCGGGCCGCGGACTCGGCCGGCGTCTCGCCCGGGCTTGGGACGATCCCGATCATCGCCCCGATGCCGATAATCCATTCCTGGAACTCGGGGTCCGTGCGGCAGAGAATCTGGCTCTGCTGGACCGGGGACATGTCGGCGAAGCGCTTGCGGCGACGACGGGTGACGGACTCATCGTCCTCGATCCGGAAGAATGCTGCAGCCAGGACGTCGCCGCCGTCACGGCCGGCCCGGACCTGCTGAAACGGGTTCACCGCCTCGCCGTCTGGCCCGTCATCGAGCTTGAGATTGATGTGTTGGCCATTGCTGTCGTGTTGCCACCAGACCAGCACGACTTCACCAGCATGGACTGGCTCGGGCTCACCGACTTCGGGGGCCGTGCTGAAGCGGGTGAGGAAGCGCTGCCCAGAGGCCGCGCCGACGCGCTGGCTCAGGAACGGATGGACCTGCTCCTGAGGGCTGATGATCGACAGCTTCACGTTCATCCCGCTGGTCGCCCGAACCGAATGATCGATCACCCGGACATGGCCGACCCAGAAGATCGACTGCATCAGATCGTTGGTTACGCCGCGCGCGACGGCAGGGAGGTCAGGCATGAAATTCAGTTCGAGTGGCATCGGATAACCTGCCTCCACATGATGCGCAGCCTCGGCGTCAGCCGATGGTCGGCGCGTCGTCTTGACTGTCGGTGGCCTGCCCCTCGATGACGTGGCTGTCCTGCGCGTGCACCGAGCGGGTGTAGGCGGCAACAGCGGCGTCAAGCGCGAGATCAATATCGTGGCCGGTCGCAACCCTCTCGAACACGCTGTCCGTCGCAACCTGGATGCGCCCGGCGCGGTCATGAGGGTCGAAGGCAAAGTCGATAGGGGCGCCACCGACGAAACGCGAGACCACAAAGGGTGCGTTCCGACCCGTCCTCTCAAGCGACAGGCGCCACACCTGGTCCCCGTTCCGGGAGTAGGCGGCGCCATCGGTGCCGGCGAACCAGACGCACTCCGGGTCGTTGCCGAATTCGAAGATGCCGGCCAAGTCGAGATTGTGCTGCGAGATCCGGGCCCTGATGGCACTGGTCGCCGCCTTATCATCGATGCCGTCCGGAACGACGACGAAGTGATAGGTTTCGCCGAATGCACGAGCGAATGCTTCGGGGCTGGAGCCGGCCTCGAACGCATGATTCAGCCATCCGAGATCCCGGTCCAGAGCCGGCGCATTGCCGATAAGCGTCTGGTAGTCGACAGCGAACAACCGATCCATCGCCTCATCGACCCGCTGACGGAACTCCTTGAACTTGGTCATGTAAGCTCTCCTTTGGAGCCAGTCTAAGCGGGCGATGTGCATGTGACGCAAAATGAGGCGCATCGGGTCCGCTACGAATACAAGACAAAGCACAAAGAGTCAAGAAATCCGCATTTAGTCAGCGCGTCGGCTCAGCGTGAGGCGCCGGTTGAAACGCTTCACATGCAGCCATGGCTCGAGCCACGATCCGGCGATCAGCCTGCGTCATCGCCCGCAGGGTCGCGATCTTCTCGGGCACGTAGACGGCAGCGAAAGAGGGGTCGTGGCTTATGATCGAGGGGGTGTTGTCGAGGATGTCCGCGGCCTTGATGGTCTGCGCCTCGGACGGGCCGGCCGCGATGTGGAGGAGGTTGATCGAGGCGCGCGCGGCGCGGTCTCCATCGCGGCTGGTCGCCACGTTGGTCACCCAGTGAACGAGCCCAGCGACCCTGCCCCCAAAGCGCAGTTCCAGATCAGTGATCGTGACCGGGGTATCCTCGACGACATCGTGCAGTAACGCCGCAGCCACGACATGATCGCCATAGCCGAGGGCTGCGATCGTCCCGGCAACGCGAACCGGGTGCGCGAAGTAGGGCTCGGCCACGTATCTCCGCATCTGACCGATTGCCCCATGGGCGGCCGCCCCGAAGCGCCGGGCAGCCTCGACCAGGGGGCAGCCTCCGAGATCGAGGTCTAGCGGCGAAATGGTTAGCTTCACTGACATGACTCGCAGGATTCGTAGTTCCTCGCCTGCGCAGGCGCCTGGGTCGGCTGGGTGGTATCGATCTCAACCGCACTGGCTTTCTCGCTCACGGTATCCGCCCGCTGGATCGAGAGCGAGCGGCAGTAGTACAGCGACTTCATGCCACGCTTCCACGCCTGGAAATGGATCTGGTGCAGGTCGCGCTTGTGGATGTCGGCCGGCAGGAAGACGTTGACCGACTGGCTCTGGCAGACGAATGGCGTACGGTCGGCGGCGAGGTCGATGATCCAGATCTGATCGATCTCGAACGCGGTGCGGAACACGGCCTTTTCCTCGTCGGTCAGGAAGTCGAGGTGCTGCACCGAGCCCTTGTTGACCGTGATGCTCGACCAGGTCGCATCGTCATCCCGCCCCTTCTCGGCAAGCAGCTTCTTGAGGTGGCGGTTGCGAACCGTGAAGCTCCCCGAGAGGGTCTTCTGCAGGAAGACATTGGCCGCGATCGGTTCGATGCCGGGGCTGGTGCAGCCCGCAATGATCGAGATCGAGGCGGTCGGCGCGATCGCCAGCTTGTGCGAGAAGCGCTCCATCACGCCGTAATCGGCGGCGTCGGGGCAGGGGCCGCGCTCATGGGCGAGACGCATGGACGCCGCATCGGCAGCCTCCCGGATATGCTTAAACATCCGCCTGTTCCAGACCTTCGCCATGACGCTCTCAAAGGGCGTGTTGATGGACTGGAGGAAGGAATGGAAGCCCATGACACCGAGGCCGACCGAGCGCTCGCGCATCGCGGCGTATTTGGCGCGTTCCATGGAACTGGGCGCGTTGTCGATGAAGTCCTGCAGCACGTTGTCGAGGAACCGCATCACGTCTTCGATGAACAGCTCGTTGTCGTGCCACTCAAACCAGGTCTCAAGGTTCAGTGATGACAGGCAGCACACGGCTGTCCTCTGTTTGCCGAGATGATCAGTGCCGGTTGGTAGAGTGATTTCGGAACAGAGGTTGGAAAGCTTCACCTTCAGCCCGGCGCGCTTGTGGTGCTCCGGCTGAAGACGGGTGACGGTATCGCCGAAGATCAGGTATGGCTCTCCCGTTTCAATACGGGCGGTGAGGATTCGGATCCAGAGTGTTCGCGCCTTGATGGTGCGGATAATCTCGCCGGTCTTCGGCGAGACAAGGTTCCAGTCGAGGTCATCCCGCACCGCATCCATGAAGGCATCAGGAATGACGATGCCATGGTGCAGGTTCAGCGCGCGCCGATTTGGATCCCCACCGGTGGGACGGCGAAGCTCGATGAACTCGTCAATCTCCGGATGCGAGACCGGCAGATAGACGGCTGCCGAGCCGCGGCGCAGGGAGCCCTGGCTAATCGCGAGTGTGAGGCTGTCCATGACCTTGATGAAGGGGATAACGCCTGAAGTCTTGCCGGACTTGTTGATCTTCTCGCCGATCGAACGGAGATTGCCCCAGTAGGACCCAATCCCGCCCCCATTCGAGGCAAGGGCCACGTTCTCATTCCAGAGATCGACAATGCCAGAGAGGCTGTCGCTGGCTTCGTTCAGGAAGCAGCTGATTGGCAGGCCACGGCCGGCGCCACCATTGGATAGGACCGGTGTGGCCGGCATGAACCAGTGCCTGGACATGTAGTCGTAGAGGCGCTGTGCGTGCATCTGGTTATCGGCATAGCGGCGGGCCACGCGGGCGAAGAGATCCTGGTAGGTCTCGCCGGGGAGCAGGTAGCGGTCATCCAGCGTTGCTCGTCCAAACGGAGTGATCAGGTCATCCCGTGAGTGGTCGATTTCGAGGGCGAATGGGTCGGCCGGGGTGGTTCGGGCGGTCTCGAAATCCGTCGCCAGGTCGTGCTCCGCAGCGATATCCGAAACGTATGTCATGGGGTGATCCTGGGGTCTGATTGGCTTCAAGAATGGAACCAAAACTTGGCGGACGAGTGCGTAAGCAACAAAGCCCTTCTGATAGCTTCAATATTTTCCACGCAATTTCACCGCACTGAAGAATTCGTCAGTGCCGACACCGTGTCGGCAGGGTTCAAATATATACAATTTATATATATGGCTTGCAATATAGAACGCGCATTGCGTGCGAATAATGCTCGGCCCATAGGCGGCGAAATATATTGCAATTAGGTATGGTGCGTTGTATAAACATGCCAACGCCTGGCGTTGCTTTCATGTCGCTCCGCTACTGTCAGGCCGTTGATTTTTTTCCAGCAGGAGCTATCCATGCCCGACAATAACCCCCTCTACCCCGCCGCGGCGGCTGGCTACGTGGATGCCACCGAGCGCCACGAGCAGATCTCGCGCGCCTATCAGAATGCCATCGCACTCGATGACGAGTCCCGCGACTACTACGCCCGTATCGGCTCGCCCTCGGTGAAGCTGCTGCACAACATCTTCGGCGCGTATCCCGACTTCCTGGAGCAGGTCCGCATGACCGGCGAGTCGCTGCCCCGCGTCGTGATGGGCGAAGCCCTTGAGACGGTGCTCGCCCGTGTCGGCGAAGCCTACCGTGCCGGGAACGCCGAGTCGGTCCGGGTCGCCCAGCTCGACTTCGAAGGCATCATGCCGGGCTACCGCCCGAGCACCCGCGTCTACCTGATCTCGGAGAACTACGCCGATCCGACCGTCGAGCGGGACGTCTTCGACGCCGATGGCGTCCGTGTCGGCACCATGCCGATGGTCGAAGGACAGGCGATCTCGGGCATGACCATCATGCACGTCGTCGAGCAGGCCGCTCATGGTGCGCCGGCGGACAGCGTTCGCCTCTACATCTGGAAGGGCGGTCGCGAGTACTACCAGACCGACGAGCGCCGCGCTGCGCTCAACGAGATCACGGGTCAGCCGCGCGAGGTCACCTTCGACGACGCCCGGGTCCGTGCGGCGCTTGGCATGCACCGCATCGCGCAGAACCAGCACCCGATGCCGCTCCATGGTGGTTTCATCGGCGACGAGGCCGAAGCGCAAGGCGAAGAGGACCCCGCGCCGGGCATCTGACCCACTCGACCGCCCCCAAAAATTCACGATTTAGTGAACCCGGCACAGAAATGTGCCGGGATTTTTTTATGGGCGGTCGAAGTTCATCAGAAATTTTCTATAGATAATTCAAACCTCAAAAAATTATTTTTTGGGTCCGAATTACTGTCCGGCATTTAATGTCACTTACACATACCGGGCACATACTAGGGGGATCGAACAAGCACCGGAGTGGATTGGCCATGCAGCCCAGCACTTTTGTCATCGCGGGAATGACCTTCGCGGCCTTTGTTGGGGATGTGTTCGTACATCCGACCTTCAGCCGTGGTGACCAGGAATCAACGCGGGTCTTCCGCCGGGCTCTCACAGCTCCGGCCCGCAACCTGCCTATGCATGAGATGTGGCGTGCCGCTGCCGACTCCGCACTGCATGCAGGGCTTTCGATCCAACGGATCGACGAGAGCGTCTGGGGGGATGAGATCTGCTTCATCCTTGTTGACCACAACGGCCGCCAACCGCGGGGTGTCGGCTATTACTGCCATGGCGAGATCTGGCTGGCCCGCCAGTGCCGCGGCAGGGGTCTCGAGGTCCAGATGATCCTGTGTGCTGCTGGCTATACCGGTGGCTCTCCGGTCGGAATCGAGAATGCGTGCCTCACGCCGGAAGAATATGCCTTCCACAAGGAGGCTTTCGACCTGCTCACTTCCTCCGATGTCACGGCACGGGAGGCGCCATCATACAGGCCGGCGGAGATTGTCGCGCCCCTCCTGAAATCCGCCACCGCCACGCGCCGACCGATCGCCCCGTGGCTCGAACACGCTTACTGAACATGGATGGACAGGTGCATCGCGCTTCGGGTAGAGCACCTGTTTTTCTTGAATATATATCGGCAAATTGATATTTTGTGGCTATGGTCAGGCAGATCCCAGTCGTCACGAACGGATTTCAGCCGCCAGGCAAAGCGCCGGGCTCCGCCGATGAGCCGCGCGACATCCGCCTGATCTCGGACCCAGTCGTGCGCGGCCATCTGGTCGGGACATCGAATGTCCTCGTCCGCACCGGTTCCACAAAGCGCGGCCGCAAGGGGGTTGCAAGCTTCCGGGTCTGGTTTGACGGCGCACTGGGATGGCATGTCCGCATCGGTCGAGGAGGCGCCCGTCGGGCGCGGCTCTCTTCCTGCGAGATCTCATCTTCTGGTTTCATCTTCCGCATGCATCCCACCGGTGCCTGACATGGGCATGCGCTGGATCACTCTTGACACGGACGGGCTGTCACGATCCTCCGATCCTAATGGGGGCCTGTGTCTTCGCACGGCCGATGCCACAATCCTCGGTGTCCCGACCGTCATGGCGGAGAAGCTGCTCCGTGCGCGGAGCCTCACCTGCGATGTCGAAGATACGGACATGCCGGGGGTCTACCGGTTCGCGGGGCGTCTCTACGTCGACAATACGGCACCCGAGCAGGCCACCGAGGGACTCGCGCCCGAATGGCTGACGACGGGTGGCAATGTGGTTGCCACGCCTCCAACCCCGGCAAAGCCACCCGAGGAGGGCGAGGCAACGGGTGAGATCGGCTTGGCCAGGGCCCTTACGCGTGGCCGGCGGCCCGCCGGCGTCACCACAGAGCGGGCGGACCAGCGCGACGAGGACATTGTCAGCCAGGCGGCAGACCTGTCAGATGCGATCGACGATGCCTTTGCGCCGGGCGTGATCGACTCGGGTGGCGAGGTTCAGGTCGGCAACTATCGCCCGGCCACAGCCCTGGTTGTCGGAGAAGAGGCGAGGCTATACCCGAGCCAGCTCGAGGCCCAGATCCTGTCGATGAACGGCTTCGACCTCGATAACCCATCCGCCCCGGCAGCCCCGGCCGCCCCGGCCTGAACCGGCCTACATTCCTGGCGTCGGGCCCCGCGGCGCCGCCGCGCCCATCGTCTCCAGCAGCGCGGTCCTCATCTGGTTAAGCTTGACGGCCGACCCGTTCGGGTTGATCGGCCCGTTCACCGCCTCGACGACCATCTGGGAAACCTCGCGCGTCGGTAGACCTCTTGCTGCGATCCAGCCGAGCACGGCATGAAGAGCTATCTTCAGACGCAGGATCGTCACCGCCCCATCGATCACCTGGGCAAGCTCTGATGAGTCGATCTCATCGAGCGCCTCGATGGCCTTGACCATGGCGAAGACCCGGCTCGGCAAGTCCGAGATGGCATGCACCGTGATCACCTTGTTGGGCTCGTCCGCAGTCGGTGCCGTCTGCATGCCGAGATTGCGGGCTGCCACCAAGAGCGCGAGCAGAGCATCCGCAGCCGGCCGCGGCGGATGCTCTCGCACACTTTGGGAGTCTGATCTGGTGATCTCATCTTCCACGGCCACGACTCCTCCGAACTGCAGCGACCAACAGGCACGCGACAGATGCGCCATATAACACTGGAATTATACAGCATGAAACTGTATTCCTAGAAGCACTTTCTGGAGGTAGACCGCATTGACCACGATTCTCGACAGCATTCTCCAGGCACTCTCCCGTCGAACGGCAGCCGACGGCCTGACCGGCAGCCGGGAGAGTCAGCTTGCGGCAATCGAAGACGCAGAGCGCGAGGTCGAGCGGCTGGAAGACCTGATTCCGGAGACCGGTGGCTTCGTCGGGGGGTACAGGATCGACGCCGAGAGCACACCAGATCTGCTGATCATCAATGCCCCCTTTCACAGGGTGACACCGGACGGGCATCTCGACGGGCGTTACGATATCGAGGCGCGTGTGAGCCGCTGTGAGACTGGCGGGGTGGCGATCGCGGTCAGCGGCGGTCTTGAGGATGAACGACAGGCCCTGGCCGGCCTCCTATCCTCATTTCTGGAGCTGCCGGATCAGGCTGCTCTTCCGGGCGGGTGAACAGTCCGGCCGGAAGAGCAGCCCCGGTCCCAACGCCGCAGCCTTCGCCTATCGAGGACCGGACATGCCGCTTTCAAAAGCCGGGCGAGCAGCCTTGATCCAGCCCATCGCATTCCGCGTTGGTTGCGAGGCCCTGAAGCCGATTGAGCGGGTTGAGGGCGAAAATTTCGAGACAATCCTGAAGAAGCTGCCGGTTGGCATCCACGTCCAGATCCGAACGCCATATCTCGGCGCGCCGCCGCGTGAACGGGATAAGCTGGATGACGTGGTCCTGGCAGATTTCGGGCGCGGTGGCGCCTCGATCCATGGAGGGGCCAGGCAGCGCTCCGTCGGCCGGAGGTGTGGCAAGTGCCCAATCGGGCGGCACCCGCAGATATCGCCTACGGCCGAACACACTGTGCAGGTTCTCAGGGGCGACGGGGAGCCGGCCGCCTTCGAACGACAGAACCACGGGGACAACTTCCTGGCATGCCGTTGCAACAACGACTGCCGTACTCGCGGTGTTGATCCCGTACCGGCGTACGAACCTGCGTACGTCGTCCCCGAAATACGATCTCTCAAGAAAGGCGGGGCCAAGACTCACGTCTGTGAAGCCGCTGACTTCCTTCATGACCGCGCCGCCGTGCAAGCACTCCGCATGCACATCGTGAATGATGAGATGGCCGATACTGGCCCTGAAGGAAACGAGGCCATGATTGCCGGCGCCGTCAAGGTCCACCGGGCGCTGCAGGTCGACCTGACCGATCGGTTCGACGGCGCCGGCGGCCTCGACGAATTTCCCGTCCGTGATCATTCCATTTCCGGGGCGGAGGTGTCGTCATGCGTCAAAACAACGAGGCTCTCGGCATACCAATCCGGCATGCACCCTTTGTGGAACGCCCAAGAATCCGTACAGATGCCAGCGTAACGTGAGCTCTCGGAACACCTGACCGCCACATCGATGTCGAGGAGCACGGGGGGCGAATTATCCAGGAGCCGGCGCGAGCTGGATGGGATTGTGATTCCCAGGTTTTCGAGGATCTCGCGCCCACTGGCCACGGCATGGCGACCCGCTACGGCAAGCAGTCGGGTTTGGATGAGGTTGATGATCCTTGGCGAGACAATGCCCGGAGAGTCGAAGCGGATCCTCACGTCCGGTCGCCCCTCGTCACTCACCTCAGGATCGACGCCCGAAAAGCTGAACGCAACCTCAGACGCCCCCGCCATAAGCAACAGGGATTGCATGCCCTCGGCAAGGTCGAGATCGAAAGTGGCTGGATCCTTCAGCATGAGGCCGGTGATGATGGCATCGGCTTTCGCTTCGAACATGGAACCCTCCTTGGCTCCCGCCAACTCTAATCCTCAGGCATGAAAGCAACGTGGCCCGGGCGAAGCCTGCTGTGCCTCCTTTGCCGTTGCTTTCACATCAGCCCGCCATGCTTGGCTCATGTCATGGCAAAAGCACGCTTCACAGGTGGATGCATCGGTCAACTTCACACTCCCGACGGCGGATGGGGGTATGATCGAGGCCCGGTTTGTTCAGCGCGACCCCGACTATTTCATCGTCTATCTCTCCTCGCACACAGGGTGCCGCCACGCCTGTCGCTTCTGCCATCTGACAGCTACCGGCCAGACGATGATGGTGCCGGTCGGCGCCCATGATTACGTGGCGCAGGCCAACCGCGTGCTGCAGCACGCTGGAATGGTGGCGACCGAGGCGAAGCGTGTGCATTACAACTTCATGGCCCGTGGCGAGGCTCTGTCCAACCCGGATTTCCTTCGCGAGTCGAGCCTCGTCTTCGAGCTCCTTGGCAACCTGATGCCGGATCTCGCCTCCCGCTTCCTCGTCTCCAGCATCATCCCAGACGAATACACCGGGAGGCTCGATAGCCTCCTGACCGACCCGCGGAGCATGCTCTATTACTCGCTCTATTCGACAAACCCGGCATTTCGACGCCGCTGGCTGCCAAGGGCAAAGCCAGTCGACCATGCGCTCGACCTGATCGCCGACTACCAGGCACGAACTGGGCGCGCGATTGCTCTGCACTGGGCGTTCATCGCCGGCGAGAACGACGATCCTGATGACGTCGCCACGACGCTCGAAGCGCTGAAAGTGCGGGGGATAAAGGCCAAATTCAATCTTGTTCGCTACAACCCTCATGATCAGCGACAGGGGGCCGAAACGGAAGAGAAGCGGCTTACTGAGCTGTTCCGGCTGGTGGCTGGATCACTTGGCCAGGCGGGTAGCCGCATCGTGCCCCGCGTCGGCAGCGACATCATGGCATCCTGCGGCATGTTCTTCCCGCGGGGGGGCGCAGGAATATAAATTCAAAATCAAAAGTCAATTCTGCATTGCATTCATAGATTCAATTTTGTATAGCTTTTGAACACGACGTTCACATCAAGAGGCCAATCATGAACCCTCGTACCGCAGCCCGCAGCATGTTTGCCGTGGCAATTACCTGCACCGCACTCATGGGTTGCAGCCCGATGATGGAGGCGGACCGCCCCACCCCGGTTGACCTGTCGCAATTCCACAAGAACGAGCCGCGCCTGAAGGTTGTCTCGGTGGTTGGCGCCCCTCAGGGGCACATCAATGACAAGGGCCTGTCCTGCGACGTCTACAAGCTCTACACGGAGGGCCACAACCTGCTCTCCAAAGGGCTCATCACCACCGGTGAGGTGCTCGGCGATGTCGCAACGCTCGGGCTGGCTGAAATCTTCTTCACCCCGGCCCAGAGCATGACCAAGGAGCACAAGCATACCGTGCTCTTCTGCTACGGCCCCAACGACACGCTTGCCCAGATCTCGAACAGCAGCGGCACCTGATTCTCCAGCGTGGTTGGCCGCACCGTGTGGCCAGCCACCTTTCCAAACGCCCCGCCGGTCGCCCGCTTCACCTTGGGCAGTTCGGAATGCGCTTCAGTGGATAAGGCTTTGCAGGGCGTCTTTCAGGTACTGCATGGCGCCTGGCTTCTCGCTCTTTGGCTTGACGAAATGGACTCCACCAACCTTGCCGTTGCTGTCCCTCACGACGAACTGGTCGTAGCTGACGTCGCGGTAAAGGACCTGCATGCCCATCGCTACTGGGTTCTTGCTGAACTCGTAGGTGTTCTTGTAGCCGCAGACAACGCGGCCTGATGAGCTGTCGCTCACATCGCCAGACGATAGGGGCGGGTAGGGTTCCGAGGTAATCGCGGTGACGTAGTACCCGCTCCGTGTCGCCAGAGCCTTTGTGACCATGAGCTGATTGGTCAAGATAAAGAACCCGTCCCGGCATTTGTCCAGAGTTGCCTGCGTGGCGCGACCTTCGGGGCTCGATCCGCCGCCCCCGTCCGCCGGCGCCGCCTGCGCAACTTCCTGAGCACCTTCGGTATCGCTCTCCAGTTCAAGGCTGCGGGAAGCCGTCTTCCCGATCAGACATTCGGCGATCGCAAGGTTTCCGGGCTCCAGCGCCTCCTGCTGATGGCCGCAGACCGATCTCTTCTCCTCTATCCATGCGATCTCTGCGCGACGCAGCTTCTCACGCCCCGTCTGGTCGGCCGGGTCATATGCCTTGTGATACATTTTGAGGAGGTGCGCGCTGGCCTGGTGGTATTGGGACACGACGCTGGAATAGCTGAATCTGACCCCGTCACCCGGAAGATCGTAGCCAAGGTATTTGGCGTAGGCGTGGTCTGCCGGGTGAAGTAGGGTGAAGCCGCCGAGCCGGTTGTTCCAGTTCAGAGTCAGGCTCTTCGGCTTTCCACAGACCAAGCAGCTCTTCGTCATATCGCCGCTGACGTGAAGTTCCCCGTCAGCCATCCGGTAGGACATCTCGCCGGGATACCCCCACAAATCCAGGAGCCTGCGGATCCCACCCTTGAAATACCCAAACATCCTGAGGTTGCTTGAGCCTGCGTCCGCGTTTGTCTTCCATTCATAAATCAGAATTTCATCGAGGTCCCGATTCAGCGCCCCAATATGAACCAGGGAAATATCAAATTCTATTGCATTGGTGGATTTCCCAATTAAATGCATGGAGGGCGGCTGAGAATTCTTTTTTCCGGTAACAATGCTTGTATGCAGGATGATGTGTCCTGCTTTTTTGATTTCGAGAACGTATTTGCACCCATCTGGGTCTGGTTGCCTTAAAATTACCATTTGCTGGGAAGGACCCGGCACGACATGCACTGATTTTGAAAATGGATGCCCTGTGCCACATCCGAATGCCAAACCCGGAAAAATGAAGATCAGAATGGCAAAAAATCTGAATTTTGGCAGATGCACGGTGAAAATCCCCTGACCGGAAATACCGCATATTCACTGCGCGATCGGGAATAATCAATAAATATCAGTGGGGCGGTGCGCCCCACTGATTGCCTGATCCAAAATTGGAATTTTCAGCTTTACCCCCCTAAATTGGGGGCCGTCTTATTCTCCAAGCCCGAATGCGGCGAGCCCAGACGGCGTGGTGACGGTTCCGCCGCCCGGCATGGGCAAATAGGCATGCGTGCCGGGTTTCATCCAGAATGCTGTCCTGGGCACTGACGGAGTGCCCCAGGAATCCCTCGGCGCCCGGCTTACCTGTTCAGCTGTAAGCGCGACGACCCCGGCTGATGTCGAATCGGGAAGGGCGACCGGCGCTGAATTTGGCGTTGGCGGAGGCGCACTGTCCTGCGCCTCGTGGGTCTGCAGCGCCGCGGTGGTGTTCGAAGCGATGGCCGGCTGGGATACGCCAAAGCCAGCAGTCTCCAGCCCCGGGAAAGAGTGCAATGCCACAAGGGCAACGACACCGGCGACGGCACCAGCAATGGTGAGGCGGGATGCCAATCGCGCCCCGAAAATACTGGCGGGACTGAACGGGCGCGGGGCGACGCCAACAAAGTCGGCATCCATGCCAGAGGACGAGGCATCCGAACCACCGGGTCCCGTAATACGGAGGACCGGCGAGGGCGCGCCGCGGCGCAGGTTCGCTGTCGCCGTCGAGGCGACATACTCCAGCCAGGTCCGCATTTCCTCGCGACTGCCATTCATCAGAGCAACCGAAGGGGCTTCACCGAGCTTGACCCGCAAGTCGACGGTCTGTCCGTCGCGCGCGCGGGCAAGGCCGATACGAGTGGTCGAGGCGTTCGCATGGATCAGGCTGATTTCGCCCGACCGACCGCGGGTCATGATCTTCACATCGACGAGCAGGCTGTCGATCTGGATCTCGGTTTGGTCGCGACCGGTCATCATCATCTCCTGGTCAGAAACTCATGGCCGGCGCTTCGGCCGGTTCGGCGTGCGGGTGGCAGTCAACAATATCGGCATGACGAAGGACGGGCAGGGGGATAGTTGTCGGAACCGGGATGAGCGTCGGCACAAGGCCGCGAGAACCGAACCGCTCCAGCTCTGCAAGCCGTGCAAGTTCAGCCTCGGCACGGGTCCGACGGGCCGCTGCACGGGAGATCTGCGCCTGGACGGCAAGGGTCATGGAGGCGATGGCAAGGCCAGCGCGACGGACATCCTCCCGGACGACCTCGCTGACAGGGCGATGCATCGATGTGCGGACATACTGGACCTGGACCAGTTCATCGAAATGGAGCCGGCGACGCAGGCCCTCGAGAGACCAGACCATCTGGTAGGGTGCCTGGTCGGGAACGCCATGACGGAAGCGGCGTGAAATGAAGAGGGTCTCTCTGCCGCCCTGTATCGTCCACGGTGTGGTGATCGTGGCGAACGAGCCCGCCTTGGTCGTGAACTCGCACCAGAAGGGGTGCTGCGATGGTTCGGCCAGAGCAAGATCCTCCGCCACCTCATGACGGGCTTTCAGCCGGTTAATCAAGGCGTCGGTGCTGGCGCTGTCGAAGGTGAGATAATTGTCGCCGGAGGGGGCCGCCTCGATCATCCCCATTGCGTTGGCCATTATGGAGGTTGCACGAGTGTTCGAGGCAAGAGCCTCGTTGTGGAGATCAACGCGGAGTTCGCGAAGGCGGATGACATCGGGGCTCATGACTGACGGTCCTTGCTATGGGTTCCGTGTTCAGTAATCACCGCGATTGTGTGAGCAACAACATCGAGCATCGGCCCGCACAAGTCCTCGATCTTCAGGTCCTTCGAGAGTTCCCCGTTATCAACGGCGATCTTGAGCATCTTCATCCCGCCGGGGGTCTGCCTGAAGAAAATGCGGTCTACCGGTGTCAGCGGTCTCCCATCCGGTGCATGATCGACATCGTGTCGCCACTCTGCAATGACCGGGATCCAGAACGGCACCTGCTGGCTGCCCATGGTCCAGCCCGAAAATGCGATCCGTCCTGCATTGACCGGGTCGGGGCAGGCAAGCACGCCGCGGGCCGGTCTCTTTGCCTCCATAGCGTACTCGACCCACAGCGGATCGCCGCCGGGGGCGGCAAAGGCGGACATGGCGGACTCTCCGAGGTCGGGTGTCGACCGAAGCCCGGCGATCGCCCGGTGCAGATGACCCGGGGAGACGCTCCAGCACTCCGACGTCGAAAGCAAGCTGATCGTCTGGCCGATTTCAGGAACCGGCCATACCTGGCTCGCCGTAGCAAGGGCGAGGATGCGTGATGCGAGCGGCATTCCCGGGGCCATGCCTACCGTCTTCCTCCGGCCGAGCCGGATGGCGAACCGCTTGATCATCGCGAGCGGGCCCCGCGCGGCTGGCAGAACCCACGAAGTCGGACCGGGCCGCGCGGCAAGAGGCAGTTCTCCCGCTCCAGCCGCTCTGAAGCGATCAGCGGGGCACCGTTAAGGGTGGCGCCCTGGAAGCCGTCTGTTGCCGCAAAGGCCAGCAGCCAGGTCAGGGCAACCTCAACAATGCCATCGCTTGCGGGCAGGAAAGACGGATCCAGCGGCTCGCCGCTCGAGACGACCTTCGACTTGGTCATGAACATCGATCGAAGAGTACGAGGGATCGGGGTGTGCAAGACGCTTCGGGTATGCGGCAGAACGCGCCATGCGCGGTTCGCCTGGCCGGGCTCACCAAACGGTGTCGTCGCCACCCGGAAGGAGGCGGCGGTATGGTGGAAAGCATCCGCGGTGACCGGGCCCGACCCGCTCGCCTCATGCGCCAGGAACCACATGGACTTGTGGAGGTCGACCTCGACGATGCCCGGCGGTGCGTCGATACGCCCGCCGGCCTTGCGAAACACCAGGAGGTCGAACGCGCTTTCGGCCCGGTAGACCGGTGAAATCGCGAGAACGCCGATCCTGCCGAGGTGTCGGGCTGAGGCGTATTCGGTCCAGGTGAACTCGGCGCGGGCATATCGAGACGCCCCACGGGAAATGCGTTCCGCCGACATGGACACGTCGCCACTCCGATCATAGATGCCGGAGAAAAGCCCGGGGAGGCTGAGGCTGGCCGACCTCATGTCGGCAATAAGGCACTCAGAGATCGCCTCATTGAGGAATTCTGCGTCATAGCGCCAAGATTGCTCTGCACCGCTATTCGATGATTCGCAAATGCCCTGCATTCCAATCCGCCTGATCTCGCTGAGTAGGGGCAGTCCGCGAAGATTGCGGAGGCCCGACCCTGCATAACCCGGCGAACATGAAAAATACATAAATGACGCGCCTTCTGCGTTTGGAATCGATCATTTGGCGCGTTCAGAGATACGGAATTATATTGAAAAAGTCAATTTCAAATTATTATGCATATGACATTCTCAGGCGAACCTGATAGGCGCCATGACGGGCTGCGGCTCGTCCACGCGGACGCTGGTGTCCACGCCGAGGTCGGCGATCGTTGGAACGCTGATCTGGGATGCTTCAACCCTCTCCTCCCGCGGCCCATGCCCTGTCATCAGAGTTTTCCTGACCTGTGCTTTCGCATCCATGGGCAGGGCCTCCATCACAGAGATGACGATCTGTCGCCAGGGCTGATCGCCGCCGCCCGCCTGTTCAATGCAGGCCGCCTCGACGGCCGTGCTGAAGGACGGGTCGCGCAGGAAAGCTGGTGTCGCATCGAGTGCCGCCTGCCCGGCGGCGGTGAGAGCAATACTGCCGGCGCCATCGAGGTCGACCAGCGGCTCCTCACCGCCGGTCATGGCCTCAGGGACGTTGGGCCACGAACCAGCCTTGCCGATGCCGTGTTCCAGCATCAGGGCCAGCACGGCGACATCGGCGCGCCTGGTAAGCCGCGATGAGGTGACGTGCTGCTTCAGGCCGGGCGGCACGGCGCCATCCCAGCGCAGCCATCGCCGCTCGCTGAGCTTCCTGGCCGTGGCGGCGTCTACGCCCGCCTCAATGAGCGCCTGGCGGAGATCGGCGGCATCCGGGACCTGCACCGGCCAGTAGTGGGTGGCCCTTACGTTGCCGTTGCCGATTTCCGCCAGAAGGTGGTTGGGGGTGAGCATGCCGGGCGCACCAACCGGGGAGGCCGGTGCGGTCAGGTACGGCGCGTCGTGGCCGTTGCGGGCACTGGCCCGGATCGTCTTCTCGTTGACGGATACTCCCGGCCCGAGCCATCCCGCCGAGGCTCTAATCTTCGCATGGGCGTATTCGGAGTAGCCACGGGTATTCGAACGGAGATAGCTCGTCTTGCCGTCGGTGTAGACTTGCTGGAACACCCGGCCGATCTCGGCCACAGAGCGGTCCTCACCGTTGCGGGCCGCCTCGTCCGTTGCCGCGATCAGGATGTCGCCGAAATGCCGGGGTGCGAAGCCGGTGTCGCACAGATCGCCGGGCTGGACGGGGCGTATACCGGCGCGCAGAAGCGTCTCCAGGGTCTCCATTCCGATCTGCCGATCGGGGGAGATCTCGAGGTGAAATGCCGGACCGGAGTCGCTAGCCGGCGCGACGAGGGTGTAAACGTTCGCGTAGCCCGGCGGGGCCTCGCTGACCCGAGACAGCACGGATGCCTTGATACGCCCCGTGGATCCGCTTCCAGTGGAGAAGGCGACACCGATGATGCGATCAATCATGGCCCGGCCGCGACCGGCCGCTGCGTCGAACGCGGTGACGGGGCCGGCATCGCGGAGAGCCCGGCGAACCGACTCGCTGTCGAGGCCGGATAGTCGGACCCGCTGCGGCGATGGCGCGATGTCCGCGATGACCTGGGCTACGTCGAGAGCAATCACGTTGCCCGCGCTGTCGGCGTCTGTGGCGATGAAGATTCGACTCGCCACCCTCGCCGCCTCGCGCAGACGGGGGACGATCTCTTCGTTGACCGGCACGCGCCCCTTGTCCCGGAGGTCCGGGGTGATCCCGAGCCAGCCTCTGAACGTCATAATGTAGCCGGACGTCGCGATCACATCAGCCTCGCGGTTCAGGGCCGCGAGGCTCTTGCTGAGCGTGGCGATCTTGCCCGGCGCCTCTATGATCCAGAGATCGCGGGGCATCAGACGGAAGGCGCCGGTTCCGCCTCCGCCGCGGCTGCGGCCTCGACTCCATGACGACCGGCGCTGATCCGGTTCACGACCGCGCGCAGCACCCGGTCAATCATCTCGAAGATTGCCTGGATGCGCTCGGCGATCTGAGCGTTCAGCCTCCCGCGCTCGGCGGCGATGGCAGCCGGACTGGTGACGTCCATCGCGCCATCCAGCGGCTGGGTTGAATCGCCGAACCAGTCCGCCAGCTTGCCGCGGTCGAGCCCTTCAAGGTCAGGACTGTTCTTTGCCAGCATCTCAAGCCCGTTGATCGCATCTTCGATCGCGGACCGCCCGCGGGCCAGCTGCTCCCTGGCAAGGGCGGAAGCTGAGCGCGCCTCGGCTGCGTCATCACCGGCCCGCTCCATTGCCTCACCATACTGGGTCCGCAGCTGGTCGACGACCTGTCGGTTGCCAGGACTGACCGGCTCGTGTCCGGAGATCTGGCGAACCAGCTGCTCGACGGGCACATCGGCCTGCTGGGCGGCGATCGTCACCGATGCGGCAAGCTCGCGGCCGATCTCGGTATCGCCGAAGACCCGGCCGGCCTCGGACAGGATACCCGCCGCGCCCTCGAAACTGGCCCGCGCATCGCGGTGCTTTTCGATCACCCGGTCCGCCGCTGTGGTCAGCCAACGCCGCTCGAGATCCATTTTTTCGATCACCTGACGCCGGCGGTCGACGATTTCCCTCATCTCTTTTGCCACACGGTGCGCACGGGCGTTGCCACCAAGAAGCCCTTGGGCGAGAGCGCCGAGAAACGACACCGAGCCGCCCTTGCTGGTCTGGTTGTAGGACTGCATCTCTCGAGCCAGAATCTGATCGTCCTGGTTCAGGTCGCCAACCTTGCGCGCGGCATCTGTCGCCGTCCGCATGATGATCCGCTTCTTTGCCTCGGCCATCATCACTTCGACCGGGTCCGGATTTTCACCGAGCTCAAGATCGATCCGCCGGCACTCATCAATCGCCCGTGCCATGATGAGCGCCGGCCCTTCGCCAGTACCGGCATCATGGTCGTGAGTTGTCGCCGCGGCGGCAATGGCTTCCGGGCTGTCTCCGGCCCATGCATCACTATCCGGCGTAGCAGCGGCCGTTCCAGGAGCGTTTTGTGCGAAGTTCGGCGCCGTCGACTGAACAATCAGCCGCTCGGGAGGCTCGTCCGATTCCTGTTCGAGGTATGCCCTGGCGTAGTCGTAGTCATCGTTGATGCGCCTCTGGTAGTCGGTATGCAGCCCGGCCTGCTGGGCCTTTGCAATGGCCTGCATCTGAAGCATGCGACGCTCGCGCCTCTGCCGCTCTTCCGCATCCTCCGCATCCAGCCGGGCAAAAGTGGCCTGCAGGCCGAATTTCTCGTCGATCTCCCCCTGCACGGCAGCCACTATATCGCGGGCCTTTTCCAGGTTCGTCCGATGGTCGATGTCCGGTTCGGGCGGCTCTACAGGGGTGGGGTCGTCGCTCAGATCCTGCATGCGGATCGGGCGCCGCCCCCGGAGGCTCACAACCTTCGGGGGCGGCTCGCCATTACCGGCCTCAGGCTTGTTGGTCTGCTCGTCGTCGCTCATGGGATTACGCCCTGTCGAGTGTCTGGTTCAGACGATTGTAGACGGGGGACATGCAAGCAACACGCGATCAGTGCATGTGGACGAGTGTCTGCAGCGACCGATCGATGGAGGCGAGGAGAAGCAACTCCTTCTCACCCTGGTGATACTGCTTGTTCTGCAGGAAGGCTCGGAACGACGCAATCATCGCGAGATCCTTGACCGCCTGGGTCTCGGAATATCCGTTCAGAGCAATGGACCAATCCGGGTTCATGTACCAGCCATCAGCCCTGACCGTGATCCACGCATCTTCTGACACGCCATTGGGAAAGTAGCCGCCGGCAGGCTCCGCGCCCGCACCGGCAATCTGCTGCTCGGTGCCATTTGCCCACTGGGTGACCGAGACCGGGCCCGCCCCAACGCTGCCACCCTGAATCTGCTGGTTGCTGTCCGGGAGAGGGGTCCGGGCGGCCAGAACGCCGGCCACCACGCTGTCGGGGATTGATGCCTGGGCAGCGGCGACGAGGCGGTCGTAAGCCTCCTGCTTGCCGCTCTGGCTGGTGGCACCACCGGGCGGCATCGCACCCATCGGATTTGGATTGAAGGCCAGCGCCATGAACTGCTTCATCGACGGCATCATATTCGCCGGAATGACGTCGTTGGGCTGGTTGATCATCCTTCCGCCGTCAACATCGGGCGGCACCGTGTTGCTCACCGCGCCAGCTGCGCCGGGCTGGCTGGAGGCCGGCGCAGTGACGGCCGGGCAAAGCCCTTCCTCGACATCCTGCTCAGTCGCGCTGTTCTGACAGTGCGCGGCTATGAGACTGTCGACCGCACTGGCCTGTCCGTTGTAGCTCGGCGAGGGCGTCGTCTTGTCGCCACCCATCTCCCAGGCGAGCTCGGCATCGGTACCCTGCTCCTGGGCCTGAGCGACCTGCGCGTTGATGGCCTGACCTGCAAGAGTGCCGGTGATCATGTTGCAAGCCGACGTGCCTGAACTCGCCTGATTCTCGGCGTTGAGCGTGGCCTGCTCAATCTTCAACTCGACGGCTCGGTTGTCCTGCTCGGTGGCGATGTTGCTGAGCGCCTGAATCACCCCCTTGGAATTCAAGGTGTTCTGCCCCGACAGCAGGCGCAAGTCCGTCTGCAGGCTTGAACTGATGGTCGAGGCATTCTGGTTCACCGCTGAGGTGATGCTCCTGTTGGCGGCGATGACGGCTTGCTGCACGGCCGGATCGTAACTGGCCATGGCGATGCCGGGGGCGGCCGTGAACAGGATGGAGACGAGCGCGGTCCCCATGAGGATTTTGCGGCACATCAGTGGGATCCTCCCAGCAGACCGTTGAAGTAGACCTGGGCCTGCCCCGGCGTGCCGGTGCTCGAGTACCAGGTCGTTGAAGAGCCAACCCCACCATTGACGGAGAAGCCGTTACCGCCGCCCTGTGTAAGGCTGGTCGATATGCCGCCAGCAAGCGCGCCGAGCCCGAGGCCGGGGAAGAAGCCGCCGAGGCTGGTGTTGTTGAACAGGGCGTTGGTGACAGGCTGGACGAGGTTCGACATCTCGCTCTGGGCGGCCGAGCAGACCGAATTCTCCAGCTGCTGCAGGATGCCGGAGAGGTTGGGTGGCTCAAACAGCACATTGAGGCTTCCGCCCAGCAGGTTGGAGAGGCACCCGAACTCGCCGAACGTGCCGGTGCCGCCGCCCACTGTAGAGCCGCCCGGAGCCAGGCCGGCGGCCTGGGCGACGCTGTTCCCGTTAAGCAGGGTGTAGCCAGTCTGAGGGTCAATCACCTCGGCGCGCGCCTGGTTGACGAAGCCCTTCGCACCTTCAACCAGGAGCTTTGATACATAAGGGTTGCAGTAGAGCGAACTGGCCACCGTATTCGGCGTCACCGGCCCAGTGTTTGCGCCCGGCTCACTGTTCGGCACGGTAGTGTAGCCGCCTGTAATGGCCGACGCGTTATACTGCGAGCCGTCGGCGATACGCGACTGCACCTCGGCCGTCAGCGTCGGATCGTAGACCCCGTTGGTGTAGACCTTCCCGCCATTCGCCAGGTAGTCCTTGAACCCTTGCGGGCCGAGCACATAGGCTCCGGTCAGCATGGCCGACTGGTTCATCACCTGACCGTTGACCGTCTGGCCCATATATTGGGAGACCGTCCCGTTTGAGCTCAGTGTTCCGTAGACCTGCTTGGCGTAAGTCTCCGCCGCATTGGTCTGGGCGGCCTGGTTGGCCATGAAGTCCTGGACCGAATTGACGCCATCCTTGCCGGTGAAGACGAGATTGCTGTCGTTGCCGTTGTAGTCGGCCGCGGTGACAGGGCCGGTCTGCGTCGCATAACCAGCGCTCACCAGCGCGGCCTCTGTGAGCTGGTAGGACCCGATTGCCGTGGAATATGGGTTCGTCTGGTATTGGTTCCCGCCGCTCTCCTTCATGGCGAGATCGCTGATCCACTGCCCCGACGCGGCATGCGCTGCGCCGGAAGCGACCGCTACGAGAGCGGTCGCGCCGAGAAGGGCGCGAACAAGGCTCCAGCCTGACGAGCTCATGTCACGGCACCGGGGTAACGGACGACGTATAGGTCGTCCGTGTCATCTCGTATTTGCCGGCAGCGGTGTCCCACCGGTAGAAGTCAAGCCCGTTCACGACAGCCACGACGAGTCCCCGGACGCCATCGACGGTGTCTGCGCCCGGCGCGAGGCCGAACAGGCCCGGCGATGTGGTTGAAAGCACCGGATGCTGGTTGCCGAAAACGACCATCGGGCATCCGGCCTCGCCGCAATTCACCCCCGTAGGCTGAACGACGTCGATCGTGCCAAGCTTGCCGCCGACCTTGACCGACTGCATCACGAACGCCTTGGCCGCCCCGAGATATGACGCCATCACGGCGGCATGGGATGCGTCCACCGGAGTCGAGGCGACCATCGGCGCGCCGTCGATGTAACTCTGGATCTGGGGCACAAAGGTATCGGCGAGCCGCTGCCAGACATGCCTGCCGTCAACCATGAGGTTTGCCGGAGCTGCGGCCGGATGAGGGATGACGGCGAGGGTGCTCAGCCGCTGCGCCATCATCTCGTGCCAGCGGCCGGCCACCTGATCGAGCAGCACGGTGTGGCACTCGTCACCGGTGCAGGTCGAGGGGTCGACGAACCGGACGGCGAGAACGCTGGTGTGTCCGTGCCAGAGGTCGAGACTGGCGGCTTCCAGGCGGGCCTTTGGATGGCTGCGCAGGAAGGCGGCATACACCTGATCAGCCTGCGTCGCTGCGGCCCCCTTGGCTGAAAACTGAACGGGCGTCGGTGACGCGGCGAGCGCCAGGCCGGGCAGGGCCACGGCGCCAGAAAGGAGGAGCGCGCGGATGGAAATGCTCATTGTTTCCCCAAAAGACCGTTGAAGTAGGTTTGCGATGTGAAGTTCTCGCCCTGTCCGCCGAGCATTGGTGTCACATTGACGGAAACCGGACCCGCGCTGCCGCCCCCGACACTGGGAGAAATGTACATCCCGCCTGAGATCGCGCCTGTGGAAATGCCAGGAGCGATCTCATAGGACGGCAGCCCCTGCTGCAAACCTCGCGCAACCGGGGCGATCGCCTGTTGCTCGTAGTTTGTCGCGATCGAGCACGCCTTGCTCACGACCGCACTCACAATCCCGCTGAGGTTGGGCGGAGTGAAAAGAGTGTCGAGGCTACCGCTCAACAGGTTCGACAGGCAGGACGCCTGCGAGAAAGTCTGCCCATGCGGCAGGAACTGGAAGTTTTGCGAGGCAAGCATCGACCCGTTGGCGATTGACTGTTGCTCGGCGGCGGCAAGGTGCTGTTGGACCGGCGCCCAGCAGTCCCCGGTCGATTTCGTGGCCGTGCTGCTGGAAACACCGAGCGACGGGTCGTTCCAGCTTGTCTGCGCGACCGCGGCGAGCGAGGCGGCCGCCAGCAAGGCTGAGGCGCCGATGGCGACCCTTATGACTCTGACCCGGCTACGCATCGGAACGCTCCATGGTGTTGCGGGGGAACCTCGCCATCGACGGCGAACGCGACACGAGCGGCATTGCCGCTCGTACCCCTGCAATGAAGCCGGGTGTCTCGATCAGCATCTCGAGCGCGCGAGAGCCGATGCGGGCCGCAAGGGTGTCGATGTCCTCGCGGATCATGCTCTGCGCCGGCCCGTGGCCCAGCAGGATCTCCATCAGGAGGTGGCCGTCGCCGTCCATTGACGCCATCATCACGGCGAGCATCCTGAGTCGGCCGCCCCGCCCCATATCATCGCAGACAGATGCGAAGTCGGGCTCATCGACATCAGACCGCATGGCGATTTTCAGAAGGACGCCGAGATCCTCCTGAGGCAGGTCTCGTCCGAAATCAGCAAGATAGGGCGGCAGCGATGCAAGCCACCGACGGATACTCGCATCGTCCGGCAGGCGGTCGATGTGCTCGTCCAGTTCTGCGGCATCGATCAGATCTTCGTTACCAGCGGTGATATCCTGGTTCTCCATCGCGCTAGTATAGTAAACTGCGCCACGTTAAAACAAGCAAAATACCGGCAAGACGGGGCGTGATGGTCGTATTTTTCCGGATGTAGTCGAAAATTCTTGGTTCTAATATTATTCTCGGGATAGAGTTGGATTCGAAAATGATGCTGCGCCGACGCGATACGAACATCGAGGCTGACGGCAGCATGAAAGATTGGCTCACGAAACTTGAGGGTTCCTGACGATGGGTAAGGCTTCGATGGAGACTGCTGTTGTGTTCCTGATCCCCGCGATCGGATCCGTCGCCGACACGTCATCGCTGGAAGTCGACCCGCGACTTCACAACAGGACGCTTGCTGTCTTGCGGCAGCACGCGCCTGCCCTGCTTGTCGCACCGGGCCAGGCGCCGCTACCGCGGCGCCCCGGCCTCGAAATGGCACCCGTACACGCCCCGCGCCCTCCCCGGCGATGAGGTTCAGCCGCCTCATCCTTAATCAAATATTTCAGACAATTAACCTGGATTTCAGGTGAAGACGCAGGCGCCGCGGGTAGATATCGGAATGAAGTGATGGTCCCAATGCCTCTACTCGCAGTAATGAGATCGGTGCCTCCGGGCGTTGATGCGCATGCTGACATTGCGGGCGGGGGGCTGCGGCTTCCAGATCCGGACACGCTCACGCTGTTTTATCAGCCGATCAAGTCGACGACAGGCGGTTTCGAATGTGTCGAGGCGCTTGCACGGTTCCGTGATGATACTGGTGCACTGGCCGGGCCTGCGTCTTTCGCGCCAGCGCTGGACACCGATGCTCACGCGCGCCTTCTGGGTGCCCGGGTCATGGAAGCGGCCTTTGCCCAGGCTGAGGCGTGGCACCTGGGCGGTCTCGATATCCGGGTCTGCATGAATGTCAGCCCGCGGTATCTGAACGACGACAGCTTCATTGCCGACCTTGATGCCGCGCTCGGCCGGCATCCGGATATCTTGCCCGGCAGGATCGAGTTCGAGATTACCGAGACCGCGCCGATCCCCAGCCTGGAACGAGCCGAGGAGCGCCTGCAGGAATGCATCATCCGCGGCATCCGGGTGGCGATCGACGATTTTGGGGCCGGCAGCGCCTCCCTTTCCTACCTGCAGCGCCTGTCCACACACACGGTGAAGATCGACCAGAAATTCGTGGCTCGGATGATCGACTTCCCCAAGGACATGGCGATTGTCGCTGGAATCATCACGGCCGGCCGGATGCTGGGCATCGATATTGTCGCCGAAGGCGTTGAAACCACCGACCAGGAGAGCCTGCTCTCGACCATGGGGGTCAGCCACCTTCAGGGGTTCCTCTACGCGAAGCCAATGCCGAGCATCGAGGTCGAAAAGCGGATCCGCGACTGCCAGCGTACCGAAAGCAGGCCGATGAAGCCGGCCAGCATCAACTTGGTAGACACGATCGTTGCCGGCCACGTACACCGGACAAACCTCTTCATCAAAACGTTCAATGACAGAGGTTTCCTGCCCGACCATCTGCTCGACGTGACGGAAGTCGACAACTGCCATCTCGGACGGTGGCTGAAATCCGATGGCGCGAGGCATTTCTCGTGTCAGCCCGTTTTTGATGACATACAGGTCCTGCACGAGGCGCTGCACCGCCTGGCCAGAGAGGCGAAGCTCTGCATGGTCGGCGGGCGCACCGGGAAGGCAAGGGCGCTGATTCGGGTCTTCGAGGAGACCAACGTCGCGTTGGTCTCGCGCATCGAGAGCCTTCCGGCGGGCACCCGGCAGTAGGCCACCTCTGGAAGAGTCAGTCGTCCTCGCCCTCATCGAGAACGGTGGCGTTCACAACCCTACTCAGGAACGTCTTCACGTCGGTAACATTCGCTTCGGCGGCAGGTTCGGCGGCAGGTTTGGTTGCAGCCGGTCCGGCCGGCGGCGGCTCCTTTTTCTGCACTCCGGAAATTGGCTCCTTCGCGGGCACTGCAACGATGCTGCCCCCCGGAGTGACGAATAACGGCTCACCACCATCAGAGGTCGGCGCATCCGTCCGGGCCGGAGGTGATGCTACCGGAGGCGTCGCAGCACTCTTGCTGCCGGCCTGGGGCGCATCGTCACCCTGTAGCCACGGCGCATCGGCATCGTCGATAATCTGCGGCGCGCGGGCGGGCGGCGGCGGGCGATAGCCGGGTCGTGGCCGAGTGCCTCCGCTACCGC
>NZ_CAJHNI010000003.1:0-215814 GCF_905116885.1 Acidiphilium sp. C61 | reverse complement strand
GCCACCAGGGCGGTTTCGTTTCTTGCAACCATCGGCCTGCTGCACGTCCTGGCCGGGCGGCAGCGTCAACCGAATGCCAGAAGCGGCATGGATACCGCGTTCAGACATATCCTTCCCTACGCGGCGACAGACAGACTCGGAAACCATCGATCGTCTGCCCGTCCCGCCGGACGCCCGGCTTCCACCAGCGGACGTCCTCGCTTCATTTAATGCTGGGGCCAGCCTTCCATTGCGGCCAGATGGTCCAAGCTCCGCAAGATCGAGGGATCATTGCGAAGGCTCGCACAGGCATCCGGTGTCGTCCGGGCGGCGGCAAGTCGGATCCGCTGCAGCGATCGCCCATCTTCTCGAAATGAACCAGGGCGGTCAGCGACAAGTACTTGCCCTGCATCCCCCACAGAGCACCGGCCTGGGTATAAGCCTCGATCATCGATGCCCCTTGAATCAGCGCGTTCCACCGCCGACTTCGCAACTTGCACGACGCGGCGCGCGAAGCGACCGCCACGATACTGCTCATCGGCTGCATCTGCGCCTGATACGCTGGGGCCTTCTCTTCGGGCTGCGCCGCACCGGCAACGATCGGTGCCATAACCAGTGCGATCACCGCAACGGCCCTTATCATCAAGATCCTCCGTTGCCATCAATGCGGTAAGGTGATCGATCGGGTCGCCGGTCCTGCAGCACCGGGCACGTCGGTGTGCGGAATCGCATGGCCGCCATCCTCCGCTTCAGTCATGGAAGTCTCGCGCCCGTCGGTCGGGCCTTTCGGCGTGGTAGTCGACGTGCCGACAGCCGCCGTGGCATCAGTAACTCCCGCGTGTCCGACCCGATTGGGCAGGAGGGCCAGCACCTCGGTCGCGATGGAGGCTGGCTCCGCTGCAGGGGCGACCAGTTCGGCAGATCGGCGATCATCGCGGCAAGGCGCGTCTGCACAGCTTCCTGCCACGGCTCGAAATCGAGCCTGGCCAGTGCGGAGAGGACGCTGCCGACCAGGCCTTTGCTGTCCTCGCCCATGGTTGCGAACAGGAACGCGTCGAAGGGCGAGCGAGCATTCAGTTGCGGGCGGGTCATTTCGGCTCCCGACTTTTATGATCGCTGCAATGGGCGGATCATGATCGACCCCCACGAGGCTGAACGATCATGCGACCATAGGACAATTTCGAAATTAGCGTCAGGGTCGGAAACTACCGGCCTCTGCGCGCCGGGGCGGCGACCTCCGGGACTACGTGTACAGGTCCGCGCACGCATCGCCCCGATCTGCTCGTTTCGGATCAATGATGAGCGCGGTATGACTTGCCGATTATTCGGATATAGAAACACCTATACTCGTGAATGGCATCGGATAGCTATAGAGGTAAGTACTTCCGATTGACATTCAGTTGCGGCCGCCCCTCACCAATGAGTAATTTCCGAGTCTGCCGCGGAAGTGCGGCCGCGCGTAGTCTGCCTTGCATTCCAAAATCGGCCCGGTGCGTTCCGACGTGACCGGCCGGACGGCGTGCCGACCGAGCATTTGGCAGATCCCCATCTACCGCGCTGAATGTCTTCCGCTAGTGTCCTGCCCCTGAAATTCGTGGGTGAATTTCAGGGATAAGGAGGTCATTAAGTTACTGATTTTCTAATGTCCCGAATATAAAATCCATCAGATTTCAGATTCGGGACACTAGGTCGGAAAGGAGCAGTGCCTTGTTTCTTTATGTCGTCCCGGTCCTGGTTCTGGCTGCGCTTGTTGTTCTCGCCGCCACGGTGAAAATTCTGCGTGAGTATGAGCGCGCCGTGGTCTTTACCCTTGGGCGCTTTCAAAGGGTGCGGGGTCCAGGCCTTGTGCTGCTTCTCCCCTTCTTCCAGGAAATGGTTCGGGTCGATCTGCGCATTCGCGTCATCGAGATCCCCAGCCAGGACGTGATCTCGCATGACAACGTGTCGATGAAGGTCGACGCCGTATTGTATTTCAACGTCGTCGATCCAGAGAAGGCGATTATCCACGTCCAAAACTATCTGCCAGCCACCAACATGCTCGCACAGACCACGTTACGTGCCGTGCTCGGGCAGCATGAGCTCGATGAGATGCTGTCCGAGCGAAAGAAGCTCAGCGCCGATGTCCAGAGCATTCTCGACGCGCAGACCGAAACCTGGGGCATCAAGGTCAGCAACGTCGAGATCAGAACGGTAGAACTGACTGACAACATGGTGCGGGCCATCGCCAAACAGGCGGAAGCGGAACGCGACCGGCGTGCCAAGATCATTCACGCGGAAGCCGAGTTCCAGGCATCCCAAACCTTGGTCAACGCCGCGCAGATCCTGGGAAGCGTCCCAGCCGCAATGCAGTTGCGCTATCTGCAAACGCTGACGGAGATCGGCGCCGAACAGAATTCGACGGTCGTTTTCCCGATGCCAATCGACATTATCAAACCGTTCCTCGAGCTGCTTGATAAGGCCGGCAAACCGGCTGGCGCAAACGGCGCCGATCGCGCGTTGCCCCTGAAAGGCGTCCCGCTGAGTGTGCCAGATGCGAATGCGTGACCACACTGTCACCTGCTCTGTAGGGAGAAACGGCTCCGATCCAGCCGATCCGGCCCGCGGGGTATGGGATGTCGTGCGGCGCTTGATGTCTTGGGCATGACCATCTCCGTTTATCCATCTATAGACCCATATCCATATCGGGATTTAGTCTATAGATGTTGGCTCTTCGACGTCTCAAGTGGAATGGAAGACGTCGAGCATGGCGTTGATGGGCGCGCCGAGCAGGTAGATGATGCACGCGAAGGTAGCGGTGTTGCGATAGCCTCGGGCGCGAGCGCGGGCTGCCTGGAACAGCCCATTGAGCGCTTCGAGGCGGGCATTGGAATGGCCTGACTTCCAGCGTCGAATGATCCGCTTGGCATTGCGCCGTACGGTATCGACGGCCTGTCGAACAGGATCGAGCAGGTGGTCGGGATCGTCCAGCCGGGCGGTGACGTGGTTGAGGAAGTTGGTCAGCCGCCAGCGCGCGGCCTGTGGCGTTGCGGCCAGGCGAACCCAGCGCAGCATCTCCTTGGCGCGATAGGCTTCGGCTGTGGCGAAGCCGCTGTTCTCCAACTGGTCGAGCGCCTGCCGCTGGGCCATGGTCAGGTTTTCCGGTCGCTTCAACGTGGCCCAGCGTACCCCCTTGGGCAGGTTGTGCTGATGCGCCTCGGCGCGCCGCACCTGCTCGACCGCGGTGGTGAAGATCTGCACGACGTGGAACCAGTCCACGGTGACCGAGGCCTGCGGGAAGCTCTCCGCCGCAGCAGCAAGGAAGGCCGCCGACATGTCACACACCACCTCGGCGATGCGGCGGGCCTCGCCGCCGTGCTCCGCCAGGAAGGCCCGGAAGGCGGTCATGCATTCCTTACCCTTTCCGGGGGTGACGAACAGCACCGGGCGCTCGGCCGCATCGAGGTCAATGAACACGGTGACGTAGCTGTGGCCTCGCTTGGCCGCGGTTTCGTCGAGTGCGATCGCCTCGACCCCGCTGAGATCGAGCCGCTCGATCGCCCGGCCGACATAGTACCGCAGAATGCGCCACAGCCGCTGGTCGGTGACGCCGATGATGCGCGCGGCAGCGGCAACCGGCATCTCGCGCATCAGAGCCAGCGCGGCCTGCTCGAACAACAGCGTGAAGCCGCTGTCGGGACGTGCCCAAGGCACAGCAATGCGGAGTACGCCGTGCTCCGGACAGTCGGTGCGTGGCACACGGGCCTCGATGATGCAGGCGTGCTGAAAGAAGTTGAGGTGCCGCCAGCTCAGTTCCTTCCAGTCGTGCGGTTTGCACAGCCGGCCGCAGGTTGGGCAGGGGAAGCGGGCGCCTGGGTCGGCGGCGACGGCCAGATGCAACTCATGCGGCTGGTAGTCGGTTTCCAACCGCTGGTCGACCACGCGCCAGGGTGGGGTCAGTCCGAGGCCGAGGGTGAAGATGTCGCTGCTTGCCATGGCGGTGCTCCGCGCAATCAGAGTGTCCCGTGCGGGCTGGCACCGCATGCCGCGCCAATGCGCGATCGGACTGCGGGATGCGGCTGCTCGGCCCGTCTGCCTCAAGACTGGCGCCGTGCTCGCCGCCGTCAAGAACGCTGCGCGTCGCTACGCGATGGCCTGCGGCCATTCTTGACCGCGGCTGTGCACGACGCCCCGCGCACGATCAGGCCGGGACGAAGAAACGGCACTCCAGCCGAACCAAGAAACTGGCCCCAGCGTGGCAGGGCTGCTACCTGCGGTGGTGGTCACGCCACTTTCAGGAACCGCCGAAGTTCCACTCGCGGCGTCGAGGAGGCTAGATGTTAGCACTACTTTGGCAGAAATCTGATTTTTAGGATTCCCATGGCACGGATTGCGTGATTCATGGGGAGCCAGCTTTGATGGAGGCTGGCGATGGACGAGGACTGGCAGGGAGATCTGGAGCGGTGGCTTGCCCCTTATCTGAAAGGTCTGGGCAACAAGACGCGACGACGGATGTGCCCGGCTTATATCGCCGGCTTGATCGGGCCGGGTGATCGCAAAAGCATCCAGCCCATGGCGGCCCGGTCGGACGCCATTTCCTATGACCGGCTGCATCATTTCATCGGGGCTGGTCTGTGGGACAGCGCGCCACTGGAAGCGACCTTGTGGGACCAAGCGGATAAATTGGTTGGTGGCAATGAAGCCTGGCTGATCATCGACGACACCGCCTTGCCCAAGAAGGGTAAGGCCTCGGTTGGCGTCGCGCCGCAAT
This sequence comes from Acidiphilium sp. C61, assembly GCF_905116885.1. Lineage (NCBI taxonomy): Bacteria > Pseudomonadati > Pseudomonadota > Alphaproteobacteria > Acetobacterales > Acidocellaceae > Acidiphilium > Acidiphilium sp. C61. The sequence continues at coordinate 211,088 of NZ_CAJHNI010000003.1, read as the reverse complement.
ATGCTACGGCGCTCGGCAAGAATGCCAACTGTCAGACGCTGGTGTCGGTGACGCTGGCTTCGGGCGCAGTTCCGCTCATGCTGAGCTTGCGGTTATTTCTGCCGGAAAGCTGGACGAGCGATATCGCGCGCATGGACAAGGCGGGCGTGCCTGCCTGTTTCCAGGAATACCGCACAAAGCCCGAGATCGCGATCGAGGAGATCGATCGCGTCATCGCTGCCGGCGTGCGCTTCGGCTGTGTGCTGGCCGATGCCGGTTACGGGCTGTCGGCTCCGTTCCGGCAGGCGCTGAGTACACGCGGCCTTTGCTGGGCTGTCGGCATCCCCCGGCACCAGAAGGTCTATCCGGCGGATGTGCAGCTGATCTTCCCGGTCGCAGGCCGCGGTCGCCCACGGGTGCGTCATGTGCCCGACGTCAAATCCATGGCGGCACAAGCGATGCTCGAAGGCGCGAAGTGGCGGCAGCTCGGTTGGCGCAAGGGAACAAAGGGGCGTCTGACAGCCCGCTTTGCCGCCATGAGGGTACGCATTGCTGATGGCGCGCCCCAGCGAATCGGTTCTGCCGGTGCCCAGCACATGCCGGGAGAGGAAGCCTGGCTGGTGGGTGAGCATCGCTCGAATGGCGAACGAAAATACTATCTCTCGAACCTGCCTGCCGACACCCCGATCAGAGCTCTGGCTGGCGCCATCAAGGCGCGCTGGATCTGCGAGCAGGCCCATCAGCAACTCAAAGAGGAACTCGGCTTGGACCACTTCGAGGGCCGATCCTGGACTGGCCTCCACCGCCATGCCCTGATGACGATGATGGCCTACGCCTTCTTGCAATCCCGAAGGCTCGCTCAGGCGGGACGGAAAAAAAGAGTCCCCGGTCCGCCTCCCCCAACCCACCCTGCCAGCAGTGCGCCAAGCCATCCTTGACCGTCTTTCTCGCTCACCGCCGCCGGCATTGCCCTCATTGCGGATGTAGCCTCATCGGACATCACAACAAACTTCTGCCAAGTGTGTTAGGGGTGCAGGAGCGATCAAGTCTGATCAGCTTTGGTCGCCGAAGCCGCACGCCGCAGCCGAGCGCCATGCCACGGCGATAGAAGTGGTGTAGCGCCAGATCCTCCGCGCTATCGATGGCGTAACCCACTACAATCGCCGTGCGCCTCGCTGCTCAGGGCGTTGTGTCGGCGTGCGGCTTCGAGCGGATCCAAAGCTGATCAGAACTTGATCGCTCCCTGCACCCCTAACACTACTTTGGCAGAAGTTTGTTGTGATGTCCGATGAGGCTACATCCGCAATGAGGGCAATGCCGCGGCGGTGAGCGAGAAAGACGGTCAAGGATGGCTTGGCGCACTGCTGGCAGGGTGGGTTGGGGAGGCGGACCGGGGACTCTTTTTTTTCCGTCCCGCCTGAGCGAGCCTTCGGGATTGCAAGAAGGCGTAGGCCATCATCGTCATCAGGGCATGGCGGTGGAGGCCAGTCCAGGATCGGCCCTCGAAGTGGTCCAAGCCGAGTTCCTCTTTGAGTTGCTGATGGGCCTGCTCGCAGATCCAGCGCGCCTTGATGGCGCCAGCCAGAGCTCTGATCGGGGTGTCGGCAGGCAGGTTCGAGAGATAGTATTTTCGTTCGCCATTCGAGCGATGCTCACCCACCAGCCAGGCTTCCTCTCCCGGCATGTGCTGGGCACCGGCAGAACCGATTCGCTGGGGCGCGCCATCAGCAATGCGTACCCTCATGGCGGCAAAGCGGGCTGTCAGACGCCCCTTTGTTCCCTTGCGCCAACCGAGCTGCCGCCACTTCGCGCCTTCGAGCATCGCTTGTGCCGCCATGGATTTGACGTCGGGCACATGACGCACCCGTGGGCGACCGCGGCCTGCGACCGGGAAGATCAGCTGCACATCCGCCGGATAGACCTTCTGGTGCCGGGGGATGCCGACAGCCCAGCAAAGGCCGCGTGTACTCAGCGCCTGCCGGAACGGAGCCGACAGCCCGTAACCGGCATCGGCCAGCACACAGCCGAAGCGCACGCCGGCAGCGATGACGCGATCGATCTCCTCGATCGCGATCTCGGGCTTTGTGCGGTATTCCTGGAAACAGGCAGGCACGCCCGCCTTGTCCATGCGCGCGATATCGCTCGTCCAGCTTTCCGGCAGAAATAACCGCAAGCTCAGCATGAGCGGAACTGCGCCCGAAGCCAGCGTCACCGACACCAGCGTCTGACAGTTGGCATTCTTGCCGAGCGCCGTAGCATATTGCGGCGCGACGCCAACCGAGGCCTTACCCTTCTTGGGCAAGGCGGTGTCGTCGATGATCAGCCAGGCTTCATTGCCACCAACCAATTTATCCGCTTGGTCCCACAAGGTCGCTTCCAGTGGCGCGCTGTCCCACAGACCAGCCCCGATGAAATGATGCAGCCGGTCATAGGAAATGGCGTCCGACCGGGCCGCCATGGGCTGGATGCTTTTGCGATCACCCGGCCCGATCAAGCCGGCGATATAAGCCGGGCACATCCGTCGTCGCGTCTTGTTGCCCAGACCTTTCAGATAAGGGGCAAGCCACCGCTCCAGATCTCCCTGCCAGTCCTCGTCCATCGCCAGCCTCCATCAAAGCTGGCTCCCCATGAATCACGCAATCCGTGCCATGGGAATCCTAAAAATCAGATTTCTGCCAAAGTAGTGCTAACATCTAGCCTCCTCGACGCCGCGAGTGGAACTTCGGCGGTTCCTGAAAGTGGCGTGACCACCACCGCAGGTAGCAGCCCTGCCACGCTGGGGCCAGTTTCTTGGTTCGGCTGGAGTGCCGTTTCTTCGTCCCGGCCTGATCGTGCGCGGGCGTCGTGCACAGCCGCGGTCAAGAATGGCCGCAGGCCATCGCGTAGCGACGCGCAGCGTTCTTGACGGCGGCGAGCACGGCGCCAGTCTTGAGGCAGACGGGCCGAGCAGCCGCATCCCGCAGTCCGATCGCGCATTGGCGCGGCATGCGGTGCCAGCCCGCACGGGACACTCTGATTGCGCGGAGCACCGCCATGGCAAGCAGCGACATCTTCACCCTCGGCCTCGGACTGACCCCACCCTGGCGCGTGGTCGACCAGCGGTTGGAAACCGACTACCAGCCGCATGAGTTGCATCTGGCCGTCGCCGCCGACCCAGGCGCCCGCTTCCCCTGCCCAACCTGCGGCCGGCTGTGCAAACCGCACGACTGGAAGGAACTGAGCTGGCGGCACCTCAACTTCTTTCAGCACGCCTGCATCATCGAGGCCCGTGTGCCACGCACCGACTGTCCGGAGCACGGCGTACTCCGCATTGCTGTGCCTTGGGCACGTCCCGACAGCGGCTTCACGCTGTTGTTCGAGCAGGCCGCGCTGGCTCTGATGCGCGAGATGCCGGTTGCCGCTGCCGCGCGCATCATCGGCGTCACCGACCAGCGGCTGTGGCGCATTCTGCGGTACTATGTCGGCCGGGCGATCGAGCGGCTCGATCTCAGCGGGGTCGAGGCGATCGCACTCGACGAAACCGCGGCCAAGCGAGGCCACAGCTACGTCACCGTGTTCATTGACCTCGATGCGGCCGAGCGCCCGGTGCTGTTCGTCACCCCCGGAAAGGGTAAGGAATGCATGACCGCCTTCCGGGCCTTCCTGGCGGAGCACGGCGGCGAGGCCCGCCGCATCGCCGAGGTGGTGTGTGACATGTCGGCGGCCTTCCTTGCTGCTGCGGCGGAGAGCTTCCCGCAGGCCTCGGTCACCGTGGACTGGTTCCACGTCGTGCAGATCTTCACCACCGCGGTCGAGCAGGTGCGGCGCGCCGAGGCGCATCAGCACAACCTGCCCAAGGGGGTACGCTGGGCCACGTTGAAGCGACCGGAAAACCTGACCATGGCCCAGCGGCAGGCGCTCGACCAGTTGGAGAACAGCGGCTTCGCCACAGCCGAAGCCTATCGCGCCAAGGAGATGCTGCGCTGGGTTCGCCTGGCCGCAACGCCACAGGCCGCGCGCTGGCGGCTGACCAACTTCCTCAACCACGTCACCGCCCGGCTGGACGATCCCGACCACCTGCTCGATCCTGTTCGACAGGCCGTCGATACCGTACGGCGCAATGCCAAGCGGATCATTCGACGCTGGAAGTCAGGCCATTCCAATGCCCGCCTCGAAGCGCTCAATGGGCTGTTCCAGGCAGCCCGCGCTCGCGCCCGAGGCTATCGCAACACCGCTACCTTCGCGTGCATCATCTACCTGCTCGGCGCGCCCATCAACGCCATGCTCGACGTCTTCCATTCCACTTGAGACGTCGAAGAGCCAACATCTATAGACTAAATCCCGATATGGATATGGGTCTATAGATGGATAAACGGAGATGGTCATGCCCAAGACATCAAGCGCCGCACGACATCCCATACCCCGCGGGCCGGATCGGCTGGATCGGAGCCGTTTCTCCCTACAGAGCAGGTGACAGTGTGGTCACGCATTCGCATCTGGCACACTCAGCGGGACGCCTTTCAGGGGCAACGCGCGATCGGCGCCGTTTGCGCCAGCCGGTTTGCCGGCCTTATCAAGCAGCTCGAGGAACGGTTTGATAATGTCGATTGGCATCGGGAAAACGACCGTCGAATTCTGTTCGGCGCCGATCTCCGTCAGCGTTTGCAGATAGCGCAACTGCATTGCGGCTGGGACGCTTCCCAGGATCTGCGCGGCGTTGACCAAGGTTTGGGATGCCTGGAACTCGGCTTCCGCGTGAATGATCTTGGCACGCCGGTCGCGTTCCGCTTCCGCCTGTTTGGCGATGGCCCGCACCATGTTGTCAGTCAGTTCTACCGTTCTGATCTCGACGTTGCTGACCTTGATGCCCCAGGTTTCGGTCTGCGCGTCGAGAATGCTCTGGACATCGGCGCTGAGCTTCTTTCGCTCGGACAGCATCTCATCGAGCTCATGCTGCCCGAGCACGGCACGTAACGTGGTCTGTGCGAGCATGTTGGTGGCTGGCAGATAGTTTTGGACGTGGATAATCGCCTTCTCTGGATCGACGACGTTGAAATACAATACGGCGTCGACCTTCATCGACACGTTGTCATGCGAGATCACGTCCTGGCTGGGGATCTCGATGACGCGAATGCGCAGATCGACCCGAACCATTTCCTGGAAGAAGGGAGAAGCAGCACAAGGCCTGGACCCCGCACCCTTTGAAAGCGCCCAAGGGTAAAGACCACGGCGCGCTCATACTCACGCAGAATTTTCACCGTGGCGGCGAGAACAACAAGCGCAGCCAGAACCAGGACCGGGACGACATAAAGAAACAAGGCACTGCTCCTTTCCGACCTAGTGTCCCGAATCTGAAATCTGATGGATTTTATATTCGGGACATTAGAAAATCAGTAACTTAATGACCTCCTTATCCCTGAAATTCACCCACGAATTTCAGGGGCAGGACACTAGCGGAAGACATTCAGCGCGGTAGATGGGGATCTGCCAAATGCTCGGTCGGCACGCCGTCCGGCCGGTCACGTCGGAACGCACCGGGCCGATTTTGGAATGCAAGGCAGACTACGCGCGGCCGCACTTCCGCGGCAGACTCGGAAATTACTCATTGGTGAGGGGCGGCCGCAACTGAATGTCAATCGGGAAGTACTTACCTCTATAGCTATCCGATGCCATTCACGAGTATAGGTGTTTCTATATCCGAATAATCGGCAAGTCATACCGCGCTCATCATTGATCCGAAACGAGCAGATCGGGGCGATGCGTGCGCGGACCTGTACACGTAGTCCCGGAGGTCGCCGCCCCGGCGCGCAGAGGCCGGTAGTTTCCGACCCTGACGCTAATTTCGAAATTGTCCTATGGTCGCATGATCGTTCAGCCTCGTGGGGGTCGATCATGATCCGCCCATTGCAGCGATCATAAAAGTCGGGAGCCGAAATGACCCGCCCGCAACTGAATGCTCGCTCGCCCTTCGACGCGTTCCTGTTCGCAACCATGGGCGAGGACAGCAAAGGCCTGGTCGGCAGCGTCCTCTCCGCACTGGCCAGGCTCGATTTCGAGCCGTGGCAGGAAGCTGTGCAGACGCGCCTTGCCGCGATGATCGCCGATCTGCCGAACTGGTCGCCCCTGCAGCGGAGCCAGCCTCCATCGCGACCGAGGTGCTGGCCCTCCTGCCCAATCGGGTCGGACACGCGGGAGTTACTGATGCCACGGCGGCTGTCGGCACGTCGACTACCACGCCGAAAGGCCCGACCGACGGGCGCGAGACTTCCATGACTGAAGCGGAGGATGGCGGCCATGCGATTCCGCACACCGACGTGCCCGGTGCTGCAGGACCGGCGACCCGATCGATCACCTTACCGCATTGATGGCAACGGAGGATCTTGATGATAAGGGCCGTTGCGGTGATCGCACTGGTTATGGCACCGATCGTTGCCGGTGCGGCGCAGCCCGAAGAGAAGGCCCCAGCGTATCAGGCGCAGATGCAGCCGATGAGCAGTATCGTGGCGGTCGCTTCGCGCGCCGCGTCGTGCAAGTTGCGAAGTCGGCGGTGGAACGCGCTGATTCAAGGGGCATCGATGATCGAGGCTTATACCCAGGCCGGTGCTCTGTGGGGGATGCAGGGCAAGTACTTGTCGCTGACCGCCCTGGTTCATTTCGAGAAGATGGGCGATCGCTGCAGCGGATCCGACTTGCCGCCGCCCGGACGACACCGGATGCCTGTGCGAGCCTTCGCAATGATCCCTCGATCTTGCGGAGCTTGGACCATCTGGCCGCAATGGAAGGCTGGCCCCAGCATTAAATGAAGCGAGGACGTCCGCTGGTGGAAGCCGGGCGTCCGGCGGGACGGCGCAGACGGATCGATGGTTTCCGAGTCTGTCTGTCGCCGCGTAGGGGAAGGATATGTCTGAACGCGGTATCCATGCCGCTTCTGGCATTCGGTTGACGCTGCCGCCCGGCCAGGACGTGCAGCAGGCCGATGGTTGCAAGAAACGAAACCGCCCTGGTGGCCGCCGTGCGATGCGGTGGTTACGTGGCAATCGCATCCGGGCCCGAGCGACGGCCCTGGGAGATCGGGATGACCATTGACTTCGGAGCGCGACACAAGCCGACGCTGGGCAGGGCACGGACCGGCGGCAGTCGCCGGCGCCGCCAGCTCTGCAGCGGCCCAGCTTGCCTCCGCTTGGCCCGAATACATGATCGACGCGTTCCAGCGCGGCGTCTTGTTCCTTGAGCTGCTGCAGCAGCGTGTCAACGAGGAGATCGCGAGCACCGCGTGGCTGATGTCGACGGCGTTGCGGTTCGACCATGAAATGGTGATGAGCGACAGCGCACTGCTGCTCCCGATGAACTATTCGCTGCTGCGCATCACGCCACCGCCGGGGATGATTGCCGACCCGCGCAAGCGGCTGGTCGTGGTGGTGGATCCGCGGGCCGGCCAGGGACCCGGCATCGGCGGCTTCAAGGTGGAGCGCGGGATTTCCGGCGCGGTTCACTGCACGTCACCGTGTGGTCATGGAACTGGTGGTCACCGGCATCCGAACAAGAACATCGCCTACGAACTGAAGATCAGTCAGCGCACCGTCGAGAACCCTCGCACCGAGATCATGGAGTGAAACGGCGCGAAATCGCGGCCAGCCCTGGCCCGGCTGGCACTGGTCGCGTTGTCGGAAGCAGACGATCAGCCTCGCGTCAGGCAAGACGGTGCCCGGCAAGCCGCGTCGGAATGATCGTCGATCGACCCTCGGGGATGGTCAGTCGATTGCTATGACGCGGTGAATGTGACGGTGGCGGGCCCTGCTGCCATCGGGCGCACGCCGTCGTCCGGCTACGGCTCGGGGACAGGTGCCAACTGACGCACTCTGTCGCTTGCCGGGCCAAGCGCCTCCGCGAGGCAGGCGACGACCATGTCGTGCAGCGAACCTGCATAGATATCGGCGGCCACGGCAGCACGCAGCCTGTCGTCACTCACCATGTTGGAGGGCCAAAATCCGACAAGAATGCAAACCGACGGGCTGCGTGCCCGCAGCCGACGCACGGTGTAGCGCAGATCGGAGGATGTGCCGGCAATGCCGGAATAGGTCAGGCAGACCATCTGCACGCCCACGATGTCGAGCGTGTCGGCCGCACGCAGGCTAACGGCTTCATGCGTCACGACGCTGGCGCCGATCCCGCGCTTGCCGAGCAGCTGAGCGAGCATCGCCGACGCCAGATCATCGAGCGGGCCGCGGCCGGCCACGCACAGCACCGCGGAAGGGGCCTGCCAGTCCGGCGACAGGCCGACCGGCTCGCCCAGCCCGGCAGGCGGCCCGGGCTCGCGCGATTCCGGCGTTGCCTGCCGATCTGACGGCAGCCTCGCCGGTCCCGCGGCAGTCAGAAGCGTATCGCTGTCGTCATGGTCGCCGATTTCCTCCAGCAGTCCCTGCACCCCGGCGATGATCCGAATGGTCTGCGCCTCGGTCAGCACCCCGCGCTCGATGTCGATTGTGGCCAGTCGCAAGCCGGGGATCGCGACCTCATCGTAGTATGCCGACAGCGTACACGACTTCAGCAGCTGCTCGGCGTCGTCTTGCACTTCGTCCAGTCGGCCTGCCAGCATCCGGTTGTAGAAGCTCTCTACCGGCGTCAACGCTGAACGGTCGCCGAGCAGCACGTCGAGGAACTTCAATCGATCCACATGGCGGCCCAGAATGACCAGACAGAGTGTGAGCGGCATCGACAGGATCAGCCCGACCGGCCCCCACAGCCAGCTCCAGAAGATCGCCGCGACCACGACGGACAGCGGCGACAATCCGGTGCTGTGCCCATATGCCATCGGCTCGATCACCTGGCCCATCACGCCCTCGCTAACCACGAACAGGGTCCCCGTCCACAGCAGCATCGACCAACCCGGATCGACTGCCGCGGCAAGCGCAAGCGGTAGCGCGGCCGCGAGCCACGGGCCGATATACGGAATGAAGCGCATGAGGATCGCCATGATGCCCCACAGCACCGCGCTCGGCACGCCGATGACGAACAGACCGAGGCCGATCATGCTGCCGAATGCAGTGTTCAATGCCAGCAGGGTCAGGAAGTACCGGCTCAGGCGGTGCCCGGCCTCATCCATCGCGGTCATCGTCCGGTGCAGATCGCCGGTGCCGAGCATGCGGATGAGTCGGTCGCGCAGATCCTCGGGCCGCAGCAGAATGAAGATCGCCACAACCACGACGATGGCCGTAGTCATCAACGGCGATAGGATCGGCGTGAGGACGCGCCTCGCCAGCTTCATCAGCGACGGTTCCGGCTGATGGACCTCCACCGGTATCGGCTTCGCGGCCGCGTTGGTGGGTGCCGCGGCGGACGCTGCACTGACGGTCGTGCCGGCGCTCGCCGGCGCGCCGGCCGACGCGTGGCTGTCGCGATTGATTTGGCTGCCCATGCTCCCGACGAAAGCGGAGAGGCGGCCAAACGTCGCGCTCTGAACGGCATCGACCTTCTGCTGGATGGTGTCCGTATAACGCGGGATGTCGTCGGCAAGATCGGCGACCTGGGTGCCGATCAGGCCGGCGGTGCCGAGGATGACGCCGAGCGCCAACAGCACTGCGAGTACTACCCCCGGCACCCGCCCCAGCCCGGTGCGGCGGAGCAGATTTACCAGCGGGGCGAGCAGGAACGACAGCAGCACCGCCAGCGTGATCGGGATCAGCACGTCGCGGGCGATCGACAGCGTGGCGACCGCCACCACCACGCTGATCAGCGTCATCAGCCCCGAGGTGTCATTGATCGCGGCTGGCGTGCCCGGTCGCGCCCGTGGCGGCGACAGATCTATCATCAACGTAGCCGTGGTACTGGTGTTACGAGCATCGGCGAACCCATTCAGCGGTGCAAGGCCGCGCGTTTGGCGTGGTCATTGTTCAGAAGCCAGAACGTCGCGATCTGGCGCGCGGCGGACAGATCCGCGCGCGCCAGATACGGGCTGGTGCGGCCGCTCCCGGGCAGGCTGGCATCGACGGGAAAGCCATGCCCGATCGCGGGCAGCGTCCAGATCTCGACGGCGGGCGGTCGATCGGGCCGGCCCCAGGTCCGATGCCGATGCCCCGATGCCACGTTGTCGGTCCTCGGCGCCGTATCCTGGCCATGCAACTCGCCCCATTGCGCCGCGAGTATTTCGGCGTTCGCCGGATCAACCGTGCGATCTCGGCCGCCTTGCCAGATCGAGACGCGTGGCCACGACCGTCGTGAACGGGCCTGCGTCACTGCACGGACGTCGCCAGCGAGCGCCTGCCGCGACCGCGACATGTTTGCCCGTCGCATGTGAAGCATCGCTGCGACCTGGGTTTGCGCGCAGCCGACCGGCATGCCCGCGACAATGCCCCCCGCAGCGAACACCGCAGGGTATGCGGCGAGCATCGCAGCGGCCATGCCGCCGCCGGCAGAAAATCCGACAATGTAGATTCGTCTTGGGTCGGACCCATAGCGTGCGACCGCGACTCTCAGCATCTGGCGAATCGACATCGCCTCGCCGCCGCTCCGGCGGACGTCATCAGGGCGGAACCAGTTGAAGCAGCGGCCACGGTTGTTCGCGTGAACCTGTTCGGGCACCAGCAGCGCGAACCCCAACTCGTCCGCCAGCGCGAGCCAGCCGGACGCGTTGGCAAAGGCTGCGGCATCCTGGCCGCAGCCGTGCAGGACGACGACCAGCGGCCGGCCCGCGGGCAGCCGGGCGCGGGCATGAACCAGCATCCTCAATGCGCCGGGATTGGAGCCGAACCCGACGACTTCCGACACGCAACCTGCCGACATGCGAGCCGCCGACACCGGCCGATCCACCAACGCCCGCTTCCAGACGCGGGCGGCATCCTTTACCAGCGCCGCGGCCTGCCGCCGCGCGACTTTGGTGGCGCGGGAGTGGCGTGCGATAGCGTTCGCCCCACCCAGCCACATGCGCATGAATGGGGTCTTTCCAGTCAACCTTTTCGACAAGACACTCACCTCACGTCTGCAACACCTTCTTGTCCGCACCAACGGCCGGCTTGGTGCACTGTCTGTCTCACCGCGTGAGCTGTCTGATAGCGTGACTATCATCCGATCATATGCTTCCATCCGATCGGCTGTTGCTCTTGAAGCGAATGTATCTGTGATGTTCTCAGACATGGGCACGCTTGGGCAGGTTGCGATCAACCACCGCCGAGCGCCGATGGATCTGCCTTGGCGTCGAGCCAGACATCGGGTGGGGCACTCAAGCGCGCGCTGCGGATGTGAACGCAGCCGTCCCACATAGTAGCGCGCGTGCGGAATGCTATTTCCGGACGGAATCCTTCAGACCGCCGACCGTATTCTGCACCCTGCCCTCGGTCTTGCCGGCACGTCCTTCGGCTTGCAGCTTGGCATCGCCGACGAGTTTACCGACGGCCTCTTTCACGGCGCCCTTGATCTCTTTCGCCAATCCAGCTACGCGATCCTTGTCCATCAGCCGGCTCCCGTTACGATCTCTGCTAAGGCTTTGCACGAAACCCGGTGCGGCTCGTTCGCTGTCGATCGCTATACTGGATCGTGTGATCCGGCCTGCCGAGGCCTCAATAATTAGCAGGGCCTCACTTCCCATAGAAGGCTCGGAAACTACGCATCTCCGGCTCTGCGTACTCGCCCCGTGGAGGCCGCGCCAGGGCGGGCGTCTCGAGGAGGCTTATCACACTTCATCAAAGCGTTCGACGATGCGGTCGCGGCATACCCCGGCGCGGCGACCAGCTCAGCCGCCACCTGCGGCTCCAATGTAGGGCACACATATACGCTCCGACGCCCGCGAGAGGCCCGCCAGGCCACGGCCCGAGCGTTCCGCGAAGGGCGCGTGGCGGGCGTCCGGTTCGGCATGCCTTCACGCGCACGCGCGCCGGCGCGACGCGCTCATCCGCGCGATGCCGAGGGCGGCGCATATGCCAACTCGGCGAGCTCTTCGAACGCGGAGATCAGTGGCTCGGTCCGGACATCTCCGACCGTGACACTCGATACCTCATGCTCGGCAAGGCTGTCCAGCATCCGGGTAACGCATCGCCGAATTGCCGGATTCCGAATCCGACTGAATCTATCGGCGATCTGGTCGATATCGTCATATTGGCGCATGTCCACGGCGGCCTGCCCGACGCCGCCCGCGGCGCGACCGCCGACCGGACACCCGGTTTCGGCCTTTGGCGCCTGCGGCGAGGACGCCGAATCCGTGTAGAAATAGGCGAGGTCCACGCCGAGCGCCTGCGCTAACCGGAACAGGTCCGCTGGTGCGACATGCTGTATGCCGCGCTCGTAGGCGGCGATCCCTCTCACTGGCACGCGCAGTGTCATCGCCAGTTGCCGGCGAGAGAGTCCAATTTCCGCGCGCCGTGCCGTGATCTGACCGCCGATATGGGCGTCGAGAGATGCGACCTGCAATGACACTATGTTGCGCGGACGGCCTGTTCTGTCATCCATGTTCCATACCCCACCTATTGACGGCACGCGCGAAGCGAGCGGTCGAGCCTACAATCTGGCAGACCCGACCGCTCGCCGGACAGCCTCGGAAATTACTCATGCAGCGCGGTGGCGGCGCACGCCATCGCGCTACTCCATCGTCGTCGAGCGCGTGGTCTGCGTGGTCGTGGTCACGGGCGCGCCCAGCATTGGCGGCGCCGCCGCGGTCGCTGTGGTCGAGGTGCTCGTATGTTGCGTCGTCGTCGTCGTCGCGGTGTCCGGCGAACCGCCACCGCAGCCGGCGAGGACCAGGACGGCCCCGCTCATCCACGTGGCAAGCAGAATGCGTGCCGCGGTGGTCTTGTTCGATCGCATGATGTCCTCCGGTTCATTTCGTGGTCGAGTATGGAGACGTTGTGTCGGTCGTGGTGCTAGTGTGTGGCACAGGTGTAATCGTGGTGGTGCTGGTGGACTGGCTGACCGCACCGTCTTCGCTGCCATAGGTCGTCTTCCGCGATTGCGACGTATTCCCGGCCGCATCGACGCTGCGGCTGGTTTCGGTCGTGCTCAGCGTGCCGCTCGGCGACGGCATGACCGGCGTCCACGTCATCGCGGTAGGCTGTAGCGTATGGGCGGTGGATGTTGTGGTCGTCGTCTGCGCGTTCGCGCCAGCCGTCGCCAGAGCGAGGCCGGCGCCGAGCGGCGTGATAACCTGAATGCGGTTCATGGATTCTTTCCTGCTTTCAGGGTGTTTAAACGTCACCTGGGCGGGTTCCGGTTAACGGGGCGAGAGGTTGATCGTGCTCGGACTGGTGAGACCGCCGACGGCTGCACCCACGCCACCGCCGATCAGCGCGCCACCACCCGGCCCGATGCCGGTCACCGAACCGACAACCGCGCCCGTCCCTGCGCCGATCGCAGCACCGGACAGGGCACGGCCTCCCGGCGAATAGCCGCAGCCGCCGAGTAGCAACCCGGCTCCGGCGGCAACGGTGAACCAAGCCAGTCTATACGATCTCATGCTAAAGCTCCTGATGGACGCGCCATGGTCGCGCGTCGGGTCCGCAGCACCTCTGTGTTGGCCGGTAGGCGGGTGTTTGACGCGCATGCCGAGATAGTCGCACTGCTCAACATGGCGACCCGCGAAACGATCATGCAGGACCGGAATCTACGTAGTTCCCAGTGGAAGAAATCCGATCTCGCCAATGTGGCCGAGGCTTCCGAGCGCGCGCGATACCGAGCCTTGCAAAGCCGGGGCGCGGCATTGTGGGCTATTTGGCCGGAGTCTTGTCCACCTCGACGGTCTTGGAGTGGGCCCTTCTCAGCGTGCGCCGTGGGCGCAGTCGAAAATTCCTCCCACTATGTCCAAGACGTCACCTTCGCCGAGAACGTTGGCGTCTTGGATTGTGTGGAAATTGCCTGTGGCGGCGTCTCTGGTTTGGGGAGCCTGACGAGGTCAGGCGACGAGATTAAGATGCATTGAGGCAGGAGGTTCTCCGAGGCTCTGCCCACAAGACGCGCCTGGTCAAGGACTACGTGGCCTCGACCGCGGGGCGTCTGACGCTGCATTTCCTTCCAGGCTGCGCGCCGGAACTGAACCCGGACAAGTTGGTCTGGAGCCATGTGAAGCGCACCGGCGTGGCCAGGAATCCGCTGCGCAAGGGTGAGAAGCTGCGTGATAAGATCGACGCCCAACTCGCCGCCATCAAGCGAGTACCTGCACTCGTGCGCTCATTCTTCCTCGCCTCCAGTGTAGCCTATTACAGACTGGTGAGTAAGAGTCCGGTTGAGGCTGCCTACCCAGTTGATCGTCACGTTGCATCCGCAGCCGCATATTCACGACCTGTGTGAATATGCGATATGCATGTGTTAGACAGACAGCCCCTATGCAGCGATCCCAAGTTCCTGCGCCGATCGTTCCTGTTATTGTCCGCATCGACTGTCTCGGCACCGCAGGCCCGCTCCGAAAAACATGATACCGAGAATTGCCAGATCAGGTAATTCAGGAACGATCGGCCACTCGGAAAAGTTCGTAAGCTTTACCGAGACCTATCTGGCAGGTGGTTTGGCCGCTTCAACCGTCTTGGCATGGGCCTTCTCTGAATGCGCCATGGCCGCGGCAGCATGCAGCTTTGCGGGTTCGTGCTCACCCATGTTGAGATGGTGCGCGGCCTCGAGGTGATGGTGTTCTGCTACGGCGTGATGCGATGCCGCAGCGATATGCACGGCGGCCGCCGGATGATTGGGGGCCGATTGATGGGTGCCGGGGCTCACAGCGGCGGGATTCGCTATTGTCATGTGACTTCTCCAGAAATGGTCCAAGGTTACCGTTCGTGGGAGGCATATGATAGCTTGCCCAAGAACAAACTCAAGATATCAGACCATCGCATTGCCCGGGAGGCTCGGGAAATACTTACATCGACAACTATCCGACGTCACACTTAGAGTCGGTCCAAGATGATATTCTGTTCTGACAGAGCCTTCGTAGCATCAGCCGAATTGAGGCCCAGAGGATGAATGCCAGGGCGTTTCGGTTGAGGCACTCCCAATCCATGCTCAGGCCTGGCATCGGTTCAACCAGGCAATGATGCGTTCCCCATGCGGTGATCGCGATCCGGCGGTTTGATCTGTCAAACTGGGGCGCGATGCGAGCGGGTGGTCCGCTTGTTGGAACCCAGGGAGGCAATCATGGCGCACTACGCAGGACTGGACGTTTCGGACAAAGACACCGCCATTCACGTTGTGGACGACTACGGGAAGCTGGTCTGGCGGGGCAAGAGGGCCAGCGAGCCGGAGGTGCTCGCCGCGGCCCTGCGCCGGCATGCGCCCGAACTCGTTCGGGTCGGGCTCGAGACCGGACAGTTGGCGCCGTGGCTCTACCATTCGCTCAAGGATGTCGGTTTTCCGGTGATCTGCCTCGATGCGCGCCATGCACGCATGGCGACAGCGTCGCAGCGGAACAAGACTGACGCACCCGACGCTGAAACTTTGGCGCAGTTGGTCCGGACTGGCTGGTATCGGGAGGCTCGTGTTTAGGGCTGGGCCGCACACGCCATGCGCCGTCTGGTCGGTGCCCGTTCACAACTCATCGGTATTTCAATCGATGTGTCGAACCAGATCCGCAGCACGTTGAAGACGTTTGGGCTGAGGGCGACAGGCGGGGCCGGATGCGTCTTCGAAGCGAAGGTGCGCATCGCGCTGGAGGGCCGGCCCGAGGTCGCCGGCGTGGTCGAGCCGTTGCTTGCGGCCTGGCGCGCCGTCCGCGATCAGATCGCCGTACTGGACCGCAAGCTGATGGCCGCGGTCAAGGCCGACCCGACATGTCGGTTGCTGATAACCCGTCCGGGTGTCGGCGTAGTGGTTGCCGCAAGCTTCAGCGCCGCCGTCGACCAGATCAATCATACTCAGAAGACCGCCCTTTCTGCCGCGATACGAGTTGCTCCCGCTGATGATCGCCAGGATAGAGAACAGCAGGACACGCGGCAGCTTGTAGAGCTTCCCTTCCGCGCAGCGCAGATCCGGGACTTCCGCCAGGATATCAAGCAACGGACTGCACGTGGGCACTGCAACTTCCGAATCGGTCGCCTTCCCAAGAATCCGAAACCCCGCCGGTCGGTAACCCCTATATTCCCCAGAAAATCAGTTGGCACCGCGGTGTTTCGCATCGGACTCACCCCGGCTCAGAAATTAGCGTTGAACAGTCCTGAGGAATCCCCCGCGAGTCGGTATCATTGTGCAAGGCTATTACATGACACGCAATACGAGAACGATAATCACAACCAGCACTACCAGTCCCAGAAGTCCACCGCCGATATACATGGCTTCAATCCCTTTCTGATATCCCACAGTGATTATTCGACTGAGCAACACGGGTGTCGGGTGTGCCCCGCATTTGCTGGATCGTGGACGCCCCTTCCACAGGCCGTTGGCCACAATTGTTTTGAGACGCAGAGAATAGAGTGGAACATTTATCGGGAATGTATGCCGGCGCGGGGAGAGTCGGAAACTACTCAACCTTCGCAGCTGGACACCCGCATTAACCCTGTGAAGGTTGTAGAATTCGTGATTATGGGATGGCCCGCCCCTCTCGTGGCGATCGGGTAGTATCGCCGCTGGTTTGGAGAGAGGAGCAGACCGATGGATATCATGATTCTCGGCATCGATCTTGGGAAGAACTCTTGCAGCGTGGTGGGCATGGACGCCGCCGGCCGGGTTGTTTTGAGGCGGAGACTTCGGCGGGGAACGTTGGAAAGTTTCGTTGGCGAGCTTGGGTCGTGCATTGTGGCAATGGAAGCATGTTGCGGCGCTCATCACCTCGGGCGGATTTTCGCCGCGCGGGGCCATGAGGTGCGGCTGATGTCGCCGGAATATGTCCGTCCGTACGTGAAGGCGCAGAAGAACGATGATCTCGACGCGGAGGCGATCGCAGAGGCTGCGACGCGGCCAACGATGCGTTTCGTGCCGGTGAAGAGCCAGGACCAATCTGATCTCCAGGCTTTGCACCGAGCCCGGGAGCGTCTCGTCTCGGAACGGACGGCGCTGATCAATCACTTGCGGGCGTTGCTGCTGGAGCGAGGGATCGTCGTTCCGCAAGGCCGGAGGAAACTGGAAGCCGAGCTTGAGACATTGGCCGAAGATGGCGGTTTTGCCGCGTTGAGCCCGCGCATCCGGACGTTGATCGAAGATCTTCGGGCGGAATGGCGTTCACTCGACCAGAGGATCACCGGCTTCGACGCCGAGTTCGTTCAGTTGGCTCGTGACGACGTGGCTGTGCGACGTTTGACCAAAATCCCAGGAATTGGAACGATAAACGCTACGGCGCTGGCGGCGGCGGTCGGCGAGGCGCAGGCATTCAAACGTGGGCGAGACATGGCGGCGTGGCTGGGGCTCGTTCCACGGCAAATGACAACGGGAGGAAAACCGCGCCTGCTCGGCATCAGCAAACGCGGCAATCGTTATTTGCGGAAGAACTTGATCCATGGCGCACGAGCGGCGCTGCCTTATCTTGTCGAACGCGATACGCCGTTGGGCCGCTGGGCGCGGGGATTGCTCGATCGAGCTCATAAGAACGTGGTCGTAGTCGCGCTGGCCGCGAAGCTGGCTCGGATCGCATGGGCCGTTTTGGCGCACGGTTGCAATTACGACGCCCAATTCGAAGCGGCGGCTGCGGCCGCATGACGGAATCGCCCGAACAGCGCTCACAGTTGGGCGCGAAAGGGCAGTCGATGTCTGCGTGAGGTGAAAGGAAGATGGCCTGACAGTCGAACGGCGGCTTGAAAACCTGACTCATTGAACGGCCTCCGAGGCCGGCGTGATTATGAGGATCAGGCCGCGCGGATCTCCATCTTGGCCGGGTTCGAAACCCGAGACCGGATACGTTGAAGCAGACTGATTAGAGCCAGATGAAAATCACCCCTTGCGGACGGGGCGGGCCATACGTTCACTGAGGCCCGCCGGCATCGAATGTGCCAAGGTAGGGTCGAATAACCAATCCGATGAAAGGGCCGCCAGATGGAATGCAAGCGGATTTCGATCGACACGTCCAAGCATGCTTTCACGATCCACGCGGTGGACGAGAAAGAACGACCGGTTTTGCGCCACGACCTCCGGCGCGCGCAGATCGAGCGGTTCTTCGCCCGGCTGGCGCCGACCGAGGTGGCGCTCGAAGCCTGTGCCGGGGCGCACCACTGGCGCCGGCGGCTTATCGCCTTGGGCCACCTGGTGAAGCTGATCCCGCCGCAATACGTGAAGCCTTTCGTCAAACGCGGCAAGAATGATCGCAACGATGCTGAGGCCATCAGCGAGGCGGCGTCTCGGCCGACGATGCCGTTGGTGCCGGTGAAGACGGTGGCGGAGCAAGCCGCGGCGGTCATAGTCAAGCATCGAGAAATGCTGGTTGGGCAGCGGACCCAGACGATCAACGTGCTCCGCGGGCACGCGGCGGAGTTCGGTATCGTCGCGGCCAAAGGCAAAGGAAATGTCGAAGCGCTGCTCGCTGCCCTGGCGGCCGAGCCGACGATCCCGGAGATTGCGAAGGCGATGTTCGCTGAAATGGGTCGGCACGTCGCCGATCTTGATGCGAAGATCGTGGCAGTCGACCGACAACTCCTCGAGCAGCACAAGGGAAGTCCGGTCAGCCAGCGACTTTGGGCGATCCCCGGTGTCGGACCGATCACCGCGATCACCATGGCGCTGTCGGTCAACCCGGCGAACTTCGAGAGCGGGCGGCATTTCGCGGCCTGGCTCGGGTTGACGCCACGGGAGCATTCCACGGGGGGCAAACATCGCCTGGGGCGGATTAGTAAAGCCGGCAATGAGAGGTTCCGACAGCTGCTAGTGGTGGGGGCAACGGCATTGATCCGCGTCGCCAAGCCAGGGCGGCGGTCGGCCACCGCTTGGCTGCTGGGACTGCTGGAGCGCAGGCCACGGAAAGTCGCGGCGGTCGCTCTGGCCAACAAAGTCGCCCGGATCATCTGGGCGATGATGGCGCGTGGTGAGGCTTACCGGCATCAGCCGGCCTCGGCCTGATCCACGCACCGGTGCCGGGGTTCAAGGGCGTTAGGAGAAGATGACGATCGGTCGATCCGACGAATGGCACACATCCAGTGCGCGACAAAGGCATCTCAAATGCCGGTTGATTGTTTTGGAATGCCATTCGCGGAACCCATCTGGGCCGGCGGCCGTGATGCCGCATCAAGAGGCCGGACACATTACCGCAGTCGAACCGCCCCCAAATCTTCCCGCCGTCCACTTGAACCCCGCGGGCCGTCCACACATGTCGCGCGACAGAGGCGGTCGTGACTTGGGGCGGGTGGATGGAGGCGTGGTCGCTATTCGGGCTTTCGGAGCATATTGAGCGTCTGAGCAAGACTGGGGACCCGCTGGAGGTTCTGGAGGCGCAGGTCGATTTCTAGCATTTCCGTGGCTGGCTGGTTGAATGGCTGGGTTACGGCGCCGGAGCCACGTGCGGCCGTCCTCCCTTCAATCCTGTTTCGATGTTCAAGGCGCCGATCCTTCGGGACCAGCGGTAGTGTCCGGGGTCGTGGTGGACTTTTGGGGCTCTTCGACGTCTCAAGTGGAATGGAAGACGTCGAGCATGGCGTTGATGGGCGCGCCGAGCAGGTAGATGATGCACGCGAAGGTAGCGGTGTTGCGATAGCCTCGGGCGCGAGCGCGGGCTGCCTGGAACAGCCCATTGAGCGCTTCGAGGCGGGCATTGGAATGGCCTGACTTCCAGCGTCGAATGATCCGCTTGGCATTGCGCCGTACGGTATCGACGGCCTGTCGAACAGGATCGAGCAGGTGGTCGGGATCGTCCAGCCGGGCGGTGACGTGGTTGAGGAAGTTGGTCAGCCGCCAGCGCGCGGCCTGTGGCGTTGCGGCCAGGCGAACCCAGCGCAGCATCTCCTTGGCGCGATAGGCTTCGGCTGTGGCGAAGCCGCTGTTCTCCAACTGGTCGAGCGCCTGCCGCTGGGCCATGGTCAGGTTTTCCGGTCGCTTCAACGTGGCCCAGCGTACCCCCTTGGGCAGGTTGTGCTGATGCGCCTCGGCGCGCCGCACCTGCTCGACCGCGGTGGTGAAGATCTGCACGACGTGGAACCAGTCCACGGTGACCGAGGCCTGCGGGAAGCTCTCCGCCGCAGCAGCAAGGAAGGCCGCCGACATGTCACACACCACCTCGGCGATGCGGCGGGCCTCGCCGCCGTGCTCCGCCAGGAAGGCCCGGAAGGCGGTCATGCATTCCTTACCCTTTCCGGGGGTGACGAACAGCACCGGGCGCTCGGCCGCATCGAGGTCAATGAACACGGTGACGTAGCTGTGGCCTCGCTTGGCCGCGGTTTCGTCGAGTGCGATCGCCTCGACCCCGCTGAGATCGAGCCGCTCGATCGCCCGGCCGACATAGTACCGCAGAATGCGCCACAGCCGCTGGTCGGTGACGCCGATGATGCGCGCGGCAGCGGCAACCGGCATCTCGCGCATCAGAGCCAGCGCGGCCTGCTCGAACAACAGCGTGAAGCCGCTGTCGGGACGTGCCCAAGGCACAGCAATGCGGAGTACGCCGTGCTCCGGACAGTCGGTGCGTGGCACACGGGCCTCGATGATGCAGGCGTGCTGAAAGAAGTTGAGGTGCCGCCAGCTCAGTTCCTTCCAGTCGTGCGGTTTGCACAGCCGGCCGCAGGTTGGGCAGGGGAAGCGGGCGCCTGGGTCGGCGGCGACGGCCAGATGCAACTCATGCGGCTGGTAGTCGGTTTCCAACCGCTGGTCGACCACGCGCCAGGGTGGGGTCAGTCCGAGGCCGAGGGTGAAGATGTCGCTGCTTGCCATGGCGGTGCTCCGCGCAATCAGAGTGTCCCGTGCGGGCTGGCACCGCATGCCGCGCCAATGCGCGATCGGACTGCGGGATGCGGCTGCTCGGCCCGTCTGCCTCAAGACTGGCGCCGTGCTCGCCGCCGTCAAGAACGCTGCGCGTCGCTACGCGATGGCCTGCGGCCATTCTTGACCGCGGCTGTGCACGACGCCCCGCGCACGATCAGGCCGGGACGAAGAAACGGCACTCCAGCCGAACCAAGAAACTGGCCCCAGCGTGGCAGGGCTGCTACCTGCGGTGGTGGTCACGCCACTTTCAGGAACCGCCGAAGTTCCACTCGCGGCGTCGAGGAGGCACTTTTGGGCCCTGTAACGGTGTAGTTTGAGGTGGCCATCGGATCAGTCGGCTATGGTGGAGTTGCGAGACTTCAACCTGAAGCCTGGAGAACCCGATGACCGAAGATAGATTACCACTGGCTGAGCTACTGGCCAAAGCCGGGGACGGCGATTTTCTGCGCAGCGTTGCGGAGGCGGTGGTTCAACTGCTGATGGAGACGGATGTGGATGGGCTGATCGGCGCCAGCCGCTACGAGCGCAGCGGCGAGCGCGCGACCTATCGCAACGGCTACCGGGAACGCGCATTGGACACGCGGCTTGGCAGCTTGCAGCTTCGGATCCCGAAGCTGCGGCAGGGGAGCTACTTCCCGCCGTTCCTGGAAGCTCGCCGGACCTCGGAGAAGGCGCTGGCCGCGGTCATCCAGGAAGCCTGGATTGGCGGCGTCTCGACCCGGCGGGTAGACGAGCTGGTGCAGGCCATGGGGCTGACGGGGATCAGCAAGAGCACGGTCTCGAAACTGTGCAAGGACATCGATGAGAGGGTGAACGCCTTCCTCGACCGGCCACTCGCCGGCGAGTGGCCGTATCTGTGGTTGGATGCGACCTATCTCAAGCAGCGCGAAGGTGGGCGGATCGTCTCAGTTGCAGCGATAATCGCAGTGGCGGTGAACACCGACGGTCGGCGCGAGATCGTCGGCCTGCACATCGGCCCGTCCGAGGCGGAGACCTTCTGGTCGACCTTTCTCAAGAGCTTGGTCCGCCGTGGGTTGCGTGAGGTGAAACTGGTGATCTCCGATGCTCATGAAGGATTGAAGGCGGCGATCCGCCGGGTGATGGGGGCATCCTGGCAAAGATGCCGCGTTCACTGGATGCGCAACGCCTTGTCCTATGTGCCGAAGGGGCAGCAGAGCATGGTGTCTGCAGCGTTGCGTCAGGCGTTTATCCAGCCGGATCGCGTCAGTGCCAGCCAGACCCTGCGCCATGTGGCCGACCAGCTCCGGGGCAAATGGCCAAAACTTGGCGCGTTCATCGACGACAGTGAAACCGACGTGCTGGCGCACATGGACTTTCCCGCCCAGCACCGAACCAAAATTCACTCGACGAACCCGCTCGAACGCCTGAACAAGGAGGTCAAGCGCCGCGCCGATGTCGTCGGCATCTTTCCCAATGAAGGTTCGATCATCCGCCTGATCGGGGCCGTGCTGCTCGAGGCCAACGACGAATGGCAGACACAGAACCGCTATATGCAGATCGAGGGAATGGTCGAACTCATGGCACCCGCCATCGATGCCGATACACCACGAATTTCCACCGTCGCCGCGTGACCATTGGCCGCTTCAGCTACACCAGAATTTCCACCACATTGACGGACGCTATCGGACCAGCACAATCTGAGCGATGCCAGGATGGAGTTCATGATCCGTGACCGCCTGTCCTGGACGCGCTTCCTGCGCTTTGATCTTGGCGTACCGACGCCGGATGAGAACACGATCCGGCTGTTCCGTAACAAACTGACCGAGACCGGCACGCTGGAGCGAGTGATGAGGGCGTTCGACTGGCGGTTGCAGAACAAGGGCTACATCCCGATGTCGGGCCAGATCGTCAATGCGTCGCTGGTGCCGATGCAACGGAACACGGACGCGGAGAAGGAAGCGATCAAGGCTGGCAAGACGGCCCGTGAGATCTGGCCGAATGAGCAGAACAAGGCGGCCCAGAAGGACACGGATGCCCGGTGGACGCTGAAAATTGGTGGCAAGATCCGGTATCGGCCGGACGGCACGCCACTGCCCCAGATTGCGCTGCCGGTGTTCGGCTACAAATCCCACATCGCCATCGACCGGCGCTTCGGCTTCATCCACGAGAGTGCTGTGACCTCGGCCGCGCAGCCGGATGGGAGGATGCTGTCATGACTGGTGAGCACACAGAATTCCTCTTCGGAGGTTTGGGCGGACAGTGCCTATCACTACTTTGGCAGAAGTTTGTTGTGATGTCCGATGAGGCTACATCCGCAATGAGGGCAATGCCGCGGCGGTGAGCGAGAAAGACGGTCAAGGATGGCTTGGCGCACTGCTGGCAGGGTGGGTTGGGGAGGCGGACCGGGGACTCTTTTTTTTCCGTCCCGCCTGAGCGAGCCTTCGGGATTGCAAGAAGGCGTAGGCCATCATCGTCATCAGGGCATGGCGGTGGAGGCCAGTCCAGGATCGGCCCTCGAAGTGGTCCAAGCCGAGTTCCTCTTTGAGTTGCTGATGGGCCTGCTCGCAGATCCAGCGCGCCTTGATGGCGCCAGCCAGAGCTCTGATCGGGGTGTCGGCAGGCAGGTTCGAGAGATAGTATTTTCGTTCGCCATTCGAGCGATGCTCACCCACCAGCCAGGCTTCCTCTCCCGGCATGTGCTGGGCACCGGCAGAACCGATTCGCTGGGGCGCGCCATCAGCAATGCGTACCCTCATGGCGGCAAAGCGGGCTGTCAGACGCCCCTTTGTTCCCTTGCGCCAACCGAGCTGCCGCCACTTCGCGCCTTCGAGCATCGCTTGTGCCGCCATGGATTTGACGTCGGGCACATGACGCACCCGTGGGCGACCGCGGCCTGCGACCGGGAAGATCAGCTGCACATCCGCCGGATAGACCTTCTGGTGCCGGGGGATGCCGACAGCCCAGCAAAGGCCGCGTGTACTCAGCGCCTGCCGGAACGGAGCCGACAGCCCGTAACCGGCATCGGCCAGCACACAGCCGAAGCGCACGCCGGCAGCGATGACGCGATCGATCTCCTCGATCGCGATCTCGGGCTTTGTGCGGTATTCCTGGAAACAGGCAGGCACGCCCGCCTTGTCCATGCGCGCGATATCGCTCGTCCAGCTTTCCGGCAGAAATAACCGCAAGCTCAGCATGAGCGGAACTGCGCCCGAAGCCAGCGTCACCGACACCAGCGTCTGACAGTTGGCATTCTTGCCGAGCGCCGTAGCATATTGCGGCGCGACGCCAACCGAGGCCTTAGAGGCCATTTCGGAATGGGGTCGGAACGTTTTTGATGAGGGGTTGGATGGTTGGGCCAAATGTGATTCCGGGCAGGTGTTCGAAGCCTTGCCGGAGACACCATGTGGACGCCAACCACCCGTGCGCAGCATAGCCGCACCGGACTGCGCTATGGAAGTGACGTGACCGACGCGGAGTGGTTGCTCCTGTCGCCGTTCCTGCCCGCGCCGAGCCCATGCGGCCGGCATCGGAAGTGGGAGATGCGCGAGATTGTCAACGCGATCTTCTACGTCTTGCGTGGTGGGATTGCCTGGAGCCTGCTGCCGAAGGACTTTCCGCCGTGGCCCACGGCGTATCGCTGGTTTGCCCGGTTCCGCGACGACGGCACCTGGGAGCGGATCAACCACCATCTGGTGATGCGCGACCGCGAGAGGGTGGGTCGCGAGGCCAGTCCGACGGCGGCCGTGATCGACAGTCAAAGCGTCAAGACGACAGAGAGTGGCGGCACGCGGGGGTACGATGCTGGAAAGAAGATCAAGGGGCGCAAGCGGCACGCCATGGTCGATACCGACGGCCGGGCGCTCAAGCTGCAGGCCCATTCGGCGGCCATCCAGGATCGTGACGGGGCTGGACCGCTGCTCCGTGCGTCGCGTGCGAGTTGGCCGTTTGTGGCGCTGGGCTACGCAGATGGCGGCTATGCCGGGCCCCGTGTCGCCGACGCCAGCCCGATCCGCATCGAGGTGGTGCGCAAGGCCAACAACCAGGTCGGCTTCGCCGTCATCGCTCGACGCTGGGTCGTCGAACGGTTCTTCGCCTGGATCAATCGCAACAGGCGGCTGGCAAAGGATTTCGAAGCCACTATCGAGAGTGTCGAGGCCTTCCTCTACGCCGCGTCCAGCATTCTCCTGCTACGCAGATTGGCTCGTTAATAATCCGATTCGAAATGGACTCTTACCCTTCTTGGGCAAGGCGGTGTCGTCGATGATCAGCCAGGCTTCATTGCCACCAACCAATTTATCCGCTTGGTCCCACAAGGTCGCTTCCAGTGGCGCGCTGTCCCACAGACCAGCCCCGATGAAATGATGCAGCCGGTCATAGGAAATGGCGTCCGACCGGGCCGCCATGGGCTGGATGCTTTTGCGATCACCCGGCCCGATCAAGCCGGCGATATAAGCCGGGCACATCCGTCGTCGCGTCTTGTTGCCCAGACCTTTCAGATAAGGGGCAAGCCACCGCTCCAGATCTCCCTGCCAGTCCTCGTCCATCGCCAGCCTCCATCAAAGCTGGCTCCCCATGAATCACGCAATCCGTGCCATGGGAATCCTAAAAATCAGATTTCTGCCAAAGTAGTGCTATCGCCCGCAGACAAACGAGAAATGGCTGCCATCACCGATGTTGGGCAGCCGCATTCACCGGCGCAAGCCGGCCGGCAAGCCGATGCCGCGACATGTCGCGCGGGCCAATGGCGCGAAATCGTCGATCCGCGCCCATGTCGAACACGTCTTCGCCCATCAGAAGAACAGATTCGGCCGGTTCATCCGTACCATCACCATCGAAGAAGGGCCGCCACGCCTCGCTTACGAATCACAAGTGATTCAGACGACGCAAGACCCTGCGGCGCATAACCGACTCTGCCGACTCAGTTTGTTTGCGGACGGACACTAAGTAATTTCCGATACTATCAGTGTCGGCGCGAATCATCTATTCTATAAAATTGAACACGCGAGCGATCGCCTTCGAAACGGTGTTTCGGGAGTATCCGCCATGATGACGACGTCGCTTGCGGAATCGGCAGTGTCGACGCTGATGATCAGTCATACAGACGTTGCGGAAACGACCACATCGTAAGCCAGTTGTCCGGCGATCCAACCGCGCACAATCCCGCCAGTGGACCCACCAGGAATTAGACAAGATGCAGCCAAATCTTCAGATTTGTTCCGGTAGGCTACACGGGCCCACAAAGCACATACTGCGATGGCTAAGTGCCCCCGGGACAACCGATCGACACCGTCGAGTAGACCACGCCTACCGCGATCCGCCTGCCTTGTTGCCCCTGATCTGAATTGCGACAAACCCACGCAGCGGTCGACAATTTTTTTGGCACTGAAGCCGAAACAATCGGCGCTACATCTGCGTGCCCACTAGTGCGCTGTCGGCTTAAAACCAGACCGACGAGTAAGTTTTTGTTCCTCAGAACTGGGTGCATACCACCCGCCGACTATCGCAGATACACTTGTGCGTTCGGGGCGGGCATTACGTCAAACAGTGGTTTCGGGGAACCGTCCAATTGCACATCGGGATCCACTCGTCATCTTACGACGGAAAACGGAAAGGATGATCACCATGCAAAAGAGTTTCAGGATTGCACTGGCGCTACTCGTCTTGATAGCCGTAGCGCCCCTGCTTGACGGCTGCCATACGACTGCCGGTGTCGGTAGGGACATCTCTTCGGGAGGCAATGCGCTCACAAGCAGCGCGGTAAAGCACACGCCATGACGGCCCGCACCAAATCAATCCAAATCAAGGCCATAACGCAGATCCTGACCCTGGCAACGATGATCTGCGTGTGTGTAAAGGATCCGCATAACATATAACGCCAAGACGTCGGCCAAAATCTCGATAACGGCGACCGTGTTGCTCGACGACAAGCGAACGTCGGCGTATAGCAATCACGTCCGCAGCGAGACCCATCGGCCTAGCTGCTACCCATTACGAAGAATCCCGATCCATTGCATCGATCATTCTGATACTTCCAATCGTCCTCTTGTAGGGTGGCGACTGTTACTACGGTTACTTTTGCATCTATTATAGCGGTCGTAGCTTTTGAGGGCTACTCGGCCTAACCATCATCGCCTTGGTTCTGATAATGCTATTCGGCGGCATTCATCGCTGGGTCTAATACTGACCGCAGCTAGGTGCCTTTTGGCTTGTGCGAGCACGCTCTGGCAGTGTCCCTGTAGACGTCTCTTTCGAGGGGTGCGCCGTTATTCGTACTTTGCAGTATCAGATCGCTAGGGAGATCATGGGGTAACGGTTGCTGAGATGCCAGGCGGGCCGCTGGCTCCTTAATTGGCTATCAAGCCTACAGCCAACGCGGACGCTCCACCCCGTACTGGCAAGATTGCAATGCGTTTCCTGTAGGATAGGAAAATCGACTGGAGGAGCGCCGTGGTCTCAAATTGAAGGAATGAACTCATGTTAGCCAACGAACAAATGATTGCGCCATTTCCGCCAGGATCAGTGGAAAGAGTCGCCTTGCAATCACAGCAGTATCCGATGCCCAAAGGCTATTATGATCGCAGCCGTAATATGACATGGTTGCAACTTCTCTCGAAGGAATTCGGAAAGGCGGGGATTGATTGGTCAGTAACCCATTCGGATAGAAACGTTACGGTGCGTTTTCGCTCTGATGCCGAGGGTATTCTTTGGACGACGCGCACCTCGTCGGGCGGCTAGCGCGCTCACGGATACACTTAATCCAAACGGCGTACCTCGAACTACCTCGTCCGTGGCGGCACCAGTGCTGCCAGTGCAAGGCACCACGACCACGCAGATCTTACGTTCGACAACAACTCAGTAAGGTCGGGAAGTTAGGTATCAATTGGCTGCATCAACATTTGCTGATTGATCTCGCACCGATCCGGTGCAGCCGGGCATCGGTCACGGTGTAGGCAACACTTGACCAGATTGACCTGCAAAATAGTTTGGAACGGATACGCTCATGGGCCTCATCCTGCTTATATTGGTGCTGATTTTTCTCTTTGGCGGTGGAGGATACTACGGTTACCGGTCGGGTTATTATGGAGGACGCGGCTATGGGGGAATCCTGACCCTGCTCATCGTCATCCTCGTGCTATTCCTGTTGTTTGGTGGCAGCTTTCACGGCCCGATGTCCCATTGATCGGTGTGGTCCGACCCCGTTCGGGTGGATTCCGGACGCCGGATCCGCATCCTGCGAGAGTGCTGGCTACGGCATATTCCGACACGCACTGCCCGCATTCAGCCTGATGCCGGGAAAAATTGGGCTTGCCGGGACGGGTAACCGCCTCGACACCCCGGGCGGGGTGGGTTTTCTCGAGATATAAGGGGAGATGGCCGATTTGATTACGGACCAGAACAGTAAGCCGCAGCAAGGCGAACTGCCGACCACACACATCGACGCGCTGACCAACTCGTTTTCGCAGTTCCTGCGCATCGAAGCCACGAGTGGTGCCGTTCTCCTGTTGGCCACCGTCGTTGCATTGACGCTTTCCAACTCACCCTGGTCCGATGGCTTCAGATCTCTTTGGGAGACACCAATCGGCATTCAGATCGGTGCGTTCCAGTTTCTGCGCTCTTTGCGGGATCTGATCAACGACGGTCTAATGACGCTGTTCTTCTTCATCGTCGCGCTCGAGATCAAGCGCGAAGTGGTGCTTGGTGAACTTCGGAACCCGCGCATGGTGGCTCTCTCGGTCGTAGCTGCGGCAGGAGGCATGCTTGTGCCCATGGGCTTGTATCTGGCGCTGCAGCATGGCCAACCTGGGCAGCATGGTTGGGGCGTCGTGATGCCGACCGACACAGCTTTCGTCATCGGCTGCCTGGCGCTCCTTGGTTCGCGTGTGCCTCCGGGCCTACGCGTCTTCCTGCTATCGCTTGCGGTCGTCGACGACCTTGCCGCCATCCTCGTGGTCGCCGTCGGTTACAGTCGATCAATCGACTGGACTGCCCTTGCGCTCGGCGCCGTCGGACTGGTGATAATTCGGGGGATGGCATTACTCGGCGTTCGTAACATCCGCGTCTACTTTCTGGCTGGGGCAATAATCTGGCTCGCCGTCAATGCGTCCGGCATCCACGCGACGATTGTTGGTGTTATCCTCGGGCTCATGACACCGACGGCTGGCTGGGTGAGCGACCAGCGTCTGGGGGAAATCTTGCGAAAGGTGCTCTCCTATCCCCCGGGAGATCATTGGA
Organism: Acidiphilium sp. C61; assembly: GCF_905116885.1. Taxonomy (NCBI): domain Bacteria; kingdom Pseudomonadati; phylum Pseudomonadota; class Alphaproteobacteria; order Acetobacterales; family Acidocellaceae; genus Acidiphilium; species Acidiphilium sp. C61. The sequence goes on along the minus strand of NZ_CAJHNI010000003.1, from coordinate 182,144 downwards.
GTGGCGATACCGAGGATAACCGGGCGCTGCAGGTTGCCGGTATCGCGGTGCGCGAGACCCGAGTTGGACAGTGGGGTGAGAACGGATGGGGAACGAATGGTAACCGGGGCAAAAGTCCGGGCGGGGAATGATTTTTTGCTTGCGCGGTCACGGTTGGGACTGATTCAAACTTTGGGTGACCGAGCCGTCCGACTTTGATGATCTGCCTGCGAGTGAGCTGAAGCATATGGTGCTTCAGCTTCTGGCGGAGAACGCGGAGCAGGCGCGTCAGATTGCGGCGTTGCGTGAGGAGGTCGCGCGTCTGAAGGGGCTTAAAGGCCCTCCCGACATCAAGCCGCCGAGCCGGCCGAGCGGGATGGAGCGCGCGACGTCGCCGACGCGGGCGCCGGGCGGCAAAGGTCGGGGCAAATTCACGCCCCGGATTGGCATCGAGGAGCGGGTCATCGCGGCGGATGCACCGGCGGGCTCGCGGTTCAAGGGATATGAGAGTTTTCTGGTTCAGGATCTGGTTCTGCGGGCGCGAGCGATCCGCTACCGGCGGGAGCGGTGGGTGACGCCGGCGGGCCGGACGATCGTTGCGCCGCTGCCGTCGGGGGTGGTGGGGCATTTCGGCGCGGAACTGCGACGCTTCGTGCTGATGCTGCATCACCAGGGGCAGGTGACGGTGGAGCGGCTGACGGCGCAGTTGCGGGCCTTTGGGGTGGCGATCTCCAAGCGGCAGGTGCTGCGGCTGCTGATCGAGGGACAGGAGGGTTTCCTTGCGGAGAGCCGCGACGTCCTGCGGGCGGGACTTGCGACAGCGGCTTGGGTGACGGTGGACGACACCGGCGCGCGGCATGCCGGGCGGAACGGGTTCTGCACCCATGTCGGCAATGACGATTTCGCCTGGTTCGGCACGAGGGAGAGCAAGAGCCGGCTGAACTTCCTCGACCTGCTGCGGGCCGGGCACACCGACTATGTCGTCAACGACGCGGCACTCGCCTACATGCGCGGGCGCGCGCTCGCTGGCCCGGTGATCCGCACTCTTGCCGACGCCGCGGCGAAAGAGTTCGCCGATCATGCGGCCTGGCAGGCGCATCTGGAGCGGCTTGGCATCAGCGTGCTCAAGGTCCATCCCGACCCGGTCCGGATCGCCACCGAAGGTGCGCTCTGGGGTGCCGTCCGGGACCACGGGTTCCTGAATGACACCGTCATCGTCAGCGACGACGCCGGACAGTTCGTGGTCGGCAGGCACGCGCTGTGCTGGGTCCACGCCGAACGATTGGTGCACAGGCTCGACACTTTCACCGAGCGACATCGGGCCGCGCAGGCGCATGTCCGCAATCTGATCTGGTGGTTTTACGCCGATCTCAAGGCCTACCGTGCCGATCCCACGCGACGACGCCGAAGCGAGTTGCGCGTCCGCTTCGATCGCATCTTCCGAAGACGCACCGGTTTTGCCACTCTCGACCGCCTGCTTGCACGCCTGCACGCCAACAAGGCGGAGTTGCTGACCGTGCTCGACCGCCCGGAGATCCCGCTCCACACCAACGGCTCCGAGCGCGACATCCGCCTGCACGTGACCAGGCGCAAGATCAGCGGCGGCACCCAGGCCGTCCTCGGCCGCGACTGCCGCGACGCTTTCCTCGGCCTCATGCGCACCACAACCAGGCTCGGCTTCTCGTTCTGGGACTATCTCGGCGATCGCCTCCACGTCCCCGATCAGGCCGCCGTCCCCTATCTCCCGGATCTGCTCAGGGCCCGCGCCCACCAGGCTTGAACAAAATCGCCCGGGATTCTGCCCCGGTTACAACGAATGGATATAAGTCATTGATATATAATGGGTGACATTTGGGCGCGAAAAATGTGTAGTAACAACAGTTTTGGCTGAATGGCAGTTTTTTGTTGAATTCGGCATGGCATTGCCGTCACAACATCAGCATGTTCGTCGTCGAGAGAGTCGCCCGCGGCCACAGCTATCTCTACCTCGTCGAAAGCGTGCGCGTGGGCAAATCCGTCCGCCAGCGCACCATCAAACCCCTCGGTCGCAAGGATGTCCTCGCCGCATCCGGCGAACTCGACAGGCTCGTCGCCTCCATCGCACGGCACGCCGAACGTTCCATCATCCTCTCCGATATCGATGCCGGCCGGATCGCCGCCCACAGGATCGGTGGCCCCCTGCTGTTCGGCCGCCTCTGGGACCGGCTCGGCATCGGCGAGGTGCTCAACAACCTCCTCGAGGGCCGCCAGTTCGGCTTTGCCGTCGAGCGCGCCGTCTTCGTCGCCACACTGCACCGGCTGTTCGTCTCGGGCTCCGACCGCTCCTGTGTCGACTGGATGCAGAGCTACGCCATCGATGGCGCGGAGGATCTGGCGCTGCACCACTTCTATCGCGCGATGGCCTGGCTGGGCGAGGAACTCGGCGACAGGCAAGCGGGCGCCCTCGCGCCACGTTGCGTCAAGGACGTGATCGAGGAGCAACTCTTCGAACGCCGGCGCGACCTGTTCACCGATCTCAGCCTGGTGTTCATGGATACGACCTCGCTCTCCTTCTACGGCGAGGGCGGCGAGACGCTGGGCCGGCGTGGCCATTCGAAGGATTATCGCCCCGACCTCGCGCAGATGATCCTGGCCCTGGTGATCGATGCCGAAGGGCGGCCGATCTGCACCGAGATGGTGCCGGGCAACACCGCCGACGTGAAGATCCTGATGCCGGTGGTCACGCGCCTGCGCGAGCGCTTCGGCATCACCCGCGCCTGCGTGGTCGCCGACCGCGGCATGATCAGCGCCGATACCATCGCGGCACTGGAAGCGCTGGGGGTGGAATACATCCTCGGCGCGCGCGAGCGCACCAGCCGGGTGATCCGCGACGTCGTGCTGAAGGACAAGGCCGCGATGGTCCCGCTCGTGCTCGATCGCCAGCATGGCGAGACCCAGCTGTGGGTGAAGGAGGTCCGGATTGGCAAGGGCAAGGCGGCCCAGCGCTACATCGTCACGGTCAATGAGGCCGAGGCGAGAAAGGACAGGGAGGACCGCCAGGCCATCATCGACGGGCTGCAGGCCCAGCTGAAGAAGGGCGACAAGGCGCTGGTCGGCAACTCGGCCTACCGACGTTATCTCCGCAGCCGCGGCAACGCCTTCGAGATCGATCCGGGCAAGCTGGCCGAGGAGGCCCGCTTCGATGGCCTCAGCGTGCTCAGGACCAACGCAAGGGTCACGCCCCTGCAGGCCGTGATCCGGTATCGCGACCTGCTCGAGGTCGAGGCCCTGTTCCGCGCCGCCAAGGCCAGCTTCGATACAAGGCCGATCTTTCACCAGGCTGACGCCGCGATCCGCGGCCACGTTTTCTGTTCCTTCCTGGCCCTGACACTTGCCAAGGAACTGAACCGCCTGTGCGGCGCCAGGGGCTTCCAGCCCGAATGGCAGAAGTTGCTGAACGATCTCGACAGGCTCCAGCAGGCAACCATCGAAAAGGGCGGCAAGGTCATCACCACGAGGACCCACGTCACCGGCCAGGTCGGCAATGTCTTCAAGGCCGCCGGCATCGCGCTGCCCCACAACATCAGCGAGCACCCCGCAGACTGAAGCCGCGGCCACGCACCGCCGACCCAACGCCCCAAAAATGTAGTGGCAACACCCGCACGCGGGCAAATAAACTATTGATATCACCAGACTTTATAAAACCCACTGTCCAAGTGGGGCGAGACGTTGTCGCCCGTCGAGAGGCTCGAGGCCATGCTCCATCCCTGGGTCGCCTTCGGCGTTATGCCGCTTTTCGCGCTTGCAAACGCGGGGGTACCGATCACGATCAAGGGACTTATCAACCCAGTCTCGCTGGCGGTGATGGCGGGCTTCGTCCTCGGCAAGCCGATCGGCGTCACAGCATTCGCATGGCTGGGGGTGCGCACGGGTGTCGCCATTCGGCCGGCGGGGCTCACCTGGGGGGGACTTGTCGGTGGGGCTCTTCTTACCGGTATCGGATTCACCATGGCGCTGTTTATCGCCGGCCAGGCATTTCAAGATGCCACGCTCAACGCAGCGAAGCTGGGTATCCTTGCTGCCTCAGTCGTCTCTTCTGTTGCTGGTCTCACGCTGCTGTGCGCGTTGCCTCGGAGTGACGGAACGCTCGATGCCGATTTCCACTGAACCGGTCGTTGAGCGCCCGGGTCAGCGTCAGACGATCAACGCTGCGTCGGCCGTCAACGCCAAGGGCGGGTTCTGTTACTGCACCTATGAGGGCGGCCTGACCGCCGAACTGTTCGTGCATTTGCTGCGTCAGTTGGTGCGCCATCGCGTGCGCCCGGTGCGTAAGCGCTATCTGAATGACGGCCTTGCTTTTGCGAGCAAGCGCTACACGGCGGCTGGCAGAGCAGCCTGAGTTTTCCAGTTCCACGGCATCAGGCTGCCGATTTCGTTGGCCTTGGTGCGTCCGGCGACGATGCGTTGGATTACGTCGGTGAGCCGGGCGAGCGGTTCGACGCCGCTGAGCCTGGCGGACCTGATCAGCGTCGCCATCAGCGCACAGTGCTCTTCGCCGGTGTCCGGTGCGACCTCATGATGCCCGGTCCTTCGAAGCACTCCTACGAGTGCTCGCAGGAGCGGCTCCTATCGCCTCAACCGGCTCCACTTTGAAAATAACAGGAACACAGACGTCGCTCATGCCCACAAACATCAGCCTCAGACGACATTACAGCAATAAAGTCGTCCCCACTGTCGCGCGACGATCAACGTGAGAATCCGGCGTCATATGTGGACGGCCTCGTTGGCAAGACATTTTTTGTGCTGAACAAACTGGTCGGCAGCGGTCATATGTCCGGCCTTCCGGTGCGGTGCATTTGACCGCTGGCCTGTTGATTTCCACCGAGATCTGACCCGGGATTTTCATCGAGAATTGATCCGGGTTGAAGGTATGTCCCGCGTTGCGAGGGACGGTCAAGCTGCTGGTGATTTATCCTTTCTGGCTTTGGGTTTGGTGGCGCTGTCCTTGAAGCGGAAGCTGTCATTGCCGGTCTCGATGATGTGGCAATGATGGGTCAGGCGGTCGAGCAGGGCTGTGGTCATCTTGGCATCCCCGAACACGCCGGCCCATTCGCTGAAGCTGAGGTTGGTGGTGATGATGACGCTGGTGCGTTCGTAAAGCTTGGAGAGCAGGTGGAAGAGCAGTGCACCGCCTGACGGGCTGAACGGCAGGTAGCCGAGTTCCTCGAGGATAGCGAGGTCGAGGCGCAGCAGGCGCTCGGCGAGCTGGCCTGCTCTGTTCATTGCCTTTTCCTGTTCAAGAGCATTGACCAGATCGACGGTGGCAAATAACCTGATCTTTTTGCGGTGATGTTCGACCGCCTGGACGCCCAAGGCAGTGGCCATATGGCTTTTGCCAGTTCCGGGGCCGCCGATGAGCACAACATTATCGGCTCCATCCATGAAGTCGCCGCGGTGCAGTTGCCGGATCAGGGCTTCGTTCACCTCGCTGGCGGCAAAATCGAAGCCGGCCAGGTCCTTGTAGGCGGGGAACCGGGCTGCTTTGATCTGGCAGGAGATGGACCTGACCTCGCGCTCGGCCACCTCCGCCTTCAGCAGCTGGGAGAGAATGGGCACAGCCGCATCGAAGGCGGGGGCGCCTTGTTCGATCAGCTCGCCAACGGCCTGGGCCATGCCGAACATATTGAGGCCGCGCAGCATCACCACCACGGCGGCGCTTGCAGGATCATGACGCATGGCGCTGGTCCCTGTCGCGCAGGGCGTCATAGCGCTCGACATTGGCAACCGGCTCGCGTGTCAGACGCAGGACCTGAGGTGCGTCGATGGGGGCTGCCGGCGGTGTCTTCCCGTCCGTCAGCCGGTGCAGAACGTTGATGACATGGATCTTGGTGGCAACGCCCGCCTCGAGCGCCAGTTCCACGGCGCACAGCGCCGCCTGCTCGTCATGCTGAAGCACAAGGGCGAGGATCTCGACCACCTCACGGTCGCCGCCGGGGCGCTTGAGAAGCTGGGTCTGCAATTGCCTGAAGGCTTCCGGCAGCTCAGCGAAGGGCGCGCCATTGCGCAAAGCCCCAGGCTTGCGCTGAAGGACGGCGAGATAATGCCGCCAGTCATAAACCGTTTGCCCGGCAGGTGATGACCGCGCTCTATAATCCGCGGATGCTCGCACAGAATCTGCCCCTCCGCGGCGACAACGATCCGTTCCGGATAGACCCGCAGGCTCACCGGCCGGTTCGCAAAGGATGCCGGCACGCTGTAGCGGTTGCGCTCAAAATGCACGAGGCAGGTCGGTGACACACGTTTGGTGTGCTCAACAAAGCCATCGAAGGAACGCCCCAGCGGCATCAGGCTAGCGCGCTCGGTCTCATGCACGTCGGCGATGGTGCCAGGCAGAGTGCCGTGCTGGATTTGCCCCCATTGCTCGATGCAACATGCCTCAAGCCAGGCGTTGAGCGCAGCCAGGTCAGGGAAGCTGGGCAGAGACTGCCATAGCCGGCGCCGTGCATCCTGCACGTTCTTCTCAACCTGTCCCTTCTCCCACCCCGATGCCGGGTTGCAAAAATCCGTCTCGAACAGATAATGGCTGGCCATGGCGGCAAAGCGTGTAGCGCGACAATCAGGATGAGAAGCGCGACGATCAGGATGAGAAAGTGATCGCGACCTCGGAACGTTAATCGGATTGGTTTGATGCTGGCAAGCGGGTTTCGGCGACTTGATTGTTGGGGTGGACGGCCCGCCGGCATCGGATGTGCCAAGGTAGGGTCGCATTACCAACCCAAGGAGAGGGCCGCCCAATGGAATACAAACGCATTTCGATCGATACGTCCAAGCATGTTTTCACGATCCACGGGGTCGATGAGGCGGAGCGGCCGGCGCTGCGCCGGGACCTCCGGCGGTCGCAGGTCGAGGCGTTCTTCGCCAAGCTGGAGCCGACCGAAGTGGCGTTGGAAGCCTGTGCCGGCGCGCATCACTGGGGCCGCCGGCTCGGTGCGATGGGCCATCGGGTGAAGCTGATCCCGCCGCAGTATGTGAAGCCCTTCGTCAAGCGTAACAAAAACGACCGCAACGATGCCGAGGCGATCGGCGAAGCGGCGTCACGGCCAAGCATGCCGACGGTGCCGGTGAAGAGCCTTGATGAGCAGGCAGCGACGGTCATCGTGAAGCACCGCGAGCTGCTGGTCGGGCAGCGGACTGCGGCGATTAACGCGCTGCGTGGGCATGCGGCGGAATTCGGCGTGATCGCAGCCAAAGGCACGACCAATGTCGAGCCGCTGCTGGCGGTCCTGGCCGAGGCGGCCGAGATTCCCGCGGCCGCCAAGGTGGCCTTCGCGGCGATGGGCGAGCATATCGCCGATCTCGACGCCAAGCTCGCGGCAATGGACAAGCAAATCCTCGAGCAACACAAGAGCAACCCGATCAGTCAACTCTTGGTGAAGGTTCCCGGCATCGGCCCGATCACCGCGATCACCCTGGCGCTGTCGGTGAACCCGGCGAACTTCGAGAGCGGACGCCACTTCGCCGCCTGGCTCGGCCTGACGCCGCGGGAGAATTCCACCGGCGGCAAACACCGACTGGGCAAGATCACCAAGGCCGGCAGCAAGAGGCTGCGGTCGCTGTTGGTGGTCGGGGCAACTTCGGTGATCCGGGTTACCAGACCGGGGCGGCCGTCGAGTTCGGCCTGGCTGTTGGGATTGCTGGCGCGCAAGCCGAAAAAGGTCGCGGCGGTCGCGTTGGCCAACAAGATCGCCCGGGTCGTCTGGGCGATGATGGCGCGGGGGGAAGCGTATCGGCGTCAGCCGAGCGCCGCCTGAGCCCCGCGTCGGTGCCTGGGGTTCAAGAGCGATAGGAGAAGATGGCGATCGGTCGAGCCGACGAATGGCACACATCCAGTGCGCGACAAAGGCATCTCAATGCCGGTTGATTGTTTTGGAATGCCATTCGCGGAACCCATCTGGGCTCGCGGTCATAGACCGCACGAAGAAGCCGGACACATGACCGCAGTCGAACCGCCGCCATGCTTCTCTGCGACGCCACCTTGAACCCCGCGGGCCGTCCACACATGTCGTGGCGCGACAATCTGCCGTTTTCGGTGATTGTCGCTCGTGTGGGTGGGCGTCCTGGTCCGGTTCGTCGTTGGATGGCGGTTTTGCGGCGATAGCTTTCGACGTTCATCTCGAAGATGGTGGCGTGGTGGACGAGGCGGTCAACGGCGGCGAGTGTCATGGCGGGATCGGGGAACACCTTTCCCCACTCGCCGAAGGGCTGGTTGGCGGTGATCATCAGGGACCGGCGCTCGTAGCGTGTGCTGATGAGTTCGAAGAGGACTGAGGTTTCGGCCTGATCCTTGGTGACGTAAGCGAGGTCGTCGAGGATCAGCAGGTGGAATTTGTCGAGCTTGGCGATGGTGGCCTCGAGGGCGAGTTCGCGACGTGCGATCTGGAGCTTCTGGACGAGGTCGGAGGTGCGGGTGAACAGCACGCGCCAGCCATTCTCGACGAGGGCGAGGCCGATGGCTGCGGCGAGATGGGACTTTCCTCCGCCGGGTGGGCCGAAGGCGAGGAGATTGGCGCCGGTATCGAGCCATCCGTCGCCGGAGCAGAGGGCGAGGACCTGGGCCTTGGAGATCATCGGCACGGCCTCGAAGGCGAAAGTGGCGATGGTCTTTCCGGGCGGCAGCCTGGCTTCGAGGAGGTGGCGCTCGATGCGCCTGCGGTCGCGCTCGGCGACCTCGTGCTCGGCGAGCGTGGCGAGGAGGCGTGCGGCGGGCCATGCTTCCTTGTCGGCGCGGGCGGCGAAGTCGGGCCAGACCTGCTTGATGGCGGGGAGCCTGAGCTCGTTGAGCAGCAGGGTAAGGCGCTGGGCGTCGACGGTGCGTGCGGTCTCGCTCATGCGGCTGCTCCCTGGAGCAGGATGTCATAGCTGGCGAGCGGCATGGTCGGGATGGTGAGTGCGGGCAGGCTGGCGGGATCGGGTGCGAAGCGCTGGCGGATGGCATTGAGGTCGGGCTGTCGGCCGGCGTTGCTATCGGCGGCGAGGACGCTGGCGAGTTCAGCCTCGCAGGCACGCTCATGGGCGATGGCGAGGAGTTCGACCATGATCCTGCACGCGTCCCTGGGCGGTGTCTGCTCGAGCAGGTGCTCGAAGGTCTGGCGATAGGCATCGCGCGGGAAGAGCTGGTGGCGATAGACGAGATTGAGCAGCGCCATCGGTTTGCGGCGCAGGCTGTGGATGACGTGGCGGTAGTCGACGACGTGGCCGTGTCTGCCATCCGGTTGTGGCCGGCCGCGGGGGAGTGTCATCAGCGGGGTGGCGGCGAGGAACAGCTCGAGCCGGTTGTCATAGAGGCGGACGCGGAGCCGCTGGCCGATCAGGCGGGAGGGGACGGTGTAGAAGACCTTCCTGAGGGTGAAGCCGCCGGAGGAGGTGATGGTGACGACGGTCTCCTCGTAATCGGCGGTGCGCTGCTCGGGGAGTTTCTGCAGGGCGGCGCGCTCGGCGTCGATGCGCTCGGCGTGGCGCCGGTTCTGGCGGCCGACGATCTCGGCGATGAAGCGGCGATAGGCTTCGAGATCGACGAAGACTGTGCTGCCACGCAGGAGAAGGGCGTCGCGGACCACGCGCTTGAGATGGCCGTGGGGGCTTTCGATGGCGCCGTTCTCATGAGCGACACCGCGATTGTTGCGCGACGGGGTCATGCCGTAATGGGCGCAGAGCGCGTCATATCGGCGGGTCAGGTCGGCGACGTTCTCGGCGGCCAGGTTGCGGAAGGCGGCGGAGAGGCTGTCGCTGCGATGTTCGCGCGGGGCGCCGCCCAGAAGCCAGAGGGCGTTCTGCAGCCCCTCGGCGAGGGCGACGTAGCTCTCGCCGCCCAGGATGACATGGGCGTGCTCGAAGCCGGACCAGACCAGGCGGAAGTGATAGAGCCGGTGGTCGAGCGGGGCGCCGGCGACGATGATGCCGAGCTCGTTCATGTCGGTGAAGTCGGACAGGCCCATCGCGCCCGGCTCATGGGTCTGGCGAAAGATGACCTCCTGCTCCGGCCCGTGCAGCGCGCGCCAGGTGCGGATACGCCGCTCGAGCGTCCGCCGGACACCCGGGGCGAGATCGGGATGCCGCCGGCACATCTCCTCGAAGATCGCCACGGCCCTGAGGCCGGGCGCGGCTTCCAGCAGCGGCACCACCTCAGCGTCGAAGATCGCCGCCAGCGGATCCGGGCGGCGCCGGCCGCGTGGCGGCTTCGCCGATGATGGCAGGTGCCGCTTCTGCTCCAGCCGGTAGCCCGCGGCCGTGCTGAAGCCGGCCCTGGCGGCCGCCAGGGCAACGCCGTCTGTCTGTCGATATCTCATGAAAAGCCTCTTCTGGTGGTCGTTGATGTGGCGGCCGGGCACGAAGGTCTCCCCGTTGCGAGGAGGCATCCTCCGCGACCCGGCCGGCCGCGACCACGGCGGCGCCCTGGCAAGGACGCCGCCCGGCTGGGGAGGCACCGGCTCCGGGCTACGCCCTTCGCCGGTGCCTCCCCAGCCGTCTTCTCATCCTGATTGACGCCGGATTCTCACGTTGATCGTCGCGCGACACCGGGGTGCATAACCCCGCCGTGAAAGCGGCGATGACCGACAACGTGAACATGCGGCTGCCAGTGCCGGTGCGGATCGTTCATGCGGCGATTTATCAGCGCGACTATAATGACCTCGGCTTCGTGTGCGGGCAGGTAAAGCACGGGCAGTGGCAGTTTTACGTGGTGGATATGAGCCTAGTGCAGGTAGGAAAATATGCCCAAACGGTGCGCCGGCTGCCATGAGACTTGTGCGCGGATAGGCGACGATACTGGAAAATGTGAGGAGTGCGCCGGGCTCCGTCAGGTTGCCGAGTCTTGGTGTGGCACCTACCCCGGGTCTTGATGATCGACATCGAAGCCCCGCCGCTCAAAGGGTACCGCTTCCCGGGGTCATGTGTGGAACGGCCCTGGATTCAAGATCGACGGTGCGAGAATTTGGCGGCGGCACGAATGCGGTCATGTGTCCGGCCTGTTGGCGCGGCATCATGGCCGCTGGCCCAGATGGGTTCCGCGAATGACGTCCAAACACTTCTGCGGCACGAGGGCGTAGAAGCCGATAATCACCGCGTCAGCCTGATCGAACTGGGCTTCGAGGAGGGACAGGGCGGCTTGTTCGCGACGCCGATGAGTGGTGACGCACTGCACGACTGGCTTCGGGGTGAGGGCGATGCGTGAGGACGGCGATGATCAGGGTCTCGGGGTTGGAGCCGACCGAGCGTCCTCAGCCGGGATCGAATTGCTGCGACGGATCCGGAAGGAGCAATCCCACCTCGCTCGGCTACGTCTTCGGGGTCGACCGGCGCCTGCCGTCTTGGAGGCCGTCCTCACAGCCCAATAAAGCGACAACATCGCAGCCTCGCGGCCACAACAACCTTTGGCTCGTCAGGCTATTTGCACCAAAGCCACCTAAATTTCAGTTACGGGCAAAGTCAAGGCAATTCACATCCGATGCCGTGGGCCGTCCCACCTCAATACTTTTCAGTGGCAATCAGAAGACGATCATCAACACGCGATCAATGTCCCCTTATGTCAGCAGTATATGGCGCAATTGAGCAAGTCCGGAGTCCTGCCACAAAAATGGTGCCGCCCATCCGAAGGATGTTCCGGCCAGCGAGAGCAATACCCAGGCTGCTCGTTCGCCGTGTCGCAGGCTCGCTGTGGCGGTCCAACTGGCGACCGCAGCCAGGCTGCATGCAACGACGACCATTGGTGCGTTGAGGTGCCAGAAATATGTCGCCAAGGCGCCCGAAATCGGTGGCAGCAACAGGGCCGCAAGCGCCGTGGCCGGTTGGGTTTGTTCCCGCTGGTTGAGCCCGAGGCGCCAGATGATCAGCCAGCTTCTTGGCGCGATAGTTGCGCACATCAGCGCCAGCGCAACAAACGCTGCCGCGAACTGGCCGCCAAACGAGGCCAGCCAGGCGCTGTGAAGGACTTCCTGTGGAGCCGCCCCGTGCAGGATCGCGTTCCATACAGCGATCGCTTCGGCGGGCGGGCGCCCAAACATCGCACCGCTTAATATCATCGATGATACAACAATGAAGCCTGGTAGAAGTACAATTGTGAATAGTGCGACTGCAGCGGAAATGCTGTTCATTTCACGAGAGGCAAGTGGCAAGACGATTAATGTGGGCGCTACCCAGTAGATTGCATTTGGCCAAAGGACGAACATCGCGGCGACGCCAACTCCGAGCAGTATAAGTGCCCGCGTATCGGCGATCGCTTCGACGCGATCGATCGCCAGAATCAGGAGGCCCACCACGATCGTGTAAAATATCATTGTGCCTGCGCGGTCGCCGGCACCGACTGGCATCCCCATGTCGCCGCCATCATTCAGGTCGAGCGCGCAATCGCCACCCGCAATCCCGAAACCGGCCTGCTCAAGCTGACACACGACACCGCCTTCTACGTCGCCAACACATCCCTCACCGCCGCCATCGCCGCCAAGGCCATCCGCGCACATTGGGGCATCGAAAATTCCTCCCACTATGTCCGAGACGTCACCTTCGCAGAGGATCGATCCCGGATCCGAACCAACCCTGGCGTCATCGCCCGATTGCGCAGCTTCGCCTTCAACATCCTGATGAACAGCAAACCCAGCGCCAGCACCCTCAGCCAGGACCGCTACCGCGCCGCGCTTGCCGACCTCTACCACATCCTCGCTCTCAATCACTATCCCAAAGCGTTGAACAGCCATGGAGTCTATTATGGGCCAAAGGTATACTTGGCAGCTTCGGATCAATTCGTTGTTATTTTGGTTGAGACAGCGTATTGGTTGAGTAATTGATCCGGGACAGGAGTATCGGCGCCATGAAACCGCCGCAGCCTGCCGCCCGGCAAACGCGCCATCAGGCGGTAACAGATATAGCAGCCATGACAACGCCGGGGCGATTCCTTGTCGTGGGCATTGGCGCGTCCGCAGGCGGACTCGATGCATGCCGCAAGTTGCTCGACGCGATGCCCGATGGGTCCGGGATGGCGCTGATCGTCGTCCAGCATCTCGATCCCAACCATCCGAGCATGATGGCCGATCTGCTGTCGGGGCATACCGGCATGATGGTGCGCGAGGCGGCGGACGGATTGCCGGTCGAGTCTGAAACCGTCTATCTCATACCACCCGGCACGTATTTGGCGGTTGACAGCGGTGTGCTGCGCCTGTCGCAACCTCTGGCCCACCACGGGGCACGCCTGCCGTTTGATTTCCTGTTGCCCTCGCTGGCCACCTGCTATGGGACGCAGGCGGCGGCGGTCGTGCTCTCGGGCACCGGCGCGGATGGCAGCATCGGCATCCGTTCGATCCGCGAACATGCCGGGCTCGTCATCGCCCAGCATCCGGGCGAGGCCGCGTATGATGGCATGCCGTCCAATGCGATCGCGACCGGCATGGTCGACGCCGTATTGTCGCTTGCCGAAATCCCCGCCCGCCTGATCAGCTACGCTCGTTCCCTCGATAGATCGTCCGAACGTGAACCCACCCCCGATCAGCCGCCGTTCGAGGCCATCATCGCGATGGTGCTTGGCAGCACCGGGCATGATTTCACGCCCTACAAGAGGGGCACCCTGCAGCGACGGATCGAGCGGCGGATGGCGCTCGCCGCCATAGATCCCGGCAACTTGCAGGCCTATCTCGACATGCTGCGCGGCAATGCGGCCGAACTCGACCTGCTGGCAAAGGACTTGCTGATCAACGTCACCAGTTTTTTCCGCGATCCGGAGATCTTCAAGACCCTGGAGGAGCAGGTGATCCCGGATCTGATCGCCCGCCACCCCCAAGACCTGCCGATCCGCATCTGGGTCGCCGGGTGCAGCACGGGCGAGGAAGCCTATTCCCTGGCAATGCTGTTTCGTGAGGCGCTGGACCGCGCGAAATCGCAAAGCCAGATTCAGGTCTTCGCCTCCGACATCGATGCCGAAGCCGTTGCTGCTGCGCGCGAGGGTCTTTATCCGCCGAGGATCGAAGCCGAGGTCACGGCAGATCGGCTCGGCCGCTTCTTCATCCGCGAAGGCGACAGCTATCGCATCGTGCCCGAGTTGCGTTCGCTCGTGGTGTTCACCGTCCAGGACCTGCTGACCGACCCGCCGTTCTCCCGGCTGGATTTTGTTTCGTGCCGCAACCTGCTGATCTATCTGCGGCCGGAGGCACAGGCGAAGGTCATGTCCCTGTGCCGCTTCGCACTGCGTAATGGCGGCATCCTCCTGCTAGGCACTTCGGAGACGACCGGCCGCGCCGACCACGGTTTCTCGGTCATCTCCAAGAAGGAGCGAATCTATCAGCGCGACGGCCCGCTCATGCCGGGCGATCTGGGGTTCTCGATCGGGATCGGCGATACGCTACGGCTACCGCCGCTGCGCCGCCCTCCTGACGGTCCGCCACGCCCGGCGAGCCTCGCCGAACTTTGCGGCAGACTCGTGCTCCACCTTTATGCGCCGGCCGCTGTGCTGATCAATGCGCGTCGCGAAACCCTGTTCTCACTGGGGCCGACCGAGCGCTTTCTCAAGGTGCCGCCAGGTCCTCCATCCCATGACCTGTTGGCTATGGTCGACCCCGGGGTCCGTGCCAGGCTGCGCGGGGCGATCCAGCGCGCCACAGAGGGCGGTGGGCACGTCGTGGTCGCGGGCGGCACCGTGGAGACCCTGAGTAGCAGCATGGCGTTCGACATCGAGGTCTGGCCGGTTCCGGAGACCGGGGAAGCGGCGCTGCTGGTCTGTTTCATCGAACGCCAGCCGGACAAACCGCGCGCGCAAGGCAAGACCGGCGAGGAGAATGCCCCGCGGGTTGTCGAACTGGAGGGCGAACTTGCCGCCACCAAGACCGAGCTGCTCGGGGTGATTCGCGAACTGGAGAGAGCCGGCGAAGATCAGCGCGCGGTCAACGAGGAAGCGCTGTCGATCAACGAGGAGTTCCAGTCTACCAATGAGGAGTTGCTTATCTCCAAGGAGGATCTGCAATCGCTGAACGAGGAACTGATCGCACTGAACGGCCAGCTGCAGGAAACCCTCGAACGCGAGCGAAACGCCTCCAATGACCTTGAGAACGTGCTTTACAGCACCAACGTGGCAACGCTGTTCCTCGACCCGGCGCTCAATATAAGGCTGTTCACACCGGCCACGCGGGAACTGTTCAATATCCTTCGCGGCGATATTGGTCGGCCGCTCGCCGATCTGACCGGGGTTGCAGGCATCGAAACCCTGGCTGACGATGCTGCTGCGGTCTTGCAGACTGCAATTCCGGCGGCGCGCGAGATCGAGGCGCCAGCAGGCCGCTGGCTGACACGTCGAATCCTGCCGTATCGCAACCATGACGGCGGGGTTGACGGCATCGTTGTCACCTTCGCCGACGTCACCGAACAGAAGCTTGCGGCAAGCGCCCTGGAGGCCGCCCGACAGCAGGCTGAGCAGGCGACGCTCGCGAAATCGCGATTCCTCGCTGCGGTAAGCCACGATCTGCGCCAGCCTCTGCAAACGATAGCGCTCCTGCAGGAACTACTGACGGAAACGACAAGTGGCAAAGCCGCGCTGGGGCTGATCCAGCAGATCAAGCAGACCACCTCAGTGATGGCCGGCATGTTGAACACCCTGCTCGACATCAATCAGATCGAGGCCGGCACCGTGAAGGTTACGGTTTCGACGTTCGCAGTCGACGAGATCCTGCGCGATCTTCACGATGAATTTCATTTTCAGGCGGAGGAGCGGAACGTCCAACTGCGCGTCGTAGACAGCACCGTGGTGATCGCGAGCGACCGTGCGCTGCTCAAGCAGATGCTGCGCAACCTGCTGTCGAACGCCATCAAGTACACGCAATCCGGCAGGATCCTGCTCGGCTGTCGGCGTCGGCACGGCGGACTCAGCATAGAGGTCTGGGACACCGGCGTCGGCATTCCCGAACCCGAATGGACTGCTATTTTCGACGAACATTATCAGATCGACAATCCGGCCCGCGAACGTGGCCGCGGCCTCGGGCTCGGGCTTGCGATCGTCCGGCGCGTTGGTGAGTTGCTCGGACACCCGATCGAACTGCGTTCGCGCATGGGCAGGGGGTCGATGTTCGCGGTCCAGGTGCCGTTGGCCCCAGCTGTGTCGGCCGCGGCACAGGCGGAAGCCCAGACCTCCCGAGCCGTCGCACTGGCGTGGCGTCCCAAGGCAATTCTCTTGATCGAAGACGATCCCGATCTGCGCCGACTCCTCGTGCAGTTTCTCGAAGGCATGGGGCACCGGATTGAGGCAGTGCCAGACGGACCAGCAGCAATGGCGCGGGTCGCTACCAGCGACTTCCGACCCGACCTCATTCTTACTGACTACAATTTGCCGAGTGGCATGTCGGGCACCGAGGCGGTGACGGCGTTGCGCAAGCGGCTGGACGCGCCGGTCGCCAGCCTGATCCTGACCGGCGAAATTTCCAGTGAGACGTTGGCCGAGATCGAGCAACACGGGGCCGTCCGGCTCAATAAGCCGATCCTGCCCGGCGAATTGGCCGCGGCGATCAGGAAGATAGAAACCGGCGAGCGGTCGCCGACGAATCCCATGCACGGCGAGGCGTGCGTCGGCATCATCGATGACGACAAGCCTATTCGTGACAGCCTGTCCGCCCTGCTCGGCAAACACGGATGGCAGGTTGCCGCTTACGTCAGCGCTGAGGATTTCCTGCGCGACGGCTGCCAGCTTTCCCATGCCTGTCTGCTACTCGACGCGCGCCTGCCCGGCATGTCGGGCATCGACCTTCTGAAACTGTTGCGCAAGGAAGCGAACGAGACGCCGGTCATTATCATGACCGGCCAGGGTAATGTCCAGCAGGCAGTCATGGCGCTTCATGCGGGCGCTGCGGATTTCATCGAAAAGCCCATTGCGGTTGCAGATCTACTGGCGGGTATAGACGCCGCGATCGAACTGAACTCGAACCAGGTCCGCCGGGCCCAGGCGCGCGACGATGCGCGGCAGCGCCTGGGCATGCTGACAGACCGGCAACGCGAAATCATGATGCGTGTGCTTGCCGGCCACCCGAGCAAGAACATCGCTTCCGATCTTGGCATCAGCCAGCGGACCGTCGAGGCGCATCGCGCCGCGATCATGAAGAGGACTGGTGTAAGGTCACTCCCTGCCCTGACACGGCTGGTGCTGTTGACGGACATGTTCCATGATAAACAGGCATAGATCGATCCTGATCGGAAAACGCTTGCTGATTCCGGGCTCAATTCGCCCGGGATTCCGAGATTAACTCGCCCGGGATTTCGGGAATTATTCGCCCACCTGTTCCGACTTTTATTCGCCCAGGCGGGCGGGGTTGGCCGGATCGGATTGAGGTCTCTGCTGGCTGGTTCAGGTTCCCTCCCTTTGGCTGATCGAGGGAGCGGACGAATGCCAGTGGAGCGGATTGCGATGCGCGATGTGCGCCAAATATTCTGACGACGGACAGGAAATGTCTTCAAGGCCGCCGGTATCGCGCTGCCCCACAACATTAGCGAACACCCCGCAGACTGAAGCCGCGGCCACGCACCGCCGACCCAACACTCCAAAAATTTATTGATGGGGTGGACGCCCCCCGACGGCACCTATGTGCCAAGGTAGGTGTCAACACACCTGCAGGAGGAGGCGTCCGTGGCCGAGGTTACTACAATTGGACTCGATATCGCAAAGCACGTTTTCCAGGCGCATGGCGTTGATGCCGATGGCCACAAGGTCTTCAGCCGGCGGCTCACGCGGGCAAAAGTGCTGGAGTTCTTCTCTGCGCAGCCTCGCAGCCTGGTGGCGCTGGAGGCCTGCGGCGGCGCACACCACTGGGTTCGCGAACTTGCGAAACTGGGGCATGATGTCCGTTTAATCCCGCCAGCTTACGTCAAGCCGTTTGTCAAGCGCAACCAGAAGAACGACGCAAATGATGCCGAAGCAATCAGCGAAGCCGCGCAGCGGCCGAACATGCGTTTTGTCGCGGTCAAGAGCGAGGAGCAGCAGGCCTCGGCGCTGGTTTTCCGTACCCGAGATCTTCTGGTGCGGCAGCGCACGCAACTGATCAACGCGATCCGCGGTCACATGGCCGAATACGGCTGGGTTGCTCCGAAGGGCCGGATGTGGATGGCGTCGCTGCGCGAGGTGATCGATAGCGACAACTCGCTGCCGGTAGCAGCCCGCGACATGCTCCGGGTCATGCTGGTCATGCTCGATGGGCTCGATGGGCTCGATGGGCTCGATTTTCAGATCGCTGATCTCGACAAGGAAATCGCCCGGCGAGCTCGCGAGGACGAGGATGTGCGGCGCCTAATGACGATCCCGGGCATCGGCCCGATCGCGGCGACGGCTATTTGCGCTCTGGCGCCACCCGCGGAGACTTTCGCGCGAGGGCGGGACTTTGCCGCCTGGGTAGGGCTCACACCATTGCAAAAATCGACTGGCGGCAAGCCCAGGCAGCGGCGGACAACGAAGATGGGCGAGCGAACCTTGCGGCGTTTGCTGATTATCGGCGCGAGTACCTTGATCCGACACGCTAGCAAGAAAGGCCCGACCGAAGGAGGCTGGCTTGCTTCGATGCTGACACGCAAGCCGCGAATGTTGGTCACGGTTGCACAGGCCAACAAGACCGCACGCATTGTGTGGGCCGTGCTCACAAAGAAAGAGGATTATCGAGCTTCGGTAGCTGCAGCAGTATAAACTGCCAAGCTACTGAGGCTGGCGGAGAAGGTAGGCGATCGAAGGAGAGTATGACACAACCGTCGGCGAGACGGGGTCGGAAAACCAGTTGTTACCAATGTGCGCGAGCACGCTGTAGTGTTTTGGATCCGATCCGCGAACTCCCATACAGGCCCGCAGAACATCTCTGCACCCAGAGGCCGGACAGATGGCAGCATCCGACACCTGTGCACCCTCAAATTTGCGCTTGCTTTCCGCGGGGCGTCCACAGATGCCGCCTCGATGTCGCGGTGGCGGGCGATCATCGCATCCGCCGCCTCGGTGAGGGCGGCGCTGCCGGCGCGGGGCATGCGCGCGAGGGCGGCCATTTCGATCAGTTCGCGCATGTCGGCCACCTCGGCGGCGAAACCGTCATGGAATTCCCGCAGGATCCAGCCGCCGCGCGGCTGCTTGGCGATGAGCCCGAAGCGGGAGAAGCCGATCAGGAATTCGCGGACGGAAACGGTGCTGGCATTGCTGTCGCGCGCCAGTTCGGCTTCGGAGAAGGTGTGCCCGGGCCGCCAGTCGCCAAGGAGGACGCGCTGCATGAAGACGCGTTCGATATGCTCTTGCGGCCCGTCGGTTTCCGACTCGGTGTAATAATCCGTGCGTTTGGGGCGGCGCATGACGCGGGGGCGGGCCGGCCCGCGCTCGAGAATCCCGCTCGCGATCATGGTTTCGATGGCGGCGCGCACCGTAGTGCGGCTCACCCCGAACTGACGGGCAAGCACGCTCTCCGACCCGAATGCGCCTGGCTCTGCCGAAAGGCCCCTGATGTAGTCGAGCAGGGCGTTATTCGTTCGCTTCAGCAACGTGTTCGGCTTTGCCATTCCTTCTGCTCGGCGCGGTTCAGGGGACAAGAAAAAGGCGGCCACATGTCGAGAACCGCCAGGAAAGGGAAATGTTTTTCACGGGTGTATGACAGAAAAGCGTAACCAAGGCCCCTTCTCCCAATATCGACATTGCGCCTGACTCGCCGCGCCTTCAAGGGCCAAAGAGCTACCTCGTCCACAATACCTCTGGATCGTGCCCCGGCACGCTCGTCTGGGGCAGACCTGAGGGGCAGGAGGGGGACGAGAAAAAGGCGACCCGGGTCCGATCCGCCTTATCAGGTTCTATTGCGCAAGAATGGATAAGGCAGATCCCATGACGCCTTCGTCCAAGAGGGTCACATTGTGACCGCCCCGTCGGGTCTTCAAGCGGGATCGATGTTTTGTGTTGTGCTGGGGGGAGGTTGCGGGAGGGAGCGGGATCTCCCCATGTCCTTTTCCGAATTTTCGGTAGTGTCCGGGGTCGTGGTGGACTTTTGGGCCCTGTAACGGTGTAGTTTGAGGTGGCCATCGGATCAGTCGGCTATGGTGGAGTTGCGAGACTTCAACCTGAAGCCTGGAGAACCCGATGACCGAAGATAGATTACCACTGGCTGAGCTACTGGCCAAAGCCGGGGACGGCGATTTTCTGCGCAGCGTTGCGGAGGCGGTGGTTCAACTGCTGATGGAGACGGATGTGGATGGGCTGATCGGCGCCAGCCGCTACGAGCGCAGCGGCGAGCGCGCGACCTATCGCAACGGCTACCGGGAACGCGCATTGGACACGCGGCTTGGCAGCTTGCAGCTTCGGATCCCGAAGCTGCGGCAGGGGAGCTACTTCCCGCCGTTCCTGGAAGCTCGCCGGACCTCGGAGAAGGCGCTGGCCGCGGTCATCCAGGAAGCCTGGATTGGCGGCGTCTCGACCCGGCGGGTAGACGAGCTGGTGCAGGCCATGGGGCTGACGGGGATCAGCAAGAGCACGGTCTCGAAACTGTGCAAGGACATCGATGAGAGGGTGAACGCCTTCCTCGACCGGCCACTCGCCGGCGAGTGGCCGTATCTGTGGTTGGATGCGACCTATCTCAAGCAGCGCGAAGGTGGGCGGATCGTCTCAGTTGCAGCGATAATCGCAGTGGCGGTGAACACCGACGGTCGGCGCGAGATCGTCGGCCTGCACATCGGCCCGTCCGAGGCGGAGACCTTCTGGTCGACCTTTCTCAAGAGCTTGGTCCGCCGTGGGTTGCGTGAGGTGAAACTGGTGATCTCCGATGCTCATGAAGGATTGAAGGCGGCGATCCGCCGGGTGATGGGGGCATCCTGGCAAAGATGCCGCGTTCACTGGATGCGCAACGCCTTGTCCTATGTGCCGAAGGGGCAGCAGAGCATGGTGTCTGCAGCGTTGCGTCAGGCGTTTATCCAGCCGGATCGCGTCAGTGCCAGCCAGACCCTGCGCCATGTGGCCGACCAGCTCCGGGGCAAATGGCCAAAACTTGGCGCGTTCATCGACGACAGTGAAACCGACGTGCTGGCGCACATGGACTTTCCCGCCCAGCACCGAACCAAAATTCACTCGACGAACCCGCTCGAACGCCTGAACAAGGAGGTCAAGCGCCGCGCCGATGTCGTCGGCATCTTTCCCAATGAAGGTTCGATCATCCGCCTGATCGGGGCCGTGCTGCTCGAGGCCAACGACGAATGGCAGACACAGAACCGCTATATGCAGATCGAGGGAATGGTCGAACTCATGGCACCCGCCATCGATGCCGATACACCACGAATTTCCACCGTCGCCGCGTGACCATTGGCCGCTTCAGCTACACCAGAATTTCCACCACATTGACGGACGCTATCGAATTTTCGCGCCATACTCGCCTCACAGGGCGCAAACGGGGCTTTCCATTGCAGAAGTCCGGCGCAGCGGCCTCCTGCTATTTCAGCACATCGCCGGCCAGAAAGCGCACCAGCC
This sequence comes from Acidiphilium sp. C61, assembly GCF_905116885.1. Lineage (NCBI taxonomy): Bacteria > Pseudomonadati > Pseudomonadota > Alphaproteobacteria > Acetobacterales > Acidocellaceae > Acidiphilium > Acidiphilium sp. C61. Next base: position 160,702 of record NZ_CAJHNI010000003.1, on the reverse strand, counting down.
GGCCTTTGAGGCCCGGCATCGCCTTGGCCTGCTGGATCCGTGGCCTCCGCCTTCTCCGCGCGCCGTAGCGCCTCTTCCGCCCGTCCTTCGGCTACCTGGGCGGACTTGGCGGCCTTCTGTGCCTCCACGGCGTTCGCCCGCGCTTTCTCCTGCTCAGCCTCCAGCGCTCGCCTCCGGCGCTCCGCTGCCTCAATCACCATCGCCAGTCGCGCCTCTGCCTGACGCTCGATTTCCGCGATCCTGGCTTTGGTGGCTTCCAGTTCCGCACCCAGGTCGGGTGATGCCCCGACGGGCTCCGGCTCATTCGCCCCACCAGCCCGACGCAGCGCCGCCAGTGGCTCCAGGGGGTCATCGTCGCGGGTCATCAGAGTCGCCGCCTGCTTCAGCAACGGGTGCGCCTGCTCCGGGGCCATAAGCAGAACTTGCTTGATACCGCGCTCGGCGAGCGCCGCCCGGCGCCGGGCAGCACACAATCGATTCCCGTCCCTGCTGTTCTTGGCCATAGCTAATCATGGCACATATCGCCACCGAAAGGTTGCATATCTTCCGGCGCTGGCCAAAGCCAGCGGCCTCCCGAATTGACGCCCCCATTCTACAGGACTTTTTGGCTCCTACATGTCACATGTAACACAAAGGAGACAGATCATGACACCTGTTGCCGTGCGTGTTCAAAAGCGCCGCGATGCCCTGCGACGAGCTGGCTTACGGCCCGTTCAAATCTGGGTACCGGATACCCGCGCCAGGGGATTTGACGAAGAATGCCGCCGCCAGGCGCGCCTTGTTGCTGAAGCTGACCGGCAGGATGCCAAGCTTGCCGCCTTCCTCGATGCCGCCATCGCGGATCTGGATGGCTGGGAGTGAAGCGCGGAGATCTCGTGACCGTCGCCCTGCAAGGCGATTTCGGCAAACCGCGCCCAGCCCTGGTCATACATGCAGACCGCTTTGATGAAACCGCCACAGTGACGATTTTACCCATCACAGGTGCCCTCGCGGAGGCCCCCCCTACTGAGGTTGCCGGTGGCCCCCTCCGAGACCAATGGCTTGCGGAAACGGTCTCAGATCATGATCGACAAGGCCAGCACAACCCAGCGGGACAAGATCGGCTCCACGTTCGGTCATCTGGATGACGAAACCATGATGTCAGTGACCCGCAGCTTGGCCGTTTTCCTCGGTATTGCCTGATGACACCAGCTCGGAAATCAGCGTTGAACAGCCCTGGGGTGCCCCCCCAACCCAGCGGACCGAGAGTGCTCAAGCAGCGGAAGCCTTGCTCGATCCACAATCCGTTCTCGACAGCCAGGATCCACGCATGACGCCCGGGCCGAAAGCGCTCCTGCAGGCGGCGGGTCCCGTGCCACACGACCTGCAAGCCGGACTCAATCGCGTTTCCGGACCCCCTGTGATCGTCAATGCCCAGCCGAGTGGCGGCGTATCCAGGAAGATGCAGCGCTAGGCAAGCCGGTGACGGACGGCAAGACGCCAGTCATCATAAGCGGCGCGCGAGGCTTTCTTCGCCGCTTGGCATCGTGGTTCTGAAACATTCGAAGGCTCGAACGCCTCCTTGAACCGCGCAGGGGCTACGCATGAAATTTTATCTATATTTTTCAATGATATGCTCGATAGCGGCATTTTTGAAGAGCGGATTGAGGACGTTGATGAGCCGGCGGCCCGGGCCAAAACCACTCCCATTCAAGCAAACGGACAGAATTGGAAATATTCGACCGACTACCGTTTTCCATACTCAAGCTGCGATCAGCATCTTTCATGCGTAACCCCAGGCCAGGGTGGCGGTGTAAAAACCAGCCGGAAATCTTCAATTACGGAACGCTGCGAGTTGACGGTCGCGCATGATAACGTCCTTTATCATGTTTGATATCAGAGAACGGGGTGGGCATTATGCGTTGCATTCAATGAACGCATCGATTACGATGCAGGCATGCAGCGCACTGGGACATTGACACCAATGGCTACCCTGACCATCCGCAACATTGATGCGGCGGTGAAGGAGCGTCTTCGCGTTCGCGCAGCGGAACACGGGCACTCCATGGAGGCTGAAGCCAGGCGCATCCTTCAGACGGCGCTCACCAAGGACGCGTCGCGCTCGGGACGTAGTCTGGCCGAGCGGATCCACGCGCGCTTCGCCGCGCTTGGCGGCGTTGATCTTGAGTTGCCGCCGCGAGACAACGCACGCGAGCCGCCGAGCTTCGAGTGATGTTCGTCCTCGATACCAACATCCTGTCCGCCATGATGAGCCTTCGGCCGTCGCCAGAGGTGACGGCTTGGATAGAGGGCCAGCCAGAAGAGCTTCTTTTCACGACATCGATCACTCAGGCCGAAATTTTGTCGGGCCTCGCGATCATGCCAGACGGCCGCCGTCGTCATGATCTTGAAGCGGCAGCAGCGGCAATGTTTTCGGAGGACTTCGAAGGACGTGTCCTGCCCTTCGACATGGAGGCCGCCGCTGCTTACGCCGATATCTTCGCGGCCCGAAGGCGCGGAGGCCGACCGACAGCGGCACTCGATCTAATGATTGCTGCGGTCGCACGCTCCCATGGCGCGAGCGTGGTGACGCGCGACACAGGCGGCTTTGAGGATTGCGGCCTCACTCTCATCAACCCTTGGGCTGTTTCATGAGGCATGTCGCGCAATCCTGTGACAATCACCTTCAGGGGCGCGCGCACGCCGAGCAAAGGTGCTTGACATGTCCGCGCAGCTTCCCGCGATCATCCCCTCAGGTGCTCTGGTCCCTCTCTCGACGAAATCCATTTGGTGCCAGCTCTGATCGCCAATGAGGGCGAGCAAGCCGGCTGGCTGCGACGAACAACCCGCGCCCGCCTGATAGGCCCTCCCCGCCGGATAGGCGGCTTGTCAACGGCGGATCAAAACCAGGCCGGGGTGGCGGTGTAAAAACCAGCCGGACCTCGTGGGCCAGCTTCCGCTACATGGCGTATGTCGGGGCTGCACGCGTCTTCATAACGTAAGCTCGGCCACGGCCTCCAGATCGCGCTGGCGCTGACGCAGGCGGCGCTCATGGCTGGCCTGGTTCTTGGTGCAGACCAGCCGATAGGGGCGGCCGGAGCGGTCGATCGTCGTGTCCACGTCGCTGCCCGCCTGTCGTATGCTGTGCTGGACATGCGCGCGCTCGGCTTCGGCGGCCTTCAGAACCCAGGTACTGGCGTCCGGATTCGCCAGAAATCTCGCGAGATCGGCACAGCGTGGGCAGCGGCACGGGATCTTGCTGTCACGGCGCCAGTCCGTCGGGGCGGCCAGCTTTTCGGCCATCCGGCGTCGCAGATGGGCGAGGCAGGCGGTTCGCAGCCGCGCCAGCGCCGCCGTCCCCCGCACCAACTGCCGCTGGCACAAGCACCGGGCTGCGGGGACCAGCACGGCGTCCATTCCGTAGACCTTCGGCCAAGCCAGGACATGGTCGATCGCCCGCTCGGCCAGAACCGGATCGATCGCGCCGAAGCCAAGCACCAGGTCGGCGACGACGCCGGCAACCACGGCGCGACCGCTCTGTTGCCATCCCGACGATGGCGTCGCGCGCGCCGCACCTGACGGCAGTGCCGTCAGCAGGCGCGTTGCGGCGCCGGTCAGATCGCAATTACCCGATGTGGCCCAGGCGACTGCCGCGCGGGCCAGCAGATTGGCGCAGGCGCCGAGGGAGCCGGCTGCCGACTCCGCGACGATCAACTCGATCAGCGCCACGCGCCGGAGCGGCGCGAGTTGGCCGAGCGCCGCCATGATCGCGTCCGTGTCCGCCTTGCCGAAGCCCCCGGCGATGATCCCGGTCAGAACGGTTTCGATCGTGGCCGTGTCGCCGAGCTCGGCGAGCAGGCCGAGTATTTGTCCGGCTTCGCTCGGTTCCTTGCGCTCGGTGTCCCGCCAATCATGCTTTGGCCAGCGTCCGACCATGTGTTCGGCGAGGTCTTGCGCATCGCGCCAGAGCGCGGCGCGACAATCGGGATCGGCAGCGGCCCAGCGCCGGACGAGATCGCCGAGATATGGCAGTGTCGCACCCAGTCCAGCCTGGCTCAACACGGCGAACAGACGAGCCCGCGGCCAGAGCACCAGGGCGGCACGGCGGTAGCTGCGCTCGAAGGAAGCACCTTCGTTGCCGGTCGCCTCGTGGAACTGCTCCTCGTCCGGCGCTAGATCGTCGCAGGCGCCGGGTGGCGCAATCTCGTCCTCCTCAACGGGAATTTCGCCCAGATCGGACCTCGTGCCGTCAGGCCGTCGCCAGTCGGACAGCGCCACGCTGCGCTCGAAAACCTCGCCGGCCTCGAAGGCATCCGCCGTGTCCCACCGGCCGCGTCGCGATCCATAGGTATCAGCATACTCCGCCGCACCGCTTTCCTCGATGGTCAGCAACGCCAGGTGCAGATCGCACCCGGCGTCCCGCGCCGCGCCCGTCAGCACACCGCCAACCGCCGCATCAGCACCTTTCAGCGACGCGAAACCGAGTTCGGCCGGCGTGTAGGCATGTTCCAGCGGATAGACCAGCTTGGCCGGCAGGGCAGCGTCGGGGCCGGCGGTGTCCGTCCAGCGCCGCAGCAGGGCCGCGATGCGGGCCTGTTCCGCCGTGTAGTCCGGGGGGTGCAGCGCGCGACCGCGGCCAGAGCGACTCCGGCGCAGGAGGTTGTAGATCAGGGCCAGGCGGCAGCCTTCGCTGACCGGCAGAATCTCGTGTACGCAGTCGGCATAGAAGGCAGCGAATGCCACATCTCCTGGGTCGCCGGTGTGCAGAGCAAGGCACGCTTCCCGCCCCTTGTGTCGGATGATCAGGTCGCCGCCGCTGAAATGCGACGGCAATACCACCGTGAGGGTGGCGAACATGCCGGCCACCTTCTCGGTATCGCGGTGGCTGACGAAGAAGCCGCCTTGGTCGTAGATCAGCAGCTTGTAGAATTCGGCGTCGATCGGCTCGTCCACGCCGAGGCCGTCGCTGACCCGGGCCAGTATATCTTCCAGCGTCCTGGCCCAATGTCGGCCGCCGAGCCGCACGCGATCCGGGCCGATCTGGCCACAGCGCCGCACCGTCGGGTCGATGATGGTCTGTTCGCCGCGGCCAAAGGGCGCCGGTTCCGCGGCGTCGATCAGTTGCCGGGCCTGGATGGGCAGCAGCGGCAGGGCAACCGGGCCGACACTCGCGACATCCAGCGACGGGGGCGAAAACGCGATCTCGCCGGCCACGTAGAAATCGCCGGGGCGCCGCACCGTGCCGAGCAGGGCGGCAAGATCGGTTGCGATTACCGTCATGGCGCGCACCAGTGGCACGCGGCCTGACAAGCGCGGGCTGCGGCGCCAGCCCTGTCACGCGCCATCACAGGTCGGCTGTTCATGCTCTCAATTCCGGCAATGACGGGCACCTCCGCGATATCTCGCCGACACTCTCCCACGCTTGGCAGGTGACGGCCAGCCGAAACTCCCGGCGACCGGGTCGGGGAAATTCCGTTCGCCTGTCCGGCATGAAGTGAACCGCCCTGGCGTTTCGCCGGGTGAAGTCACTCTCCATGCTTTCTTTCAGGCGGAAGTTACCACCCTGCCCGCTCGTGATAGCCGCGGCGGCGCTTGCGGCGGGTCAAAGCGGCGAGGGCGTTGAGGGCGGCGCCAAAATCCAGATGCGGGTCGAGGCGGATGCGGCCCTTGGTGCCGATCCTGCCCCAGTGCCGGGCGAGCAGGGTGTAGCCAAAGAGATCGGGGAGGATTTCGAGGCGGTAGAAGCGCCATTCATTGCGCTCGGGGCGGATGCGCACCAGGCTCGCCCGTTCGGGGAAAAGCGAAAGCTGAACTGGCTCGGGCATCGGCGCGCTCCCGTGGTATCGGCAAACAATCAAGCGAATCTATCAGCTCGGCGACCCTGCCGCCAGAAGGTCCGACCGGCGTTTGCCAAACCGCGGTGCATTATTGAGCAGCCCCACCCTCGGGTAAAACGGGGCGGGACGGCGCCGGCGGGTTTGGCTCCGGCCGGGCCTGAAGCGCCAGGCGGGCATGGCGGATCGCGGTATCGAGTTCAGCCATCGCTTCCTCGAGCGCGGTGTAATCGAATTCGTGGCGCTCGATTGGCGTGAGGGGCGATAATGGAGGCGGCGCAACCTCGGCCTCCTCCTCCTCGATGGGTTGGCGGGGACGGCCGCGGCTACGGGTCGGATCCGACCGATAGGGTGGGCGCACCACCTCGCGCAGCGGCGCCAGGCCCTTGAGCCCGAACAGGCGCCGCTTGGTGCGGTGCGTGTCCTCGACCGCGATTTCGGCCGCAATCAGTTCGGTGAGGATGCGTATGGCGTTCCTCACTGCGATGCCGAGGGCGCGGGCGAGCGTGGTCGCGGAGAGCACCGGCGCCGCCGCCGCCAGCAGATCAACGGCGGGAGCGATGTAAGAGTCCTTGCGGCGACCGGCGATGCTGCGCCGGGCATCGAACCAGGCACGCTCCATGGTGTAGAGCAAGTCGAGACCATCCGCCACTTCACGCGCGATCGCCTTCAGGAAAGCCGGCAACCAAACGTCGCGGTCCCAGCTTTGTTCGGCCCTGAGCGCTGCGGCGCCGGTGAGTGGGACGGGCAGGCGTAGTAGGCCGCGCTGGCGCCAGAAGCGGATCATCGCCGCGCGCATAGCCGGACGGGTTTCGCCCGTCTCGATCCAGTCCCGCAAACCCCGCGCCGCGGCGATCAGCGGCGGCAGGGCAGTCGGCTGCATTGCCAGCATCGCCTCAGCGCGTTGGACCTCGCCCTCTTGATCGAAATCAGGCGCGACGAGCCACTGGTACAGGGTGAGGGCGAACTTTGCTTTGTCGAGGATGTCGCCGCGGTCGATGATGCGCAAGTAAGGATCCATGCGCAGGCGCAGGTCTTCTATCGTCGCGGCAAGATGCCAGGGGTTGATGAGTTGGCCGTCGACCGCGGCCTGCCGGCGGACCGCCTCGAGGCGGGCACGGTGGAGAAAAGCCTGGGCCAGGGAATGACTGGCGAGGGCCTGGTCGAGCCGGGCGATGGCGGCGGCGGCGTCCGCGAGCGCCGACGCCAGCACCATCGGATCGGGCGTTTATGCCCACCAAAAACACGCCATAATTCATGTGCAAGCTGCCTCCAGCAGGGGATGAAAATCATGAAAGCCAAGCACCTTGGACTCATTGTCGGCCTCTTCACCCTAGCCATCGCTGGTTCTACATGCATCGCGATAGCAGGACCGCCACCATGGGCCGGCGGTCCTCATGGTCCTCCACCTCCAGGCTGGGGCCACCCACCCGGACCACCACCCTGGGCGCACGGCCCGCACAGGCCTTGGGGATGGTGGTCTCCAGGGCCACCACCGCCCCCTCCACCGCCTGTTGTGTATTATGCTCCCCCGCCAGTCGTATATGTGCCGCCGCCACCGCCTCCTCCTCCGCCGCCGGTGGTATATGCGCCACCACCTGTATACTTCGGGCCGCCTTCACTATCCTTTGGTGTAACCTTCCCTCTCCATTAGGAAAGTATCGACACAGACAAGATCAGAACATAAAACGAACAAAGGAGTTGCCCCTGAAGTTCCAGGATAGGTTATCACACTATCGTTATGAACCGGACCGTTCCCCAGATCGATCTTGAACTCGAGGCCGAGCGGCGGCTCCTCGAAGCTGCCGTCGCTGAAGCCCGGACCGATCTCCGCCCGGCTGTGCCGCATGAGCAGGTGCGCGCCGATCTCCTGCGCGAGATCAAGCGGCTGAACCTGGCGATCGCCGGTCACTGAGCATGCAGGTCGAATGGCATCAGCTTGCCCTGGAAGATCGTGATGTCATTGTTGCTTATCTCGAACTGCTCAACCCGAACGCAGCCTCAAGCGTTCTGCGTGGACTGGTTCTCGCCGGCGACAGCCTGGCGCTGTTTCCCACCCGGGGCCGCGTGGGCTTGGCCGCCGGCACCCGGGAACTGGTGGCGGTGTGGCCGTATCTGATCGTGTATGAGGTCGATACGTCATCCGATACGGTGCGGATTCTCCGTATCTGGCACGAAGCCCAGGACCGACCGTGACGAATGCCAAAAAGGAAAATGGCGGCCTTAGAGGCCGCCAAGTTAAGAGATTGGGAGGGAACCTCAGCGGAGATCGCTTTCCGCTTCACGGTCAGATATGGCCCGGTTTGGCGGGGCCGCAATATGCGTGTTTTAAGATGTGATGTGGCACGCCGGTCAGTCTGCCGCCATGACACGAGAGCGTAATCTCGCCTTGAAACCAAGGCTGGAAAACGCACCTCCAAGCTTGGACAAGGCTTTTGGGTTGCCTTTCCAATCGTCTCAGCGTTTAGCGATCTGCCACTCGGCGACCCCGGCCATGGGGTCCCCTTTTTCTTGTCTGCACCACACCAGACGCGACACTCCCCGCGGCGAAAGGCGATCAGGGGCCATCAATCACGCGGCCGGCGAAAGAGCCGTGAGAAAGGATTCGTGCCTGCCATCCTGGCGAGCTTGTGGCGGGGTGTTTTGACAGTCTATGGGGCGGGCTCTGGGGTTCGCCGGCGGCCTGTGCGGTGACTATCTGACGCCACCCCCTGCTACTTCCGGGACGGGCCGTAATGCCGGTTCTGGGAGCCAATCATTCCTTAGGGACACGCTTCAGGTAGATCGCAGGACCATCAGCCGTAGATTTTCGATTTCGTGACAAGATTTTAGATATTATGAATATCTTCATATAAAGATGATAGACAAGTTCATCCCTGACGTAAGCGCAGGCGTCAAAAGCATCTTTACGATAGGGCATAGTCGATGTTGACATGGACAAGGATTGGGCTCCGCCAACGGGTCGCCATTGTTGCAGCAAGACGGTCAAGGATGGCTTGGCGAGCATTGTCAGGTTGACGTGGTGATCGTGTGCCCGTAGCGATTTCGGATGATGGCTTTGACTCTGCCTGCACGTTTGAAGGGATATCGCTTCCCTCGATCGGTGATCGCGTATGCGGTCTGGAGCTATTACCGGTTCAATCTCAGCCTGCGGGACGTTGAGGATCTTCTGGCCGCTCGCGGCGTGATAGTATGCTACGAGACGATCCGCGTCTGGGTCGATCGGTTTGGCCCGCAGATCGCCGCGCAAATCCGTCGCGATCGGCTGCCGGCCGGCGACAAATGGCACCTCGATGAAATGGTGATCACCATTGGCGGCGAGAAGCATTGGCTTTGGCGGGCAGTTGATCATCGCGGTGACGTGCTGGAAATCCTGGTCCAGAAGCGGCGAGATGCCCGAGCCGCCCGGCGTTTTCTCCGCAAGCTGATGCGCCGATGGGGTCAGCCGCGCGTCGTGGTGACCGATAAGCTACGGAGCTACGACGTTGCCCTTCGCACGGATTGCCGCAGCGCCGATCACCGATCGCACAAGCGGCTGAACAACCGGATCGAAGCATCCCATCGTCACACCAGGCGACGAGAAAAGATCATGGGTCGGTTCAAATCCCCAGGTCATGCCCAGAGATTTCTCGCCACCCACGACCAGATCACCACCCTGTTCCGCCCAAAACGCCATCGCCTCTCCGCCAGATCCTACCGCCACGCAAGAGCCGATGCATTTTTGCTCTGGACCGACTACGCCGCCAATCTCGCCGCCTGATCGATCGCGTCTCGGTCAAATCACACCTCGTTCGATCAACCTGACAATCCCCACGGCCCGCAATCAGCGCCAGGGCGAGATTGCGCTCGCGCGACGCCCTCCGGCCCAGCAGGCGGGGAAGCTCAAGCTTGCGCATCATCCCGAGTACCGCCGCCATTGAGTAGTTTCCGACTCTCCCCGCGCCGCCATACATGCCCGATAAATGTTCCACTCTATTCTCTGCGTTTCAAAATAATTGTGGCCAACGGCCTGTGGAAGGGGCGGCCACGATCCAGCAAATGCGGGGCACACCCGGCACCCGTGTTGCATTGTCGAAAAATCACTATGGGATATCAGAAAGGGATTGAAGCCATGTATATCGGCGGTGGACTTCTGGGACTGGTAGTGCTGGTTGTGATTATCGTTCTCGTATTGCGTGTCATATAATAATCTTGCGCAATGATACTGACTCGCGGGAGATTCCCCGGGGCTGTTCAACGCTATTTTCTGAGCCGGGGTGAGTCCGATGCGAAACACCGCGGTGCGAACTGATTATTTGGGGATATAGGGGTTACCGACCGGCGGTCCCGATACCAGATAGCGTCCGTCAATGTGGTGGAAATTCTGGTGTAGCTGAAGCGGCCAATGGTCACGCGGCGACGGTGGAAATTCGTGGTGTATCGGCATCGATGGCGGGTGCCATGAGTTCGACCATTCCCTCGATCTGCATATAGCGGTTCTGTGTCTGCCATTCGTCGTTGGCCTCGAGCAGCACGGCCCCGATCAGGCGGATGATCGAACCTTCATTGGGAAAGATGCCGACGACATCGGCGCGGCGCTTGACCTCCTTGTTCAGGCGTTCGAGCGGGTTCGTCGAGTGAATTTTGGTTCGGTGCTGGGCGGGAAAGTCCATGTGCGCCAGCACGTCGGTTTCACTGTCGTCGATGAACGCGCCAAGTTTTGGCCATTTGCCCCGGAGCTGGTCGGCCACATGGCGCAGGGTCTGGCTGGCACTGACGCGATCCGGCTGGATAAACGCCTGACGCAACGCTGCAGACACCATGCTCTGCTGCCCCTTCGGCACATAGGACAAGGCGTTGCGCATCCAGTGAACGCGGCATCTTTGCCAGGATGCCCCCATCACCCGGCGGATCGCCGCCTTCAACCCTTCATGAGCATCGGAGATCACCAGTTTCACCTCACGCAACCCACGGCGGACCAAGCTCTTGAGAAAGGTCGACCAGAAGGTCTCCGCCTCGGACGGGCCGATGTGCAGGCCGACGATCTCGCGCCGACCGTCGGTGTTCACCGCCACTGCGATTATCGCTGCAACTGAGACGATCCGCCCACCTTCGCGCTGCTTGAGATAGGTCGCATCCAACCACAGATACGGCCACTCGCCGGCGAGTGGCCGGTCGAGGAAGGCGTTCACCCTCTCATCGATGTCCTTGCACAGTTTCGAGACCGTGCTCTTGCTGATCCCCGTCAGCCCCATGGCCTGCACCAGCTCGTCTACCCGCCGGGTCGAGACGCCGCCAATCCAGGCTTCCTGGATGACCGCGGCCAGCGCCTTCTCCGAGGTCCGGCGAGCTTCCAGGAACGGCGGGAAGTAGCTCCCCTGCCGCAGCTTCGGGATCCGAAGCTGCAAGCTGCCAAGCCGCGTGTCCAATGCGCGTTCCCGGTAGCCGTTGCGATAGGTCGCGCGCTCGCCGCTGCGCTCGTAGCGGCTGGCGCCGATCAGCCCATCCACATCCGTCTCCATCAGCAGTTGAACCACCGCCTCCGCAACGCTGCGCAGAAAATCGCCGTCCCCGGCTTTGGCCAGTAGCTCAGCCAGTGGTAATCTATCTTCGGTCATCGGGTTCTCCAGGCTTCAGGTTGAAGTCTCGCAACTCCACCATAGCCGACTGATCCGATGGCCACCTCAAACTACACCGTTACAGGGCCCAAAAGTCCACCACGACCCCGGACACTACCGGACGAACTGCGCCAAAGTTTCGGCTTCGTGTGCGTCAGTCTTGTTCCGCTGCAACGCTGTCGCCACGCGTGCATGGCGCGCATCGAGGCAGATCACCGGAAAACCGAGGTCCTTGAGCGAATGGTAGAGCCACGGCGCCAACTGTCCGGTCTCGAGCCCGACCCGAACGAGTTCGGGCGCATGCCGGCGCAGGGCCGCGGCGAGCACCTCCGGCTCGCTGGCCCTCTTGCCCCGCCAGACCAGCTTCCCGTTGTCGTCCACAACGTGAATGGCGGTGTCTTTGTCCGAAATGTCCAGTCCTGCGTAGTGCGCCATGATTGCCTCCCTCGGCTCCAACAAGCGGACCACCCGCTCGCTTCGCGCCCCCGGTTTGACAGATCAAACCGCTGGATCGCGATCACCGCATGGGGAACGCATCATTGCCTGGTCGAACCGATGCCGGGCCTGAGCATGGATTGGGAGGGCCTCAACCGAACCAACGCCCTGGCATTCATCCTCTGGGCCTCAATTCGGCTGATGCTACGAAGGCACTGTAAGAATAGAATATCATCTTGGACCGAATCTAAGTGTGACGTCGGATAGTTGGCGATGTAAGTATTTCCCGATCCTACCGGGCAATGCGATGGTCTGATATCTTGAGTTTGTTCTTGGGCAAGCTATCATATGCCTCCCATGAACGGTAACCTTGGACCATTTCTGGAGAAATCACATGACAATAGCGAATCCCGCCGCGGTCAGCCCCGGCACCCACCAATCGGCCCCCAATCATCCGGCGGCCGCCGTGCATATCGCTGCGGCATCGCATCACGCCGTAGCAGAACACCATCACCTCGAGGCCGCACACCATCTCAACATGGGTGAGCACGAACCCGCCAGGCTGCATGCTGCCGCGGCCATGGCGCATTCCGAGAAGGCCCATTCCAAGACGGTTGAAGCGGCCAAACCACCTGCCAGATAGGTCTTGGTATAGCTTAAGACTTTTCCGAGTGGCCGGTCTTTCCTGAATTACCTGATCTGGCAATTCTCGGTATCATGTTTTTCGGAGCGGGCTTGCGGTGCTGGGACAGTCGATGCGGACAATAACAGGAACGATCGGCACAGGAACTTGGGATTGCATAGAGGGTGTCTGTCTAACACATGCATATCGCATATTCACACAGGTCGTGAATATGCGGCTGCGGATGCAACGTGACGATCAACTGGGTAGGCAGCCTCAACCGGACTCTTACTTAACAGTCTGTAATAGGCTACACTGGCGGTAGGGCTGTTCAACGCTGGTTTCTGAGTTGGGGTGGGTCGGATGCGCAACACTGTGGGGGCGAACTGACTTTCTGGGGAATATGGGGATTCCCGACCGGCGGGATTTGGGATTCTTGGGAAGGCAACCGATACGGAGGTTGTCATGGCCGCGTTCAGCTCGTTGCTCGATATCCTGGCAGAGGTTCCCGATCCGCGGCGCGCGGAAGGCAAGCTCTACAAGCTGCCGCATGTCCTGCTGTTCTCGATCCTGGCGATCATCAGCGGCAGCAACTCGTATCGCGGCATCGTCACCTTCATCGACGTCCATCGCCGCCGGTTGAACCGCAGCTTCGGCCTGAAATGGCGCCGGGCGCCCTCGCACACGGCGATCCGCTACATCCTCCAGGGGCTCGATCCGGGCGCGGTGGAGGCCGCGTTCCGACGCCACGCGGCACTGCTGCAGGCGGCCAGGACCAAGCCCGGCACGGCCAGCATTGCGCTCGACGGCAAGACCCTGCGCGGCAGTTTCGACAGGTTCCATGACCGCACCGCGGCTCATGTGCTCAGCGCCTTCGCCACCGACACCAAGCTGGTGCTCGCTCATGTCGAGATCGGCGAGAAATCCAGCGAGATCCCCGCCGCCCAGGCGCTGCTCGCCGAACTGGGCATCGCCAAGGACACACTCGTCACCCTGGATGCCCTGCACTGCCAAAAAAAGCCTTCAACGTCGCCCAGGCGGGCAACATCAGCCTCATCGTCCAGGTCAAGGACAATCAACCGACGCTGAAGCAGGCGATCCACCATATCGCCACATCGAGCGCCCCATACGACGTCTTCCGGACCCGCGACCGCGGCCGCAATCGTGACGAAACCCGCACCGTCTCCGCCTTCAATCCCGCCTGCGCGCTCGCCGGCACCGACTGGCATCCCCATGTCACCGCCATCATTCAGGTCGAGCGCGCAATCGCCACCCGCAATCCCGAAACCGGCCTGCTCAAGCTGACACACGACACCGCCTTCTACGTCGCCAACACATCCCTCACCGCCGCCATCGCCGCCAAGGCCATCCGCGCACATTGGGGCATCGAAAATTCCTCCCACTATGTCCGAGACGTCACCTTCGCAGAGGATCGATCCCGGATCCGAACCAACCCTGGCGTCATCGCCCGATTGCGCAGCTTCGCCTTCAACATCCTGATGAACAGCAAACCCAGCGCCAGCACCCTCAGCCAGGACCGCTACCGCGCCGCGCTTGCCGACCTCTACCACATCCTCGCTCTCAATCACTATCCCAAAGCGTTGAACAGCCATGACACTGGGGGCGAGGAAGAATGAGCGCACGAGTGCAGGTACTCGCTTGATGGCGGCGAGTTGGGCGTCGATCTTATCACGCAGCTTCTCACCCTTGCGCAGCGGATTCCTGGCCACGCCGGTGCGCTTCACATGGCTCCAGACCAACTTGTCCGGGTTCAGTTCCGGCGCGCAGCCTGGAAGGAAATGCAGCGTCAGACGCCCCGCGGTCGAGGCCACGTAGTCCTTGACCAGGCGCGTCTTGTGGGCAGAGCCTCGGAGAACCTCCTGCCTCAATGCATCTTAATCTCGTCGCCTGACCTCGTCAGGCTCCCCAAACCAGAGACGCCGCCACAGGCAATTTCCACACAATCCAAGACGCCAACGTTCTCGGCGAAGGTGACGTCTTGGACATAGTGGGAGGAATTTTCGACTGCGCCCACGGCGCACGCTGAGAAGGGCCCACTCCAAGACCGTCGAGGTGGACAAGACTCCGGCCAAATAGCCCACAATGCCGCGCCCCGGCTTTGCAAGGCTCGGTATCGCGCGCGCTCGGAAGCCTCGGCCACATTGGCGAGATCGGATTTCTTCCACTGGGAACTACGTAGATTCCGGTCCTGCATGATCGTTTCGCGGGTCGCCATGTTGAGCAGTGCGACTATCTCGGCATGCGCGTCAAACACCCGCCTACCGGCCAACACAGAGGTGCTGCGGACCCGACGCGCGACCATGGCGCGTCCATCAGGAGCTTTAGCATGAGATCGTATAGACTGGCTTGGTTCACCGTTGCCGCCGGAGCCGGGTTGCTACTCGGCGGCTGCGGCTATTCGCCGGGAGGCCGTGCCCTGTCCGGTGCTGCGATCGGCGCAGGGACGGGCGCGGTTGTCGGTTCGGTGACCGGCATCGGGCCGGGTGGTGGCGCGCTGATCGGCGGTGGCGTGGGTGCAGCCGTCGGCGGTCTCACCAGTCCGAGCACGATCAACCTCTCGCCCCGTTAACCGGAACCCGCCCAGGTGACGTTTAAACACCCTGAAAGCAGGAAAGAATCCATGAACCGCATTCAGGTTATCACGCCGCTCGGCGCCGGCCTCGCTCTGGCGACGGCTGGCGCGAACGCGCAGACGACGACCACAACATCCACCGCCCATACGCTACAGCCTACCGCGATGACGTGGACGCCGGTCATGCCGTCGCCGAGCGGCACGCTGAGCACGACCGAAACCAGCCGCAGCGTCGATGCGGCCGGGAATACGTCGCAATCGCGGAAGACGACCTATGGCAGCGAAGACGGTGCGGTCAGCCAGTCCACCAGCACCACCACGATTACACCTGTGCCACACACTAGCACCACGACCGACACAACGTCTCCATACTCGACCACGAAATGAACCGGAGGACATCATGCGATCGAACAAGACCACCGCGGCACGCATTCTGCTTGCCACGTGGATGAGCGGGGCCGTCCTGGTCCTCGCCGGCTGCGGTGGCGGTTCGCCGGACACCGCGACGACGACGACGACGCAACATACGAGCACCTCGACCACAGCGACCGCGGCGGCGCCGCCAATGCTGGGCGCGCCCGTGACCACGACCACGCAGACCACGCGCTCGACGACGATGGAGTAGCGCGATGGCGTGCGCCGCCACCGCGCTGCATGAGTAATTTCCGAGGCTGTCCGGCGAGCGGTCGGGTCTGCCAGATTGTAGGCTCGACCGCTCGCTTCGCGCGTGCCGTCAATAGGTGGGGTATGGAACATGGATGACAGAACAGGCCGTCCGCGCAACATAGTGTCATTGCAGGTCGCATCTCTCGACGCCCATATCGGCGGTCAGATCACGGCACGGCGCGCGGAAATTGGACTCTCTCGCCGGCAACTGGCGATGACACTGCGCGTGCCAGTGAGAGGGATCGCCGCCTACGAGCGCGGCATACAGCATGTCGCACCAGCGGACCTGTTCCGGTTAGCGCAGGCGCTCGGCGTGGACCTCGCCTATTTCTACACGGATTCGGCGTCCTCGCCGCAGGCGCCAAAGGCCGAAACCGGGTGTCCGGTCGGCGGTCGCGCCGCGGGCGGCGTCGGGCAGGCCGCCGTGGACATGCGCCAATATGACGATATCGACCAGATCGCCGATAGATTCAGTCGGATTCGGAATCCGGCAATTCGGCGATGCGTTACCCGGATGCTGGACAGCCTTGCCGAGCATGAGGTATCGAGTGTCACGGTCGGAGATGTCCGGACCGAGCCACTGATCTCCGCGTTCGAAGAGCTCGCCGAGTTGGCATATGCGCCGCCCTCGGCATCGCGCGGATGAGCGCGTCGCGCCGGCGCGCGTGCGCGTGAAGGCATGCCGAACCGGACGCCCGCCACGCGCCCTTCGCGGAACGCTCGGGCCGTGGCCTGGCGGGCCTCTCGCGGGCGTCGGAGCGTATATGTGTGCCCTACATTGGAGCCGCAGGTGGCGGCTGAGCTGGTCGCCGCGCCGGGGTATGCCGCGACCGCATCGTCGAACGCTTTGATGAAGTGTGATAAGCCTCCTCGAGACGCCCGCCCTGGCGCGGCCTCCACGGGGCGAGTACGCAGAGCCGGAGATGCGTAGTTTCCGAGCCTTCTATGGGAAGTGAGGCCCTGCTAATTATTGAGGCCTCGGCAGGCCGGATCACACGATCCAGTATAGCGATCGACAGCGAACGAGCCGCACCGGGTTTCGTGCAAAGCCTTAGCAGAGATCGTAACGGGAGCCGGCTGATGGACAAGGATCGCGTAGCTGGATTGGCGAAAGAGATCAAGGGCGCCGTGAAAGAGGCCGTCGGTAAACTCGTCGGCGATGCCAAGCTGCAAGCCGAAGGACGTGCCGGCAAGACCGAGGGCAGGGTGCAGAATACGGTCGGCGGTCTGAAGGATTCCGTCCGGAAATAGCATTCCGCACGCGCGCTACTATGTGGGACGGCTGCGTTCACATCCGCAGCGCGCGCTTGAGTGCCCCACCCGATGTCTGGCTCGACGCCAAGGCAGATCCATCGGCGCTCGGCGGTGGTTGATCGCAACCTGCCCAAGCGTGCCCATGTCTGAGAACATCACAGATACATTCGCTTCAAGAGCAACAGCCGATCGGATGGAAGCATATGATCGGATGATAGTCACGCTATCAGACAGCTCACGCGGTGAGACAGACAGTGCACCAAGCCGGCCGTTGGTGCGGACAAGAAGGTGTTGCAGACGTGAGGTGAGTGTCTTGTCGAAAAGGTTGACTGGAAAGACCCCATTCATGCGCATGTGGCTGGGTGGGGCGAACGCTATCGCACGCCACTCCCGCGCCACCAAAGTCGCGCGGCGGCAGGCCGCGGCGCTGGTAAAGGATGCCGCCCGCGTCTGGAAGCGGGCGTTGGTGGATCGGCCGGTGTCGGCGGCTCGCATGTCGGCAGGTTGCGTGTCGGAAGTCGTCGGGTTCGGCTCCAATCCCGGCGCATTGAGGATGCTGGTTCATGCCCGCGCCCGGCTGCCCGCGGGCCGGCCGCTGGTCGTCGTCCTGCACGGCTGCGGCCAGGATGCCGCAGCCTTTGCCAACGCGTCCGGCTGGCTCGCGCTGGCGGACGAGTTGGGGTTCGCGCTGCTGGTGCCCGAACAGGTTCACGCGAACAACCGTGGCCGCTGCTTCAACTGGTTCCGCCCTGATGACGTCCGCCGGAGCGGCGGCGAGGCGATGTCGATTCGCCAGATGCTGAGAGTCGCGGTCGCACGCTATGGGTCCGACCCAAGACGAATCTACATTGTCGGATTTTCTGCCGGCGGCGGCATGGCCGCTGCGATGCTCGCCGCATACCCTGCGGTGTTCGCTGCGGGGGGCATTGTCGCGGGCATGCCGGTCGGCTGCGCGCAAACCCAGGTCGCAGCGATGCTTCACATGCGACGGGCAAACATGTCGCGGTCGCGGCAGGCGCTCGCTGGCGACGTCCGTGCAGTGACGCAGGCCCGTTCACGACGGTCGTGGCCACGCGTCTCGATCTGGCAAGGCGGCCGAGATCGCACGGTTGATCCGGCGAACGCCGAAATACTCGCGGCGCAATGGGGCGAGTTGCATGGCCAGGATACGGCGCCGAGGACCGACAACGTGGCATCGGGGCATCGGCATCGGACCTGGGGCCGGCCCGATCGACCGCCCGCCGTCGAGATCTGGACGCTGCCCGCGATCGGGCATGGCTTTCCCGTCGATGCCAGCCTGCCCGGGAGCGGCCGCACCAGCCCGTATCTGGCGCGCGCGGATCTGTCCGCCGCGCGCCAGATCGCGACGTTCTGGCTTCTGAACAATGACCACGCCAAACGCGCGGCCTTGCACCGCTGAATGGGTTCGCCGATGCTCGTAACACCAGTACCACGGCTACGTTGATGATAGATCTGTCGCCGCCACGGGCGCGACCGGGCACGCCAGCCGCGATCAATGACACCTCGGGGCTGATGACGCTGATCAGCGTGGTGGTGGCGGTCGCCACGCTGTCGATCGCCCGCGACGTGCTGATCCCGATCACGCTGGCGGTGCTGCTGTCGTTCCTGCTCGCCCCGCTGGTAAATCTGCTCCGCCGCACCGGGCTGGGGCGGGTGCCGGGGGTAGTACTCGCAGTGCTGTTGGCGCTCGGCGTCATCCTCGGCACCGCCGGCCTGATCGGCACCCAGGTCGCCGATCTTGCCGACGACATCCCGCGTTATACGGACACCATCCAGCAGAAGGTCGATGCCGTTCAGAGCGCGACGTTTGGCCGCCTCTCCGCTTTCGTCGGGAGCATGGGCAGCCAAATCAATCGCGACAGCCACGCGTCGGCCGGCGCGCCGGCGAGCGCCGGCACGACCGTCAGTGCAGCGTCCGCCGCGGCACCCACCAACGCGGCCGCGAAGCCGATACCGGTGGAGGTCCATCAGCCGGAACCGTCGCTGATGAAGCTGGCGAGGCGCGTCCTCACGCCGATCCTATCGCCGTTGATGACTACGGCCATCGTCGTGGTTGTGGCGATCTTCATTCTGCTGCGGCCCGAGGATCTGCGCGACCGACTCATCCGCATGCTCGGCACCGGCGATCTGCACCGGACGATGACCGCGATGGATGAGGCCGGGCACCGCCTGAGCCGGTACTTCCTGACCCTGCTGGCATTGAACACTGCATTCGGCAGCATGATCGGCCTCGGTCTGTTCGTCATCGGCGTGCCGAGCGCGGTGCTGTGGGGCATCATGGCGATCCTCATGCGCTTCATTCCGTATATCGGCCCGTGGCTCGCGGCCGCGCTACCGCTTGCGCTTGCCGCGGCAGTCGATCCGGGTTGGTCGATGCTGCTGTGGACGGGGACCCTGTTCGTGGTTAGCGAGGGCGTGATGGGCCAGGTGATCGAGCCGATGGCATATGGGCACAGCACCGGATTGTCGCCGCTGTCCGTCGTGGTCGCGGCGATCTTCTGGAGCTGGCTGTGGGGGCCGGTCGGGCTGATCCTGTCGATGCCGCTCACACTCTGTCTGGTCATTCTGGGCCGCCATGTGGATCGATTGAAGTTCCTCGACGTGCTGCTCGGCGACCGTTCAGCGTTGACGCCGGTAGAGAGCTTCTACAACCGGATGCTGGCAGGCCGACTGGACGAAGTGCAAGACGACGCCGAGCAGCTGCTGAAGTCGTGTACGCTGTCGGCATACTACGATGAGGTCGCGATCCCCGGCTTGCGACTGGCCACAATCGACATCGAGCGCGGGGTGCTGACCGAGGCGCAGACCATTCGGATCATCGCCGGGGTGCAGGGACTGCTGGAGGAAATCGGCGACCATGACGACAGCGATACGCTTCTGACTGCCGCGGGACCGGCGAGGCTGCCGTCAGATCGGCAGGCAACGCCGGAATCGCGCGAGCCCGGGCCGCCTGCCGGGCTGGGCGAGCCGGTCGGCCTGTCGCCGGACTGGCAGGCCCCTTCCGCGGTGCTGTGCGTGGCCGGCCGCGGCCCGCTCGATGATCTGGCGTCGGCGATGCTCGCTCAGCTGCTCGGCAAGCGCGGGATCGGCGCCAGCGTCGTGACGCATGAAGCCGTTAGCCTGCGTGCGGCCGACACGCTCGACATCGTGGGCGTGCAGATGGTCTGCCTGACCTATTCCGGCATTGCCGGCACATCCTCCGATCTGCGCTACACCGTGCGTCGGCTGCGGGCACGCAGCCCGTCGGTTTGCATTCTTGTCGGATTTTGGCCCTCCAACATGGTGAGTGACGACAGGCTGCGTGCTGCCGTGGCCGCCGATATCTATGCAGGTTCGCTGCACGACATGGTCGTCGCCTGCCTCGCGGAGGCGCTTGGCCCGGCAAGCGACAGAGTGCGTCAGTTGGCACCTGTCCCCGAGCCGTAGCCGGACGACGGCGTGCGCCCGATGGCAGCAGGGCCCGCCACCGTCACATTCACCGCGTCATAGTATTCGACTCACCGTGACAGAGACGCCCAGCTACTGCCGCAGTGAGGGCTGTTCAACGCTTTGGGATAGTAATGAGGGTGAAAATGTGTTCGAGTCCGGCAAGGGCAGCGCGGTAGCGGTCCTGGCTGACGGTGGTAGCGCTGGTTTTGGTGGCGTTTTGAAGTGTGTGGAAATTCTGGGTGGCGTAATGCCAAGGTGAGTTCAACCACCAGATTCGACGTTCGAGCGCCGATGGAGATCACGCCATGGAGAAGAATAGCACGGGGTCAACGAGAACCAGCTTGTTTGACGCGACGGCGTGGTTCGACCCGATCGAGACAGGCGTCCGGGATCGGATCGGCGGTTTCATTGAAATGAACCGCGCCGGGAATCCCTGAGGCTCCAACTATTGAGGATGGAGCAATGGAAAAGTGGCAGACATCGGTACGGTATTCGCCTGAGGTGCGGGAGCGAGCGGTCCGGATGGTGCTGGAGCATGGCAAGGATCATGCTTGAGGAAGAGCTGACGATGGCGCTCGGGCGGGGGCAATACCGCCGGGGTGGCGAAGCGGCCGTCGGATATCGCCATGGTACCCGTCATCGGCAAATCCTCGGCTCGTTCGGCCCGCTCGAGATCACGGTACCACGGGGGCGGACACCAAAACCCGAGGGTGGGACAGCGGAATGGCGCAGTGCTGCACTGCCCCGCCCAGCCCGGGCCATGGATCGAGGGCCGCTTCAGCCTTGCCGTCGCGCAGCCAAAGTTCACCCTGACCCACGGCTGCCGTTGAACGGCCGTTCGAGTGATCCCGGAAGCGGACGTTCAGTGCTGCTCGGTGCCGGCGTCTTCGCGCCCGTTATCAGGCCCTAAGGCCTCACGCGGATCGAGTAGAACGAGAAGCGGCTGATCCGGCCAACGGACCATGAACGGTTGCGAACCGTGGCTCATTGGCGATATCATTGTGTCGGACGAGCCAATCTCCCGTTGGCATATGGAAAGACGCGAACCGAACGGGCGCAATGTTTATTTCGATATTGAAATCGCTCGTGCACGACGGCAGCCTCGGCGTGATCGATGCCGGAGGCCGCTTGCACAAGGTCGGCGACGGCTCCGCGCCCAGCGCGACAATCAGGTTGATGTCGAAGGCCATGGAGTATCGGCTTGCCGTCAATCCGGCGCTCACGGTGGGCGAGGCATACATGAACGGCGCACTGCGGATTGAAGAGGGCACGCTCTATGACTTCGCTGCCGTGATCGGGCGCAATGCAAGTCAGGCGCGGTCGCTGCCATGGCTTGCGCTGCTCAACCGGGCCCGGCGCCACGTGCGGCAGTCGAACCCGATGTCGCGGGCGCGGCGCAACGTCGCCCATCATTACGATTTGTCGAACGAATTCTATGCGATGTTTCTCGACCGGGACATGCAGTATTCCTGCGCCTATTTCCACTCGCCGGACGATGATCTGGAGACGGCGCAGGCGAACAAGAAGCGGCACATCATGGCGAAGCTGCTGCTCGACCGGCGCGGACTCCGGGTTCTCGACATCGGCTCAGGCTGGGGCGGCATGTGCCTCGATATCGCGACGCACTGCGATGCCGAGGTTACGGGCGTGACACTCAGCACCGAGCAGTACAGACTGAGCGTCGAGCGGGCCGCGGCAGCCGGGGTTGCCGAGCGCGTGGGGTTTCATCTGGAGGATTACCGCGACGAAGCGGGTCCTTATGACCGCATCGTTTCGGTCGGGATGTTCGAGCATGTGGGAAAGCGGAACTATGCAGAGTTCTTTGCGAAGCTGCGCGACCTGCTGACGGATGACGGCGTCGCGTTGATCCACACGATCGGGTATTCGGATCATCCCGCGCCGATCAATCCGTTTCTGCGGAAATACATCTTTCCCGGGGCCGACCTGCCATCCCTGTCGGAGATTGCCGCCGCTGTGGAGTGGAGCGGCCTGATCATAACCGATGTTGAGGTACTGCGGCTGCATTATGCCGAGACGCTGCGGCACTGGCGCGAGCGTTTCGTCGCGCGGCGGGCGGATGTGGTGCGCCTCTATGACGAGCGGTTCTACCGGATGTGGGAATTCTATCTCGTCCTGTGCGAGATCGGCTTCCGGATGCGGACGAACGTAGTGTTCCAGATCCAGTTGACAAAGCGGCTGGACGCGTTGCCAATTCGCCGTGATTACATGGTCGATTAGCTTCCAGTTCGACTGGCGACCAGCTTCGTGCTGCCGGACGGATAGCACGACGTCTCAAGTTGAATTTAGGTGGTCACCTGTGAACTATGTGATCTGGCGGTGGGCGAAGCCGAGGCTTGGTGAGCGGTTTGCGGCATAGAGCCATGCGAGGAGGGCACAAAGAAGCCTGATCAACCATCTGCGGAGGAGGCGGGGGTTGTGTCCGACGCCGGCGAGGACGGCGTTGATGGCATCACCGTCGACGCCGAGCAGGAAGTTTCTTCCGAGATGGCCATCGGATTTTCGACGCGGTATCTGATGAACCCGACATGGAATACGCCATGGTCGACGCCACGATCGTCAAAGTCCACCGTCACGGCCAGGGCGCAAAAGGGGGACTCAAAGCCAGGCCATAGGCCGTTCCAAAGGTGGCATGACAACCAAAATTCTGGCGCTGACGGATGCCTTGGGCAACCTTGTGCGCTTTCGTCTCATGCCGGGCAATCGCTATGACAGCATCGAGGTCCCGCCACTGATCGACAACGTCGAATTCGGTGGATTGATCGCAGACAAGGCATTCGACAGCAACGCTCTGGTCGCAGAACTCAACGAAAGAGGCGCCAGGATCGGCATTTCCCAGCACCCGGCCCGGGCACTGAAGCTGAAAATCGACCACGAAACCTACAAATGGCGTCATCTGATCGAGAATTTCTTCTGCATGCTAAGAGGCCATTTCGGAATGGGGTCGGAACGTTTTTGATGAGGGGTTGGATGGTTGGGCCAAATGTGATTCCGGGCAGGTGTTCGAAGCCTTGCCGGAGACACCATGTGGACGCCAACCACCCGTGCGCAGCATAGCCGCACCGGACTGCGCTATGGAAGTGACGTGACCGACGCGGAGTGGTTGCTCCTGTCGCCGTTCCTGCCCGCGCCGAGCCGATGCGGCCGGCATCGGAAGTGGGAGATGCGCGAGATTGTCAACGCGATCTTCTACGTCTTGCGTGGTGGGATTGCCTGGAGCCTGCTGCCGAAGGACTTTCCGCCGTGGCCCACGGCGTATCGCTGGTTTGCCCGGTTCCGCGACGACGGCACCTGGGAGCGGATCAACCACCATCTGGTGATGCGCGACCGCGAGAGGGTGGGTCGCGAGGCCAGTCCGACGGCGGCCGTGATCGACAGTCAAAGCGTCAAGACGACAGAGAGTGGCGGCACGCGGGGGTACGATGCTGGAAAGAAGATCAAGGGGCGCAAGCGGCACGCCATGGTCGATACCGACGGCCGGGCGCTCAAGCTGCAGGCCCATTCGGCGGCCATCCAGGATCGTGACGGGGCTGGACCGCTGCTCCGTGCGTCGCGTGCGAGTTGGCCGTTTGTGGCGCTGGGCTACGCAGATGGCGGCTATGCCGGGCCCCGTGTCGCCGACGCCAGCCCGATCCGCATCGAGGTGGTGCGCAAGGCCAACAACCAGGTCGGCTTCGCCGTCATCGCTCGACGCTGGGTCGTCGAACGGTTCTTCGCCTGGATCAATCGCAACAGGCGGCTGGCAAAGGATTTCGAAGCCACTATCGAGAGTGTCGAGGCCTTCCTCTACGCCGCGTCCAGCATTCTCCTGCTACGCAGATTGGCTCGTTAATAATCCGATTCGAAATGGACTCTAAAGGAGTTCAAACGCATCGCCCTGCGCGCCTGCAAAACAGACCAGAGCTTCCAGGCAATGATCCACCTCGCCGCAGCCGTCATCAACTCACGATGAATCCCCACAAGCCCTAGATGGACATGAGCAGATCATGACTCTGGCAGTTGAGGGAAATACGAGCCGATCTGTCCGGTGACGGGCTGCGAACGCCGTCGAGCACCGAATAAGGCTCCTCGCCCCCGGCGATAGCGCGAACTTCGATTCGGCAGACCCCCTCACCCAGCCTCACCGTCGCTTTGAATCCCGGCCATGCCTCCGGAATCGAGGGAGCGACGACGAGGAAATCCCCCTCCCGGCGGATGCCGAGAATGCCCTCGACGCCGGCCCGATACATCCACCCGGCCGAGCCGGTGTACCAGCTCCAGCCGCCGCGCCCCACATGCGGAGCGACGGAATAGACGTCGGCGGCCACGACATAGGGCTCGACCTTGTAGCGCTCGGCCTCTTCCGCGGTGAAGGCATGGTTGATCGGATTGAGAAGCGCGAACAGATCATGCGCCTTGTCGCCGGCGCCGAGCTTTGCAAAGGCGAGGATCGCCCACATCGCGGCGTGGCTGTATTGCCCGCCATTCTCGCGCAGGCCCGGCGGATAGCCCTTGATGTAGCCGGGATCTAGTGGCGTATGGTCGAAGGGTGGTGTGAACAACAAGGCAAGCTTGGCGTCGGTGCGGAGCAGACGACGCTCCAGCGAGGCCATGGCGGTGGTGGCGCGCAGTCTATCAGCGGCGCCCGACAGCACAGCCCAGGACTGTGCTATGGAATCGATGCGGCACTCGCCGCTGTCCTTCGAGCCGAGCCAAGTGCCGTCGTCGAACGTCGCCCGCCGATACCATTCGCCGTCCCAGGCCGAGCGCTCCAGGGCCCGCCTTACCGAGGCAGCATGAATCCGCCAGCGGCGGGCGCGCTCGGGATCTCGTTCGCCGGCGAAGGGCGCAAACATCTCGATGGTCCGGACGAGGAGCCAGCCGAGCCAAACGCTTTCGCCCCTGCCGGCCTCGCCGACGCGATTCATGCCGTCGTTCCAATCGCCGGTGCCGATCAAAGGCAGGCCGAGCTCGCCGATGAGAGCAACGGCATGATCTAGGCCGCGGGCGCAATGCTCGTAGAGCGGCTCCACGATATCCGAGGGCATCGGCTGAAAGAAATGCTCATGCTCTTCGGTCCGCAGGACCGGGCCGTCGAGATAAGGCACGGGCTCGTGGAGGATTGCGGCGTCTCCGGTTCCGTCGATGTAGGTCGCGGTGGCGAAGGCGAGCCATACATGATCGTCGGAGATGCGGGTGCGAACTCCCTGGCCCGATTGCGGCAGCCACCAATGCTGGACGTCGCCCTCGACGAACTGCCGCCCGGCGGCGCGCAATATATGGTCCCGCGTCTCCGCGGGCAGAGCCAGCGTCAGCGCCATGCCGTCCTGCAACTGGTCGCGGAAGCCATAGGCGCCGCTCGCCTGATAGAAGGCCGAGCGTGCGGTTATGCGGCAGGCGAGCGTCTGGTAGAGCAACCAGCCATTCAGCATGATGTCCATCGCCCGGTCCGGCGTCTTCACCTGGACCGCGCCGAGCACGTCATGCCAGTGCTGCGTCACGGCGGCGAGCGCAGCATCGAGATCGGCGTGGCGATAGCGATCGACGAGTGCCCGCACCTCGTCTACTGAGCTGCACTGGCCGAGGAAGGAGACGACATCGACCGTCTCGCCGATGCCGAGCTCGACTACAGTCTGCAGCGCAGCGCACGGATCGAGGCCGGCGCCGGTCGTCCCGGACAGA
This sequence comes from Acidiphilium sp. C61, assembly GCF_905116885.1. Lineage (NCBI taxonomy): Bacteria > Pseudomonadati > Pseudomonadota > Alphaproteobacteria > Acetobacterales > Acidocellaceae > Acidiphilium > Acidiphilium sp. C61. Next base: position 134,593 of record NZ_CAJHNI010000003.1, on the reverse strand, counting down.
GGCACCTTGCTTGCAAGGCAGAGAGGAGACGCAGGTCCGCCATCGCGGCCGAGGAATTCGGTGCGGTCGGCGGTCCAGGTGGTCTGCCGCCCCGCGAGATCGGCGAAGGCGACGCGAGAGCCGAAGGTGACGCTCCACCGATTGCGTGCCAGCATCGCTCCGGACTGCGCGTCCATCTCCGTGGTGATGAACGGAGCCGACGCCCCGCGCGAAGTGCCGAGTACCCATTCCGCATAGGCGGTGACGGAAAGCCGGCGCGGCCGGCCGGACCGATTGGTAAGTCTTAAGCGCGAGATTTTAATCGGATCGTCGAGCGGCACGTAGTGCAGCAGGTCCAGGGCGACGCCGTTCGCTTCATGCTCGAACCTGCTATAGCCGAAGCCGTGCCGCGCGACATAGGTGCCGTCACCTCGGATCGGTTGCGCGGTCGGGCTCCACAGATGGCTGCTCTCCTCGTCCCGCACATAGATCGCCTCGCCCGCCGGGTCGGCGACCGCGTCGTTCGACCATTGGGTGAGCTGGTTCTCTCGGCTGTTCTGCGCCCAGCTGTAGCCGCTGCCCTCAGCCGAAACCTGGAAACCAAAGCAGGCATTGGCGACGACGTTGATCCACGGTGCCGGAGTGGTGTGGCCGCGTTCGAGGATGGTCACATATTCCCGCCCGTCCTTGTCGAATCCGCCCAGGCCATTGAAGAATTCGAGCTTCGGCGGCTCGCGCGACGACGCGGGTTCACGCATCGGGGTCAAAGCCCGCGCCCGGCGCTGGACCGGAGGCGGATTCGACGGCGGACCCAGGCGAGCGAAATGGTCAGCGATAGTGCCGCCGCGGGCCCCAAGGACGATCCGGGCGACCGAGCGCAGAAGCGCATGCGCCTCCACGCTCATGAGATCGGCGCGCAGCATAAAGACGGACCCCTGCGCCGGTTCCTTGCCCAGCAGCGGACGCGACTGATTGGTCCGTACCGCGGCCTCGATGGCGATCTGCAGGTCCTGCACATAGGAGGAAGCCCGCTCGTTCACAATAACGAGGTCCACGGCGAGGCGCTTCATGCGCCAATATTCATGGGCGTGCAGCAATTGGCGCACCTGCGCCATGTCTTCGACATCGTCGATCCGAAGCAGCACGATCGGCAGGTCGCCAGAGATCGAGTGCGGCCACAGACCAGACTGCGGGCCGGCACCGCGCGTGATCGTCTCGGACGGCGACCTGAAGCGCCGGTCGGTATAGAGCAGCGGCGCGGCGATTCTCTGAAAGTCGGCGGCTTCTTCTGCGTCCACGTCGAGGTGTCGAAGCTGGACCTGCGCCTGTGTCCACGCCAGGGTCTTAGCACGGTCGAACGCGTTGCGATCATGATGGGCATCGATCAGATCGAGCAGTTCCGGCCGCGACGACGCGACGACGGTCCAGAATGCCACACGCGCGACCTTGCCCGGCTCGATTCGAACGCTCTGACGCAGCGAGAAGATTGGGTCCAGCACCGTTCCCACGCTGTTCGAGAGCGGCCGGCCGCCCGACATAGCCTCGGCCGTGCCGATGCTGCGCCCACGTCCGATGAAACGCGCGCGGTCGGTCTCGTATTGCGGATTTGCGGCGACCTCGCCTTCCACCACCGCGAAATGCGCGGCCCATATCTGCGGTTCGCCCGGCGCCCGACGTCGCCGCGTGGCGATGAGAGCACCAAACTCAGGCAGATGCTCGGTCTCGACGAACATCTTGGCGAAGGCCGGGTGGGCATTGTCGGCGGCCGGCGTGGTCAGGACGAGCTCGGCATAGGAGGTCAGCTCGATCTCGCGGGTCCGCCGGCCGCTATTGGTCAGCGAGACGCGCCGAACCTCGCCGTTGTGCTCGCCGGAGACGATGACATCCATCGTCGTGGTCAGGCCGACATCGTGACGGATGAACTCGGCGTGGTCCTCGCCGAACACCACGTCGCTTTCACCCGCAGCGTCCGCCATCGGCTGCGTGGTGGCGGACCAGATGCTGCCGCCCCGCATGTCGCGCAGGAAGATGAAGGAACCCCAGTCGTCGCGCGTGGCGTCTTCGCGCCAGCGCGTCACCGCGATGTCGCCCCAGCGGCTGTAGCCGCTGCCGGCGGCGGTCATCATGACGGCGTAGCTGCCATTGGAGAGCAGATGCGTAATCGGCGCCCCGGGAGCGGGCGCGGTCAGGCGGCGCACCATCGCCCCCTCGCTGCGGGCATCGACGGCGGCGGCCCGAACTTCCTCGGCGCGGGGACGGGCCACGACGACGTCGCGCGGCGAGCGTTCCTGCAACAGCAGCTCGCTCGCCCGGATCATCGGCTCGCGATGGAATCGGGCGCGCATCTCGCCGCCCAGCAGCGTGTTGGCGATGGCGACGATGGTCATGCCCTGGTGATGGGCCATGAAGCTGCGGACGATGGCGACGTCCTCGTCTTCCGGAAGCCGCGAACGGGTGAAGTCGAGCGCTTCATAGAAGCCGTAGCGGCCCTGCGCGCCCAGCTCGACGAGACGGGCATAGTTCTGTCGCGCGCGCTCGGGATTCACCATGCTGGCAAGGCCGGTCGCATAGGGCGCCACGACGACGCTCTCCGAGAGGCCGCGCTTGAGGCCGAGGCCAGGCACGCCGAAATTGGCGTATTGATAGGTGAATTCGATGTCGCGCGCATTGTAGGCGGATTCCGACATGCCCCACGGAACGCCGAGAGACCGCGCGTAGGATTGCTGGCGCTCGACCACCAGGCGGTTGGTCTGTTCGAGCACGCTGCTGGCCGGCGCTCGCATCACCAGCGACGGCATGAGGTATTCGAACATCGATCCCGACCAGGAGATGAGTGCCGAGGCGTTGCCGAGTGGCGTCGCAAGCCGCCCGAGTCGGAACCAATGGCGGGTTGGCGCATCGCCCTTGGCGACGGCGAACAGGCTGGCGAGGCGCGCTTCGGACGCCAGAAGGTCGTAGCAGCTTGGATCGCGGCCGTTCTCGGCGAGCGAATAGCCGATGGAGAGCAGCTTCCGCTCGGGATCGAGCAGGAAGGCGAAGTCCATCTCCATGGCCATGGCCCGTGCCATATCCGCCAGCGCGGTCAGGCGATCCCGTGTAGCGGCAGGCACTGCCAGAAGCTCGAGGCGGTCGCGCTCATGTTCGCTCACCGCCTTACCGAGCGCGTTTGTCCAATAGACGATGTCGGTGACTCCGTCGTCGCCCGTCGCCGGAATAGTCTCCAGCACGATCCTCGTGGCCTTGTCGGTAAGCCGTTTCAGAATCGGAGCCGTCGCTTCCAGCGTCTGCACGCCGTTCAGTTGGACGTCGATCTCGTCCAGCGCCGCAGTCAGCGCCTGCCCCTGCGAACCGCCCGCACCGGACTGGCCGGCCATCGCCTCGCGGGCCAAGGCCAAAGCATCAGCGATGCCCGCGCGCGCACTCGCGCCGACGGGGACATCCCGCCACTCCTCGCAGGCATTGGCCAGCGTGATGAGATGACCGGCGAGATTGCCGCTGTCGACGGACGAGACGTAGGCGGGCGGCAATGCCGCGAGGTCCTGCGTGCCGTACCAGTTGAGGAAGTGCCCGTGGAAGCGGCGCAGCCTCTTCAGCGTGGCGAAGGTCGCCTCCAGCCGCGTGATGGTCTCGATCGTGCCGGCCCAGCCGAAGTCGCGGGCGGCGACGGCCGAGAGCAGATAGAGGCCGATATTGGTCGGCGAGGTGCGGCGCGCGACCACCGGCTTCGGCACTTCCTGGAAATTGTCCGGCGGCAGCATGTTGTCGGCCGGGGTGACGAAGGTCTCGAAGAAGCGCCAGGTGCGCCGGGCAATCAGCCGCAGGTCGCGTGCTTCCCGTTCACCGACGGCGAGGCGCAGCGGCACCTTTGGCGAACGGCTCGCCCATTGCGCTATCGCGGGCGCGCCGAGCCAGAGCAAGGCGAAAGGCAGGATGAGCGGCCAGATGGATGGCGAGAGGGTGAGCGCGCCCCCTGTAATTACCAGGCCGAGCACCGTGCCGCTCGACATCTGCCGATAGAAGCCGATGAGATCCAGTCGCGGCGCTGCCGAGGATTTGGCGGCCGTCGTCCATTCGAGCAGATGGCGGCGCGTCACGAGCAGCCGCAGCAGCGTGCGGATCGCGGCATCGCCCGCACGCCATGCCTGATCGGCGAGAAAGACGAGCGACAGCAATGTCTGGGCTGCGGCGAGCCACAGATCGGACCGCAGCCGGGCCAAGTGGCTGCGTACGCGTATGTCGGGGCGGCCCGGAAGCAGGCTGAAGAGGATCGGCAGGAAGGAGGGAACCGCGACAGTGGAGATGACCAGAAGCGTGCCGATCCGTGCCGCCGGCACGGGAAACAGCCAGCATAAGCCCAGTGCCAGCAATGTAAGCGGCCCCGCCACGGAGCGACGCAGATTGTCGAGCATCTTACCGCGCCCGACCGTGGTCAGGCCGCGCCATCCTGCACCGTCACCCACGATCCACGGCAGCAACTGCCAGTCGCCGCGCATCCAGCGATGCTGCCGCTTGGCGACGACATCGTAGCGCGAAGGGAATTCCTCGACGACCTCGACATCCGACGCAAGGCCAGCGCGTGCAAACACGCCCTCGAAGAGATCGTGGCTGAGCAGCGTGTTGTCGGGGATGCGTCCGGCAAGCGATGCCTCGAAGGCATCGATCTCATAGATGCCTTTTCCGGTGTAGGAACCTTCGCCGAAGAGGTCCTGATAGACGTCGGAAACAGCCGCCGCATAGGGGTCCATGCCGCCGCCGCCGGAGATGACCCGCTGATAGAACGAGCCCTCGCGGCCGATTGGCAACGAGGGCGTCACCCGCGGTTGGAGGATCCCGTAGCCGCTTACCACCCGCCGCTCGGCAGCGTTGAATTTCGGCCGGTTCAGCGGATGCGCCATCTTGCCGATGAGCCGGAGCGCGGCGTCGCGCGGTAGGCGGGTGTCGGCATCGAGCGTAATCACGTAGCGCACATCCACCGGGACCTCCGGAGGCCGGCCACCAACGGCCATGAAGGAGGTGTCGTCCGCGCCGCGCAGCAGGCGGTTGAGCTCATGCAGCTTGCCGCGCTTGCGCTCCCATCCCATCCATTTTCCTTCGCCCGGATTAAACAGGCGATGGCGGTGCAGCAGGAGGAAGCGGTTGCCGGCCGGGCCGGCGCCGTGACGCAGATTAAGTTGCTCGATCCCTTGCACGGCGAGCTCCAATAATGGCGCATCGTCCGGCAGGACCTCGCAGTCGGCGTCCATGCCATCCGACAGAAGGGCAAAAGTGATATCGCCGCCGGCACCGGAGAGGAAATGAACTTCCAGCCTTTCGACTTGTTCCTGAAGGTCGGCTTCGCTGGTGAGCAGCGTCGGCACGGCGACGAGAGTGCGCAAGGAGGTCGGGACGCCGCCCGCGAGTTCGAGGCCCGGCAGGCTGGTGGCATTGAACATCCATGCCACGCCCCGGTTGACCAGTGCGGTCGCCAGTTCGCTTGCCGAGACGAAGCCAATGACCGCGAACAAAACGAGCCAGCCGCTGGAAAGGCCGGCGGATGAGAGTGCCCAGAGTGACAGCGCGATGAGGCCCAGCGTAACGGCGATGATCGTGCCGATATATCCACCTATGCCGAGCCGGATGCTGAGGCGGCTAAGGCGAAGCCGGGCGGGCGGGCGGAAACGGATCGTCCGTTCGAATGCGCTCCGCCCATCGCCGATGAGATAAAAGCCGGGATCGCTGGCCGGCCCGGTCGACGCATCCTGCGTTGTGGCGTTCACCGACGCAACGGCCTGCAGCGCCCGCCCGGCGATGTCGAGCTCGGATGCCACGGAGCCGCGGGCGAGTTGCTCGATCGCGCTCCGGTAGAGGTTGCGCGTGGAAAAATCCATCGCGGCGAAGGCACTCCCCGCCCGCAGCCGATCATCGACCAGGCTGACGCTCTCGAACATCTCGGCCCAGTCGATGTCGGAGATCAGCCGCATGCTGGTGATGACGTTGCGCACGCTGACGTTGGAGGCGCCAAGCCGCTGCTGAGCATGCTGCACCACACCTTCGACCGATGCGCCTTGGGCTCCCAGTCGTGTCTCCAGCCATCCCAGTGCCGGCGTGATCCGCGGGTCCCGGTCCCTGAGCCGCTTGACGAGCTGGGCGGCGAAGACCTCGTCCAGCGGTTCCGGCGAGCGGATCAGGATGTCGGCGTCGAGCGCGGCCCGGGCTTCGCCCGAGACGAGAAGCCGGTCGGCGAGCAGGTCGGCCTCTCGGCGCGCCCGACGCCCGGCGGTGATCTGGTCGGCCAGCCGGCGCAGGTTCTCGATGAGCACGATGCGCAGTGTGATGGCCACAGCCCACAGCTCGCCGATGGTCAGCGGCTCGACCTGCTGATAGGCCGCGATGAAGCAGCGCAACATCTCGGGATCGAAATGGCTGTCGGTATGGGCGACATAGGCCCAGGCGAGGCCGAGCACGCGAGGGTAGCCGGCGAACGGCCCCTCGGCGAGCTTCGGCAGCAACCGGTAATAGCTAGGCGGGAGGTCGTCACGGATCTCCCGGACCTGTTCCTCAACGAGATGATAATTGTCTAGCAGCCACTCGGCGGCCGGCACCACGGTGCGGCCTGCCTCGACATCGGCAGCCGTTGCCCGGTAGGCGGCGAGTAGCACACCGGCATTCCTCTTCAGGCGGGTATGCAGCGAAGGGGCGGAAGGCGGCCGGGCGGTGATGGGCTGGGCGGCAGCGAGGCTTCGTGCGTGCTGTTCCAGCCGCTCGGCACCGAACAATTCCTCGCGGATCGGCGAGGCGTCGTTCCAGACGGAGCCCTGCCGGGCGCGGTTGCCCCGTTTGAAGGAGTAGCGGCGAAGGTCGACGATCGGATTCATTTATGCCTTCCGGTGCAGAGTGGCGCGAGAGGCATGGGCCGGACGGTCCGGGCGGAGGACCTTTGCTCAGGCGGGGCAGAAGCCGGATTACGGCGCGGGACGGGCGGCGTCCCGGTCGGCACGCCATTCAGCGGCGGCGGGCAGATCGCCGGCGACATCGACATGTGCAGCGCCGTCGCAGCTTGGCGCCAGGGACTTCTCGGAGAAGCGCAGCTGCAACAGCCGACCCTCGACAGTGCGCAGCCGCCCCGCGAAGCCCGCGCCGATGATTACGACATGCCGTTTCTTACTCACAACGGACACGAAAATATCATACGGATCATGTACAATTTGCAAACTTGGAAGGTGACCTGACGTGGTCCGTGGCAATGGCGTCAATAGCGTCCCGAACCCCATCAGCAATTCCCGTTCCATGGTCGTTTCTCGCTCGTCACAGCAATCGGATTAGAGTGAGTTGCGATAAGCTGATTACGGCGGGATCGTAAGAGTAAGACAAGACTCGGAAAATACTCAATTAATCAGCACCCCCATACGCTCGGCGCCACCGGCTTCGATCCTGGTCAGAATTGTCTGAACCCGGCGCGGGTTTGAAGGCGGGCACGGTGCGCCCGACGTCGGTGGCGGTGACGACGGGACAACCATCTGTCTCAGCACCGCGCCACCGGCTTTTGGTCGAAGGCCGCCAGTCAACACCAGAATACCGCCGAAGTCGCGCGGCGCCGCAACCGCCATCTGAAAGACAGCGTAGCGTCGCCGGCGTGATCGATGACCTTCGCTCGATTCTGGCCGGTTTGCCCAAGCGTCGCGGGTGATCGCTGAGTGATTTCACCTGATAGCGCCGGGATGCGGACGAAATTGGCCAAGTATTGGGCTAGGCCGTGAAGCTGGAGGCGGACGGCCCTCATCGAGCAGTACGAATACTGGGTTCACATGACCCCGATTTTGCCCTCCTTGATCAAGAGGAACGCGTATTCCGGAAATCGGCGGTGAGCCAACGAGTGCGACCAGCGGCATTTGGGCCGACTAGGTAGATTCCGAGCCTGCCGCGATCGCCCAAACGCCGGCATCCTCAGACGAGCGGCCGATCCACTGAAGAAAGGCCTGGGGTTTGCCGCCGGCTTCGCCGATAAAGGTTGCGGCCAGTCCGGCAAGCACCGGACCGTCAAACTTGTCTCTTCAAGAGGTCGCCACCCTCTCGCAAGGGTTGCCCGACCTTTTGCGGTATTTGTGAAAGAACCCCCATGTCCGATCGCAAGCTCTTGGCCAAACAGAAGGCGCTCGTTACCGGGGCCAACTCCGGCATCGGCGAGGGCGTCGCAATTGCTCTCGGCCAGGCGGGCGCCGATGTAGTGGTGAATTATGTCGAGGGCGACGCCGCCGCGAACGCTGTGGTTGACAAGATCAAGCAGTTCGGCGGCAACGCTATCACACACAAGGCCGATGTTTCGCATGAAGATGAGGTCGGCGACATGTTCGACCGAGCCGTACGCGAATTTGGCACGATCGACATCCTCGTCAACAATGCCGGTATGCAACGCGACTCTGCATTTTCTGACATGACCCTGGAAAAGTGGAACAAAGTCCTTGGCGTCAATTTGACCGGCCAGTTTCTCTGCGCGCGGGCGGCCATACGCGAGTTCCTGCGCCGCGGCGTGGTCCCATCCGTGTCGCGCGCAGCCGGTAAGATCATTTGCATGAGTTCGGTGCACCAAGTGATCCCGTGGGCAGGTCACGCGAATTACGCCACCTCGAAGGGCGGCATCAAATTGATGATGGAGAGCATGGCGCAGGAGCTTGCCCCCAAGCGCATCCGCGTCAACGGCATCGCACCAGGCGCGATACAGACGCCAATCAATACCTCCGCCTGGGACACGCCGGAGGCCCTCAAGAGTCTGCTGACGCTAATTCCCTATGGAAGGATCGGACTGCCCGAAGATATCGCACGCGCCGCCGTTTGGCTGGCGTCTGACGATTCCGACTACGTCGTAGGCACCACACTCTTCGTTGACGGGGGCATGACGCTTTACCCCGGCTTCTCGACCAACGGTTGAAGACGATGACGCAGCATTACGACGTCATCATCATCGGAAGCGGCCCTGGTGGCGCATCTGTCGCGTATCGCCTCGCGCCAACCGGCAAACGCATCTTGCTGATTGAGCGTGGCGATTATCTGCCGCGTTCGCGTGCGAACTGGGACTCGCAGACGGTGTTCGTCGATGGCGCCTATCAAGCTGATGAGACGTGGTATGGCAAGAATGGCGAGACTTTTCATCCCGGCCTGCATTATTATGTCGGCGGCAACTCAAAGGTCTATGGCGCGGCGCTTTTCAGACTGCGAGAGCGAGATTTCGGCGAAGTCCAGCACAAGGACGGCGTCTCTCCTGCATGGCCTCTAAAGTACGAGGTGTTCGAGCCCTATTACGGCGAGGCCGAGCGGCTGTTTCACGTTCACGGCCAACGCGGCGAAGATCCGAACGAGCCCCCTTCAAGCGGTCCCTTTCCCTATCCGCCGGTTTCCCACGAGCCGCGCATCCAAACGCTACAGGACAGCCTGGCGAGAGGCGGCTTGCACCCGTTTCATCTCCCTCTTGGTATTCTTCTTGATGAGGAGCATGGAAAAGTCACGCCGACCAGCATCTGCATCCGCTGCGACGCGTTTGATGGATTTCCCTGTCTTCTGAACGGCAAGGCGGACGCGCAGGTCATGTGCGTCGATCCGGCACTTAAGTTGCACCCCAACCTGACGTTGCTGACCAACGGGTATGTCTCCAGGCTCGGAACGGACGCCAAGGGCAGCAAAGTGAAAGACGTCGCGGTGACGCGCCATGGCAGTGAAGAGCACTACTCGGCCGATATCGTAGTCGTCGCGTGCGGCGCGCTGTCCTCGGCGCTGCTTCTGCTGCGCTCCGCGAACGACGATCATCCCGATGGCCTCGCCAACGGTTCCGGCCAGGTCGGGCGCAACTACATGCGTCACAATCAGTCCATTCTGATGGCGCTGATGCGCGAACCCAACGACACGGTATTCCAGAAAACCCTCGCGATCTCCGATTTCTACTTCGGATCGGATGACTGGGAATATCCGCTCGGGTTAATACAGATGTGCGCCACGTCGCATGGCGCGCAAATCAGGGGCGAAGCGCTGCCGAGCTGGCTGGAATGGATGCCAAAGATGCCGTTCGATGAGATGGCGCGCCACTCGATGGATTTCTGGTTGTCGAGCGAGGATATTCCGCGGCCGGAAAACCGCATTCGCTACGATGGCGAGCGTGTCGTTCTGGACATCACCGAAGGTGATATGGAAGCTCATCATCGGCTCAAGAAAAAGCTCGAGCAGATATTGAGCAGCGCGGGCGCTCATCCAGTACTCCTGGAGCGCAGCCTTTATCTGGGCAATGACATTCCGATCGGCGGCACGGCGCATCAAGCAGGGACGGCGCGCTTCGGGACCGATCCCGCGAACTCGGTGCTGGACCTCGACTGCAAGGCCCATCAACTCGATAACCTGTACATTGCGGATGCCAGCTTCTTTCCATCGATCGGGGCGGTCAATCCGACGCTGACAATCATCGCCAACGCGCTTCGTGTCGCCGACCGAATCAAGGAAAGACTGAAATGACGGCCATGTTCTCAAGCGACCTGAGCGGACGCACCACAGACTTTCCGCATTTCTGGGAGCATACGGTCGGCAGCGGCCATGCGACACTTGCTTTGCGGGCTGATTGGCAGGCGCAACTCAAGCAGGCGCATGACGAACTTGGCATGCGGCATGTCCGGTTTCACGGCATTCTGAGCGATGACATGGGAACGCTGGTGAGTGAGGGCGACACGTTCTTCTATTCGTTTTTCAATACCGACCAGATCTTCGATTTCCTGCTGTCGATCGGCATGAAGCCTTTTGTCGAATTGAGTTTCATGCCGTCTGCTCTGTCCTCCGGTGATCAGACGGTTTTTCACTACCGAGCCAATGTCGGCCGTCCCAGGGACTATGCGCAATGGGCCGTGCTGATCAGAAAGCTGGTACGTCATTGGGTGGACCGTTACGGATTGGGCGAAGTGCGGCAGTGGTTCTTCGAGGTCTGGAACGAACCGAACCTGACGGCATTCGGAAACGGTCAGCAGAGCGATTATTTCGAGCTGTACCGCTACACCGTGGAGGCCATCAAGGGCGTTGACGCAATGCTGAAAGTCGGCGGTCCCGCCACGGCGGCGAATGCGTGGATCGATGATTTTCTGGCATTCTGCAAGGCCAATGACCTGCCGGCCGATTTCGTCAGTACACATCATTATCCCACGGATGCATTCGGCAAACCGGGCGACGACACCGAAGCTCAATTAGCGGCCTCAACGCGCAGCATCCTGCGCGAACAGGCCCGCGACGTCCGAAAGAACGCCGGCGATTTGCCGGTCTACTACACGGAGTGGTGCACATCCTCCAATCCGCGCGATCCGATGCATGACGATCCCTACGCCGCCGCGTTTATCGTCAAAACGATCCTCGAAGCCAGTGGGCTGGTTCAGGGATACAGCTATTGGACGTTCTCAGACATTTTCGAGGAAAACTATTTCCCTTCGATCCCATTCCACGGCGGATTCGGGTTGCTCAACATTCATGGCATCGCCAAGCCCGCCTATCGAGCCTTCCAGTTGCTGCATGAACTGGGCACGCAGATGATGCCGGTCAAGGGGAGCCACGCAACCGTCGATGCCTGGTTCGTGCGCGGCGATCAGCGTTCCACGCTGGTATTGACGAACTTTGCGCTGCCGCGGCATCCGATCGAGACAGAGCAGGTTTCCTTCGAGCTCAAGTCCGCGAAGCCGGAATCGATGGCGTCCATTCAGCGGATCGACCTGGAGCACGCCAATGCGAAGCCCCATTGGGAGCAACGGGGCAAGCCTGAATATTTGAACGCCGCGACCATTGAAGAACTCAAGCATCTGTCGCAGTTCCAGAGCGAACCGGTTCCGGTCAATGGTGACTCCGGGAAGTTGAACATTAAAGTGTCGATGCCGCCACAATCGGTCGCCGCGATCCATTTCTCGAATTGACCGGGATGGGCGATCTGGCGCAGCTTTCGGACGAGGCACTCACGATCCGCCTGCAGCAGGCGGCTTTTTCCTATCTGATCGACTACGCTAACGCCGATACCGGCCTTGTCGCGGACACGTCCCGCCAGGGGTCGCCGTGCAGTATTGCCGTGGTCGGGTTTGCGCTGTCCTGCTATCCTATTGCGGTCCGGAATGGTTGGCTGTCACGCACGGATGCAGCTACCCGCACGCTCAAGGTTCTCAGATTCTTTTCATGCAGCACTCAGAGCGATGCACCCGACGCAACCGGCTACAAGGGCTTCTATTATCACTTTATTGACATGCAGACGGGCAAGCGCGTCTGGCAATGCGAACTCTCGCTGATCGATACCGCGCTGCTGGTCGCCGGTTTCCTGGTGGCCGCATGCTACTTCGACGGCAGTGGCGAGCGTGAAATTCGCGAACTGGCCGACGCGTTGTATCGCCGCGTCGATTGGCGATGGGCCCAGAACGGCACACTAGGCCTTTCGCAAGGATGGAAACCCGAGTGTGGGTTTCTCCATTATGGCTGGGAAGGATACAACGAAGCGGCGCTTCTCTACGTTCTAGGTCTTGGCTCGCCGACCTTTCCGCTCACGCCAGCCGGATACGTTACATGGCAGCTGACCTATCAGTGGGAAAATCTGCTGGACCGCGATGTTCTCTATTCCGGTCCGCTTTTCACGCACCTGTTCTCCCATGCGTGGATCGACTTTCGCGGTATCCGCGATGAGTTCATGCGTGAGAAGGCGAGCGACTATTTTGAGAATACGAAGAGCGCCATCGCTGTTCATCGCGAATACGCCGAACGCAATCCATACGGGTTCGAAGCCTATGGTCGCGACTTCTGGGGTGTAACGGCAGGAGATGGCCCGACCGCCCCGGAGATGCTCGAGAACGGTAAGGATTGCCGCTTCTTCGGCTACATGTCGCGCGGCGTACCGTACGGTCCCGATGACGGAACGATCGCGCCTTGGGCCATGCTTGCAACACTGCCCTTTGGGGCCGATGCCGCGCTCGCCGGCACGCGCGGTCTTCTCGAGTTGCATCCGAAAGTCTGCCACCAGGACAGATTTTCAAGCGGCTTCAATCCGACACTGTCGGATGGCGACGGCGGCTGGCTTTCCACAGGATGGTACGGGCTCGACCAGGGCCTGCTCGTGATGATGATTGAAAATCATCGCACTGATATGATCTGGGAGATCATGCGGCATTGCAGTTACGTGCACGATGGGCTCCAACGCGCCGGTTTTGAAGACGGGTGGCTTTAGCAATGCAAGATGGCGTCCCAATAACGAAACCTGGCGACGAGGATCGCTTCCTTCGGAGGGTACGCCCTTCAGATTGGAAAAACCCGGTGCCACGGAACCCCTACGACATCGCAATTGTCGGAGCGGGCCCGGCCGGACTGGAAGCGGCAGAGTACGCCGCGCGGCTGGGGTTCTCCGTCGCACTCATCGAGCGCAATCGCCTGGGCGGAAATTCGCTGAATGCAGGGTCGGTCCCATCCAAGGCAATCATCTGCACCGCGCGCGTTTGTAGCACGATGCGGGATGCCGAAGCGTTCGGAGCGCCGATCCCGTCTGCGCCGTCTCTCGATTTTGACAAGGTGATGGCGCGCATGCGCCGGATTCGGACGCGCATATCGGGATATCATTCGGTTCACGAACTCGCCGAACCGGGTGTCGACATTTTTTTCGGTTCTGCCCGGTTCGAGAGCGCGGATACGCTGTTTGTGGACGACGCGCCCGTGCATTTCAAAAAGGCGCTCATCGCCACAGGCGCGCGTCCCGGGGTGCCCAATATTCCGGGCCTCGATCAGACGGGTTATCGCACGAGCGCGACGATCTTCGAGATGGCAGCACTGCCGACGCGTCTCGCCATCATCGGCGGAGGCCCGCTGGGTTGCGAAATGGCGCAAGCCTTTTGCGGGCTGGGATCGCACGTAACCATCGTGCAGAACGATCCGAAATTCCTGCCTCGCGAGGAACGTGACGCCGCGGAAATCCTATCCCGCTCCATGGCGCGCGATGGAGTCGATATCCGTCTGAACACCACGGTGGTCGGGGCGCGGCGCGTGAACGGCATCAAGATTCTGGAGACCGTCAATAACGATGTAAAGGGCGACATTCAAGCCGACGAAATCCTGTTGAGCATCGGCCGGGTTCCAAATGTCGAAAAGCTCAATCTTGCAGCCGCCGGCGTCACTTTTGACGAGGACCATGGAATCAAAGTTGATGATTTTCTGCGCAGCACAAATCCAAATGTGTACGCCGCAGGTGACGTCTGCTTGGCGCTTAAATTCACCAACGCCGCACAGTCCTCAGCGCGCATGGCGGTTCGGAATGCGCTGATGCAGGCACAACAGCGACAAAGCAGCTTGGTCATACCCTGGTGCACCTATTGCGATCCCGAAATCGCGCATATCGGTCTGCACGTCTGGGAAGCGCGCCAGCAATCGATTCCCATCAAGAGTTTCACCGTGATGATGCACGACGTCGATCGCGCGATCACCGATGGACGGGACACGGGCTTCGTCAAGATCCACATATCGGAAGGGTCCGACAGGATTTTAGGCGCGACCATCGTCTCCTCGCGGGCGAGCGAGTTGATTAACGAGATGGCCGTCATAATGAGCGCCGGCATCGGCATGAAGGCGCTGGCAGAGGTGGCACACACCTATCCGGCGCAATCCGAGGCAATCCTGCTTGCGGCACAAGCCTATACGCGCAATTTCGATGAGGCGGCAAAAAGGGCTGCATCTGGAAACGCGGACAATGGAAAATGAGGCCGCAGGTTGACCGGAAAAATTCTTCAGGCCTTTACCAATCTGGGTCTGATAAACGCTGGCTCGTTCTGATCCCGGCTTGTGAATCAACGAGCTTCCGGATCAAGGTATCGAAGGGGCAGCCTTTGCTTTTCGCGATACTGTCCCCGTTCCTGCTCACCGGATGCGACGCGCTGAAGTTCGATGTGATGAATCATGCGGGGTCCGATCGCTGCGAGCCAATGGCACCTCTACGTCATCGTCGGCATCGTGCTGGTCTTCGTTGCTGTCCGGTGCTGCTGCTCACTCCACTCATCGCTTGGCATTATCGACTGTCCAACAAGCATAGCGCGTTCAGGCCGAAGCGGGATTTTTCCTGGACTATCGAAGGCTTTATCTGGTCCCGCCGATCGGCATCGTCATCGGTCTCGGCTTCTTGCTCTGGCACTATACTCACACGCTTGATCCCTATCGACGTATTGCGTCCAACCAGCCGGCCCTCGAAGTTCTGGCGGTGGGGCTCGACTGGAAATGGCTGTTCATCTATCCGACCCGCAGCGGATATCGGAGCGGTAAATTCGACAATTGCGATCGACGATGTGGAGCGCGTGGTCGATAACATCAGGGACCAGCTATGACGACAGCAGCAATCGTTGTGCTCGTGGTCCGCTATGGCCTCGTGCTGTTATTCCTCCCGTTCAGCGCACTCGACAAGTTTTTCGGCTTCAATCACGCGGTCAAACAGGCGCAGAGCATGTTCAAGCCGCGCCCAATCGCGATGGCGATGATCCTGATCGGCCTCTTCGTGGAGGTGATTTGCAGCCTTGGCGTCGTCACTGGCATAGCCGATCGGGCGAGTGCCTTCGTCATTGCCGGCTACTGCGCGGCGACGGCGGTTCTATATAAACAATTCTGGGCACAGGGCGATTTCTGGTCTGATCCCGACGGCAAAGGCCGTACGCTCCTGTGGGATTTTCTGAAAAACCTATCGCTCGGCGCCGGTTTCCTGCTGATCGTTATCGGCACGGACGGGATGGGGTTGGCACCCTTCATTCATGCACCCTTCGCCTCCAGCCATCCTTATGGAACTCACCCATGAGCGATCAAACCGACGCGGCAGGCCCAAGGCCCTCGGTTCCCTATTGGCATCTTTATGTCGATGGCGATGGCACCAGTCATCAATCGCAATGCGCGCTCACCGATTATCAACTCAAGGCCGTAGGCCCGGCCGATCCGCAGTGGAATGACAAGATGGAACGCAGCGAGGCGACCGTTGTCTTCACCGTCCAACCGGTCGGCTGGGTGGGCGACTGGCACGAGAATCCGGCGCCGCAATGGATCATCGTGCTATCTGGCCGTTGGTGGATCGAAAGCATGGACGGTACGCGCATCGAGCAGGGACCGGGTGACTTCTCGTTCGGAGAGGATCAGGGCTGCACCGAGGTGAACGGTAAGAAAGGCCATAGATCCGGAACGATTGGTGATCAACCGTGCTGCCTGATGACCGTCCAACTTCATGTCAAACCGAGACGCGGGTCATGTCACCTGACATGATTTTCGAGGGGATAGCAGGCTTTCGGCTCGTTACTGCTGAGCCAGCGCGGTTGGCTGTCTTTTATCGCGAGATCGGTTTCGACGTCGCCGAGGCTGCGCCCATTTCCGCCGAGGAAATCACACGCCTCGGCCTCTCAGGCGCCGGTTCGCGCATCGCAATGTTGCTCGGCCCAAGCCGCGTGGAGCTCGAAAGTTTCGACCATCCGGGACGCCCCTATCCGGTTGACACGACTGCTTGCGATCTCGTCATCCAGCACCTCGCGCTCGTCACCGACGATGCGGAGGCCGCATGGCGTCGCGCGCGCGACGCCGGCGCCACGCCGATCAGCCGAGCGCGCCCAGTAACGCTTCCCAAGTCCGCTGGCGGGGTAACCGCGATCAAGTTCCGCGATCCTGAAGGTCATCCGCTCGAATTGCTCCAATTCGCGCCGGGTGCCAATTCGGGCTGGAAGGGTACCGGCATCATGGGGATCGACCATAGCGCGATCTCGGTCAGCGATGTCGTAGCCAGCCGACGCTTCTATGCGCGTCACGGGCTGGGCGAGGCAGGCGCTACGGTAAATTATGGCCCGACGCAGGATGCGCTCGACGGGCTTGACGGCGCCGAAGTCGATGTGGTGCCGATGAACCCCACGGGTAAGCCGCCGCACGTTGAACTGCTGGGCTATCGCCATCCCGTCGGCCGTGCGCTTCACCCTCTCTTCGCAAATGATCTCGCCGCCACGCGTATCGTTTGGCGATCAAATGCCGACGCACTGATCCGCGATCCCGACGGGCATCTTCATCAGCTCAGCCGATAAGATCGATCGCGAGCAGATATTGTGTTGCTGTGATGAACAGCCGCCGTCCGTCCGCGCCGCCAAACGTGCAGTTCGAGGCGACCGCCGGTGTTGGTAGTCACCTGTGAGTATCTGCTCAACCCTGCATGTGGTTGATCGGCATAGATGTTCCTGTGACGGCGTTTTTGATGGCGGTATAGGCATCAACACCGTGGCGTGCGGCGGTGCCGACGACGGATCGGACGTTGGCGAAGAAATCGGCACCCCAGTTGGACCGGAACCCACCGGTGACCTTGCGATATGTCGCGATGGGCCGAAGTTCGCGTTCGGATCCGTTGTTGTCGGCAGCGACCTCGGGGTGGTCGAGAAAGGTGAACAGATGATCACGAAGCTTGCCGTATCGTCGGCGTAATCGTCTGCCGTGACGGTTGATCGGGGCGAGCGCCATGACGGCGTCGAGGTCATGGTCGAGGCGCCGCCGCCAGGCACGCCTTGTGGCGTCTGCGAGGGTGCGATGGCGCCGCGCCAGCACGACGGCGCGGAGCAGCAGGGCCTTCATTCGGGGTGCGAAGATCTCATCGCCGGCTTCGATCGCGAATTTGCAGTCGCGGAGTTGGTGGGCGAGGCAAATCTGCCAGTGATCGGCATGGCCGCGCTGGGCGCCATAGAGATCGGAGACCCAGATCGCGGGGCGATGGCCGTCCATTACCTCCGCGACGACGTTGGCGCCCCGGCTTGGCCGGATCACATGGATGACGACGTCGTCGTTCTGAAAGACCCAGTTCCAATGGGTCCGGCCGTTGATCCGCACCGAGGTTTCGTCGGAACAGACGACCCGCGCGCGGCGCAGTCGGGCGAGGATGGTGCCGATATCGGCATCGAAGCCCGGCTTGGCGCGGCGGAATGCGGCATCGAGCGCGCCTTCGCTGATCGCCAGGCCGAACAACTCGATGAACAGGCGCGACAGCCGCCGGTAGCTGACCGCATGGATGACGCGCAGGTAGATCGCGAGCGCCACGAGGTTGAGGCTGAATGGCGTGCCGGCTTCCAAGCCTTCCGGGACGGCGGCCAGCGTGGTCACCCCACAGCACCGACAATGGCCGGCATAGCGTTCGACGCGGGTGACAATCGGCTTGATCGGCGGCAGATCGATCTTGTCGTAGCGCTGCGCGAGGCGCTGATCCGCGTCCGTCAACCCGGCACGGCAGTGCCGGCAATGCGCTGCCTTCGCGATCACCGTCTGGTCGGGGTTCTCGGCAAGCAAGCGACCGCCACCCTCACGGCCGAGACTGCCTTTGCGTGGTCCCTTGCGCGGAGCTTTCTCGGGCCGGTTTGGCTTCTGCCCGCGCGATGGCGGCAGGCTCGAATTATCCGGCCGCTTCGCCGGTTCGTTCAGCCGCGCCTCCAACTCTGCAATCCGGCGCTCGGCAGCGGCCAGCCGGACCGTCAGTTCCGCGTTGCGCCGCTCCGAAGCTTGCAATGCTTCCCACAGAGCGCGGATCAGCGCATCTTTCTCAGCGTGCGTCAGAAGGGATAAATCAGGAAGCTCGGTCACGCCTCCGTCGAATCGCATCCGACGTCGTCACGTCAATTCACAATCGATTCAACACGACGCCCAGCGGGGATGAGCATCTACACCTGTGAAAAATCGAACTTTGCTGATCTAGTCATGACTTTTTAGCGGCGGGCAATATTGGGATTTGCAAGGTCTGTGTGGCCTGAGGGGAAAAACCTTGCAAAACCGTTGGAGCGTTGCGCGGTGGTCGCGATCGTGATTCTCTCCCGTTGATGCCGAACATCATGCGTTTGACGTGGAGGAAAGAATGCCGCCGAAGCTGAATGCCTCGCAGGATGATCTCGAACTGTTCCGCTCGCGGCTGGAGAACATCATCGACCAGCGGCATCCCCTGGTGCGGCTGGTCCGGCTGATCGACTGGCGGGTCTTCGAGGAACGCTTTGGCTCACTCTACGCCGAGGCGGCGGGACGTCCGGCACTGCCGACCCGCCTGATGGTGGCGCTGCATCTTCTCAAGCACATGGATGGGCTGTCCGACGAAGCGATCTGCGCGCGCTATCTCGATAGTCCGTATGTCCAGGCATTCTGCGGCGAGACGCATTTCCAGGGTAGTGTCCGGGGTCGTGGTGGACTTTTGGGCCGTGTAACGGTGTAGTTTGAGGTGGCCATCGGATCAGTCGGCTATGGTGGAGTTGCGAGACTTCAACCTGAAGCCTGGAGAACCCGATGACCGAAGATAGATTACCACTGGCTGAGCTACTGGCCAAAGCCGGGGACGGCGATTTTCTGCACAGCGTTGCGGAGGCGGTGGTTCAACTGCTGATGGAGACGGATGTGGATGGGCTGATCGGCGCCAGCCGCTACGAGCGCAGCGGCGAGCGCGCGACCTATCGCAACGGCTACCGGGAACGCGCATTGGACACGCGGCTTGGCAGCTTGCAGCTTCGGATCCCGAAGCTGCGGCAGGGGAGCTACTTCCCGCCGTTCCTGGAAGCTCGCCGGACCTCGGAGAAGGCGCTGGCCGCGGTCATCCAGGAAGCCTGGATTGGCGGCGTCTCGACCCGGCGGGTAGACGAGCTGGTGCAGGCCATGGGGCTGACGGGGATCAGCAAGAGCACGGTCTCGAAACTGTGCAAGGACATCGATGAGAGGGTGAACGCCTTCCTCGACCGGCCACTCGCCGGCGAGTGGCCGTATCTGTGGTTGGATGCGACCTATCTCAAGCAGCGCGAAGGTGGGCGGATCGTCTCAGTTGCAGCGATAATCGCAGTGGCGGTGAACACCGACGGTCGGCGCGAGATCGTCGGCCTGCACATCGGCCCGTCCGAGGCGGAGACCTTCTGGTCGACCTTTCTCAAGAGCTTGGTCCGCCGTGGGTTGCGTGAGGTGAAACTGGTGATCTCCGATGCTCATGAAGGGTTGAAGGCGGCGATCCGCCGGGTGATGGGGGCATCCTGGCAAAGATGCCGCGTTCACTGGATGCGCAACGCCTTGTCCTATGTGCCGAAGGGGCAGCAGAGCATGGTGTCTGCAGCGTTGCGTCAGGCGTTTATCCAGCCGGATCGCGTCAGTGCCAGCCAGACCCTGCGCCATGTGGCCGACCAGCTCCGGGGCAAATGGCCAAAACTTGGCGCGTTCATCGACGACAGTGAAACCGACGTGCTGGCGCACATGGACTTTCCCGCCCAGCACCGAACCAAAATTCACTCGACGAACCCGCTCGAACGCCTGAACAAGGAGGTCAAGCGCCGCGCCGATGTCGTCGGCATCTTTCCCAATGAAGGTTCGATCATCCGCCTGATCGGGGCCGTGCTGCTCGAGGCCAACGACGAATGGCAGACACAGAACCGCTATATGCAGATCGAGGGAATGGTCGAACTCATGGCACCCGCCATCGATGCCGATACACCACGAATTTCCACCGTCGCCGCGTGACCATTGGCCGCTTCAGCTACACCAGAATTTCCACCACATTGACGGACGCTATCCATTTCCAGCACACGCTGCCGCTTGATCGATCCTCGATGACGCGCTGGCGCAAGCGGATCGGGTCCGAGCGGATGGAGGCCCTGCTCGCCGAGACGCTGGCGGCCGCCGAGCGGGGTGGCGCCGTGGCGGAGAAGCACTACGAGCGGGTCACCATCGATACCACGGTCCAGCCGAAGGCAGTGACGCATCCGACCGACAGCAAGCTGCTGCACCGCGGCATCGAGGCACTCGCTCGCATGGCGCGCAAGCACGGTATCACGCTACGCCAGTCGTATCGCCGGGTTGCGCGCTACGCCAGGCAGGAGGCGGCCCGCCTGCATCATGGTGGCAAACGCCGCGAGGCCGAGGCTCGCGTGCGCAAGCTGCGGACCTGGCTGGGCCGGCTGGCGCGTGACATCACCCGCAAGATCGCAGGCAACGCTGAAGCGAAGGCCACGTTCGCCGAAACGCTGGGCCTGATCAATCGCCTGCTTCGCCAGAAGCGCTCCGATCGCGGTGCCGACAAGCTCTATTCCCTGCACGCGCCTGAGGTGGAGTGCATCGGCAAGGGCAAGGCCAGGACGCGCTTCGAATTCGGCGTGAAGGTCTCCATCGCCACCACCAACGCCGCTGCACCCGGCGGTCAGTTCGTTCTCGGCATGCAGAGCCAGCCGGGAAATCCCTATGACGGCCACACCCTGGCCGGCCAGATCGAGCAGGTCGAGCGGATCACCGGCGTTGCCGTCGCCCGCGCCTATGTCGACCGCGGCTATCGCGGCTACGGCGTCGAAGCCGAGGGCAGAAAGATCTTCATATCCCGCCAGAAACGCGGCATCACCCCCACCATCCGCCGCGAGTTGCGCCGACGCGCCGCCATCGAACCCGTCATCGGCCACATGAAGACCGACAGCCATCTGGGGCGGAACTTCCTGCTCGGCGTCGACGGTGATGCCATCAACGCCATCCTCGCCGGCGTCGGACACAACCTCCGGCTGCTCCGCAGATGGTTGATCAGGCTTCTTTGTGCCCTCCTCGCATGGCTCTCTGCCGCAAACCGCTCACCAAGCCTCGGCTTCGCCCACCGCTAGATCACATAGTTCACAGGCGACTTGGTACGAAGCCCAGCTTGCGCCGATCCGCGGACCAGATATGCACGCCGTCTGCCACACTCGTCCACACCCAGCCGCGCACATCGACCGCAAATCCGTCGGGATAGCCGTGGTCGGTGTGGGAGAAGAAGCGCCGATTGAAGAGCATGCCGCCATCGCCCACATCGAATGCGATGATCTCGTGCTTCGTTCCGGCTTTATGCCCGGGCACCTCGCCGAGCGACAGTGACGTGTCGGATACGTAGATCGTCGCGCCATCGGCGGTGAAGGCGAGGCCATTGGGCTGCTCGAAATCCGCCATCCGGAGGCGGCCCTTTCATTAGGTTCGTTGCTCGACCTTATATCGGCACATTCGATGCCGGTGGGCCGTCCACCCCAACACAAGTGATTCAGACGACGCAAGACCCTGCGGCGCATAACCGAATCGGCCGACTCAGTTTGTTTACGTACGGACACTAAGTAATTTCCGATACTATCATTGTCGGCGCGAATCACCTATTTTGTAAAACTGAACACGCGAGCGATCGCCTTCGAAACGGTGTTTCGGGAGTATCCGCCATGATGACGACGTCGCTTGCGGAAACGACCACATCGTAAGCCAGTTGTCCGGCGATCCAACCGCGCACAATCCCGCCAGTGGATCCACCAGGAATTATACAAAATGCAGCCAAATCTTCGGATTTGTTCCGGTATGCTAGACGGGCCCACAAAGCACATACGGCGATGGCTAAGCGCCCCTGGGACAACCGATCGACACCGTCGAGTAGACCACGCCCACCGCGATCCGCCTGCCGTGTTGCCCCTGATCTGAATTGCGACGAACCCACGCAGCGGTCGACAATTTTTTTTGGCACTGAAGCTGAAACAATCGGCGCTACATCTGCGTGCCCACTAATACGCTGTCGGCTTAAAACCAGACCGACGAGTAAATTTTTGTTCGTCAGACTAGGTGCATACCACCCGCCGACTATCGCAGATACACTTGTGCGTTCGGGGCGGGCATTACGTCAAACAGTGGTTTCAGGGAACCGTCCAATTACACATCGGGATCCACTCGTCATCTTACGACGGAAAACGGAAAGGATGATTACCATGCAAAAGAGTTTCACGATTGCACTGGCGCTACTCGTCTTGATAGCCGTAGCGCCACTGCTTGACGGCTGCCATACGACTGCCGGTGTCGGTAGGGACATCTCTTCGGGAGGCAATGCGCTCACAAACAGCGCGGTAAAGCACACGCCATGACGGCCCGCACCAAATCAATCCAAAACAAGGCCATAACGCAGATCCTTACCCTGGCAACGATGATCTGTGTGTGTGTAAAAGATCCGCATAACATATACTACCAAGGCGTCGGCCAAAATCTCGATAACGGCGACCGTGTTGCTCGACGACAAGCGAACGTCGGCGTATAGCAATCACGTCCGCAGCGAGACCCATCGGCCTAGCTGCTACCCATTTCGAAGAATCATGATCCATTGCGTCGATCATTCTGATACTTCCAATCGTCCTCTTGTAGGGTGGCGACTGTTACTACGGTTACTTTTGCATCTATTATAGCGGTCGTAGCTTTTGAGGGCTACTCGGCCTAACCATCATCGCCTTGGTTCTGATAATGCTATTCGGCGGCATTCATCGCTGGGTCTAATACTGACCGCAGCTAGGTGCCTTTTGGCTTGTGCGAGCACGCTCTGGCAGTGTCCCTGTAGACGTCTCTTTCGAGGGGTGCGCCGTTATTCGTACTTTGCAGTATCAGATCGCTAGGGAGATCATGGGGTAACGGTTGCTGAGATGCCAGGCGGGCCGCTGGCTCCTTAATTGGCTATCAAGCCTACAGCCAACGCGGACGCTCCACCCCGTACTGGCAAGATTGCAATGTGTTTCCTGTAGGATAGGAAAATCGACTGGAGGATCGCCATGGTCTCAAGTTGAAGGAATGAATTCATGTTAGCCAACGAACAAATGATTGCGCCATTTCCGCCAGGCTCAGTGGAAAGAGTCGCCTTGCAATCACAGCAGTATCCGATGCCGAAAGGCTATTATGATCGCAGCCGTAATATGACATGGTTGCAACTTCTCTCGAAGGAATTCGGAAAGGCGGGGATTGATTGGTCAGTAACCCATTCGGATAGAAACGTTACGGTGCGTTTTCGCTCTGATGCCGAGGGCATTCGTTGGACGACGCGCACCTCGTCGGGCGGCTAGCGCGCTCACGGATACACTTAGAGCGTATTTCGATCAGTCCGGTTACCGGTCGGGTTATTATGGAGGACGCGGCTATGGGGGGCATCCTGACCCTGCTCATTGTCATCCTCGTGCTATTCCTGTTGTTTGGTGGAAGTTTTCACGGCCCGATGTCCCATTGATCGGTGTGGTCCGACCCCGTTCGGGTGGATTCCGGACGCCGGATCCGCATCCTGCGAGAGTGCTGGCTACGGCATATTCCGACACGCACTGCCCGCATTCAGCCTGATGCCGGGAAAAATTGGGCTTGCCGGGACGGGTAACCGCCTCGACACCCCGGGCGGGGTGGGTTTTCTCGAGATATAAGGGGAGATGGCCGATTTGATTACGGACCAGAACAGTAAGCCGCAGCAAGGCGAACTGCCGACCACACACATCGACGCGCTGACCAACTCGTTTTCGCAGTTCCTGCGCATCGAAGCCACGAGTGGTGCCGTTCTCCTGTTGGCCACCGTCGTTGCATTGACGCTTTCCAACTCACCCTGGTCCGATGGCTTCAGATCTCTTTGGGAGACACCAATCGGCATTCAGATCGGTGCGTTCCAGTTTCTGCGCTCTTTGCGGGATCTGATCAACGACGGTCTAATGACGCTGTTCTTCTTCATCGTCGCGCTCGAGATCAAGCGCGAAGTGGTGCTTGGTGAACTTCGGAACCCGCGCATGGTGGCTCTCTCGGTCGTAGCTGCGGCAGGAGGCATGCTTGTGCCCATGGGCTTGTATCTGGCGCTGCAGCATGGCCAACCTGGGCAGCATGGTTGGGGCGTCGTGATGCCGACCGACACAGCTTTCGTCATCGGCTGCCTGGCGCTCCTTGGTTCGCGTGTGCCTCCGGGCCTACGCGTCTTCCTGCTATCGCTTGCGGTCGTCGACGACCTTGCCGCCATCCTCGTGGTCGCCGTCGGTTACAGTCGATCAATCGACTGGACTGCCCTTGCGCTCGGCGCCGTCGGACTGGTGATAATTCGGGGGATGGCATTACTCGGCGTTCGTAACATCCGCGTCTACTTTCTGGCTGGGGCAATAATCTGGCTCGCCGTCAATGCGTCCGGCATCCACGCGACGATTGTTGGTGTTATCCTCGGGCTCATGACACCGACGGCTGGCTGGGTGAGCGACCAGCGTCTGGGGGAAATCTTGCGAAAGGTGCTCTCCTATCCCCCGGGAGATCATTGGAGTGGCGATACCGAGGATAACCTGGCGCTGCAGGTTGCCGGTATCGCGGTGCGCGAGACGTTGTCGCCCGTCGAGAGGCTCGAGGCCATGCTCCATCCCTGGGTCGCCTTCGGCGTTATGCCGCTTTTCGCGCTTGCAAACGCGGGGGTATCGATCACGATCAAGGGACTTATCAACCCAGTCTCGCTGGCGGTGATGGCGGGCTTCGTCCTCGGCAAGCCGATCGGCGTCACAGCATTCGCATGGCTGGGGGTGCGCACGGGTGTCGCCATTCGGCCGGCGGGGCTCACCTGGGGGGGACTTGTCGGTGGGGCTCTTCTTACCGGTATCGGATTCACCATGGCGCTGTTTATCGCCGGCCAGGCATTTCAAGATGCCACCCTCAACGCAGCGAAACTGGGTATCCTTGCTGCCTCAGTCGTCTCTTCTGTTGCTGGTCTCACGCTGCTGTGCATGTTCCCCAAGCGTGACCAAACGCTCGATGCCGATTTCCACTGAACCGGTCGTCGAGCGCCCGGGTCAGCGTCAGACGTTCAGCGCTGCGTCGGCCGTCAACGCCAAGGGCGGGTTCTGGTACTGCACCTATGAGGGCGGCCTGACCGCCGAACTGTTCGTGCATCTGGTGTGTCAGTTGGTGCGCCATCGCGTGCGCCCGGTGCGTAATCGCTATCTGAATGACGGCCTTGCTTTGGCGAGCGAGCGCTACACGGCGGCTGGCAGAGCGGCCTGAGTTTTCCAGTTCCACGGCATCAGGCTGCCGATTTCGTCGGACTTGGTGCGTCCGGCGACGATGCGTTGGAGTACGTCGGTGAGCCGGGCGAGCGGTTCGACGCCGCTGAGCCTGGCGGACCCGATCAGCGTCGCCATCAGCGCACAGTGCTCTTCGCCGGTGTCCGATGCGACCTCATGATGTCCGGTCCTTCGAAGCACTCCTACGAGTGCTCGCAAGAGCGGCTCCTATCGCCTCAACCGGCTCCACTTTGCTTTTGATCCTTGCCCTGAGAAAAAAAACCCCGGATCACTCCGGGGCCATTCTGGACTGAAATTAACAACAGAGGTTGAAGAAGAAGTTTGGCTGAAACGTATAGCCAGTCGGGAAAACAGGAAATATCAATCGGGTACATATAACCTGCTTTAGTAACCGATTTATTTCGTTTCGTCTCAGGTCTGTGATGCAGCCTCCGCGCCAGCCTGCGCACGGTCGAGACGTGATAGTCCTCCCGCCGGCCTCGACACGGGCGATGATCCGCTCGACGCGGTCCCAGCTTGCTGCGCCATCATTGAACTCTTTGAACCGCCGGATTTTCTCTCACCGACAGACAACTTGGAATATACAAGCAAAAACAACAGGATATAGGCGTTATACCAATCTGCCTATCCGATGACTTTTTTGATCCAGTCTCGTTGGGTGATTGTGACCGGCCCCCATTGAGTGGTCCGTGTTGGAAGTTAGTGCATTGTTGTCTCCGCCGCCATGGCCGGCTGTCGGTGGAGCGAAGCGGAACCGGAGGGCGGCCGTGGCGGCGTCGCGGTTTCCGGGGCCGGCGGACGATATCCGAGCGAACTGTGTGGCCTGACGGTATTGTAGTGCCGCCGCCAGGCCTCGATCAGGATCTGCGCTTCCGCCAGGGAGTAGAAGACCTCCCCGTTGAGCAGTTCATCGCGCAGCGAACCGTTGAAGGACTCGCAGTAGCCGTTTTCCCATGGCGAACCTGGCGTGATGTAGAGCGTCTTCACACCGACCTTCCCGAGCCATTGCCGCACCGCCCGGGCGATGAATTCAGGACCATTATCCGACCGTATATGCGCCGGTGGCCCTCTGGTGACGAACAGTTCTGCCAAAGCGCCCAGCACATCCTCGCTCCTGAGCCGGCGCGCGACCGGCAGGGCCAGGCACTCCCGGCTGGCCTCGTCGATGATCGACAGGATCCGGAACTTGCGGCCGTCGTGGGTCCGTCCTTCCACAAAATCGTAGGACCACACATGGCCGGGATACTCAGGCCGCAGCCGGATACACGACCCGTCATTGAGCCAGAGGCGTGAGCGCTTCGGCTGTCTTTGCGGCACCTTGAGACCCTCGCGCCGCCAGATCCGCTCCACCCGCTTGCGGTTCACATGCCATCCCGCATCCCGCAGCAAGGCCGTCACCCGCCGATAACCGTAACGACCATATTGCCGGGTCAGGCGATGATGTCCCCGGTCAGGGCCGCCTCGTCATCCGCCCCGCGTGGCACCTTGCGCTGCGTCGATCGATGCTGTCCGAGCACGCGGCACACCCGCCGCTCGGAGACAGACATCGTTCCTCTGATGTGATCGATACAGCGCCGGCGCCGCGCGGGGCTCAGAAGTTTCCCCGTGCCGCCTCCGTCAGGATCGCCTTGTCCAGCGACAGATCGGCCACCAGACGCTTCAGCCGGGCGTTCTCCCGCTCCAGTTCCTTCATGCGACGCGCCTGGTCCATCTTCAGGCCGCCATACTCCTTGCGCCACCTAATGGGATGGACGGCTCTCCCTCCCCACCGGCAGGCTGTGCCGTTGTTGAACCTGGAGGAGAGCGACCATGACGATTGATGTTCTGGGGATTGATCTGGCGAAGAACGTGTTTCAGCTGCACGGGGTCGACCGGAAGGGGCATCCTGTCTTCAGGCGCCGGGTCATGCGTGACCAGTTGTTGTCGGTGCTGGCCGGTATTGAGCCCTGCACGATCGCGATCGAGGCGTGTACCGGTGCCTTCTGCTGGGCGAGGAAGTTTGAAGCGCTCGGGCACAAGGTGAAGATCGTCAGCCCGCAATACGTGAAGCCGTTCGTCCGTCGGCAGAAGAACGACAACAATGATGCGGAGGCGATCTGCACGGCGGTTCGCCAACCGCATATTCCGCTGGTGCCGAAGAAGACAGTCGAGCAGCAGGATGTCCAGGCCCTGCATCGGGCGCGCCAGCGCATGGTGAACCACCGCACTGCTGTGGTCAGCCAGATCCGCGGACTCCTGCTTGATCGCGGCATCGCCTTCGGCAAGTCCATCACCCGCGCGCGGCGAATGATTCCGGAGATATTGGCCAATCCGGACAATGAACTGACGGCGATGGCCCGGGAGGCAATCGGCGAGCTCTGGGACCTGTTTTGCGACCTCGACCGACGTATTGCCATTTTCGACGCGAAGATCGCAGCCGTGTTCAAGAGCAGCGCAGTTTGCCAGCGTATCGCCCGCATCAAGGGCGTCGGCCCCAAGACCGCCACCGCGATCGTCGCCGCCGTCGGTGATGGCGCTGAATTCAAGAACGGCCGTCATATGGCCGCTTGGCTCGGGTTGGTCCCGCGCCAGCATTCGAGCGGCGATCGGCAGATCATGATGGGCATCTCCAAGCGTGGGAGCCAGCACTTGCGCAGCCTGCTCGTTCACGGCGCACGCGCGGTGGTTCGAACTGCCGGGACAAGGAATGATCCCATGAACCAATGGGTCACCCAGCTTCAGGAGCGGCGGGGCTTCAACCGGGCAACGGTTGCGGTCGCCAATAAGAATGCACGGATCATCTGGGCCGTGCTGCGAACGGGCGAACCGTACCGCCCGGCCGCCTGAAGGTTGGACTACAGTTTGCGGGTAGACGGAGAAATGGGCTGCACTGATCGAACCGGCGCGTGACGAACCTGACTATTATCGAGGCTTCCGAAGCCTACCAGCTGTAGAGGTGCGCGCGTGCGGATTTGCCATTTGGGCGCTCCGGCCAAGGCCGGCTGACGCCGGATAGATGTTTGCAACTGATCACGCAGGATCATTCAAAATCTACTTGCAACGGGAGAGCCGTCCATAGAGATAATAGCTCTGCTCGGTAACGCCGATCCGACGGCATGCATCCGCAACCGTCCCGCCCTGCGCCAGAACAATCTCAGCCTCGCGCAACTTGCCGATGATCTCTTCCGGCTTGTGATTATGGGATGGCCCGCCCCTCTCGTGGCGATCGGGTAGTATCGCCGCTGGTTTGGAGAGAGGAGCAGACCGATGGATATCATGATTCTCGGCATCGATCTTGGGAAGAACTCTTGCAGCGTGGTGGGCATGGACGCCGCCGGCCGGGTTGTTTTGAGGCGGAGACTTCGGCGGGGAACGTTGGAAAGTTTCGTTGGCGAGCTTGGGTCGTGCATTGTGGCAATGGAAGCATGTTGCGGCGCTCATCACCTCGGGCGGATTTTCGCCGCGCGGGGCCACGAGGTGCGGCTGATGTCGCCGGAATATGTCCGTCCGTACGTGAAGGCGCAGAAGAACGATGATCTCGACGCGGAGGCGATCGCAGAGGCTGCGACGCGGCCAACGATGCGTTTCGTGCCTGTGAAGAGCCAGGACCAATCTGATCTCCAGGCTTTGCACCGAGCCCGGGAGCGCCTCGTCTCGGAACGGACGGCGCTGATCAATCACTTGCGGGCGTTGCTGCTGGAGCGAGGGATCGTCGTTCCGCAAGGCCGGAGGAAACTGGAAGCCGAGCTTGAGACATTGGCCGAAGATGGCGGTTTTGCCGCGTTGAGCCCGCGCATCCGGACGTTGATCGAAGATCTTCGGGCGGAATGGCGTTCACTCGACCAGAGGATCACCGGCTTCGACGCCGAGTTCGTTCAGTTGGCTCGTGACGACGTGGCTGTGCGACGTTTGACCAAAATCCCAGGAATTGGAACGATAAACGCTACGGCGCTGGCGGCGGCGGTCGGCGAGGCGCATGCATTCAAACGTGGGCGGGACATGGCGGCGTGGCTGGGGCTCGTTCCACGGCAAATGACAACGGGTGGAAAACCGCGCCTGCTCGGCATCAGCAAACGCGGCAATCGTTATTTGCGGAAGAACTTGATCCATGGCGCACGAGCGGCGCTGCCTTATCTTGTCGAACGCGATACGCCGTTGGGCCGCTGGGCGCGGGGATTGCTCGATCGAGCGCATAAGAACGTGGTCGTAGTCGCGCTGGCCGCGAAGCTGGCTCGGATCGCATGGGCCGTTTTGGCGCACGGTTGCGATTACGACGCCCAATTCGAAGCGGCGGCTGCGGCCGCATGACGGAATCGCCCGAACAGCGCTCACAGTTGGGCGCGAAAGGGCAGTCGATGTCTGCGTGAGGTGAAAGGAAGATGGCCTGACAGTCGAACGGCGGCTTGAAAACCTGACGCAGTGAACGGCCTCCGAGGCCGGTGTGATTATGAGGATCAGGCCGCGCGGATCTCCATCTTGGCCGGGTTCGAAGCCCGAGACCGGATACGTTGAAGCAGACTGATTAGAGCCAGATGAAAATCACCCCTTGCGGACGGGGCGGGCCATACGTTCCTCGCCATCCCAGTCCTCCTTCAGGCCAAAATCTAAAACAGATCCCGGACCACTCAGAAGGGGGCAGATCAATTGAAGCGATTTGTTCTGGCATCTGCATGAACTTGTTCCAGGCGTTTCGGCAGGCGGCAAGGATTTCGTCGTAGCTGTTCCAGACTTGATGGCTGAGGAAGTTGCCGCGCAGAAATTGCCAGATGTTTTCGACCGGGTTGAGCTCTGGCGCATAGGGTGGCAGCGGCAGCATGCTGATATTGTCTGGCACTGGCAAACGTTCGCCGGCTTGATGCCAGCCGGCACCGTCAAGCACCAGCACGGCGTGCGCGCTCGGCGCGACCTGCGTGCTGATTTCCCGAAGATGCTCGGCCATCGCCTCGCTGTTGACCACCGGCATGATGATGGTGGCACCAATACAGCATTCCGGGCAGACGGCACCAAACAGATAGGCGGAATCATGGCGGTTGTCGCGCACAGCCAGTGGTCGGGAACCCCGCTCTGCCCAGACATAGCTCAGGGTTCCCTTCTGACCGACACGGGCCTCATCGGCGAACTACACCTCGATCGGCTTACGGGCCGCCCTGGCCGGGATCGCCGCCGCTACCAGGCCGGCGAAGTCTTTTTAAAAATGTCCTGTGCCGCAGCGTCCCTCTTCGGATGATACGGACGTGGCTGGACCCGCGTGAACTTGAGCCGCCGCAACAGTCGGCTGATCGACGTCTCGTGCAGGGTGACCGCAAACTCGGACTTGATCCGCCGCTGCAGGTCGACACAGCGCCACCGCACCACGCCGTCACGCTCCAGGTCCGGACCCTGCCTGACCCATGCCGCGATCTGTGCCTGCTGCGAAGCCGACAATCGGGGTGGCGGGCCGTTGCGGCGCGGCGCGGCGCTCAGTCCTTCAGGCCCCAATCCATTGTAACGGTGCACCCAGTCGCGCAGCGTCTGCCGGTCCATGGCACAAGCCTCGGCCGCATCGCGCCGAGACCAGCCTTCGAGAACAAGAGCAATCGCCAGCAGCCGCCTCGAAACTTTCGCATCCGTCGCACGAGCCGCCCGCTCGCGCAGCGCCATAGCCGACAAGTCCAAACGCGTTATCGCTACCGTCATCGCAAACCTCCTTCGGGGAAGCTCAGCGAATCATACCCGCCCAAGCCGCAGGGCTGTTCAATGCTTTGGGATAGTAATGAGTGCGAGAGCATTGTCAGGTTGACGTGGTGATCGTGTGCCCGTAGCGATTTCGGATGATGGCTTTGACTCTGCCTGCACGTTTGAAGGGATATCGCTTCCCTCGATCGGTGATCGCGTATGCGGTCTGGAGCTATTACCGGTTCAATCTCAGCCTGCGGGACGTTGAGGATCTTCTGGCCGCTCGCGGCGTGATAGTATGCTACGAGACGATCCGCGTCTGGGTCGATCGGTTTGGCCCGCAGATCGCCGCGCAAATCCGTCGCGATCGGCTGCCGGCCGGCGACAAATGGCACCTCGATGAAATGGTGATCACCATTGGCGGCGAGAAGCATTGGCTTTGGCGGGCAGTTGATCATCGCGGTGACGTGCTGGAAATCCTGGTCCAGAAGCGGCGAGATGCCCGAGCCGCCCGGCGTTTTCTCCGCAAGCTGATGCGCCGATGGGGTCAGCCGCGCGTCGTGGTGACCGATAAGCTACGGAGCTACGACGTTGCCCTTCGCACGGATTGCCGCAGCGCCGATCACCGATCGCACAAGCGGCTGAACAACCGGATCGAAGCATCCCATCGTCACACCAGGCGACGAGAAAAGATCATGGGTCGGTTCAAATCCCCAGGTCATGCCCAGAGATTTCTCGCCACCCACGACCAGATCACCACCCTGTTCCGCCCAAAACGCCATCGCCTCTCCGCCAGATCCTACCGCCACGCAAGAGCCGATGCATTTTTGCTCTGGACCGACTACGCCGCCAATCTCGCCGCCTGATCGATCGCGTCTCGGTCAAATCACACCTCGTTCGATCAACCTGACAATCCCGCTTGGCGCACTGCTGGCAGGGTGGGTTGGGGAGGCGGACCGGGGACTCTTTTTTCCGTCCCGCCTGAGCGAGCCTTCGGGATTGCAAGAAGGCGTAGGCCATCATCGTCATCAGGGCATGGCGGTGGAGGCCAGTCCAGGATCGGCCCTCGAAGTGGTCCAAGCCGAGTTCCTCTTTGAGTTGCTGATGGGCCTGCTCGCAGATCCAGCGCGCCTTGATGGCGCCAGCCAGAGCTCTGATCGGGGTGTCGGCAGGCAGGTTCGAGAGATAATATTTTCGTTCGCCATTCGAGCGATGCTCACCCACCAGCCAGGCTTCCTCTCCCGGCATGTGCTGGGCACCGGCAGAACCGATTCGCTGGGGCGCGCCATCAGCAATGCGTACCCTCATGGCGGCAAAGCGGGCTGTCAGACGCCCCTTTGTTCCCTTGCGCCAACCGAGCTGCGCCACCGGCGGGCAGCGCGGGTTTGATGCCGGAAAGAAGATCAAGGGGCGCAAGCGCCACATCATCACCGATACAATCGGCCACCTCGTCGGCGCCGTCGTTCATCATGCCGGCATTCAGGATCGGGATGGGGCGCCCGACGTGCTCAAATCGGTCAAATCCCTGTATCCTTGGTTGCGGCACGGATTCGCCGACGGCGGCTATGCCGGTCCCAAACTCAAT
Source organism: Acidiphilium sp. C61 (assembly GCF_905116885.1). NCBI lineage: Bacteria > Pseudomonadati > Pseudomonadota > Alphaproteobacteria > Acetobacterales > Acidocellaceae > Acidiphilium > Acidiphilium sp. C61. The sequence continues at coordinate 101,614 of NZ_CAJHNI010000003.1, read as the reverse complement.
GGACACCTCGCCAAAATCGGCAAATGGATCATACAGATCGTCAAACGCTCCGACACCGCCGACGGGTTGTTTGATCGCGACTGACCTGTCAACTCCTTTCTTGCAGCTTGCTGCATCATCGCCGGATCTTGGTTGTTTCCGGGGTCGACCCTCGTTGGTCGCCGCAACATGCTTTTCGAAGGCGAGGCCCACCATGTCGAGAGCGCGGTCCGGATAGTCCGGCAGCAAGACCCAACTCGGGGTAGCCTCGTCGCGTCCGGCGAGGACGCCTGCGTCCGCCTGAGGGGCGGATTCAGTAAACTGGCGAAACCGTCAGGCGGCTCGGGCCTTGGGTGTTGCGCCGTGCCAAGCCTCGAACGGCTGGTTGGACTTCCACATGGCGTGCAGCACAACGCCGATCTTACGGGCGACGGCAACGGCTGCCCGCTTGAAACCAAGTCGTTGCACGAGTGCCAGCCCCCATGTTTTCAATGCTGATGAGCTTTGCACCCGCACCAGCAGCGAGGCCGCCGCCTCGAACAGGTAGCTCCGCAGCAACCGGTCCCCGCGCTTGGACACGCCGGCGCTGTGGTCGATTTCGCCGGACTGGTTGCGTCGGGGCGTAAGTCCGAGATAGGCGCCGATCGAGCGTGAGTGCCGGAAATGCGCTGGGGCCTCGACGGTGGCGCTGAAGCTCGCGGCAACCACTACGCCGACACCCGGACAGGTCATCAGCAGCCGACATGTCGGGTCGGCCTTGACCGCGGCCATCAGCTTGCGGTCGAGTACGGCGATCTGATCGCGGACGGCGCGCCAGGCCGCAAGCAACGGCTCGACCACGCCGGCGACCTCGGGCCGGCCCTCCAGCGCGATGCGCACCTTCGCTTCGAAGACGCGTCCGGCCCCGCCTGTCGCCCTCAGCCCAAACGTCTTCAGCGTGCTGCGGATCTGGTTCGACAAATCGATTGAAATGCCGACGAGTTGCGAACGGGCACCGACCAGACGGCGCATGGCGTGTGCGGCCCAGCCTTTCACACGAGCCTCCCGATACCAGCCAGTCCGGACCAACTGCGCCAAAGTTTCAGCGTCGTGTGCGTCAGTCTTGTTCCGCTGCAACGCTGTCGCCACGCGTGCATGGCGCGCATCGAGGCAGATCACCGGAAAACCGAGGTCCTTGAGCGAATGGTAGAGCCACGGCGCCAACTGTCCGGTCTCGAGCCCGACCCGAACGAGTTCGGGCGCATGCCGGCGCAGGGCCGCGGCGAGCACCTCCGGCTCGCTGGCCCTCTTGCCCCGCCAGACCAGCTTCCCGTTGTCGTCCACAACGTGAATGGCGGTGTCTTTGTCCGAAATGTCCAGTCCTGCGTAGTGCGCCATGATTGCCTCCCTCGGCTCCAACAAGCGGACCACCCGCTCGCTTCGCGCCCCAGTTTGACAGATCAAACCGCCGGATCGCGATCACCGCATGTTCCTTCAATCGAGGCTATCGGCTTTAGGTAAGGCGATCCGCAGAAGGCGCGGCGCAAGGATCGGCAGGACGAACAGCGTCAGGATCGTTGCGGTTGCGAGGCCGCCGAGGATGACTATCGCCATTGGCCCCTCGATGGCGTCGCCGGGGGAGCCGGTAGCCAGTGCGAGCGGGAGGAGGCCGAGGGCGGTTACACAGGCGGTGATCAGGATTGCCGGAAGCCGGTCGGCCGCGGCTTGGCGTGCTATCTCTGCTGACCATGGTTTGCCGCTGCCCTCCATGAGCCGGCGCATGTGAATCAGGAGCAGCAAGCCGTTGCGCAGCGTGAGGCCGAACAGCGTCGCGAGTCCGACCATGGCGCCAAGTTCGAGATGGCCGCCGAGGAAGGTCCATATCGCCGCGATGCCGCCCGAGAAGGCGACTGGAAGAATCACCATGATGAGCACGACAGCTCGTGTCTCGCGCAGGGCGAGCGCCATCAGGATCAGAATGCCGGCAAGAGCGATGGCGGCGCGGACGGCAAGCTCGCGCCGAGCAGTGCCTCCGGCAACGGCCGTGCCGCCATAGCGGACGTAAACATCCGTGCCCAGCCGCAGCTTGGCAAGCCGCTGGCGTAGGCCGCGGATCACCGGGGCTGCCTGGCCATGCGCAACCTGGACAGTGACGACCTGAACGCGTCGACCGTCGTTGTGCAGGATCTGCGCCGGAACCAGCGTCTGGCGAATTGTTGCGATACGGTCGAGGGGCACGATCATGCCGCCTTCCGCCGCGACCGGGAGGTCGCCGATCGCAGCCGGTTGATGGCGGAGTGCTGCGGGCAGCGTGACAACGATCGGCTCAACGAGAGTACCGCGATAGACATGGCCGACGGTGCCGCCTGAATAAGCGATCTTCATCGCCTCGAGCGCCGCGCGAGGGGTGATGCCGTATCGCAGCATCGCTGCGCGGTTCAGGTCAATCGTGAGGGCGGGCACCTGCTGGACAGCCGCCATGCTTGCTGCGCGCACGCCAGGCACCCCGTGTGCCGCCGCCACGATCCGCGCCGCTGCGATGTCGATCGCATCGAGGGAGGGGCCAAATACCGAAACGGTCACCGGGGCGGTGACGCCGGAAAGGCTTTCATCGACACGCTCGCTGAGGAATGTGCGCGACCACCAGGACAGACCGTCGATATGGTCGACCGACGCCAGGATCTGCCGCGTCGATCGTTCGACATGGTGGTTGCCGGTTTTGCTGAGCGTGATGTCGATCTCGGCCTTGTTCACCCCAGCATGGCCGTTGCTCATCGAAGCGCGGCCGATATGCATCACGACATCCCCGACCGAGGGGAGGTTCTCGAGCGTGTGGATCGCGAGCCTGCCAATGGCGAGCATCGCGTCGATCGACGTGCCAGGTGCGGCGAGATAATGGACGATGACGTCGTTTTCTCGAAAGCGCGGCAGGAACCGAGTTTGCAGCAGCGGGATACTGATACCGGCCAGCAGGATCAGGGCGAGCGCGCCGGCGATGAAGGCACGTCCGTGATGTTCCAGCCTGCCGAGCGCGCTGCGATAAGCCGGGCGCAGCAGTGCGATCGGCGGCGTGTGGTCCGCTGCCGCGGCGGGCCGAACCAGGAGCAGCGCGGCGAGGGCCGGAGTAAGGACCAGCGCGACGACGAGTGACGCGCCGATCGCGGCGATGTAGGCAATCCCGAGGGGGGCGAAGAGCCGGCCTGCGACACCACCGAGTGCGATCACCGGGGTGAAGGCGATGGCGACGGCGGCACTGGCGAAAATGATGGCACTCCGCACTTCCAGCGATGCCCTGAAGATGACGCGGAGCGGTGGTTCCGGGCTGCCGGCGATACGGTTCTCGCGCAGGCGGCGGGTGATGTTTTCGACATCGACGACCGCATCATCGACGAGTTCGCCGAGTGCGATCGCAAGCCCCGCGAGCGCCATCGTGTTCAGCGTGATCCCGAGGGCCGTGATGATCGCAGTGGCGGCAAGCAGCGAGACCGGGATAGCCACAAAAGAGATGACTGAGGCCCGCCAGTCTCGCAGCGCGATGAGCAGGACAAGCAGGATGAGCGCTGCGCCGATCAGCAGCACATGGCCGAGATCGGCCAGTGCGACATGAATGAACGTAGCCGGCGTGAAGGCTTTGGGATCAATCTCGATCCCTTGCGCCTCAAGGCCCGGCGTCAGCCGCGCGACCGTTCGGGCCGCCTGGTCGGCCACCGCAAGCGTGTTCGCGCCGTAGAGCGAGGAGACGATCATCAGCAGGCCAGGATGACCGTGGATCAGCGCCGCGCCGTACCTAGGCGGTGCCGACAACCGAACACTTGCCACATCGCCGAGGCTGATCGGCGCACCATCGCTGGTGCCGAGCCAGGTCTTCGCGAGGGCGGCAGCAGTGCGTGCCTGGCCGTGAGGGGCAAGCACAAACCGCTGGTTGCCGTTGTCGATGAAGCCGGCGCCAAGCACGGCGCTGCCTTGCCTGGCGGCACGCGCCACATCCTGCATGGTGAAGCCCGTGGCGATGAGAGATCGGGGCTGGACCTCGACATCCAGCTGTGGCGGGCGTGCGCCGAAGATAACGACATTCGCAACGCCGGGCACCGCCTGCAGGGCGGGTCGCAGTCCGGTTTCGGCGATGGCGGTCAGATGTTCGAGCGACATGTCGCGCTTGGGATAGAGGCCGATTTCGAGTGCAGTGCCGGTGGAGGACTGCATCGGCGCGAGGCGGGGCAGGATCCCGGCCGGGAGAGCCCCGCCAAGCTCGCTCAGGCGCGCGGCGATGCGCTGCCTGTCCTGATACGGATCGGTGCCGCCGTGAAAGACGAGATGGATGACGGACAGGCCCGACTCCGAGGATGAGCGCATCTTCGCAAGGCCGGGCAGGCCGGTAAGGGTGCGTTCGATGCGATCGGTGACCACTTGCTCGGTCTGCAGCGCGCTGAAGCCGGGCGCCGCTGTCTGAATCACGACGGTGGGGGCGGTGAAGGTCGGGAAGACATCATAGCGGGCGGTAGGCAGTCGGGAGAGCTGGAGGGCTGCCAAGCCTGAGATCAGAAGCACGACGACGAGGCGGTAGCGCAGGGCGGCACGGACGATAGGGGACAGCATAAGATTATCTCAGTCGTCGTTCGCAGCGGATGCGTCGCCGCCGGCCAGCGCCGAGTTCAGCAGTCCGGCCCCCGCCGTTACGATCGCCGGGTGGGCCGGCAGGTCTGTGCCGGGCACGAAGAAGCCCGAGATGGTGCCCGAATGGTACAGCGGGTGCGATCTGGTAACACGGTACATCGCGAAACGGCTGGCGCCGATCCGGACGAAGATGAAGGGCCCATTGTCGTGCCAGACCAGCGCAGCCGCGGGTATATCGTAGCCGGTGACAACGCCAGGCGCGCGGAGCGTGATGGCGAGCGGTGCGCCGATGGGCAGTGCGGGGCCAGTGTAGAAAAAGGTTTGCCCCAGCAAGCCCTTCGGGATCCTGCCGGCAGACCCGACAGGGCGTAGCGTGACGCGAGACCCATCCGGCGCCCTAGCGAATGCGGCCGGCGGGGATACAAGTGTGGCAACTGCCTGCACAACCGAGACAAGCGAACCGCCAGTGCTGATTGTCCTGAACGAGGGGCCATTATCGGCGATCGCCGCTCCGAGGGCGGCGCCATAGCGCGCTTTCGCCTGGGCCAGCAATTCCTCGACACGCGCTTGCGCAATGGCGGTTTTAGCCTGGATCTGCTGCAGGCTGGCCTTGGAGACGTTACCTCCAGATCGATAAAGCTTCCGGGCGCGGGCGAGATTTGCATCGTCCAGCGTCAGCTTTGCGCGTGCTGAGACGATCCGGTGCCGCAAGGTGATGACCGGCGTGGGATCGATCACCATGCCGTAAGCCGCGAAGCCGGGATGTTTAGTCTCAAGGCGCAGGACGCTCGTCTTGATGAGGCCGCTGCTCATCGTGGCCGCATTGATCGTCACGCTGCGCAGGGCCGCGGCATGCGCGACAGCTGCGGCGCAAACAAGTGATAGGCTTGCCGCGATGGCCTGCAGATGCTGCTTCATGAGTGGCTCTCCCGGAAAATGGGGTGATGGAGCGCGTCGGCCAGGGCTGCGAGGGCGCGTAATCGCTGAGCATCCGTGGTCAGCTCCTGTTCGCGGACCAGGGTTGCCTGCTGTTCGGCCTCGACCATGCGCAGCTGGCCGGTCGCACCGGCGCGGTAAGCTTCAATAGCCTGGCGTTCGCGCTCGCGGGCGGTTGCGAGGAGTAGCCGTGCCGCGCGCGCAACGCTCACGCTGCCTTGCAGAGCGGCCTTGGCTGCGTCGATCTCGTGGAGAACGCGCACCTGCGCCCGATCGAACAGGGCCGCCGCAAGCTGGCGCCTTGCACGCGCCTCGGCGATCGGGCCCTGATTCTGGTTGAGAATTGGCAGCGGCAGCGAGAGGGCAAGTATGAACTTGCTGGCGCCCTGATCGTAGTGATACCCGGAGCCAATACGAAAGCCTGGAAACTGCTGGTCGATCGCTTTGCGGAGAGAAGCGTCGGCCGCGCGATAATTCTTGTAGGCCCCGACGACTGATGGACTGGTTACCAGCGCCGTGCGTGTAAGAGCGGCGAGATTGGCCGGCGGCAACGGATGCTCAAAGGCGGTGAATGAAAGGTGCTTACCTCGAAGCGCCGCCGCCGGCATTCCGATCGCAGCGGCCAAGTGGGCCCGGTCCATTCCGATCTGGACCCGCGCTTCAGCGGCGCCAAAGCTTGCCTTGTTCGCCGCCTCGGTTGTGCTGGCGAGCACGGTATCAGCAAGCATCCCAGAGGTCACGCGCTGTGCTACGAGGCGGGACGCTGTCGCGGCATAGCTGGCGACGCGCGCCTTGATCCTGGCGATCCGTTCATCGAGCCAGAGTGTGAGCAGCGCGTTGCGGACGTTGCTGCGTTCCCGCCATGCCGCGGCAGCGATGAGTATTCGCGCGGCTTGCTGGCGATCCCGCGCGGCGGCGATGCCAGCCTCGCGAGCACCGAGATTGGAGACGAGAAAACTGATGACCGGCCCGATCTTGATTGGCGAAGGGAAGGCTTGCGTCGCGTTGAAGCTGGGCGCGAGGGAAAGCGTGGGGTTCGGGATCTGCTGGGCCGTCGTCACCGCCGCCTTCGCGGCGTTATAGGCGGCGACGCTGATCCGCAGATCTGGCCGCTCATAGACGGCGACGAGCGTCAGAGCCCGCAATCCCCAGTGTCCGCGCGGATGCACGCCCATAGCCGCGAGGAATTGGCCAAGCGCCGGCTCGTCGAGACGGCGGCCGAGCAGTGCCGTGGCCGAAGTACCGGGATGCAACGGCGCCGGCTGATACCGCGCACAGCCGGCAAGCAGTGTCGCAAGCGCAAGAGCACCGACGCGGCTGGGTCTGAAACGGAGGTGTCGGGACGTTTTCTTCATGGCTTCAAGCGGAAAAGAGTTCGCGCTTTAGCCGGCGAGAATGACGTTTCCGCCTCGCCAGAATGACGATTTCGTCAGTTTGGGCTCACCGTTTCGGGATTAGCGCGCGGTCGCTGCCACCAGTAGCGATACGGTGGTGCCCTGACCCTGCGTGCTTTCAATGGAAACCCGGCCCCCGTGCAGGTCCATGATCGCGCGAACCACGGCGAGGCCGAGCCCGAGATTGCCGCCGACATGCGAACGCGCGGGATCGGCGCGATAGAACCGGTCGAACACATGCGGCAGATGCTCGGGTGCGATCCCCTGCCCGGTATCCTTTATGCGGATGGAGAGCTGTTCCAGCACCTCCGCAACTTCGATGGTGATCTGCCCGCCGGTGCCGGTATGGGCGATTGCATTGGCCACCAGATTGCCGAGCGCCTGCTGGAGGAGAATGCGGTCGAACCTGATCGGTAGTCCCGGGCGGACGCGGGCGGTCAGCGACAGCCCCGCCTCCGCCGCCATCGGCTGGTAGAATTCGAGAACCGTTGCGATCTCGCTGGCAAGATCAAGAGCTTCAACGGCGGGTGGAGCCCCGACCATCTCGGCGCGGGCAAGGAACAGGAGGCTCTGAATGACCCGGCTGATGCGAGTGTATTCCTCGAGTGCGGAGCCGAGGACTTCCCGATAAGTATCGTCAGAGCGGGGCCTCGATAACGCAACTTCCAGCTCGCCGCGCAGATTGCTGATCGGCGTGCGCAGCTCGTGCGCGAGGTCAGCCGAGAATTGGGAGAGCTGGAGGAAGGATTGCTCAAGCCGGTCCAACATCAGGTTGAACGTGTTGGCGAGCGCGGCGAGTTCGGCGGGAAGCCCTGCGACGTCGAGACGTTCATGCAGGGTCGAAAGGCGGATGTTTTCGGCCGTTTCGGCAATGCGCTCGATCGGGCGCATGCCCGAACGGGCGATGAGATATCCGAGCACGGCGCAGAGGATGATCGACACCGCAAGAATCAGGGTAAGGGTTTCGCGGTAACGGAGCAGGAGGGCCTGCGAGCCGGGGCTGGCGATGGCGATCTGCAGCATGAAGCCGTTCGGCAGGGGCTGGGTGAGAACACGAAACGCCATCCCGCCGCTATCAAGCGTGGCGACGTTCGGCAAGCCGACCGATGATGGCAGAGGCAGATGATTGCCCTTTGACTGGATTGTGATCCGACCGTGCGGGCCGATGACGCGGAACTGGATCTCGCGGGTGTTGCCCGCTCGCTCAAGCGCCGATGCAATGGCCTGCGATGCGGACGGATCGGCAGCGCCGCCCAGCGGGCGGGCGATCTGTGCGAGCACGTGCAGCGTGCGGTCTTCCTGCCTGGCGATGCGCGCGCCAAACGACCAGGTCAGGAGACTAGTGGCCAGCAGGACGAGCAGGAACGCCGTCCCTGCATACCACGCGGTCATCCGCAGGGACATCGATCCGCCAGCGCTCGGCGCTTCAGGATCAGCCGCCACAGTCTTCGAGCACGTAACCCACGCCACGAACGGTGTGGATCAGGCGGCGGGAGAACGGGTCGTCCAGCTTGGCGCGGAGGCGGTACATGTGGACGTCGACGACGTTCGTGCCAGAATCGAAATTGATGTCCCAGACCTGTTCGGCAATGACCGTTCGGGAGATGACATCGCCCGCGCGGCGGGCCAACAACGAAAGCAGGCGGAACTCCTTCGGCGTCAGATCGAGCGCCTGACCCGCTCGCGTTGCCCGGTGTCCCGAGAGGTCGATCTCGAGATCGGCGATCTGGATCAGCGCCGGTTGCCGCGCGTGCCCTCGCCGCAGAATGGTGCGCACACGGGCAAGCAGCTCGGAAAACGCGAAGGGCTTGACGAGGTAATCGTCAGCCCCGGCCTCCAGCCCGGCGACGCGATCTGTCACCTGGTCCCGCGCCGTGAGTAGAAGCACGGCGGTCTGACTGTCTCGCCGCCGGATTTCGTCGAGGATTTCGAAGCCGTTGCGCCGTGGCAGCATGATGTCGAGAATAATGGCATCGTAGCCGCCGTGGCGGGCGAATTCGAGCCCCGTCTCTCCATCAGTAGCCACATCCGCCGTGAAGCCGTTCTCTTCGAGACCCTTTCGGAGATAAGCCGCGGTCTTCGCCTCGTCCTCGACGATAAGAACCCTCATTGCGCACCGTCCCCACGGTGCTGCGTCAGGCATCCCTCCGTATCCACGGCACGATCACCGGCGAGCAGGACGGTGGCGCCATCGGCGGCACGCGTCACCAGCCGCGAGGCAGGCAATGCCGCCGCGATTCGAGGCAGGACGGTAGAAGCGGAACCTTCCGAGACAGGGATTGTCAGGGTTGAGACCATCCTTCGCAGCCTTTGCATCTCGATCTCCCCGATCCTGAGCGTCCGTACCGATCCTGTCGGCATGGTTACAGATACACTCGTCTTCCAGAGGCGCAGCACCAGCCGTTTATCGGCGGCAAGGCCGTGTCCGACGAAAACCATTATCAGGTCTGCGCGTCGGCCGTCATCCCAGCGTGGCAGCGCCGGGATCTCGGCTGGGCTTGCGTGCGGGGCTAGAAATTCAAGAGCATTGCGAAATGTCCAGGGCGCGGGCGAGCGCCAGCCGAGCTGGGCGAGAGCGTGCCGAAGCCCGTCGGCCGGGCCAATCCACTGGATCGTCAGTGAGCCGGAAAAACTGCCGAGCATGCCGAGGCTGCGTGTTGGCAGGTTTTGCCAACCGTGTTGAAGCCAGTCAGGGCACGTCATCGTCGTGCTCATGCGCCCCACGTCATGACGCGCCAGATCGGCATTGCGGTTGAGGGCGACCGCCAGCGTACCGGCGATGGCGAGCGTAGCCGCCGTAATGGCGACGAGGCGCCAGGGTGCCACCGGTTCGACCGGACGCGCAACATAGGCGAGGCCGAGACCGGCCGCCCACGCGAACCCGAAGCCCAGCGCAGCCAGTTCGGATGAAAACCAGTCCAGCCCGAGATAGACCCGACTGCCGAGCTGCAGTGCAGCGAAAAGGACCGTTGCCGTGATCAGCCCAATACGTGGGCGCGCGCCGAGCCGTCGGCCGGCGATGACGGTCAGGATGCCATAAACCGCGCATGAGGTTGCAAGATCGCCGCCGGGAAACGGAATAAGGCTCCAGCCGGGCGCAATCGGCGACGGTGGCGCGCGATGCAGGGCAAGATCGAGCCCCGCGGTGAACAGGGAGGCACCGATCACAGCGGCAATACCATAGGCCGCACCACGCCACGCACTCTGCCGGTCGAGCCAGACGAGCGCGACCGCTGCGACAGCAAGCGTGACCGCACCGCTGCCAAGCCGGGAGCACGCCATCGCCGCTTCCATCGGTATGCCGCTTCGATAGGGCTCAAGGAAATGCAGAATCGCGTGATCGGCATAAACCAGCGGATCTCCGGCGATCAGGTCCTGCAGAACGCCGAGCAAAAGCCAGAGGCTGCCCGCAAGAGCCCCGGCGAGGGTGATCAGGCCGGACAGTTCCGTCCGTGCCGGATCGAGGATGGAAGCCACGTTACTGCGAATCCTGCCTTTGCCGGCGTGGGCCCAGGCTAGCGCTGGCCCGCGCTTGCTTTCCAACCAGCTAATCACAAAACGGAGAAGCCGTGGAACCAGCCAGAGCAGGAGCACGAGGCTGACGATCGAGCCGATGAGCAGGGCCTCGAGCCTGCCTGCCATGACGCCCAGAATGGCCAACGAGGCGCCAACGAGAACCCCGGCGCCGACATGCGCGGGCGCCCAGATGACCGCTGAAACGACGTCGAGCACATAAAAGCGGAGCGAACGCATCCCGCTGACTCCGGCCACAATGGGCACAACAGCCCGCACGCCTGGCGTGAACCGTGCGATGATAACGGCGGACCCGCCATGGCGCTCGAAGAATGCCTTGCCTCGCGGCAGCAGATCCGGATGCAGGCTCAGTGGCCAGAGCCCTGTCGCCTGGTGCCGGAACCGGGAGCCAAACCAGAAGGGCAGCCCGTCGCCCAGGATGGCTCCTCCCGTCGACCAGGCCACCAGGGGCCAGAAATGCAGGGCGCCCGTCGGCACGAGAGCGCCCAATCCGACAATAATGGCGGTTCCAGGCACCAGCGCGCCGATGACGGGAAACGCTTCCGCCGCGGTCAGCACGAAGGCTAGACCATACGCCAGTAGCGCGTGCGTCCGGGCTGCATGAACGATCGTGTCAGAGAGGTGACCCAGCAAATCCCGAAGGCTCCGTTTTTGTGGTCATCGCCCGCCCCATGAACTACTCCAAACTTTGCCTGGCGGGGAATACTAGCGGCGAGATCGGGCGCGGGTGCAGTCGAACCCAACTGCCCCCGCTTTGCGGCGTTCATTACTGGCGAGCCAATACATCGGGACGCTTCATGATCCAGAGCGTGGGCGGGCCGGCGATCTCCGGCCCGGCCGGTGCGGTGGGAGACGCTTCCGCAGTAGCTTGACCGCGAGCCAGGCCAGCAGCACACCGGCGAGGACGACCAGCCCCGCTTCGCCGGAAACGCTGGCCAGACGATCTCCCAGTACCACCATCAACAGGGTCATGGGGAGGATTCCAAGGCCGGTCGTCCAGGTGAAGGTCCACCACGAGATACGCGCGAGGCCGACCGCGTAGTTGATCAGGTTGAACGCGACGATCGGAATCAGGCGGAGGATGAGAAGTGGTATCGCGCCCCGCGTTTCCGCCCAGTCATCGAGCGTGTGCCGATATCGTGCGGGGACGAATGTCTCGACGAGGGGGCGGCCGAAGAGGCGCGCGAGGCCGAAGGCGGCCCAGGCCCCGAGCATCGCGCCGGTCCAGGTGATCACGGTTCCCCAGACGGGCCCGAAGATCATGCCGTTTGCAACCGCGATCACCTCGGCTGGCAGCGGCAGGAAGGAATGCGCGATCATCAGGGAGATCGCGGCGAGCGCGCCCCATGCGCCCCAGGAGCGGATGATGCGGACGATTGCGTCCGGCGAGGCGGTCAGCCCATGGAAGGACAGGCCCGCCGCAAGCGCAACAACACCCGCCACGGCGAATAGCCCGAGCGCGCCGAAGGCCAGAACGATCCGCAGACGTGCCGGATTGGGTTTGTTGCCTTGCACCATAACTGTAGCGTTCGCCGGCTTCAGGCCGGAGACGCCCAGTATCCTCTATGGTTGTCGCTGTCCGGCATAGGGCGTCTGGGCGCAGGATCGAAGGCTTCCTGCATGCGGGGGGAGGCGGCGGGTGGTTCAGATATGGTCATGGTGATGATCCTGGCCTTCGGATAGCGCCACCATCATGCGCAACATGTCCGGTGCACCAGTGCTCAGGAACCGCAGCGCTAGGAGTGATGATACCGCCAGGAGCAGGATGTTGAGGATCGGCGTGTAATTCAAGGAAATATGGGCAAGTGCGACGGTCTCGTTGCGGATGCGGGGCACGGCGCCGAAGGCAGCAATGATTGCGTCGATCGGATAACCCGCGATCACCGTCGTCAGGTAGAAGAGATGCGCTGGTGAGATCGTCGAGGATCGGACAATCTCGCTGATGATCGCTCATGCAAAAATCTGCAAGGTGTTCGATCGCTCTGGCCATAGAAACGAGTTCGGCAATCTTGCTGCGCATGGATTCCGGATGAGCCAGAGCAATCCGCTTGACATCCGCGCTCGGCCGGTTGGTGTCACCCCAGAGTGCGAGAAGCTGACAGATTGTCGCGATCAGGTTGCCGAGCGCGCGCCCCCGCCTGATGAACCTCAGCCAGTGTACATCATCAGAACCATAGGTGAGGTAGTCGTTCTCCTGCCAAACCGGCCTTGCGATCAAGCCGATCGTCTCATAGTGGCGGATCATCTTCGCGGAGACGATATTGTGAGTTGGCGTGAGCATATCTGTATCCAGCACGTCGGCTGCCTCACCTCAGCCGGCGCAGCAGGAGAGTTGCTTCACGTCCTTGCTGAAGGTCTGCGCGGCAAGCTTCAAGCCCTCGACCATCGTCAGGTAGGGGAATAGCTGGTCGGCCAGCTCCTGCGCTGTCATCCGCGTACGGATCGCTAGCGCCGCCGTCTGGATCAGTTCGCCAGCCTCTGGGGCCACCGCCTGTACGCCGATCAGCCGACGGCTACCTTCCTCGATCACCAGCTCGATGAAGCCGCGCGTGTCGAAATTAACGAGCGCGCGAGGCACGTTGTCGAGGGTAAGCGTGCGGCTGTCGGTTTCGATGCCGGCTTGGCGCGCTTCCTGTTCACTCAAGCCCACGGTGGCGACCTGCGGATCGGTGAATACCACAGCCGGCATCGTCGCGAGATCGAGCGTCCCGCTGCCGCCGGTCATGTTGATCGCCGCCCGTGTGCCTGCCGCGGCCGCCACATAGACGAATTGCGGTCGGTCGGTGCAATCTCCAGCTGCGTAGATTCCCTGCGTGCTGGTCAGCATGCTCCGATCGGTGACGATTGCACCGTTGGCGTTCACGGTGACATCAGCCGCGCTGAGATTCAGATCCCGCGTGTTCGGCGCACGACCGGTCGCGACGAGCAACCTGTCGGCACACAATTCACCCTTCCCGGTCGCGAGGACAAATTCGTCATTCCGGTAGTCAACCCGGCTGGCCTCGGTATGTTCGAGGACTTCGATCCCCCCGGCGCGGAAGGCAGCGGCAATGGTCTCGCCGATCAGTGAATCCTCATGGAAAAGCAGCGTGTGACGCGCCAGGATCGTTACTTGGCTGCCCAGCCGGGCGAAGGCTTGCGCGAGTTCGACCGCAACAACCGAGGAGCCGATCACGGCTAGTCGCCCGGGAATCGTGTCGCTGACCAATGCCTCGGTCGAGGTCCAGTAAGGGGTTTCGCTCAAGCCCGGGATCGACGGAATGGCGGGACTGCCGCCGGTGGCGATCAGGCAGCGGTCGAACGCGACGGTTCGCGCGTTTCCATCGGTCAGGCTCACGGTCAGCGCCTGTGCTGAGTCGAACCGCGCCGCGCAGCACGGTGATGGACGGATTTGCGGTCAGAACGTCTTCGTACTTTGCATGGCGGAGTTCCTTGATCCGGCTCTGTTGCTGCGCGAGCAGCCGGTCGCGGAGAACGTATGGCCCGCCCCGTCCGCAAGGGGTGATTTTCATCTGGCTCTAATCAGTCTGCTTCAACGTATCCGGTCTCGGGCTTCGAACCCGGCCAAGATGGAGATCCGCGCGGCCTGATCCTCATAATCACACCGGCCTCGGAGGCCGTTCACTGCGTCAGGTTTTCAAGCCGCCGTTCGACTGTCAGGCCATCTTCCTTTCACCTCACGCAGACATCGACTGCCCTTTCGCGCCCAACTGTGAGCGCTGTTCGGGCGATTCCGTCATGCGGCCGCAGCCGCCGCTTCGAATTGGGCGTCGTAATCGCAACCGTGCGCCAAAACGGCCCATGCGATCCGAGCCAGCTTCGCGGCCAGCGCGACTACGACCACGTTCTTATGCGCTCGATCGAGCAATCCCCGCGCCCAGCGGCCCAACGGCGTATCACGTTCGACAAGATAAGGCAGCGCCGCTCGTGCGCCATGGATCAAGTTCTTCCGCAAATAACGATTGCCGCGTTTGCTGATGCCGAGCAGGCGCGGTTTTCCACCCGTTGTCATTTGCCGTGGAACGAGCCCCAGCCACGCCGCCATGTCCCGCCCACGTTTGAATGCATGCGCCTCGCCATGGGCGGCCTCTGTCTGGGTTTCGGTCGTAACGCAGCGATTTTTGAACTTCTGAAAGCAGACAAGGCGCCGCTATCCTCCTGACGCACGATTGTGAGCGATCTTGCGGTTGCTAGCCTTGATGCGGTTCCGTTTCCTGTTGGGATGATCTCATGATTCCGATCGTGCTCGATCCGAGCTATTGCCGTCTCGGCGTATGCGGCAACGGTCCTATGTCGCTTCGCAGGCTGCGTGCGCTGTGTGAAGGCGGCGCCGATGCCGCCCTTCTGTTCAGTGAGGATCCGGATGCGGCGACAATCGCGGAAGCTGGCGCCGCGCTATGCCGCAGAATGCCGACGGGCGATGACCTCGCGCGACTGCATGCGCTCTGGATCGTCGACGTTCCGGACGTGGTTCGCGCGGGCCTGGTCGCGGCGGCGCGGGCGGCGCGCGTGCTGGTGAATGTCGAGGACCGCCTGCCCGACTGCGACTTTCATTCCGTGGCGCAGGTGAGGCGCGGCGATCTGCTGCTGACGGTCTCGACCGGCGGTCAGGCAGCCGGCCTGTCCTCTGTGCTGCGTCGGCATCTCGAAGTCGAATTCGGGGCGGACTGGGCCGCACGGCTGTCTGAAATCGCGGTACTTCGCGAGCGATGGCGCGCCGAAGGGATGTCGATGCCCGAAACGGCTCGCCGGATCGCCGACCATGTCGAGGCGCGGGGCTGGCTCACGACAGCTCGCGGGCGTCCGCCTGAATAGTCGCCACCGGAACCGCCGCGTCGAGCGCGGCGCCGATCAGGATCAGCGCCGGGGCCGCGAGATCGGCGGCGGCGATTCCGTCTGCGAGGTCGATGAGGCGGGCAAGCCGGCGCGTCTCGCCCGGGCGGCTGACATTGGTCAGCAGCATCGCCGGCGTGGCGGGATCGAGCCCGGCCTCGATCAGGCGGTCGGCGATCGCTCGGGCGTGGCGGGAGCCCATGTAGAAGACGAGGGTCGAATCGAGCCGGGCCAGTGCCGCCCAGTCCTGAGGCGGTAGCCCGCCATCGGCGGTGTGGCCGGTGACCAGGGTGACAGCGCGCGCCCTGCCCCGCGCGGTCAGCGAGACGCAGGCAGACGCCGCCGCCGCCGAGGCCGCTGTGATCCCCGGGATCACCTCGACCGCAATGCCTGCGGCCCGCAAGGCCGCGATCTCCTCGCCGGCCCGGCCGAAGATCATCGGATCTCCGCCCTTCAGCCGTAGCACCCGAGCGCCGGTGCGCGCGCATTCGACAAGGCGGCGGTTGATCTCTGTCTGGCTCATCGCGTGCCGGCCACACCGCTTGCCGACATGGATGAGGACGGCATCCGGGGCGGCAAGGACCAGGATGCGAACATCGACCAGCGCATCATGCAGGATGATTTCGGCGGCGCCGATCGCCCGTACGGCCCGCAGGGTGAGAAGATCCGGATCGCCCGGCCCGGTGCCGGCGAGGATGACGGGATGCGCCTTGCTATTCGGCGGCAACGAGGTCATGGCGGAGAAATCCCTTCAGTTCGGAGTGGCATGAACCGCAGCCGGTGCCGGCGCCGGTGGCCGCGCCGATCGCCTCGACGCTCCGGCAGCCGGCGCGGATCGCGGCACGGATCGCGGGTTCGGCAACCGCGTTGCAGACGCAGACCTGCCGCCCGCGGGTCGCGGTGGCGCGGGCGGGCTGGCCAAGCAGGAGCGTCGGATCGGCTCCTGCTTGTGGGGCCGCGAACAGCGCCTCCAGCGCCTCGGGGTCCGGCAGCGCAAGCTCCGCCGGCGCGACGTGGAGAAGGAGCTGGACGCCGGCCCGGTCGAGCACGGCGAGGCGGAAGACCCCGCGCGCCGGGTCGGCGTAGTCGAGGAATTCGGCACCCTCCGGCAGCACCAGCAGCCACCGTGCCGCGTCCACGGCGCTGCGGGCGGCGAGCGGGGCAAACCCGGTAAAGCGCGACAGCGCCAGCCCGCCCGGGCGTAGTGCCTGCGACCAGACGGCTTGTTTGCCAGCCGTCATCGCGCAGGAAGCGGCACGTCCGATAGCAATGGCCCGCCAGAGCGTCGGCACCGCCGCAAGTTTCACTGGCGAATGCTTGAAGGCCGGCTGGCCGGAGATCGGGTCGGTCGCTGAAACAGTGAGGCGGTTGACGCTTCCGGCGCTGCCCTGCGCTGCGGTCCAGTGTATCGCAGCGAACACCGAACCTTCGCACTGTCCCGGCGAGATCGCTGCCGGGAAGACGATGCGCGCCCCTTCGCTCCCGGCGGCGACAAGATCACCGGGCAGCACGCCGAGTCGCGCCGCGTCCGTCGGTGCGAGTTCCAGGGTCGCGGCATCTTGGTGGGCCATCAGTTCGGCGACGCGACCGGTGCGCGTCATGGTGTGCCATTGGTCGCGCAGCCGGCCGGTATTGAGGGTGAAATCCGTGCGCGCGTGGCGGAGCGGTGATATGGCGACGAAGCGGGCCCGCCCGTCTGGCGTCGGGAAGTTTCCCTCGGCAAAGAGGCGATCTCCGGCCAGAGGCCAGCGCAGCGGGCGCATTGCGTCGTAATCGTCATCCGGGATGGCAGCGAGCCCGCCGATATTGAACCGCCGTCGCCCGAAGTTGCGGAAAGCGGAGAGTGCCGCGTGTTCGCGGAAGATCGCGGCCGGCCCGTCCCAGGCGAAGGCCGCGCCATGGCCGAGCCGCCGGGCGAGTTCGGCGAACATCCACCAGTCGGGTCGAGCAGCACCGGGAGCGGGACGAAACGCCCGCTGGCGGGAGATCATGCGCTCTGAATTGGTGACGGTGCCGTCCTTCTCGGACCACCCTGCCGCTGGCAGCAGGACATGGGCATGGGCGGTCGTCGCCGTGGGCCAGCAATCGGCGACCACGAGGTGCGGACAACGGGATAGCGCGTCGCGCACGTCGAGGCTCGCTGGCAGGGATTCGGCGGGGTTGGTGCCGGCGATCCAGAGGGCGCGTATCTTGCCGTCGGCGACGGCACGGAACAGGTCGACCGCCTTCAGCCCGGGCCGGCGCACGAGGTTGGGGGCGCCCCAGAATTCGGAGAGCGTCGCGTGGTCGTCGGGGTCGTCGAAGCCGAGATGCGCGGCGAGCTGGTTGGCGAGGCCGCCCGCCTCGCGGCCGCCCATCGCGTTGGGCTGGCCGGTCAGCGAGAACGGTCCGGCGCCGGGCCGGCCGATCCGTCCGGTGGCGAGGTGGAGGTTCAGGATCGCGCCGATTGCGTCGGTCGCCGTCTCGGACTGGTTCACGCCCTGCGAAAAGGCGGTCACCATGCGCGGGGTGGAGGCGACCCAGCCGGCGAGGGTTTCGAATGCGGCGGGATCGATCCCGTGCTCGGCCTGCCGCGCGGCGGCCAGCGCGGCGTCGAACCCGGCGGTGTGCCGCGCGATATAGTCGCGATCGAGCGCGCCGCGGTCCGCGCAGGCGGCGAGCAGCGCGCAGAACAGGGCGAGGTCGCCGCCGGGGCGCACGGCGAGGTGCAGGTCGGCGAACTCGGCGGTCGCGCTACGGCGGGGATCGATCACGACAATCCGCGTCCCGCGCGTCGCCCGGGCGGCAAGTGCGCGCTGGAACAGGACCGGATGGCACCAGGCGGCGTTCGAGCCGGCGAAGATGATCAGTTCCGCCTCGTCGAAATCCTCGTAGATCCCCGGGACGACGTCCTCGCCGAAGCACCGGCGGTGGGCGGCCACCGCGGACGCCATACAAAGCCGGGAATTGGTGTCAATATTGGCACTGCCGATGAACCCCTTCATCAGCTTGTTGGCCACGTAGTAATCCTCGGTCAGGAACTGTCCGGACGGGATTGTCAGGTTGATCGAACGAGGTGTGATTTGACCGAGACGCGATCGATCAGGCGGCGAGATTGGCGGCGTAGTCGGTCCAGAGCAAAAATGCATCGGCTCTTGCGTGGCGGTAGGATCTGGCGGAGAGGCGATGGCGTTTTGGGCGGAACAGGGTGGTGATCTGGTCGTGGGTGGCGAGAAATCTCTGGGCATGACCTGGGGATATGAACCGACCCATTATCTTTTCTCGTCGCCTGGTGTGACGATGGGATGCTTCGATCCGGTTGTTCAGCCGCTTGTGCGATCGGTGATCGGCGCTGCGGCAATCCGTGCGAAGGGCAACGTCGTAGCTCCGTAGCTTATCGGTCACCACGACGCGCGGCTGACCCCATCGGCGCATCAGCTTGCGGAGAAAACGCCGGGCGGCTCGGGCATCTCGCCGCTTCTGGACCAGGATTTCCAGCACGTCACCGCGATGATCAACTGCCCGCCAAAGCCAATGCTTCTCGCCGCCAATGGTGATCACCATTTCATCGAGGTGCCATTTGTCGCCGGCCGGCAGCCGATCGCGACGGATTTGCGCGGCGATCTGCGGGCCAAACCGATCGACCCAGACGCGGATCGTCTCGTAGCATACTATCACGCCGCGAGCGGCCAGAAGATCCTCAACGTCCCGCAGGCTGAGATTGAACCGGTAATAGCTCCAGACCGCATACGCGATCACCGATCGAGGGAAGCGATATCCCTTCAAACGTGCAGGCAGAGTCAAAGCCATCATCCGAAATCGCTACGGGCACACGATCACCACGTCAACCTGACAATGCTGTCCGCATACATCGGCCCGACAGGCGTCTCCTCGAGGAAATGATAGGAAAGCCCGCTTGTGTGCGTCATCAAATCACGCACCATGACCGGCCGGGCCGGCGCAGTGCGCGAGCCGTCCGGCCGCAGCACGGTCAAACCGGCCAACGCGGGAACGTAGCGCGCGACGGGATCGAACAGCCGGAGCCGCCCCTCCTCGACCAGAGTCATCAACGCCGTGCACACGACCGGCTTCGTCATCGAATAAAGGCGGAAAATCGTGTCCGCAGCCATTGGTAAGCCGGCCTCTTTATCGCGAAAGCCATACTGCCCTTGCTGCACAACCACGCCGCGCCGCGCGACGACGGTGTTGATGCCGGCATAGATTCCCCGATCGACATAGCCCTGCATCGCCGCCCCGATACGCTCGAGCCGTCCCGCGCTCATCCCCACCGAGCCGCCACTACCCTTGTCCATATCTGTGCCTCCTCTCCTTTAATGTTCCGAGCTGCGTCCCATTCCAGTCGTACCGGGATGTTGGCAGGCAAGACGATGTTGTCGCAAGCATGACCAAAGATGCTTCGCTGTCGCGACGGTGAGGTCGCAATTAACGCGGAGAGGCCAGCTTCGTCCAAACCAGAAGCGGCGAGCTCATGCGCGGCGTTGTTCGAGACGAACGCCGGGTCATTCCGCTGAACCGTATAGGTTTCACCTGCTCCCCAAGGCGCACCGGTCGAGGTAGTCCCTACTCCGGCGGTCCGGCCTGACGGATCCGATCGAGGCTGATCCTGGTTTCACGGATCGCTTCATCGGCTGCCGCCATGGCCTCTTCCAGATCGCTGAAGTCGAACGCAAGCCGGGGCAGGACGCCACCGGATGGCGCCGGCGGAAGATCGGCGGGCGGCGCAGAGTGTGGCATTTCGGGCTCGATCCGGGGCCTCCCCCTTCCCCGCCCCGGCTGCGGCCGGCGTGGCGGTGCCACGTAGTCGCGCATCCGGCCCATGCCCGACAGGCCGAAGAGCCGTCGCTTGCTGCGGTGGGTCAGCTCGACGACCAGCCCGGCTTCGAGCAGCTCGCCGAGCAGGGCGTGGGCGTTCGCCACGTTCATACCGAGCCGATCGGCGAGCGATTTCGCGGAGATGATCGGGGTTGCCGCCAGGATATCGACCGCCGTGGCGGCCCGGCTGTTCTTGCGCCGCTTGCCGATCGAACCGCGCGCGACCTGCCAGGCCCGCTCAAGGTCGCGGAGGAGGTCCTGGGCGGCCGCGGCCTCGTTCGCCAGTGCGTGGAGCAGAAGCGGGATCCAGCTCTCCCGATCGAAGGGAAGGTCGCCGCCGAGGGCCTGCGGTCCGGTGATCGGCACCGGAAGGTGCAGCAGTCCGCTCTGCTGCCAGAAGCGGATGAGTGCGCCCCGCAGTGGAGCTCGTCTCCCGCCCCCGGCGAGCCAGGCATGGGCCGCGTGCGCCGCGCCGAGCAGCGGGGAGGCGCGCGCGACATCGCGCTCGATCGCCTTCATCGCCACCTGGATCTCACCCTCCTGATCAAAATCGGGCTCGACGATCCACTGGTGCATCGAGAACGCGTGGCGGGCCGCATCGAAGATGTCACCCCGCTCGGCGAGGCTCAGCCATGGATCCATGCGGAGCCGAACCCCCTCGAGCAGGGCCGCGAGATGCCACGGCTCGATCAGCTGCCCGTCCACCATCGCCTGGCGGCGCACCGCATCGAGACGGAACCGGTAGAGGAAGGCGCCGCGGAGCGGGTGCATCGAGAGGGCCTGGTCGAGCCGGGCAAACGCTCCGGCCGCCCGCTCGAAGGCGATCATCAGCTTCTGCTGGGCCTGCATTTCAGGGGGAGCCATGAAGTGCCTTGGCCCCGCCGTCCTGACCGGGCTGATGGTGAGGGTGCATAAGCATTTCGTGGATACGGTCGACCGTCTGCCGTCCATGCGCGACCTCGCCGTCACCGCCCCGACCTGGCAGGCGCGGCACGCCGGCCACCTTGTGCCGGTCGTCTCGACCGGACCGCCCGACGAGCGGCCATGGAGCAAAACCCCGAACCGCCGCGGGCGCGCTGATTCTGCTCCGGCCCCTGATGGAGGAAAGGAATCGGGCCTGGGCTGAGCGGAGAGCTGGGAAAATCCTCGAACGGAAAATCAATATCTTGATCCGTAATTTTGCGCCATATGCCGTATAGCACGAAATAACCGTCTTTTTCAGGGGGTGATCGGGATTTTTTAACTGATTTCCTGATAAGCATGGTTGTCGCTACTACATAAATTTCGTAGGATTCCGGGCGCAGAACCGCCCGATTCGCGCTCAGGAGAGGCCCCTCGTGCCCGATGACACCGCATTCGCACCGCAAGACCGCCTCGACGCGCCATCCGTAGGCAGCCTGGTGCCCTCCCCTCCCCCGCTCGCCGGCGACGGGCACGCGGTCCGGCGCTGGTTCAGCGAGATCGAGGACGAGCCGGTCCCGGTGGCCGATGGCACGCTCGCCGGCGCCCGCAGCGCCGCCAGCGCCTATGCCCGCCGGGCCAAGGCGGACAACACCAGGCGGGCCTACCGGGCCGCGGTGCGCGTCTGGTGCCTCTGGTGCGACCGCCACGGGCTGACGCCCCTCCCCGCCTCCGGCGCGGATGTCGCGGCCTTCCTCGCCGATGAGCGCGGCCGCGGCGTCTCACCCGAAACGCTGAAGCTCCGGCGCGCCGCGATCCGCTACCTTCACCGGCTCGCCGGCTGCCCGGTGCCGACCGATGATGCCTGCGTCGCCGAGACCATGGCGGGCATCCAGCGTGACGCCGCCTCCCGCGGCGAGATCCGCCGCAAGAAGGTGGCGGCGACTACGACGGTGATCCGCCGGCTGCTGGCACCGATCGGCGATACCGGGCTGATCGACTTGCGCGACCGCGCGCTGATCCTGGTCGGCTTCGCCGGCGCGCTGCGGCGCTCGGAACTCGCCGGCATCAGGATCGAGCACCTGACACCGTCAGAGCGGGGGCTCCGGCTGACCCTGCCGCAGACCAAAGGAAGCCAGGCCGAGGCGGTCACCGTCGCCCTGCCCTACGGCGATACCGAACTCTGCCCGGTGCATGCCCTTGAGCGCTGGCGGGTCGCCGCGGGGTTGCAGCGGGGTCCGTTGTTCCGCCGGATCTGGTCTCCGCCATCCGGCCGCAAGGGGCGCGAGCGGACCGCGCCGCCGGGGCCGGTCATCGGCGAGCGGGCCCTCACCCCGCAAAGCGTGGCCCTGATCATCCAGCGCCGGGCCATGGCGGCCGGGTTCGGCCGGCGTGACCTGGGCGGGCACAGCCTCAAGCGCGGCGCGCTGACCACCGGGATGGAGCGCGGCGTCCATCCGGCCCGCCTGAAGCGGCTCGGCCGCCACAAGAGCTATGACGTGCTCGGGGAGTATCTGGAGTTCGGCGACCTGTTTGACGGGCACCCGCTGGATGGGGTGCTCTAAATCCGTCGGACTCCGTTTCAGGCCAATCCGGATCACCTGCAGGCGCAAAGTGCCCTTGCCTGCTGTGCTGCGCCTACCAGACCAGCCCTGGCATCAAGCTAGCGGCACTCGAAGCGCATTTCGCGTACTCGTCACTGAACCTCTTCGTCGACCGGTCGGAGTGATACAGGGACTATGGCCGCGTCCACGAACGTGACCAGGTCGAGCAGATCGATGAGCGGATCATCGGGATCCTGAACTAGTTGGGGATCTCGTTCGCCCGGGTTTCGATTGAACACGGCGAACGGCAGGCTGTCGCGATGGTTCTCGAGCAGGCACCGCAGGCTGCGTATGCGAAGGGACTGCCGATGGAGAGCGAACCATCGCTAGGTACATAAACGGAACTCCCGGGGAGTTCTTGAGGCCGCCAGTGCAATCAGCTTATTGTCGCCTACGAGAGTGCCGATAAGGCAAGGACGCCTTAGACGGCGGACATCTCCGTGTATTCGGCCCCTCCCCTTTCACGGACATCTGTCTTGATGTCTCATAATCTTATCGCGAGTGTAGCCTTGTCAGCTGACAAGTTCGCGGCGAGAAGTGACTCTACCCGTTCTGGAAGGTGGGCACGGGCTGCGCAAATACACAATTTTCCTGATTTTGTTTATAGAACCGGAGGCATGGTGCCGCGCTCCCTCAAGCGCCTTGTCATCTGACAAGGTCTATCCGGTACAATAACACAGCTGACGAACCTTGGAAAAAATGGACGCGCCGTTGGTCTGACTCGGTTGGGGGTTGGATCAGCCATTTTTGGACCGGTTGGACGCAACTTGCCGCTCATAGGCATCAGCGAGTTCTGGGAGTGCGCTTCGAATAAATTCCCGCAGCGGCGCAGCATGATCTTTGCTAAACCGAATGGTGACGCTGGACCCGGAAAAACTTGCCGTGCCAATTCGAACATCTTTCGAGGTCAGAAGATCGATCTCGTCAGACGACTTCAAATGCTCTGCCTGAAGCGTCGCCATGGCGAGGCTAAAGCGCTCGTTCGACGAGGCCGGGGCCTTGTCACCTGACAAGGTTTGGCGAACGTCCGCTTCCCTGGATGGATCGGATTCCAGCGCTTTGGCAAGGTTGAGCCACCGGGGACGACCGATCTTGGGTGCACGACCGATGGTCTCGATCAGCTCGCGCGAAATCACGCGGGTCACCATCCGCATCTTCGAGAGTTCGGCGTCATCGATACTCAGTGCGCCTTTGATGTCGCGTGGATCTATCCTGCGGTCTTCCATCTTTCTGGCGAACGACGCACGCTCAATCCAGCTCAGATCCTGTCGAGACTCGTTTTCCAGTCCTTGCGTGATGATCAGTTCCCTGTCGTCCAGGGCGACAACGAACGCCCTGACTTTGACACCCAGATGCTGGGCGGCTCTCCAACGACGGTGGCCATAGACGATCTGGTAGCGACCGGGCTTGGATGGGTGGGGGCGGACTTGAATCGGAAGCTTCTGTCCCTCGGCAGAAATTGAATCCACCAGGGCATTAAAGCCTTCCTGATCATCGTCCGGCAGACGATCAGGGATCGGGGAGGGCTCCAAGATGGCCGGGTCCAACTCATCGGGGGCCATATTCGAAAGCCTGGCCCTAAGCTGGTCACGCTCCTCGCGGAGTTGGGAGATCGACCGCTCGGTGGCCGCGACAACGCCGGCCGGCATCCTGGGTGTGTGGTGAGGTGCGGGGGAGAAAGACGGATTGTTTGGTTCGACCGGTTCTTTGTCGGGGCGCAGGGATTCGGAAAGCAGGTTGAAGCTGCCGACGATCGATCGTGATGGCTTCTTGCTCATTTGCGCCCCCAGGCCCTGTTGATCATCTCGAGGATCGCGAAATTGACGGCATCCATGGAATCCCGCGCACGCCGATACGTGTCACGACCGACATCACCGGGTGCCAGTTCGTAGATGCTCTTCTTGTGCAGTCCGGCGCTCTCTACCGCAGTGCTTTCGATCGCGGTCGGAATAAAGACGTCATCGGCGAAAAGGTGGCGCATCAACGAGACGATTTGCGTCTGCGGCTGGTCGTTAGGGTCATGTCGCGTGATCAGGTATTTGAGGAAGTCCTGCTGCAGGGCTGCGCCAGCACTACCGATCACACTGATCAGATCCCCCATCATCAAAAGGAACTGGGACATTGACATCATATCGAGCATTGCCGGATGAACCGTAACAATTAGCCCGGTGGCCGCACAGATGGCGCCAAGAGTCAGGAAGCCAAGTGATGGCGGCGTGTCGAGAATGACGATGTCATAGTCGTCTTCAACCTCGGCAATCGACACCCTGAGACGCTCGAAGAACAGAGCCGCTTCGCCGCCGTTGCTCTCAGCAAGAAGGCGAGGGGTCTCGTGCTCGTACTCCATGACTTCGATGTTGCCAGGAATGAGATCGATCCCGGTAAAGTATGTCTTGCGCACGATCTCGCGCATCGGGCGTCTGTCTTCGCCGCTTCGCAGAGATGCGAAAATCGTCTCGTTGGCACCGACATCAAGTTCGGGCTGGGCACCGAACATTGCGGAAAGGCTGGCCTGGGGATCGAGATCGATCGCCAGCACCCGATAACCCTGCAGCGCCAGGTAGTGGCAGAGATGCGCGCTTGAGGTGGTCTTGGCCGAACCGCCCTTGAAATTCACGACTCCGAGGATCTGGAGGTGTTCGCCAGCGCGCCGGCGAGGTAGGTAGCGGAGAGCATCGTTCGGCTTCTGTGCGGCAAAGAATTGCCTGAGCTCGTTGACCTGCTCAAGCGTATAAGTCCGGTGGTTGTTTTCACGCCGCGAAGGGATCGGGCCCTTACCCTCAATCGACATCGTCCGCAGCGTCGATTCGGGGATAGACGTCAGTGACGAGACTTCATGCGTTGCAAACGGCCTGAGGGATTTCTGTGCCTCCGGTGGATACATGCGCTGTCGCAATATATGAAGTTGATTGGACAAAAGTGTCGCATGTCGGACGATTTTGTCAGGCGGCGACTCGATCTGGTCCATTATGATTGAAACCCTCCGAAGACTAAATGACGCCTCGATCTGACGGCAAAAATGCGCCCTGACAGGCGTTATCCGTCATGTCATATGGGCCTTGAAACTTGTTGTCCAGAAAATTCGGCTTCTTATGATAGCTGAAGAACTGCCATTAAGTGCTTGAGATGCGGTTCTATCCATTTTTTTGGTGAGCCAGCGTTCCGCGATTCGCGGGGGGAGGCACCCCGAGTCGGATCCGGTCGGCAGGATCTTATCCACAGGTCGTGAGCCTCTCTTGTGGACTTCAGTGATAAAATCTGTGGACTCTTGAGAGAGACCAGAAGTGGAAAATCAACGACTTAACAGGATTATCCCGTGGACCCTTGCGATGAAACTAATAATAAGAATCTAATATTCTACCAAATAGCTTCCTCTCCAAAGTCCACAGCGACAGATGTTGATAACTTTGCTATATCGGATTTGTCCGATCACCGAGTCACTGGAAAATGCGATGGGAGAAATC
The DNA here is from genome assembly GCF_905116885.1 of Acidiphilium sp. C61. Lineage (NCBI taxonomy): Bacteria > Pseudomonadati > Pseudomonadota > Alphaproteobacteria > Acetobacterales > Acidocellaceae > Acidiphilium > Acidiphilium sp. C61. The sequence goes on along the minus strand of NZ_CAJHNI010000003.1, from coordinate 75,565 downwards.
CATAATCTAATCGAGGCGAGGGGAAGGGCAGGGGCGCTTGATGCCGGTATCGAGCGCAGTTTTGTTGAAGCTGCGGCCCAGTATATGGGGGACGAGGACACGACCCTGAGCTTTGCCTATTCGGGTTGGGCTCAGTGCGCCCTCCCTCATCGCAGGCTGGCGGATGATCAACCATGGGAAATCAGCATTGAAAGAACAAGGCTTGTCGTCGAGCCTGGTCGGAAGCCCAGGAGCGAAGAAGGCCCTCTAGATTTCGTCGGTGTACCGTTTGGGGCACATGCACGACTTATCCTTCTCTACCTTCAGACCGAGGCGATCAGGACCGGGTCGAGAGAAATCGAGCTCGGGCGCTCTTTGCGGGACTGGCTGAGTCGAATCGGGGTAAGCGTCGGCGGCAAGACAGCGAAGTTGGTCAAAGATCAGGCCGAGAGGATCAGCCGCTGCCGCCTGACATTTCACATTCAGGGCGGCAAATCAGTCGGTTTGATCAACCAGTCGATTATGGACGGCGCCCTGTTCGTCGAAGATACCGAGGAGGGCAGCGGAAAGCCGATGCTCTCAATGGCGCGACTCTCGGAGGGCTTTTTCGAGCAGCTGCAAAAGCATCCGGTTCCGCTTGAGGAAGCTGCCATCAAGGCCATCAACAACAACCCCGGGGCGCTGGATTGCTACCTCTGGCTGGCCTACCGCCTGCACGCACTGCCCGCCGCAAAGCTAGTCACCTGGAAGGCTCTGAAGGCGCAGTTCGGCTGCGGCTATCGAGAAGTATATCATTTCAAGGCTCGCTGGCCGAGTGCGCTGAAGCTGGCTCTTGCGGTATATCCAGATGCGCAGGTGGATATCGTGGACGAGGGTGTAATTCTGAAATCGAGCCGGCCACCGGTGCGTCCTCGCGTGCAATCGATCCGATAGACACCTACTGTTCCGCATCAAGGCTGGCATCACCAGAGTCCACGCCAGCACGCCAGGCTCGATTTCCTCACCAAAGTCCACATCCTGATCTCTGTTTTCTTGGCATCTCACCAGAGTCCATGCCCTGGTGCCGGTCCTATGGCATCTCACCAGAGTCCACGCCCTGGTGCCGGTCCTATGGCATCTCACCAGAGTCCACGCCCTGGTGCCGGTTCTATGGCAACTCACTAGAGTCCACGCCCTAGTCGTCGAGCTTTTCCCGAGATCCGGAATCATTTGTGGTCGCAAGGTCAACATCACGAGATCAAAGGTTTATCCGCCGCTCACCCTTGTCAGCTGACAGGGTCGATATGGCTGGTTGCGCACCCACCAACGCTGCCTCTCACCAAAATCCACACTCGTTTGCATCCTGACTCTGGGCACAAACCGTGGACTTTAGTGAGCAATGGTCCAAGCATATCACCAGAGTCCACGGTTTGTGCCGAATGGGTACCTCGGCATTGCACCGGGAGCCGACGCTGGTTTGAAGCGTGATTTCGGCATGACCCCGTGGACTCTGGTGAGGGGATCGGGTCTTCACCAGACGAAATGGGCACCAATCGGATCGATCGGGTGCGCGGCATGCTGAATGACGCGATGTAAAGCGCGGCGCCGGACGACAATGGCCCGGAAATCAGCCCATGAGCAGACGGAAAACCCGGTGCTTGCTGCACAGATCAGTCGCAGACAAGCCCGCCTGATACTCTTTCAAAATGCCAATGTTCTGCTCGTTCGAACCTTGCCGGCCCTATTGCCTGGCTCCTGCTTGAGAGAACTGGCAAACCTTAAACCGAGGACCTCCCAGGGGAGCAGGTCGCGCCCCCCTCAGCCTTCTCCATACCATCCGCCTGGTGACGCGAGTGATGTGCGGCGCGGGGGGGGGCTCCGCGGTGGAAGAGTCCGGAGTGTCTGAGTGTGGCCACGTGCAGGGCGGTGTTGCCGGCTACGCCACCTCCCAGACCACGCCATCGTCGAGACGCTTGATGTAATCCACCGCGCTGCCGTTCCAGTGATAGGCATAATGCGCGCCCTGGATGGGAATCGGAATGACGTCGGGCCAGAAAACAGCGATGCACTGACCGTCCGGATAGCGGATACTTGGCCATATGATGCCGTTTGATCCTGCTGCGCGTCGTTCGGCTCCGAAGGTCTGCGAGGCGACATATTCATTGGGATGAAGGAGGTCGGCACGGCCGGTCGCGTCGTCCAGATCTACATCGATGGTTCCGACAAGTTCGCGGAACTGCGAGGTCCAGCCGGGGTCTTCGTTGGTGGCGCGCATGAAGCGGGCGTGGTGGTGGATGGTTTCGGCTATCGCGACTTCCGTGCGGTCGCCCGCGTAGTAGAGTCCGAAGCTGCCATCTGAGAATCGGCTAGGCCGTAGAGGTGAGCAATGAACGAATGGTGCCATAACCCAACTGGCGCCCGGCCCGGTTACGCGCCGCGCCACTGGCACCTTGGACAGATCTCCGATGCTATCGCGGATGCGCGGGTTGAACTTGGCCTCCGCCGAGGCCAAAGCATCCCAGTCCGCCGGGTCGGCAATGTCCTCAAAGAGATCAATCGGCGGATAGATAGAGCGGATAATGCGTATGGTGCGCGGCCAGCTCACCCGGCGGATCGGTACATTCACCAAGCGCCCCGTTCTGCATCCAGGTATTTCCGAAGGTCCATCAGATCGGTGATCTCTCCGCGCAACATCAAATCCAGGCCGCTTCGACCCTCGAAGGCGTCGTTGGGCTTGCGGATCCACGCGTATCCGCGGGCAGGGTCGGTGAACAGATAGCGCAGCGCCTTATGGATCCCCATAAGTATCGCCATCCGGGCACGCAGGTCACGGTCGATACGGCCGACGTCACCAGCCTTCCAGCGCGCCCATGTCCGCTGGGCCATCTCGCCAAGGAGCACTCGGGCTTCCTGATCGGTCAGGCTCCAGGCGCGAAAAAGATTGACGGTAGCTCGAGCTAGCGCCGTTGCTTCCTCATCTGTGATAACGGGAATGTCAGGACGTGCCGTGAGTGGCTGAACCGTGGCGAATTTCACAACTGCTCTCCTCTGGCACTTATATTATAGAGATGTGCCAATTGGCAATGGGAGTGAGTGGGCGTCACTGCACGATCGGCCGGAGCAGCAAGGACAATGTCGGCCTATGGCCCGAGGAAGATTCCGAAACTATGCAGTAGCGGCAGTTTAAGGAACTGCGGCAGCGAGCGGCCACGGTGCCGCAGAGCCGGACAAGATCCCAGGACCAGGCTAATTGCCCCCTGACCGTGGTTTGCGGATGGCGGACAAAATCCAGCAGGTCGGACTGCCGGTCCCGAGTCGCATGCGCCCGGCGCTCTCAGGCTAGCCATCTACGCCGTCTGCGACTCGGGGGTGCAAAGAAAAATTTTAGGAAAAGGCGTTTTATATCAGCCGCTAAGCGCGACTCGGGCGCAAGAAACTGTGGACTCGCTCCGTGAATCTCTGAATGGTGACTGACTAGCCATAGAGATGGTGGAGTGAACAGGATGCCGAACACACGTACCGCCGGCGATGATGCGAGCGCACGCTACAGGCGCAGGCAACGCGCGCGCGGCGCTACAGGTGTGCTCGTCCACCTTCCGAACGAGACGATCAGCCTGATCGACACCATCAAGGAGCGAAAAGGTCTGCGCAGCCGCGGCCAAGCGCTCCAGCAGCTCATTGAGGAATGGAGGGCGGCCTCACCCAGAACTTTATAACCCAGACGCGCGAAAGCCCGCCTTGCCGGGCGGGCTTTCGCTAAATTCGCTACGGGCTCCGAGAGCCGTTCGGTGATTTCGCAATCCCGAACATACTCATCGGAAGCCATCCTGCCAAGTGGAAATTGCCGTTTCCGCTCACGGGAGGGCTTTGCCCGTCGCGATCCGACACTGATGGAGGATCAAGATGGAGAATTTCCGCCCCGAATCGGGGCCGGGTCCCAAACGAGGAGGCGTGCGCGGCGCGCGGCGCCTCACGCTCGGGATGGTTGCGACAGAGCGACTCGCCGATGATTTCGGTACGGTGAGTGAGGGCGGCCAGGTCGACCCCGGCCGGGTGCTGGCCGCCTTCAAGGCGGCGGCCCCGTATCTGCGGTTCGGCCCGCGGATCACGCAGGCGATCGACTGGCTGTTCCGCTTCACCCAGGTGCAGGACTGGCAGGAAGGCGCGCGGCCGATCGTCTGGCCGTCGGCGGCGATGCAGATGGAGGCGCTGTGCCTGAGCGAGGCGCAGGTGAAGCGGCTGAACCGGCTGCTCGCCCATCTCGGGCTGGTTACCATGCGCGACAGTCCGAACGGCAAGCGGTATGGCCGGCGGGACCTGCGCGGCCGGATCGTCGAGGCGTATGGCTTCGATCTCTCGCCCATTGCGGTCCGCCAGGCCGAGTTCCGGGAGATCGCAGAGCGTGGCCGGGCCCGCTTCGAGGCGCTGAAGCAGCTGCGCCGGCGGGCGACGATCGCCGTGCGCGGGATCCAGCAGATCGTGGAGACGGCGACAGAGCTCGGGATCGCCGAGGGGTGGGCCCGCCAGGCGGATGAGGCGAGGCGCCTGGTCGCGCGGATCCGTCGCATCGAGGAGCTGGACGAGGTGACGCTCGGCGTGACGACGCTGGAAATCCGGCAGGCGGACCTTCGTGGCAGGCTCGAGGCGGCGATGGACGCGCTGAAGGAAGCCGTGAAGGCTGGTGTCGAATCAACAAATATGAGCCCCAAGGGGCTCACTGATGAGCCTCATATTACACATACAAACCAGACTCTTAATCCTACGGATCACGTATCTGCATTGAGAAAGCGTAGCTCGACCTCGGGTGGCGCGGGCACGAGCGCTGGAGGCTCGACGAGGACTGGCAGGAATGGAGATGGGAAGGAAGCCGGGCATCGGTCGACCGGCAGTCGGGCGATAAAGCCTGAAATCCCGCCGGACGGCACGGTGTTCCGCATGACGCCGGACGAGCTGGTCAGGCTGGCGCCCCGGTTGCGGGCCTACCTGGCGAAATCCTCGCCCGGATGGCCGGAGATCGTGGAGGCGGCCGACTGGCTGCGTCATGACCTCGGTGTCTCGAAGCCGCTATGGGGGGATGCATGCCTGGCGATGGGGCGCGAACAGGCGGCGGTGGCACTGGCCATCGTCTCGACCAAGCCGAGCGACCACTTCCGCGGCTCGCCGGGTGGATATTTCCACGGGATGGTGGCCCGGGCGCGGGCCGGCGAGCTGAACCTAGCGCGATCGATCTGGGGGATCCGGGCAGCGAGCGGGATGCCGCGGCCACCAAGGTCGCACGCATGTGACGCGTCGCGCTCGATCTAATATCTGCAATACAGCCGGGTGGTTTGCATCGCGCTCGGCTACAAAGGCCTGATCGATCGGAACTTGGCTCTTCGAATGCGCCTGAGCTTGGCTGTCGCAGAACTGTATTTTTGTCAGATCCACCCTGTAGATGGATAGTCCTGATAGCCGCGGCGCCGTTTGGCGCGGGCCAGGCGGCGGAGGGCATCGATGGCGGTGCCGAGATCGGGGAGGGGGTCAAACCGTGAGTGTGCGGAACGTCCGATCCGCCCCCAGGTTCGTGCGAGGCCTACGGCACCGAACAGGTCTGTAACGATCTCGATCTGGTAGTAGCGCTTTTCGTTGTGTTCAGGTCGGACCCGGATGAGACTGATTTGCTCTGGGAACAGAGCCAACTGCATCGATTTGAAATCCCTTTCTGTCGCACGACACGCGTCAGATGCTGAATATTGCAGACGGTCAGGTTGGAGCGAGGCGTGTCGATATATCTGACTGGATCTGGTTGCCTCGATATTTTGTTGAGAGAAGTTCATAACCAGCAAAGTCTAACAAAGAGGCTATGCCCGTGCCACCCAAATCCGTCGGGTCAAGGATGAAGCGTGATGTCGGGGTGATTGATAGGGGGAGCGAGTAAGCCGAGGCGGCCTGTGCCCTGATGAGCCAGGCTTTTAAGAACCTTGCGCTCGCACCGTCATCCTGTGCCCCTCCTCATGAGATCGTTGGTGATGGTGTCGAGCTTTATGTATTGGAATCTGCGATACGGTGCGCTATATGGCAGGCAAGGAGATTAGCCATGGCCACAGTTGCTGAACGCAAGGAATACCCGATCTCGATGCGCTTGCCCGAGGCGGATGTTGCAATGATCGATCGCGCTGCGAGCTTGCGCGGGCGTTCGCGCACGGATTTCGTACGCGACGCCGCTGTGCGTGCGGCAGAAGAGGTTGTGATGGAGCAGGGCTTGATCCGGATGAGCGCGGAAGGCTTCGCCGAATTCATGGAGGTGTTGGCGCGTCCCGCCGCTCCGGTACCGGAGATGGTGGAAGTCCTGAAGCGACCCGCGCCGTGGGAGCCCGGTTACGTTGCCAAGCGGTGAGCTATTTGCCGCTGTCGGAGCCTGAACCCCTTACCGCTGCTCACGATGTATCGGAGTTCTCCTGCGGGAAATCGCCGCTTGATCAATGGCTCAAATCGCGCGCGCTTTCCAACCAGCAGAAGGGCTTTACCGCCGTCGTCGTTGTGCATGAGGCTGGTCGTGTTGTTGGATATTACGGCCTTGCTCCCACCGCTATCGTGCCGACAGTTCTGCCCCGCTCGATCCGGACAGGGCAGCCACCCAATCCCGTTCCATGCATGCTACTCGGTCAACTGGCGATCGACACCAGGTGGGCAGGGTTGGGCATCGGCACCGGCCTTGTAAAGCACGCCCTTCAGCGCTGCGTTCAGGCGACTTCGCTTATTGGCGGTCGGGCCTTGATGGTCAACGCGGTCGACAGGGAAGCCGCCGAATTCTGGCAGCGGCGCGGCTTTGAGCAATCGAGGGACGATCCGTTGGTCCTGCTCCGCTCGATCAGCGATATCGCGGCGTCACTCGGTGTGGGGGGTGGGAGGTAAAAGCCAAGTTCCTGGCATTCGGTCATGGAAGCCGTTCGGCGGTGAAGGTAGCACTGGCAATGGGAGAGCCTCGAAATCCATTCCGTGGCGTAGGCATATGTCGAGCAGGCGATGTTCTGGTGGATATCCTTGCTCCAGGCTGAATATCGAGATATCTTTAATCAGATATTTGAATATCTTGAGGCGCCCATGCCCCTTTATATCCGCGATGATGCGACCGCCGAGCTTGTCGCCAAACTGGCGAAAGAGCGGGGTTTAACCAAACAGGATGCCGTGCGGCTTGCGGTGCAGGCCGAGCTTGACCGAACCCGCGAAGCCAAGCCCTTGCGCGAGCGCCTGCGTGAGTGGCGCGAAGCCAATCCGCTGCCGCCGCCCACAGGGTTGAAGGCAGACAAGGCATTTTTCGATGATCTGTCGGGGGAGGGGGAATGATCTTCATCGATGCCTCGGCCCTGATCGCGATGATCGCCGGCGAGGAGGATGCCGACATGCTGGCGGATCTTCTGGCCCAGGAACGCACCCGTCTCGTCTCGCCGGTTGCCATGTGGGAGGCGACGGCCGGGCTCTGCCGCAGCTTCGGCCTTTCGATGGACGGTGCCCGGCAAAAGGTGAAGAGCTTTATGAGCGCGCTCGGGATCGAGGTCATTTCTCTTGGCGAGCGTGAGTATGATCTGGCAATCCAGGCTTATGCCGATTTCGGGAAGGGGCGGCATCCGGCCGCCTTGAATATGGGCGATTGCTTTGCCTATGGCGCTGCCAAATCTTATCGGGCGGCGCTGCTGTTCAAAGGTGATGATTTTTCCAAGACAGACATTCGCCGAGCCGAAATGAACCTTTGAGGTTCCTTGAACTTCGCTGCGCTTCTGCTTAACCTCTACTTCCGGTAGTAATGAGGCGCCGCTGGATGGACCGGCTGGTCGGCAAAATTTCGGAATCCGAGATGATGCGGCGCTGGCGCGCGATCGAGCAGGCCCGTGCAGCGAATAACCGCCAGGGTTATGTTCATCACCCGGAGCTTGAGGCTGTGAATGAGCGGTGCATTCGGGGTGAGACCGACATGGCGGGCCTGGATCGCCGGATGATCGCCGCGATCCGGGGCAAGCGCTAATGCCCCCGGTTCGGTTTGCGGGCATGGCGGAAGATCCCGAGCCGCACCGCAACACTGCTCCGAACATATCCTATGAGTCCGATCCGACCGATGGCCTGTGCAACAAGGTTGGCTTGCGCAGCCCTCCCGCGCGTGCCGGGGAAGGGTAGGGGGCCGCGGTAGGGCCGTCCGATTGCGCCGGACGATACAGAGCACGTTGAGAAGGAGGAGAGCGATGGACCCGAAGAAACCAATCATCTCGCGCGATCTGGCCGATCTGATGCGGCCGGGCGTCATGGTGGAGATCGACCCGGCTGAGGTCGAGCAGCTGGGACTGGTTGAGGAAACGGCACTCGATGAGGCGGATGCCTGGGACTCCAATGCGGACGTAGAGAACACCAACGAGGCCACGCATGGCCGGTGATTATGCCCAGACGGTTGCCGCCTCGATCGTCAAGCAGTTGGAGGATGGCACCGCGCCCTGGGTGAAACCGTGGGAGCCGAGCGGCCTCCGGTTCATTCCCTACAACGCGATCACCGGCAAGGATTACCAAGGCGGCAACGCGATCTGGCTGATGGCAGTGGCCGAGATGAAGGGCTATAGCGATCCGCGCTGGACCACCTACAAGCAGGCGCAGAGCCTCGATGCCCAGGTGATGAAGGGCGAAAAGGGCACGCTGATCCAGTATTTCAAGAAGTTTGACCGGGTGCCGGTGAAGGGCGAGCAGGGACGGCCGGTGAAGGATGCCGAAGGCAATCAGGTTTACCGCAGCGTCGAGCTGGAACGGCCGCGGGTGTTTTCGGCGGTGGTGTTCAATGCCGAGCAGATCGCCGGCATGCCGAAGATCGAGGCCCGGCCCGCCCTGGCGGAATGGGAACGCCACGCCGCAGCCGAGCAGATCATGAGCAATTCCGGAGTGCCGATCATCTACCGGCCCGGCGACCGGGCCTTTTACACCCTGGCGCAAGACCGGGTCACGATGCCCGAGCGCGAGCAATTCAAGACGGCGGATCGGTTTTACAGCACGGCGCTGCATGAACTGGGGCACGCCACAGGGCACCCCTCGCGGCTGAACCGGCCGGATCTTGGCACCCCGTTTGGATCGGAAGCCTACGCGCGGGAGGAGCTAAGGGCGGAGATCGCCTCGCTGATGATCGCGGACAAGCTGGGGATCGGCCATGATCCGGGCCAGCATGCGGCCTATGTCGGAAGCTGGATCAAAGCCTTGCAGCAAGACGCGCGAGGGATCTTCCGGGCGGCTGCCGATGCCGAGAAGATTTCCGGGTATTTGATGGCGCTGCGAGCCGAGCAGAAGGCAGGGCAGATCACTGGCCAGGCTGACAGCCAGACGGGTGAGCAGGCGCGGGGTTACTGGCAGCGGGCCGCTGAGAGCGGCGCGGAAATCCGGCGGGCGGAACGAGCCGAACAGCCCGAGCAGGAGCGGCAGGCACGGCGTGCAACGGCAGGGCGGTAAATCATGAGGATCTGCCAACTAAAAGCCCGCTTCGATCCCGGCCAGCGACAATCTGTCCTCCGAGGCCTATCCGGCGATCCACGCGGTGCGTCGGGCCATATCCATAGATGAAATGCCGGACCACGACAGGCTAAAAGGACTTTTTTCGGATAGAGGATGGCGTTCGGTCATTGCGGACACTTCCAGCCAATCGGATCGGCGCAAAAAAAATGGCGACCATTGCGGCCGCCAAGTTTAGGGAGGAAACGTCCAACGGGGCATGACCCCCGTTGGACGAGATATAGCTCAGCCAAGAGAGGCTTCAACATGAATTTTGTGCGACGCAGCATAGCTTTGGAAACGCATCTGCGGCCACAACAAGAAGGCGTTACATCGCATTGAAATCTTGGCTAAAGAACGCGCTATCTGCGGCGGACATGGGGTCTTGGAAGCCGGCATGATCCTGAGCGACGCCAAAATCAACCAGGCCAGAAAAGAAGGCATGGTGTCCGGCCTATCCGAGGCGAAGCCAAAGCCCAGGGGAAAAATGGCCGCCCGCCCACTGGGTCCGGCCGGCGCCTTCGTCGTGGTTCAGGTAGGTTACTGTCCGGACATCACCGCCTATTCCAGACATCGGCTGTCGCTATCGGCGGGTTGCCCGCCGCACACGATATAGGTGATACTGAATACCGACCGGTTTCCTGTGCACCGAGAAGCCGGCCGTCGTCAGGAAGTCAAATCTTCTGGCGCGTGCAACCAACATGGATGCAGGATCTGATTGGCCTCTCAGAAGTTACACCTGGAGTTCGCCGAATGAACCAGACAGTCCCCCAGATTGATCCCGAGCTCGAGGCCGAGCGCAGGCTTCTCGAGGCCGCCATCGCCGAGGCGCGTGCCGATCCTCGTCCAGGTGTGCCGCATGAACAGGTGCGCGCCGATCTCCTGCGTGAGATCGAACGGCTGAACCGGAAGATCTCCGGTCACTGAGCGTGCGGGTCGAATGGCATCCGCTCGCCTTGGCGGACCGCGATTCCATCGTCACCTATCTCGAGCCTCTGAACCCCCATGCGGCAGCGAATCTCTTGCGCTCTTTGGTCCTCGCCGGCGACAGCCTGGCGCCATTTCCCAACCGGGGCCGCCTCGGCCTGGTTGCCGGCACCCGCGAACTGGTGGCCGTGTGGCCGTATCTGATCGTCTACGAGATCGACATGAACGCCGATTTGGTTCGAATCCTCCGCATCTGGCATGGTGCACGGGACCGCAGTGAGGCATTACCGTGAGATCGATACGGCCCCTTCAGGGCCGTCTTGGGGGTTCGTATAACATCCCCCCGGATTTCTCATTTTGATACAAACGACAGCCAATCAGACCTATTTCACCCAAGGTTTTCCTTGTGTTTAGCTCCCCGGAATGTTGGCTCCCCGCTGATCTGGCCGTTGTCAGCGTTCTCTTTTTGTGCCCACCACCGTTGACCTTGCGTTTACGGCTTGCAGGCCGTGCCGCACCTGGCGTCGGTTCGTTGCCTCATCGGTTTCGTGATCGCCGCCAGTCGCTCGCTCCAAGTATTCGCGCCGCCATGGCCCGCTTCTGGCGGGGTGCTTTGACAGTCTCTGTAGCGGGGTTACTCTGGGGTTCGCCGGCGGCCTGTGCGGCGACTATGTGACGACTTCCCCGGGACTTCCGGCGAAATTCCATAATGCAGAATTCTGGTGCGTTCATGAATTTTACGGACTGGGAAGGCACACTAAGCTGGATCACCCGTCATCTCATAGGCCCTGGTAATGGCAGTCCCCAGATACCAGTCCCAAAAAGCGCGTTCTTTTTCCCGGTTGGTGGCTTCGGCCCAGGGTAATCCACCAGCCTCCGCTGCGGCTGCAAGCATGCTCGGCTCAAAGCTTTCCGGATCAAGATCCTCGTCATCGACATCGGCGTTTTCGTCCGGAACGCCTTGGAAGAGAGCCGTGGTGATGGTGTTGGCCGCCGCATGGCCGACAAACAATGCCATCTCCTGACCTTTTGCGTAGATACGGTTCTCGACGATATCTACATATAACGAGTCTCGGGTTTTTTCAGCCAGGATCGGATCCGAACGCCCGAAGGCGATATCAAGAGCAATTCGCAGCATCGAAGCCGGCGAGTCATCAGAGGGAAACACCGCGTGCCAAAGCGGCATTACGCGCTGGACCGTGAGAATATCCAGCAGAACAAGTCGGCGATGACCGATGTCGCACCCGTGTTTGGTTTCGACATCAGGGTACATCGCGCGCCAGATTGCACGTCTCCTGGGCAGGCTGACACGGCCGCTTGCTTCCAGCTCATGCCGGGCAATGTCAATGCTGTGTGCAAGCGTAAGAGAATTCGTCAATTGATGCCTCGCAATCGCTATTCATTATTTCGGCCCTGAGATCGCTCCATCAACTCCAAACTTCCATGTTCCGTCCGGATCGGTGACTGTCTGGCCAGAAGTAACGAAACGCCATAGGCTGTAGCATAAGCGGACAAAGTGGGAACGTTGACTGGTTGGGATCGAGGTTTTCTGCGGGTTTGAGCGGAGAGCACGGTTCTGAGGCCGGGATCGCGCGATGACGGAAAACACACGTTTTTCGTACACTTTCGTTTGAGGGCGGCGACCGCGAGTTCTGCGAAGAGTTTGGGGGCGCGCTGATAGAGCACGGTCCTGTCATCGCGACATGCCGTGTGACCGAGGGCACAGGCCAGCCACGATTTTCCGACCCCTGTCGGCGCTGCTACGCCGGATGATGCGGCACCGCACGAGGCCGGTGCACCTGGTCCTCGACGGGCTGCCTGCCCACAAAACAGCGCTGGTGAAAGCCTACGTGGCGTCGACCAATGGAATGCTGACGTTGCATTTTCTGCCAGGCTACGCCCCTGACCTGAACCCAGATGAACTGGTCTGGAGCCACATGAAGCGGACGGGCGTCGCCCGGACTCCGCTACGCCAAGGCGAAAAGCTTCAGGACAAAATCGAAGCCCAACTCGCCGCCATCAAGCGCAAACCACGTCTCGTGCAATCATTCTTCAAAGCACCAACTGTCGCCTATATTACCGACTACTGAGTGATGTCGGTGGGTTCGCGCGAAGTTGCAATGCCGCATCGGGGATGTTGCCATGCGCTGGACGCATGTTGGCCGGGCTGGTGTGTCGCCTTTCGGGTCAGGGCGGGAGGGTGCGGTATCCCGGTCTGGCCGCGCGCAGCAGCAGGATGGCGAAGGGGCTGGTGGCGAGGAGCACCAGCGCGATCACATGGATGACCGGCATCAGCGCGGCGGTGGCGCCGAACGTGTAGCCCAGCGCCGAGACCCGCAGGGCCATCGCGCCATAGAACGCCGTCAGCCCCAGCTGCGCCGCGCCGGTCACCGAGAACAGCACCGCGTTCAGCCGCGGCCGCAGGCGGCGCTGCCGGATCTGGTAGATCGGCACGACCAGGGCCGGCAGGACGAGCACGGACCAGGCGCCGATGGTCACCAGCATGGCGAAATCGTCGATGCTCGTCGCGGTCCGGATCGCCAGCATGGGCACCAGCGCCAGCCAGACGATGACCGCGCAAAGCGGCCAGGCCAGGATGGCCGCCCTGTCGCGGGGGGAGCGGGCGCGTTCCTCGGGCGATGGGACGGTGTCCGTCGCATGGCGTCGCGCGCCGCGCCAGATATAGGGCAGCAGGGCCGTCGACAGGAGCGCCATCGGCCCCGAGAGGAACAGGAAGTTGACTGCGCCATGCGGGAAGACGGCGAGGTCGAGGAGCCCGAGCGCCAGCAGCGGCAGATGCGCCAGCAGCAGCATCCGCACCAGCGGCAGCCAGAGTGTGACCTGCTGCGAGACATACGCATAGGACTGCCCGAGGGCGGCGCCGATCATGAAGGTCGGGATCACGAACATGGTGCCGTGGAGTTCGCCGTGGACGAAGGGGGCAAAGATCGCGGCCTGCCCGGCGGCGTGCGCGAGCGCCTGGCCGATCATGCCGGCGAGCAGCGCGCCGTCGGAGATGGTGACGAATCCGAACGCGCTCTCCGGTCTGAAGCCACGCGAGGGCCGGGCCCGTCCTGCCTGCGCGGTCTTGCCGGATGGCGGCTGCGGACGAGGTCGGTTCACCGCCGCGTTGCCCGGCTCTTGCTGGAGACGCCCATCTGGATGCCCAGAAGTCCGCCGCCCGGTCCCCGAGCCGCGTGCCCCCGGGGCGAGAGAAGCCGCGCCGCCCAGTTCCGCATCGCGCCGGCCTCGTGCCAGGCCGCGATGAAGGGTTCGGCCGGGTGCTGCCAGTTGTCCCGCGCGAAATAGCCACCGACGACCGGCACGCCGACGAAGCTCGCCGGCGCATTGACCATCGCCGTGGTGCCCAGTTTCAACGCGAGGCGATGCGCCTCGTTGCTGGCGTCCGCCGCCCGTTTCGCCAGCCGGCCTGCATCGGCGCGGATCGTGGTGGCCTTGTCCGCCCGCTTGGCCACGCGCCAGGCGGGCAGGCCCGCATTGTCGGTCTCGAGCCGTTCCGCCTTGGCCAGCCGGGTCGTCTGCTTCGCCGTGAAGCCGGCGGCCTCGCTGCCCGCCGCCTCGATTTCATCGAGCGCCTGCGGGGCGTTCCGCAGGTCCCGCAGCGTCGCCATCCCGCCGATCGGCAGGTCCGGCAGGGCCAGCACCAGTGCCAGCAGCGACAGCGTCTCCGCCGCCGGGCTGTGGCCCCACTTGTGGGCCTCGGTCTTGCCGTCGACGATCGCGCCGAGCAGGGAGCCGGTTCCGGCCAGGCTTCCGGTACTTGCCGCGAGAACGCCGATTTCCGCCTCGCCCACGCCGGGCACGAACAGCAGCAGCGCCGCCGCGAGCAGGCCGAGCAGGTCGAACGCCATGCCGACCGCGTGCTCGCCGGTTTCGCTGCCGAGGAAGCGGGCGAGCGCCTGTCCCAGCGCCATCTCGCCCTGGGCGCGGGCGATCGCGGCCTCGCCCTCCATCGTCATCGCCCGTTCGAACACGTTCTCGATCCGCTGCATCAATCCGGGCGTCGGCGCCGGCGGGTGCGGCGGCATCCATCGCGCGATCATCGAATGGCCGAGCCCGTCGGCGTCGAGCACCGGCTGGCGCAGCACCATGCAGGTCTGACCGTCGGAAAAGAGGATTCCGGTCTCGCGGCCGACGGTCGCATCCGCGAAGCGGGACAGGTGGACCGACGCCTCGGCCTGGCCGAAATAGGGGCCCCAGCTCATCTGGTATGCGCGTCCAGCCATCACCGCCTCCTGCTGTTCGGGCGAGGTTACCGGCGGCGATGCGGTCCAGTAAATCGTGCCGCCGGGCATGACCGGGCGCCGGGCCGGGCGGCGCGCATGACCGGGGGCCGGCGCTCTGCTGCGAGGCCGGCGGGGAGGGCGCGGGGATGGTCAGCGACCGGGCGGGGACCGGGTGCGCGGCGGCGGGACATAGCCGGACGGGCGGCCCTGCGGGTGGAACTGGCCCGGAGATGATGGCGGCGCCGGGAACAGGACGGCCCAGGCTTCCGTGTGCGACCTGTGACGTGCGCGCGAGGCGGCCTGCGCCGGGGTGGGGATGTCCGGCCCGCGCCGTCGCGGCGGGCGCGCGTGCAGCAGGCGGAGCGATTCGGGCAGGCGCAGGCTGTCGCGCGGCAATCAACGTGAGAATCCAGCGTCAATCAGGATGAGAATGCGGCTGGGGAGGCACCGGCGGAGGGCGTAGCCCGGAGCCGGTGCCTCCCCAGCCGGGCAGCGTCCTTGCCAGGGCGCCGCCGTGGTCGCGGCCGTCCGGGTCGCGGAGGATACCTCCTCACAACGGGGAGACCTTCGTGCCCGGCCGCCACATCAACGACCACCAGAAGAGGCTTTTCATGAGATATCGACAGACAGACGGTGTTGCCCTGGCGTCCGCCAGGGCCGGCTTCAGCACTGCCGCGGGCTACCGGCTCGAGCAGGAGCGGCACCTACCGTCATCGCCGAAGCCGCCGCGCGGCCGGCGCCGCCCGGATCCGCTGGCGACGATCTTCGACGCTGAGGTGGTGCCGCTGCTGGAAGCCGCGCCCGGCCTCAGGGCCGTGGCGATCTTCGAGGAGATGTGCCGGCGGCATCCCGATCTCGCCCCGGGTGTCCGGCGGACGCTCGAGCGGCGTATCCGCACCTGGCGCGCGCTGCACGGGCCGGAGCAGGAGGTCATCTTTCGCCAGACCCATGAGCCGGGCGCGATGGGCCTGTCCGACTTCACCGATATGAACGAGCTCGGCATCATCGTCGCCGGCGCCCCGCTCGACCACAGGCTCTATCACTTCCGCCTGGCCTGGTCCGGCTTCGAGCACGCCCATGTCATCCTGGGCGGCGAGAGCTACGTCGCTCTCGCCGAGGGGCTGCAGAACGCCCTCTGGCTTCTGGGCGGCGCCCCGCGCGAACATCGCAGCGACAGCCTCTCCGCCGCCTTTCGCAACCTCGCCGCCGAGAACGTCGCCGACCTGACCCGCCGATATGACGCGCTCTGCGCCCATTACGGCATGACCCCGTCGCGCAACAATCGCGGTGTCGCTCATGAGAACGGCGCCATCGAAAGCCCCCACGGCCATCTCAAGCGCGCGGTCCGCGACGCCCTTCTCCTGCGCGGCGGCACAGTCTTCGTCGATCTCGAAGCCTATCGCCGCTTCATCGCCGAGATCGTCGGCCGCCAGAACCGGCGCCACGCCGAGCGCATCGACGCCGAGCGCGCCGCCCTGCAGAAACTCCCCGAGCAGCGCACCGCCGATTACGAGGAGACCGTTGTCACCGTCACCTCCTCCGGCGGCTTCACCCTCAGGAAGGTCTTCTACACCGTCCCCTCCCGCCTGATCGGCCAGCGGCTCCGCGTCCGCCTCTATGACAACCGGCTCGAGCTGTTCCTCGCCGCCACCCCGCTGATGACACTCCCCCGCGGCCGGCCACAACCGGATGGCAGACACGGCCACGTCGTCGACTACCGCCACGTCATCCACAGCCTGCGCCGCAAGCCGATGGCTCTGCTCAATCTCGTCTATCGCCACCAGCTCTTCCCGCGCGATGCCTATCGCCGGACCTTCGAGCACCTGCTCTAGCAGACATCGCCCAGGGACGCGTGCAGGATCATGGTCGAACTCCTCGCCATCGCCCATGAGCGTGCCTGCGAGGCTGAACTCGCCAGCGTCCTCGCCGCCGATAGCAACGCCGGCCGACAGCCCGACCTCAATGCCATCCGCCAGCGCTTCGCACCCGATCCCGCCAGCCTGCCCGCACTCACCATCCCGACCATGCCGCTCGCCAGCTATGACATCCTGCTCCAGGGAGCAGCCGCATGAGCGAGACCGCACGCACCGTCGACGCCCAGCGCCTTACCCTGCTGCTCAACGAGCTCAGGCTCCCCGCCATCAAGCAGGTCTGGCCCGACTTCGCCGCCCGCGCCGACAAGGAAGCATGGCCCGCCGCACGCCTCCTCGCCACGCTCGCCGAGCACGAGGTCGCCGAGCGCGACCGCAGGCGCATCGAGCGCCACCTCCTCGAAGCCAGGCTGCCGCCCGGAAAAACCATCGCCACCTTCGCCTTCGAGGCCGTGCCGATGATCTCCAAGGCCCAGGTCCTCGCCCTCTGCTCCGGCGACGGATGGCTCGAGACCGGCGCCAATCTCCTCGCCTTCGGCCCGCCCGGCGGGGGAAAGTCCCATCTCGCCGCAGCCATCGGCCTCGCCCTCGTCGAGAATGGCTGGCGCGTGCTGTTCACCCGCACCTCCGACCTCGTCCAGAAGCTCCAGATCGCACGTCGCGAACTCGCCCTCGAGGCCACCATCGCCAAGCTCGACAAATTCCACCTGCTGATCCTCGACGACCTCGCTTACGTCACCAAGGATCAGGCCGAAACCTCGGTTCTCTTCGAACTCATCAGCGCACGCTACGAGCGCCGCTCCCTGATGATCACCGCCAACCAGCCCTTCGGCGAGTGGGGAAAGGTCTTCCCAGATCCCGCCATGACACTCGCCGCCGTCGACCGCCTCGTCCACCACGCAACCATCTTCGAGATGAACGTCGAAAGCTATCGCCGCAAAACCGCAATCCAGCGCCGAACCGGGCCAGGACGGCCGCCAGCACGCCCAACAATCACCGAAAACATCAGATTGTCGCGCCACGACAATCAAGTCGCCCAAACCCGCTTGCCAGCGTCAAACCAATCCGATTAACCTTCCAAGGCCGCGATCACTTTCTCATCCTGATCGTCGCGCTTCTCATCCAGATTGTCGCGCTACACGCAGGCCGAGATCGAGGCTGGAAACGACCGGGCTTTGACATTTGCAGGTCATTCAGGCGCATCGACAAGCAGATACTAAATTTTGGTGGTATCACTGAAAGGGCGTTGGCCAATGTTTTCGATTAGACGAAGCAGGTAGCCATCCGGGTCCATGACCAGAAGCTGTCGCTGGCCGAATTCAACCGTGTTGGCTCGATACCACGCCTCCTCAGGCTCCTTGAATAGCGGACATCCCGCTTTTGCCAGTCGGTCTAGTATCGGCCGGAGGGTCGGTGTCTTGATCTGGAAATTGATGCCACGACCAAGTGGTGCTTCGAGCGGCCCCGTCACCCATTGGTCGTCTGCCGTGTTGCGCTGCTCAAGCATTACCTGAGCACCGTCAAGGTCCAAGTATGCGAAGCCGGTTTCCGGCCGGTCGAATGCTACGGAGAAGCCGATCAGATTGCACCAAAAACGCAGGCTCACCTCCAAGTCCGAAACCACCAGTTCCGGAACCAGCCTCGCCGAGTTTGCCATTCCAATAAGCCCTTTAACCCCTATCCGACCGCTGTAATTACAGCTGCCCGCTGCTGCTACCCCCCCAAGTTCGCCACGCTCGTGCGAAATTCCTGATTTTCGTGCAGACTCAGCGCATTTGGGGGAAACCAGACCTACGCGTCTTGCTGTCCTCGTGCGGCTAATTGATCGAGGGCTGACCCCTCAAGCACATAATAAATCTTGTCAAACCCGTTTGCGCCCAGCCCGTCATAGAGCGACCGCGCTGCCACGTTTTCTCTTGAGGTGGACCATTCGATCCTAGTGCTTCCTGCGGCCTTCGCCGCCTGTGCAATCCCAGCCATCAACTTCTGTGCGACGCCACGGCGGCGTGCAGCGTGGCCGACATAAACCTGCTGGACGTAAGTGAATGTGAGCAGGCCGGCGACGGGGTAGAGAGAGGTGAACGTGGCAAAGCCGAGAAGTCGAACATCGTCGTGGGCTACGATGATGTCCACCTGCCGGGCACGGCGAAGCACGTCCTCAGCGACTACCAGATCAGAACTGATAGTGGCTCCGTAGAAACCAGCCATCTCGATCATCAAGTCGGCTAGGGCCTGAGCATCTTTCTCGTCAAAGCGACGTATGCGGACCACCATTCACCCTTTCCCGACACAACCTGCTGCTACGCTACATGGCCGACTTTTCTACCACCGCATACAAGGATCAGAAATGCACCATCACCGTGCCAGCGCCAAGCGCTGGCGCAGTAGTGTAGAGGTGTCGCAGGTCTCGGGATTTTCACGACGATTGATGGGGAGAAACATGAAATCTTCAGATAGGGCTGCGGTGCTGGATGAACTCGCCTCTTTGATCGCAGGCATCCCGTCAGCCGGGCCCATTCGGGTCGCGATTGACGGACGGACGGCATCAGGGAAAACAACGCTGGCGGATGAACTGGCCGAAGCTCTCGGCAAGACAGGAAGGGCGGTTATTCGGACTTCAATCGACGGATTCCACCGGCCCAAGGTAGAACGCTATGCGCGTGGTCGTCACTCCGCAGAAGGCTACTATTACGACGCGCGCGATCTTCCGGCTATCAACGCACTTTTGCTTTCCCCCTTGGGGCCGGGCGGCGATCGGCGGTATCGCACGGCGTCATTCGATCTCGACAATGACCAGCCTATAAAGCAGGAGCCACAAGTTGCGTCGGCCGATGCCATATTGATCGTAGATGGCACTTTTCTCCAGCGGCCCGAACTACGCGACGACTGGGATTTGGCGATTTTCGTAGAAACCTCGGAGCAGCTTTCCGAACAGCGCGGTATTGATCGGGACGCCGGGCGTTTAGGTGGGGCAGATGCCACACGTCAGCTCTATGCGGTTCGATATAAGCCAGCCTTCGATATTTACGAAAGTATGTGCGCGCCGGCTTCTACTGCCGATGCAGTCTTCAACAATGACGACTTCGCCAGCCCGGTCCTGAAAGTCCGCACCGGCGGCAGGCTGTCGCACAAATCCTAAGTTACGCGACAGTCAGAATTGACTTATTTCGGTCGCCCGACACCGGTCGAGCGATCTCGGAAGCCGATGCAGCTTGCAAAAGCGGCACGACCCGCGCTCGCAGCCATTCGAGTGCCGGGTCGCGGTCATTCTGCATCGACCACACCAGGGCCACTGAAGGCAGGCGAAGATCGAGCGGAATTTCCGTAACCGTAAGGCCGAAAAGCGGCGCATAGCGAGCCGCCATCCGCGTCGGCAACGTGGCGATCACCGGCGCCTCGGCCGCTGCTGCCAGCACGGTGAGAAAATCCGATGCCGCCAACACCACGTTCAGCGTCTCCTCGGCCCGCGCCAAGGCTTCGGACAGGCAGCCCTGGATGTCGTCCTTCAATGTCATCAGCGCATGCGGATGCGCGATGTAGTCGGCCCTCGACAAGGGCAGCCGCAGCTGCACGAAATCCGGATTGAAACAGCAGGCCAGCGACTGCTCGAACAGCGGCGTTCCACAATGCCGTTCCAGCCCGTACTCGAAACAGCCGATGGCGAGGTCAAGTTCACCGCTATCCAGCATGCGATGCGCATCGCTCCGTGCCACCGAGCGCGTCAGCAGGCTGATGCCTGGCGCATGCGCCTGTAGATCGGCGGTCAGATTGGGCAGCAGCAAAATCTCCAGCTCCGACGAAAATCCGAGGCGCACGATTCGCGTTTCCGATTGCGGTTCGAAGGGCTTGCCCTCTGTCAGCGTGCTCTGGATCTGCAGCAGCAATTCGCGCAGTCGCGGCGCCAGCGCGATGGCCTTGGCAGTCGGGTTCATCGTCGTGCCGACCCGAACCAGCACCTCGTCGTCGAGGAGCAGCCGCAGCGTGGACAGCGCGTGGCTCATCGCCGGTTGCCCGAGTTTCAGCCGCTGCGCCGCCCGCGTCACGCTGCGTTCGGTCATCAGCGCGTCGAAGGCGACCAGCAGGTTAAGGTCGAAAGAGCGAAGATTGAAATGGTCGATTGACCGCATGACTTGAATCGATTTGCATGATGATCGGGCGGACCATAGCTCTCCGTCCATGACGCAGCAATCCTCGAACAATGTGGAAATCCCGCTCTCCTTCCGGGTCGGCGATGCGCTGGTGACCCGGATTCCCGAACTCCGCTGGACGAATGCCGATCCGGCCCGGCTATATCCCGATCTCGACCCTGCGGCTCTCGGCACCCATGGCGGTCAGCTCACGGCCGGTTCCTTCAATCCGGACACCGGCACGCTCGCTCAGGGCACGCATTCCTGGCTGGTGCGGCATGCCGGACGGGTCATTCTGATCGACACGGCCACCGGCAACGGCAAGCCACGGCCCCGCGCCCCGGTGTTGGACCATCTCGACACGCCCTATCTGGCCCGCCTCGCTGCAGCTGGAGTGATGCCGGACCAAGTCGATCTCGTCCTGCTGACGCATATCCATGCCGACCATGTCGGCTGGAACACGGTGCTGCGGGATAACATCTGGCAACCGCTCTTTACCCGTGCGCGGCACGTCTATTCCGAGATGGAGGCGCGCTACGCTGCGGCATTGGACGGTTTCGCACCCGCGCCCGACCTACCCCCGGAAGCGTTCGGCCGCCCCGATCACCCGCCCATGCCGCAGGTCTATACCGACAGCCTGAAACCTGTGATCGATGCCGGTCTGGGCCAGGCCATCGCCATCGACGGCCGGGAGATCGCGGATGGTCTCTCCTTCCATCCCGCACCCGGCCACAGCATCGACCACGCCACCATCCGCCTCCACTCGTGCGGCGAGGAGGCATGGTTCGTCGCCGACCTCATGCATCATCCGCTGCAGGCCTACCGGCCCGATCTACGGTCGGTCTACTGCGAGTTTCCTGGCAAGGCCGAGCAGTCCCGCCGCTGCATGCTGGCTCACGCCGCCGAAACCGGTGCGCTGTGCCTTACCGCCCATTTTGCCGAAAGCGGTGCCGGCCGCGTCACGCAAAACGGCTCCGGCTTCGCCTGGCATTTCGTCAACCCCACGGAAGTTTCCGCATCATGAGTGACCTCACCATCGAAAACCAGCTCATCCCGAGCGAGACACCTGGCATTTCCCTCCATCTTCGCCGCAAGTGCCGCGCCGACATTGCCGCTTTCGGGGCCGATCGCACCCTGCTGCTCATGCACGGCGCGACGCTTCCGGCCGAAACCCTGTATGACGTGCCGGTCGGCGAGGGTGCCTTCATGGACGTGCTGGCGGAAGCAGGCTTCGATGTCTGGGCGCTGAATGTGCGCGGCTTTGGCGGCTCGACCCGCCCTGCGGGCATGGAGGGCGCGCCCGACGCCGCCCCGCCGCAAGTCTCCACGGCGGTGGCGGTGTGCGACCTCGCCGCCGCCGTCGATCACATCCGCGCTGCGCAGGATCTCGGTCAGATCACCCTCATCGGCATGTCCTGGGGCGGCACGGTCACGGCGGCCTACAGCGCCGCCCATCCCGCCAATGTCGCGAAGCTCGTGCTCATCGCTCCACAGTGGCTGAGCGACGGGCCGCCGCGCATCGATCCAGGCGGCCCGGTGCCGGCCTATCGCCGCTTCGATGTCCACGCCTTCCGCGATCGCTGGCTCGAAAGCGTGCCGCAAGAACTGCGGGAGGAGATCCTGCCCGGCGCCTGGTTCGCCGCCTGGGCCGACATCATCCTCGCGAGCGACCCGGCGGCCCGGGACGGCATGATCCGGGCCCCTGCCGGCGTCATCCAGGACGTGCGCGACTACTGGTCCGCCGGAAAGCCCTTCTATGAACCCGAAGCGATCACCGCCCCCGTGCTGCTGCTACACGGCGAATGGGATCTGGATGTGCCGCAGCCGCGCATGTCGGCCCTTTTCCAGCGCCTCACCGGTGCCCGCTACCGGCGCTGGATCGAGATCGGCGAAGCCACCCATATGATGGTGATGGAACGCAACCGGTGGCAGATCCTGAGCGAAATCCTGCTTTTCCTGCGTAGCCAACATGGATAGCTCCCCACGACCGGCCTGCTATCGCCCTCAAATTCGCCTTGAGGCGAATGACCGTTTCAGGCCGACTGCCAGCTTTCCAACCTACAAGCGCATTGTCGCATAACTTGTAAAGCTCGCGACAGCCGGCATCCCTCGCGGCCGACCTGGACTTTTCTTGTCGCGGATCTTTGTCGCAAAGCTTCGCATACTTACGACAAAGATCCGCGACAGCCAGTGACCGGGTTGGGGGATTTCTGCCTGTCGGCTTACGGCTTGCGAAAGCGGATATCGGACGTTCTCTTTGTGGCGAGGCTGGGCCGAAAACTGCCGGTCCACTCTTGGGTGTTGGGCTCAGGAAAGTAGACATCTCCTCGACCACCAGCAGCTTGCTGTCGTTGACTCTGACCAGTCAGTCAGTAATTTCCAGTAACGTCTCCATAGCCTCCACCATAGCGAGGTATTCGTTGACTCGCGCGTCGCTCACATCGCTGTCTCCGCCGTGGGCAGCGAGGTTCCGAAGAGCGTAGAGCCCCCGAAGCGACTTCGCTTGATTGTCGGTTATCACACCGCGCTTCACGGCCGCCTGGACGAGTGCGGCATCTCCCTTCCCGACATGGGTTTCATCGGTCTCCCCGACTTTTTTGCGAAGCGCTTTTTCAAGTTGAGCCCAAGCGCCGACGATCCTCGCCGCGTTAGGAGATTGATCCTCAGCCGCTAGTGTGGGCAGAATAAAAGTAAGCTTCTCGGTCTGAGTCAGACGTGGCTCTGTAGGCGCCTTTCGTAGCCCTGCCCACACTTCGGCGGCTGCCCGGTCCCACTTCCCTGTGACCCCATCCTTCCCGATCTTCAGTTCTGATATCGACGCGATCAGTTCTTTGATTTGATTTCGGAATAATAGGATTGCAACGACCACCACAGTCGGCCAGGCCATTGATTTCACGATCGACGCGATAAATTCAGCCCAGCTCATCGGTGTTTCGTGCCCTTTGGTCGATATGTCTTGTAGCCAATTCGATCCGAGTCGGTTTTAGCATTTATGCGCTGATCGATAGCACTTTGCTAATACCTATCACTCTGTCGATGATCTACGCATGGCTCCGGGTATCTCGGGTCGTAACCTTCGTCAGCCGGCATTTGGTCAATCTAAGTTTGATTGGGATGGGCCGACTGCCGACGGTCCGGTTCCGATCAGTGTAGGGCGCAAGCTGCCATTCTATTGACGCTGGGAGAGCGACTTGTAGTAGACTCGGGGCGCGCCCGGAGTCGGCTCGAAGGTGAAGCAGTTGCAGTAGTCGGCGATTGCCTGCATGACGCCGAGCAGGGAAGATGCAGAGAATGCCGCCGTCTGGCCGGTGCCCCAATGGCTTAGGAAGTTGCTTACAATCGTCACCATGTTGGTGTTGAGGCCCGCTTCCTGCGCCGCGTCGAGGACTAGGCAGTTGGCCGCCTTGTGCAGTTTAACAGCAGCCTCGATCGCCTTCAGAAATTCGCTCGAGAGCTGCTTGTCATCGTTGAAAGCGATGTCCACCGGAACCGGAATCCGGAGCTTGCTGATGAGATCACTCAACCGATATTCCAGATATTGCCTCACGCCCTCCTTGGCGAAGTCAACCTGGCCGGCCTGCAGCATCGAAATCGTTAGGTCCCGCACCTTGTTGACCGCCCCAGCCTGCGGAAGGACGGCGATCTGGGGTGATCCTTCCAGCCGTTGATGCCACCACGTCCCCGAGTTGCTGTGCTTGTTGAAAAGTTTCTCTAGCATCGTGTCGTGGCTCAAGAGAATCACCTGTGGGCCGGACGCCTTCCCCGGCCGCGCAAATGTCGTTCTGATGAGTTCGACAAGGAAGTGCTGATGCCCGGCGTCAAAGCTCGACGTCACATCGTCGAGAACAACGAATTTCGGGAGCCCGCCATAGAGCGATGCTGCTGCCAGATATAGCGATATCGCGAAGGCGTTGCGGAAGCTCTCGGACAGAAGCGCCTGGGGCGATACGTTCGTCAGTCCGTAGAATTGGGCAAGCCCGATACGGAGTTCCTCGCTGCCAGCTTTTTTGGAGACGGTCGGCTCGACACCATGAAACGACATCTTCTTAAAGTAATCCTTGAACACCGGCTCGACGGCGGTCAGTCGTGCCTCGCTCATGCCGGCCTCCGCCGTCGCAAAAGCCTTTGATGCCCTGCCGAGGAAAGTTCGGATCCGGTCTACACAGGCATCTCGCGCGGTTGCGTCTGCCAGCACTTTCCGGGACTGTTCGAGCTTCCGCCAGTTTTCCTGCAGGCGCCGCGCTGTCTCCACTTTCTTCGTTACCTCAACCGAGGATGGCGGTAGCTCCTTTTCGAGCTGGGTCTGCTCGGCCGCCAGCGTGCCAGAAAGCCCCTCCGCGCGCGTACGCAGTGTATCCAGCCACTGAACCAAAGCATCGGCATCGGCCTTGGAGATCGCGCCGACGCCGGCGCGGGTCTGGTGCGCGGCGAGTAGGCGCTTCTCGGGTACCGGTTCGAGCTCGGCTTCAAGCTGCAGTAGCTCTGTCCAACCAGCCTCGTTCCACTCCGCCGCCAACGCGGTGGTTGTCTGGTCCAAGATCTCAAACTCAGAGAGCTTGGCGGCGAGGTGATCCCGCAGGCTATGGGTGCCTTTCCCGTCGCAGAGCGGGCAAAGATACGAGTCCTCCCACTCCGCCCTTTCCACGACCTTCGTCCCTGCCTGGTAAAGCTCAAGCATCAAGTGACCAGAAGTCTTCGCCAGTGCGGACTCGCGCTCGGCGGCGCGAGTGGCCAATTGCGGGGCGCGCTCCCGGGTTGGAGCTTCATGGTTCATTTTGGCGATATTTTCGCGCTCTCGAATGCAAGCACCGAGGCGTTCGCGCTTCGGACCGCCTTCGGCATCCTTGATAGCGTCGATGCAAACGTCGATGTCGATGGCGTCGTACGCCTTGTCCTCGCACTGCGGCTTCAGAGGTGTGATCTGGACCAGGGCCTCATGGCACTTGTCCTTCGCGGCGGCCGTATCCAGCTGCCCGAGCGGCGTCCCCACAAGTAATTCATAATCTTTGGCGATGGCCGCCGACAATTCGGCTCCGGTCCTCTCCTCCCGGATCTTGGTCTGGGCGTGGGCCGTGATGTCGAAATGGTTGTTAAACGCGCGTGTATTCGCCAAACCTGCCAGCGCTTGGCGAAGATCGCTGTAGGCAGAGAGTCCAAGGAGACCGGAAAAGGTGCGGCCACGAGCGAGCGGTGGCGCGGTGATAAATTTCTGAAATGTCGGGCCGTCGAGTAATACGAACTCTCGATTGAGCGCGGTCAGTATCGCGTTGGCGTCCCACGGCGCGGTGGCGCTGACAGTGCGCAGGCCGGTTGGGCTGCGGACGACGGTGATCTCGCACTTTTCCGCGCCGGGCTCGGCTACCAGACGGAGCTTGATCGTCGCCTGACCGGTCGAGTGAAAGCGGTTTTGGTAATAGTCTCTGTCGCGTTCGACGGCTGGGAGTTCATCCAGCCAAGGGAGTTTGCCGGTGATTGCATAACGCACCGCGTCGTAGACGGAGGTCTTGCCGACGCCGTTGACGGCCGACACGCTATTGACCTTGGCAGGCTTGAACTTGAGTTCAAGTGGCCGGTCTTCATTGTTCACGCCCCGGAAGCCCTCGATCAAAACGCCCTCGAGAAGCCATCCGGTCACCGTCGGCGATTGCGCGACCGCCGGTTGTGCCGTGGCGGGCACGTTTGCTGTGGGTACGGCTGCCTGCCTGTCGGTCGCGTCGTCATCAGTTACAGCCGGTGACGTGTTGCAGATCTCGAATAATCGATCCCAGATTTCCTCGTGCTTGTAATTACCATCTACCAGCGCCAAAAGGCGGCCGCGCATTTCGGGACCAAGCGCGGCGTCGAGCTCTTTAACGTATACCCCGAATATCGATAGATTATCGCTGAGACTAGCATTCTCATCGAATGCAAACGCTGTTCCCTCTGCAGCCATAGCAATACCCCCATGCCCGCTGAGTTTGCAGTGGAGTAGTCGCGAGATGCAAGTGTTCGTTCATCAGCGGTCACGGCGGACAGAGCTGCAGGGCACCGATATCGGTGTGAAACTGGATCATGCCCACATCTGCAAAGGGCGCCAATCGCCGCTAAAGATCAAGAACATTGACATGATAAGAATGTCCGCTCCCGAGAAGCCGAGCTAGGGCTCAGAATGACCATGAAGGGCGCAGAGCCGTTGCGGGCCAGGGCCGGCGAATGACCGGTTTTGGGGTTCCCGTTGCGGCCTCCCCATGGCCCGGTAGGGTCGATTCCAGATATAGCGCCTACTGGATAACCTGGTGAGAGGGACTGACGTTATTCACAGACACGGCCGATGGTTTGGCGGCTGACCTGATATGTCCGTGCGAGGGATGAGACTGATGCGCCGGAGCCACGCGCTTCCCTGACAGCGGCCTTTTGATCATCTGTTAAAGATGCAGGCCGCCCGATCGCCTTGCCGTTCGCTCTGGCTCGCTGGACCCCAGCTTGCGTGCGTTCAATCAGCAGGTCTCGCTCGAACTCAGCCACGGCGGCGATCACCTGCATGGTCATGCGGCCGGCTGAGCTGGTGAGATCGACACCGCCCAAGGCCAAACAATGAAGCCGTACCCCGAGGCTCGCCAGGGCATCAACGGTAGCCCGCACGTCGAGCGCGCTGCGGCCGAGCCGGTCGAGTTTTGTGACAATGAGCACGTCACCATCTTCGAGGCGGTCGAGGAGGCGCCGGAACTCCGGCCGCTGACGAGCCGCGACGCTGCCCGAGATCGTTTCCGTGATGATCCGGTTCGGACGAATGGCGAAGCCGGCGGCCTTCGCCTCGGCGATCTGATTCTCGGCGGTCTGCTCGACCGTCGAGACACGGGCATACAAAAACACGCGCGACATAGGGCAATTACGTCCAAAAACCTGCCTGTAATATCGGACAATGCCCACAATGCCGTCAAAATAGTTTTGGGCATGCTCTCGGCGAGGTGTCCGAAACCGGTCGGTTTTGGACGTGATCACATTGATTGAAGTTGTATAGTGACGCGCTACGCGTTACACTGATTTGTGATCTTGAGTTTCCGACATAAGGGCCTGGAGGCTTTTTACCGCACGGGCTCCATGCGCGGGATTCAAGCCGCACAGGCTGGCAAGTTGAAGCGCATTCTTGGCCTTTTGGATGTGGCGCAGACGCCGCAGGATATGAACATCCCGGCGTTTAAGCTGCACCCACTGAAAGGTGACCTTGCCGGGCACTGGTCCGTGTGGGTCAACGGGAATTGGAGAGTGACATTTCGGTTCGTTGAGGCTGGCGTTGAGTTGGTGAATTATCAAGACTACCACTAGGAGAAGGTAAAATGATGAATAATCCGCCACATCCTGGCGAACTGCTAAGAGAGGATGTCATCGGTGAGCTGGGGCTTTCCGTTACCGAGGCCGCCCAGAGGCTGGCTATGTCCCGCGCAGCGTTGTCGCGTGTGTTGAACGCCAGGGCTGCCATTAGCCCTGATTTGGCGATCCGGCTTGAACAGGCTGGCGTGAGCACGGCGCAGGCATGGCTTGGGATGCAGGCAAACTATGATCTTTGGCTTGCACGACAACACCAGCAGCCACCAGTGCGCCGTTTTCAGGAAAATGCGGCCTGAACAACCAAGTTCGGGCAGCGACCAGTAGACTCATGGACTTATTGTTATCGACCTAGGGTCTGGACGCCGATCGGCATTCCAAGCAGCTGATTCGAAATACGTCCCCGGTGTGATCGGGTTCGCGTCGGTTCACGGTCGCCGTAAGATCGGATAGCCGGTCCGCCCCCGCAGCTCAGGTCTCGATAGGCAAACCCGCTCCCTTCCACTCAGGATAGCCATCTTCCAGGCGGCTGGCCTGAACGCCTCGCGCCCGTAACTGCGCCACGGCTTCATATGACAGAACGCAATACGGTCCCCGGCAATACGCGACGACCGGGATGTTCTCAGTGAAGTGGCCCAGCGCCGCATCCAACTGATCGAGGGG
Organism: Acidiphilium sp. C61; assembly: GCF_905116885.1. Lineage (NCBI taxonomy): Bacteria > Pseudomonadati > Pseudomonadota > Alphaproteobacteria > Acetobacterales > Acidocellaceae > Acidiphilium > Acidiphilium sp. C61. The sequence continues at coordinate 46,972 of NZ_CAJHNI010000003.1, read as the reverse complement.
AATGTTCAACGCACCCGGCAAATGGCCCCGCGCGAATTCATCCGCCGGTCGGACATCGAGGAGTGTCACGCTGCCCTCGCGCAGGCGTTCAAGCAAGGTCAAGCGCGATACGGGCTCGAGAGAATCCCGCGCCCGGAAATACGCCTGCAGCACCTGATCGATTTCCGCGATGTTCCGCTCGCCCACTCGCCCCAGGCTGCCCAGCAACGTCACCACCTCGGTCTCGGAGACCAGGCTATAGAACATGTTCTTGCCCTCTCGCCGCGGCGCCGCAAGGCGGGCACGGCGCAAGACCTGCAGGTGGCGGGACGTGTTCGAGAGCGACAGGCCAATCCGTTCGGCAAGATCCTCTACGCTGCGCTCACCTTGGGCGATCAGTTCGATAATTTCGATCCTGTGCGGATGCGCAAGTGCAGCTGCGATCTCGGCGAGATGGCTGAAAATCTGTTGCTTTGGACCGCTGCTTGACTTCATCTTCGACTCATTCGATCAATATCGCGAATGATAATGTGATAGCGCGCTGGCGACAAGATCGCCACCTCAGCCGGGAGCAACACTCATGATCCTGCGACAGTTCCTGCACACCGATCCCACGGCGGCCTCTTATCTGCTCGGCTGTGTCGGCAAGGGCGCCGGCGTGGTTGTCGACCCGCTGTTTCCGATCGAGCCTTATTTGCAGGCCGCATCAGCCTCGGCGACGCCGATCCGCCAGGTAATCGATACGCACCTGCATGCCGATCATCGCTCCGCCGGCCGCGCATTGGCCGAAGCGGCTGGCGCCGAATACGCCATCCACGAATCCGCCAAGGTCGGCTATGCGTGCCGCCGCCTCGCAGACGGCGAACGGCTCGAACTCGGCAATGTCGTGCTCGAGGTTCTGCACACGCCCGGTCACACGCCGGAGCATCTCTGCCTCACGGTGACCGACCGCACCCGCGCGGATGAGCCGTGGAGCGTACTCGGCGGCCACACGCTTATGGTGGGCGATGTCGGCCGGACCGAGCTTGCCACCGACGCCGCGCGCGGCGCGCGCGACCTCTTCGCCAGCCTCGTCCGGCTCAAGGCGCTGCCGGATCATATCGAGGTGCTACCCGGGGCTCTGGCTGGCTCGGTCTGTGGCCGAGGTCTCTCAGGCAAACCGGTGTCCACTATCGGCTTTGAGCGGCGGTACAACCCCGCCTTCCGCATCGACGATGCCGAGCGCTTCGTCGCCTTCATGCTCGAGAATATCCCGCCCGCCCCCGAGGGCGCAGCCGAACTGCGTGCCTGGAATGCGGGCTTCACCGCGTGACCACGGTGGCGAACGCCTCGGATCATATCCGCGGCATCGCGGCCAATCGCGGCCAGTTTACGCTACAGGCGCTACAGGTCTTCTTCGTCGGTCTTGTCATCGGCATGGAGCGCGCGGTCCTGCCGACCCTCGCGCACGAGTTCGGCGTCGCACCCGGTGCCTTTCTCTTTCTCGCGAGTTTCGTGCTCTCCTTCGGCCTGGTGAAGGGCGCGCTCAACCTTGTCGCCGGCGGGCTCGCCGACCGGTTCGGCCGCAAGCCTGTCCTCATTGCCGGCTGGATCGCAGCCATTCCCATCCCGCTGCTGATCTGGGCGGCACCCAACTGGTGGTGGATCGTGATCGCGAACGTGTTTCTCGGGATCAGCCAGGGCTTCACATGGACGATGACGGTGACCAGCCAGATTGACCTCGCCGGCAGTCACCAGCGCGGGCTTGCCGTCGGCATCAACGAGGCTACTGGATATGTTGCCGTCGGTCTGGCCGGCGCCGTGGCCGCCCTGCTGGCCGAGGCGGTCGGCGCGCGTAATGCACTGCTAATTTTCGGCATGTCCACGATTGTTCTGGCCTTCGCCACGATCACCCGTGTACGTGACACGCTTGCCTGGGTGAAGGCCGAACATGCCGAGGCCGGTGCTGGCGCATCGCAGGATCATACGCTCACGCTCCGCGCGATCTTCGTCCGCATCTCTTTCCGCGATCGGGTCGGGCGGGCGATCTGCCAGGGCGGCATCGTCAACAAAATTGCCGACACGCTGGTCTGGGTGATGTTCCCACTGTTCTTCAAGGCACATGGCGCAAAGCTGATCGAAATCGGCTGGCTGACCGGCACCTACGCCATGGTCTGGGGCGTCTCGCAGCTCTGGACCGGCCATCTGGGTGACCGGGTCGGCCGCCGCGCCCCGGTGATCGCCGGGTTTTTTCTCCTCGCCGCCGGCATCGCGATCACGGCGGCCGGGCGCGATGCGTCGCTATGGCTGCCGGGGGCGATCGTCATGGGCGTTGGCATGGCGCTGCTCTACCCGAACCTCATCGCCGCGATGTCGGACCAGGCAGCGCCGTTGATCCGCGGCAAGGCTCTTGGGACTTACCGTTACTGGCGCGACACCGGCTACGCGCTTGGTGCCCTGTTGCTCGGCCTTATCGCCCAATTTGCCCAGGCAACCCTGCCGGCGTTGTGGATCACGGCGGTCCTCGTGGCCGGATCAGGAATCTGGCTCATGCGGGATCTGCCCCGCCCTCAATGAAAGCGCTCGTCAGTTTCGCCGCTTCTTTTGGCTGACCCCAGGGGATAGCGCGTCGATAATCCGGCATTCGGCAACCGTCCCCTGGCGGCACTGACTGATCATGTTGCCGAGTTCGCGCCGCAGAGCACGCAGATCGGCGATCTTGCGATCGATCTCCGCCAGATGATCGCGGGCAATTGCGTCGACAGCTTCACAAGAGCGGGCGCGCTCATCGGCAAGATCCAGCAAAGCACGGACCTGATCGAGTGAAAAACCCAGATCGCGTGACCGGCGAATGAAGCTCAATCGGTTCAGATGCTCGGGTCCGTATGCCCGATAGTTGCCGGCGGTTCGCGCCGGAGCCGGCAACAGCCCGATACGTTCGTAGTAGCGGATGGTCTCGACCCTGGTTGCGGTCTGCCGGCCGAGTTCGCCAATTGCCAAAGATCCACCCGACATCGCTTGACCCTGTAGTGACTACAGGGATCATATTGGCTTCCTGTCGGGATTGTCGAGGGAAAGCCATGGCCTCCGCGAGTAGTGTCAAGCTGAAGATCGAAGGCATGGATTGCGGCGGCTGCGCCGTGAAGATCGAGAATGCCATGAAGCGGTTGCCTGGCGTCACGGATGTCTCTGTCAGTTTCAGCACCGCCTCCCTGTCGCTCATGCTGGACGAAGACCGCACCGCGAGAACCATGATCGAGGCGAGGATCAGAGCGCTCGGCTTCACGCCTCTCGGAGGCACCAGGCAGGCGGATGCGGATAAGGTCCGGACGGAATCAGCCAGCGGAAACGTCTGGTGGAAGACCCGCAAGGTCCGACTGGTCGGCGTCACGGGGTTGCTCCTCGCGCTTGGATTTGTCGTGACGCAGGCAGAGCCGGCCTGGTCGCCCTGGCCCTATGTCGCAGCCGCGCTGGTCGGCCTGCTGCCGATTGTCCGCCGGGCGCTGGCGGGCATGCGGACTGGCACGCCCTTCACAATGGAAACCCTGATGTCGATTGCATCGATCGGCGCCCTTGCGATCGGCGAGGGTGCTGACGCCGCAATCGTCGTGTTCCTGTTCGCGCTGGGTGAACTGCTAGAGGGCGTCGCCGCTGGCCGGGCGCGGGCCGGTATCGAGGGGCTGATCGGCCTCGTGCCGCGCACCGCACGCCGAGTGCGCGGCGACGCGATTGAAACGGTGCCGGTCGAGACCCTCGCCATCGGCGACGTTGTGACGGTTCGCGCCGGCGATCGGGTACCGTCCGATGGAACGGTGGTCGGGGGCACGTCCCAGGTCAATGAAGCACCGGTGACCGGGGAATCCGCGCCCGTCGTCAAAGCCGAGGGGGCGCCGGTTTATGCCGGCAGCATTGCCGGACATGGCGAGCTTCGCATCGAGATCACCCGCACCTCTGCCGACAACACGATAGCTCGCATCATCCACATGGTCGAGGAAGCTCAGGCGACGAAAGCCCCGACGGCACGGTTCATTGACCGGTTCAGCCGTTGGTATACGCCTGCCGCCATGGCGTTCTCAGCCCTCGTGATGCTGGGTCCGCCTCTCGCCCTTGGCGCCGACTGGTTCACCTGGATCTATCGGGGGTTGGCTGTCCTGCTGATCGCCTGCCCCTGCGCGCTGGTGATCTCAACACCTGCGGCTATTGCATCGGGACTCGCGAGCGGTGCCCGGTACGGGTTGCTGATCAAGGGCGGCGCGGCGCTGGAGACACTCGGCAAGATCAGAACGGTCGCCTTCGACAAGACCGGCACACTGACGATGGGGCAGCCTCAGGTGACTGACGTCGTCCCCGTCGAGGGCGATGTTGCGAACGTGTTGGCGAAGGCCGCGGCCGTGGAACGCGGATCCAGCCACCCGCTCGGCGCGGCGATCGTCAAGGAAGCTGAACTTCGCGGCCTTGATATGCCGCGAGTGTTCGGCGGCACCGTGGCGGCGCCGGGCAAGTCCGTCATGGGGCGGATCAGCTCCGGTTTCGTGACGGTCGCCTCGCCGCTTCATGCCGCTGAACAGGCATTGCTCGATGATACGGCACAGGAACGGATTTCAGCCCTCGAGGATGAGGGAAAAACCGTCGTCACGGTGTGCGAAGGCAAGCGCCTGATCGGTCTGATCGCATTGCGGGACGAACTGAGAGCCGATGCTTCCGAAGCTGTGCGGACACTGCGTGCGCTTGGCATTCGACCGGTCATGCTCACCGGCGACAACCTTCGGTGCGCACAAGGGATCGCCGACGCCGCGGGGATCGAGGTTCGTGCCAGTCTTCTGCCGGATGACAAGCTTGCCGCTATCTCGGGTTACAAGGCCGAGGCGCCGATCGCGATGGTCGGTGATGGCATCAACGACGCGCCAGCCCTGGCAGCTTCGTCGGTTGGTGTCGCAATGGGGAGCGGGACGGATGTTGCGCTCGAAACGGCGGACGCCGCACTCCTGAAGAACCGGGTCACCGGCGTCGCCGAAATGGTGACCCTATCGCGCGCAACCATCATCAATATCTGGCAGAACATCGCGTTGGCTCTCGGGCTCAAGAGCGTGTTCCTGGTCACCAGCCTGTCCGGCATCACGCCGCTCTGGATGGCGATCCTTGCCGATACCGGGGCCACGGTACTCGTCACGGCCAACGCACTTCGCCTTCTGCGCTTCAAACCGCAAACTCAGGAGAACGCCATAATCGTTCATTCAAGTATCAATGCAAATGGATCACGCCCGAAAATTAGTTCGCAAATCGCATGATCGACCCAAATTGATCGCTAGATTGGACTTCTACCTCGGCAATCCATTGCCGTTCACTTAATGTCCATGCCTAGCATACATGAAAAGCACTTTCATGTTGTCCTCTCTACTGGCGCAATACTGGCTCAGTGCTTGGCGCACCGTTGCTCGGCCTTATCGCTCAATTTGTCCAGGCACCCCTTCCAACGCTCTGGATCCCGGCGATCCTCGTGGCCGCATCCGGCGTTTGGCTCATGCGGGACGACCTGCGGGCGACCTCTAGTGTCGGCTTCGGAGAATGCCCTCTGGAGTGCCGGGCGACCGGGATGGGCGCGAAGTCGCCGGTGCGTGTCGGCATTGAACGGCTGGTTTCGGAGGCAGACAATCCGCCATCCAGTGACCAGGATCGATTTGTGCCCTACCAACACAACAACATGCTTACATGTCACCGTTCAGCTGCTGGTTAGGCATTAAATCGGCCAACCTCATCAACGCCGGGGCGGGAGGGCGGTGAACGCATAACGCGCTACCGGCCAGCCTTGAGCCCAGGCATGGAGTTGCAGCTGGCAGAAGCGCAGCCGGTCATTGAGGAGCAGGCTGGCGCGTGAGAGCGTCATCATGAGGATACCAGCCCCGAGCGCGAACGCGGCGAGCAGCGGCTTATGAGCCTGATAATTCAAAATGCAGGACAGAGCTGAGAAGAGGCCCAGCCAGAACAAGAGGCGGCGGAACCAGAGCATGAACCGAACCGCGAGGATCAGCACGTCGAGCACGGCCACCAGCAGAAAACGCAACGTGCCCCGAAGCAGGCCGAGCAAAACCCGGCCGAGCTGGGAGACGAAGCCGGCCGAGCGAGCCGACCCATCCGCGGTGGGGGTAAAACGCTCCTCCATCCCCCTACCCATGCGCTGCGGACGCAACATTCGGCGTTGTCCATAGCCAGAGATGGCAGGCCGTGCGGCCGTCCTGATGCGCCACGTTCTTCCCGGTGCAGTCGGATTTCATGGTGTCGAGGATCGCGTTGTCGCGCATGAGCTGGTGCCATTGTGCCAAACCAGCCGGGCCTTGTGAGGCGAGGACGGATTGCTCAACGGCCCCGGCAGCGTGAATCGTCCCGGCGGCCTGGCTGTATCCGGCCGCGTTGCCGCGCCAGTAGCCCAGGCCGAACCCAAGGGTGAGGATCACGATTGCCAGCGCCGCGCCCGAGGCGATCGTGCGCCACCATATCCACCGCGACATGGACTTGAGGCGCTTTTCTGCCTCTTTCGCAAACGAGGCCACAAACTGGCGCGAGAGATCCGCATGCGCCGCTTCGGCCTGCGCCTTTGCGGCATGAAAGGCTTGATCGATGGTTTGCGCCAAGCCATCCCGCGCCTGGCGCACGGCGCTAAAATCCCGATCGACATGCAAGCGGTGTTCAGCCATGGCGCGCCGCTGATCGGCGGCAATGGCGGCGGTCGAGTCTAAAACACCCGGAGCGCGTGGAGCGTTTGCGCGGTGGGGTCATTGTCGAGCCGGGCCAGCTGTTCGGCCCGATCCAGCTCCGCTTGCGCAGCGCGGATCGCGGCTTCTGCTCCGTCCTGATCGACAGCCTCGCTCATGGCATCCAAGATTTCACGCCGGCGAATTGCTCATCCATAGCCTTGAGCCAGTGGCCCACCCGCGAGCGGTTGAACACCCCGAGCGGCGGTTCTGTCTGACCGTCCCGTGCAGCGATGAAACTCGCGGTGCGCGCCTCGACCGCCTCGGCCGCGTGCAGGCGCGGCATCCAGAGGGTGAGCGCGCCGTCCGCCGTTTCATCGCGATAGACGTTGGAGGAGATCACGCGGCTGAATGCCTGGTCGCGGGATTGTCCGGCTGGAGCCATACCTTCATTGAGCACGAAGGCCCGCGCGCGGGGCTTGAAGCCCAAGGCGCCGAGCGTGGCCGCAGGGGTTAAATCCTCGGGATGCGGGCCGGCGAGGTAGAACATCACCACGGCCATGCCCGCCTCCTCGATCATTGCATCGAAGCCGGGCATTTCTCCGGCTATGGTGCGGAGGATCGTATCGCCACCCCCGAGATCGATGATGGCGGTTTGTTTTTCGGCGATGGCGAACTCCATGAAGTCCTGGAGCCAGTCGCGAACGGCGGCCTGGTTGAAGGTGTCCGGCCGAGCGACCCCGCCGAAATAGGTCGAGAACGTCGCGTTGGTGGGGTCAATGTCAGCCAGGAGCGGCGCTTTCCCGTCCCGCTGCGCCATCTCCACGATCCAGCGCAGGAAGGTGGTTTTGCCGGTTTTGCCCCGGCCGGCCGTCAGGATGATCTTGGGGCGATCGGCGAGATCGAGGCCCTGGGCGACGGGTTCGATGCTGGATTGCTCGCTGGTCAGCAGCGGTTTGATTTCCGCAGGCTTGAGCCCGGCGGTCGAGCTGCCGGGGCGGAATACGGGGGTTGCGGGTGTTTCCGCGCCGGTGGGCTTCTTTTCTGATGAGGGGGCCTCAGTCATCAAATTCTCCTATCGGGATTTGTCGCCTCTCCATTTTGGATCGTCAGGATCGGCCGGGGCGGTTGGATCACCAAGGGCGCGGCGTTCCGCAGCGGAAACGCCCCGGCCCTCATTTCTCATCCATGATCGTTGAAACTTGGGCACCGGCTGGGCCGCCTGGTCAGCTGGTGCGGTGGGATCGCCGAGGGCCTGGCGTTCCGCAGGGGAAACACCGCGCCCCTCGCTTCTCAAGGTGAAGGGTTTGAATTTCGGTTCGGCCGCCGGCGTGCTGGCTGGGGCCGCCGTAACCGGGCGCCCTTCGGCCCGTTGCTTGGCGACCAGGCGCCGCGCCCGCAGCCAATAGTTTTCGACGGTGCGCGGCGTGAGCGGCTGGCCCGTGCGCGAGACCAGCCCGGCCGCCGCGAAGTGCTCCGCCAACCCCTTCCAATGCGCTCCATGCTTGTCGAGGAGGGCGGCAAATTCGTCGTGGTGCTCGATAAACCAGACCATCAACGGGGAGCGCCGACGAAGGCCGGAAGCCATCGCCGCACCGAGCTTTTCAATGTCGAGATCAGGCGCGGGCATGGAGAACCCTACCGATTTCAACCTCTGCACGTCAATAGAACGCAGCACAACCTCAGCAGATTCACTTCATAACAACCGCCATTTTCGCGGCAAATAAAATGCAAATTCACGGCATAATCACAGCAAATACGCGCCATAAAGCCCGCCAAATCCCCGCCACGATGCGAGCGGAAAGTTCAGAAGAGGAGTTACAGACCATTGCACCTATGGAGCTTGCGGCGCAAGTGACAATGGGGCTACGGTGACGGCAGGAGTTCCGCCCGATGCCCGAGCCCGAAACCGCCCCGCCGCCCCCGAAAGATGACCGCCTCGATGCCGTCATCCAGGCGATGCGGCTGATGATCGAAACGCAGAACACGCACAGCCAAATGCTGGCGCGGCTGATCGAGCTGGCGACCCCTTCGGAGGAAAGCCCGCTTGAGGAAGCCTGGCGCGAATCGCCGGCGCGCTAAGCGACCAGACCACCGCGCTCCTGCAAATCGGCACGACGCTGGACGGGTTGGGGGCGGAGGTTGAGGCCGGGGTGATGCGTGGCCTGGCGACGGCGCTCGAGCCGGGTGACGACGGATCGCAGTCCGGGCGGGCGGAGAGACGTGCTGACGTTCCGCGCCGGTGCGGCCTCCACCTCATCCGGTGCCGCCGGGAAGATGGCGGATCACCTGATGACCATGACGCTGCCGGGGTTCGAGCAGGACATGGCGGCGTATTATCAGCGCGGCATGACGGTTGATGGCGGGCTTTGGCAGCCCGGCACGGCAGCGGCGGAAGATAACGCGGCGGCCACCGCGTTGGACGCGGCCCGCCCTGGCACCATTCCCGAGCCTCGCCGCGATATGCACCCCACCGTTGCCGCCGCGCTGGGGATCGACACGTCGCGCCCATTGACCCGTGACGAGATTGCCGAGCTGCTGGCGGGCAATCGGGCGGATGGCGAGAAGATCGCGGGCAAACAGTATCAGCGCGCGGTGACGCCGCTTGCCGAAGTGTTTGGGCTTGATCCGATGCGGTTGCCGACCCGCGCGGAGCTGGAAAACCTGCTCGCCGGCAAACGGGCTGACGGATTTGATCTGCCGGCCGCGCCAGTCGAGGCGGCCCCGCGATCACTCCGCAGACCGCAGCGCCAAAGGCTGTTGAGCCGAACGAGGCGGAGGATCGCGACGCCGCCCTTGCGGCCGAAGCGGCGGCGCTTGGCGAGCTGGGAAGGGCGGCCGATGGTCCGCCGCCCTGGCCAGATGATTTTGCCCCGCCCCCGATGGAGGAGGTGGTCGGGCATGATCGGGATGCGGCGCTGGCGGCTGACTGGCAGGCCGATATTGCGCGGGGCGGTGAACCGGCGGTGCCGCCGCGTGGCCCGGCGGCCGAGGAGCGGCCAGCGGAGCCACGGGCGATCGATGTTGCGGCGGCGCTTGATGCCGCTGGTGTGCCCTACCGGACCAGCGGCGGCAGGTTGCGGCTGCAAGCGACCTGGCGCGGAGGGGAAAGCTGGACAGTCTCGGTCAACGCCACCACTGGCCAATGGACCGACTTTGCCGCCAGCGAAGGCGGGCGGTTCGAGAGCCTGGTGCGCCGGCTGGGCGTCAAAGCCGAGGCGGTCGAGCTGGACCCGAGGCGGCGAAGGCGGCGCGCGCGGCCGAGGTGCGGCGCAGTGCTTTCCGCAAGAGCATCGCCGGGAAACTCTGGGATGAGGCGATTCCGGGCACGGGCGAGCTGCGCGCGCCGCGTTTGCACGGGGCGGTGGGGCAGAAATTGCAGCAGCGCGCGGCGCATGCGGCGCGTGTGGACGAGGCCGAGGCCCTGCGGGCGTCAGCCCGTGCCTATCTCAGCGGGCGCGGCCTCGATGCCGATTGGCTGATGAGCCATGTGCGGCTGGTCCGGCCGCATCCGAATTATGATTCGGCGGAAGTGTCGGCCGGGGCGGCGGTGGTGATGCTGACGCCGATGTTCGGCCAGGATGAGGATGGCCGGGTGCGGCTGACGGGCGTGCAGCGCACCTATCTGACCGAAGGCGGCGAGAAGATCGGCCGCCGGATGTTGGGGGCCTCGGGCGCCTGGCTGTTGCATCCGCCGGCTGGCGCGGCGGTGCCGATTGGCGGCCATGACCAGGCGCGGGTGGCCGGTGAAGGGTTCGAGACCGTCGCGAGTGTCGTGCAGGAAACGCGGCAGGCTGGTGTTGTCGGCTATAATGCTGGCGGCCTGGTGGCTTGGGCCGGGCAGTTCACCGGCTCGACGCCGGTTGCGCTGCTGGCTGATCGCGACAATGCCCGCCTCCATAATGGCCGTGATGTTGGCGAGGCCGGGCAGAAGGCGGCCGCCAAGGCCGCGGCCTTGATTGAGGCCAATGGCGGCGAGGCGGTCTATCTTGAACCGCCGGCTGATGTCGCGGGCGGAGCGAAGGGCGCCGATTGGGCTGATGCCTTGCGTGAAGGTGGCGCTGCCGGTTTGCGGCAGGCGCTGGCGGCGGCTGAGGCGTCGGGTGCTGCCGACCGGGCGCGGATCGAGGCGAAGCTGGCGCCCGCCTCTCCCAGCGCGGCGCCGGACGGCCCGCCCGCCCAAGAGGCTGAACAAAGCCCGCCCGCGCCTCATCCCGAGCTTGTGCGGCTCTACAAGGCACTCGGCGCCAAAGACGGACGCGTCCTTTCCGAGACCGAGCGGGCCAACATCCTTGATGGCAAGCGGGCGGACGGCAAGGCGTTGGATGCGGCCGATTGGCGGAACGCGGTGAACCGCTCGAAAACTCCGATCGGCTACGTTGATTTTACCTTCTCGGCGGACAAGACGATTTCGCTGGCATGGGCCTTCGCGCCGACCGAGGCGGAGCGCAACCAACTGGCCCAGGCGCACAAGGATGCGGTGGCCGCGACCATGGCCGAGATCGAACAGGTCATTGGCCAGGCACGGAAGGGCAAAGGCGGCAAGGAAGGCACCGAGCAGGGCCGCATCGGGTGGATCACCTTTGATCACTACACAGCCCGGCCCACCCTCGAAATTGCCCGCGAGACAGCGGATGGCCGCACGGAAACCGAGATCGTGTCGGTGAAAGTGGCCGGCGATCCGCAACTTCATACGCATGTCGCGGTGCCGAATGTCATCGTCACTGAGAGCGGCCGGGTTGTGTCCCTGAACACGTTGCAGATGCACGGCCGCATCCATGAATGGGGAGCAATCTATCAGGCCCATCTTGCGCAGAATCTCCGGCGGGCGGGAGCCAGTATAGAATTGGACCGAGCCACCGGCGCGGCGCGGCTCAGCGCCGTGCCGGAGGAGATCCGGGCGGCGTTCAGTAAGCGGACCCGCGATGCCCTCTCCGACGCGAAAGCCTATGCCGCCTCGCTGGGGGCGGATTGGGACCGCATGACGGGCGACGAACGCATCAAGCTGCTGAAAGGCGGCGCCTTTGCGAGCCGCAGTGCCAAGGCCGACGATCTGAGCGACTTTGCGAGCTGGCGGCGCCAGGCGGAGGCACGTGGCTATCAGCACAAGAGCGTTCTGCAGGATGCTGCGCCGGCGGAGAAGATGACCGAAGCGGCCCGGCTTGATCTGGCCTATGAGGCGGCTTCGCGGGTGCTGGGCGAGCAGTTTGCCCGGCGGGCGGTCATCAAGGCCGAGGATGAGCGCGTTGCCGCAGCGCGTGGCCTGGTGGCGGCCGGCATCAAGGATGGCGGCGATGTTGATCAGGTGATCGCGCGGTTGCGGGCGCGCGGGGTTGTCGAGACGGGCGGTGCTGGCGGCAACGGTGAGTCTGCGCGCACGCAGATCATCGCGGTCGAGACCGAGCGGGATGACCCGGACAACCCGGATGTGACGATCACTACAACCAGGTTGACCACGCGCGCCCATGTCGAGCAGGAGAGCGCGCTGGTCGAGCTGTCGGGACAGGCTGGCCGCGATCGGCGCGGCACGCTCAACCCGGTACAGATCAAGCGCGGGATCGAGGCGAGCGGGCTGAGCTTCACCGGCGCACATGGCGCGGCGCAGCGCCGGATGATCGATCATCTCGGCATGGGCGGCCGGTTCGCGGTGGGGATCGGGGCAGCCGGGGCCGGCAAGACCACGCTGTTGAAGCCGCTTGTGGCCGCGTGGCGTGACCAGGGTGCGGACATTCACGGCATCAGCCTTGGCTGGCGCCAGGCGCGCGAGCTGCGCGAGGCCGGGCTGAATACCGAGGCCGAGACAGGCGGGCGTGATACGATTGCGGCTGTATCGGTGTTCATCAACCGGGTGGAGAGCGGCCGGCTGGACCTGTCCAACCGCAGTGTCGTGGTGATCGATGAGCTGGGCACGATCGGCACGCGCCAGATGCTCGATTTGTTGCGGCTTCAGGAGCAGCACGGGTTCCGCATGGTGGCGATCGGTGATCCGAAGCAATGCCAGTCGATCGAGGCAGGCCAGGTGATCGGCCTTCTCGAAAAAGGTCTGGGTGAGGTGCCGTCAATCGAAAGCAGTGTGCGCCAAACCAATGAGCGGGCGCGCGAGATTACGGGCTTGCTGCGCAAAGGTGGTGCTGAGGCTGTTGGCAAGGCGCTGGACATGAAGCGGCAGGATGGCACGGCCGAGATCGTCGCGGGCGGGCATAATGAGGTGATCGCGCGAGCCGCTGCGCTCTGGGATGAGCGCCGGAAAGCGAATGCTGACCGGCCACGCTTTACGCTGTCGATCAGCACACCGACCAATCAGGATGCGCGGGCGATCGGCGAGGCAATCCGGCAACGGCTGCTGGCCTCTGGCGAGCTGGGGCAGAGCCGCATGACGCTGGCGGCGATCGACAAGAACACCGGCGAGCACTACGCGATGCCGATCGCGACGGGCGAAAAAATCCGGCTATTCGCCCGGACCAACGCCGCGATGCTGGATGGCGGCAAGGGCGCGATCGGCGATAACGGCTCGATCCTCGAAATCACCAGCATCCGCGAGGAGGGTCTGGTGCTGCGGAACGACCATGGCCGCGAAGGCTTTGTGAAATGGGACACGCTCGCCGACAAGGAAACCGGCCGGATGCGGCTGGCTTATGGCTATGCCATGACCACCAACACCGCCCAGGGCATCACCACGACCGAGCATATCTTTGTAACGCCAGGCGGTTCGCAGACCACGGACGGCTTCAAGACCTATGTCTCCGGGTCGAGGCACCGGGAGCGGGATTACTGGCTGACCTCGGAGGGGGCTGAGCGTCAGGAGATCGGGGGCCGCCGGCCGCTTGGAGATCCGCGCCCGATCCGCGAGCACGACATCTGGGCGAACTGGACGCGGAACATCGCGCGCCAGCCTGAAAAGACCAATGCGCTCGATCTGGTGAAGATCGGCGAGGAGGCCCGCCGCAATGCCGCCCGCGCCTTCCTCAAAGGGCTGGCGGCTGACGAGAAGCGCGCGGCCGCTGGCTTGCCCGCTGACCTGTCCCAGCGTTTTGCGCGCAGCCAGGTCCGTGCGGGCGCGCAAGGCGGCTTGGCCGACACCATGGCGCGGGCCGGTGAGGAGAAGGGGCAGACGCTGGCCCGCATCGAGCGGGCGCCCCCGGCCGTAAGAGCAGCCGTGGCGGCCGGCTGGGAGCGGGCGCGGCCGTTGATCGAGGCCGCGCACCGGAGTGCCCGGGCGCGGCTACAGAAAGCGCTAGAGGGGCATCGGCGCCAGGCGCAGCGCCAAGCCGAGGAACGGCCGCTTGAGCAGGAAAGCCGCAAGCGCGGACGCGGGCGATAGGGGCGATTGTATGACGATTTATGCGGTTTTGCGGGGAAGCTGAGGAAGGATGCTATAGGCTGATTCGGAAATCTATGGGCCTGCAATGGACGATGTGAGCGTGAATCTGTTTCTTGTGCAAGTAGCTGTTATCTTCCTACCGGGAATTATCTGGGCGAAGCTAGACGCAACCTATGCGGCAAAAGTGAAGCCCTCCGAAATCGAATTTGTAGTGAGAGCCTTCGTTTTTGGGCTGACTGTCTATGTTGTTGAATATATGGTTTTTGAGTGGTTGCATTGGCCATTTCCAATAGTTGATCTTGCTGCTGCTGATTCACATGAGGTTCTGACCGCCCCTATAGCCCATGAGGTTCTAGGCGCGGTGGGAATCAGCCTCATAATGGCCCTCCTCTGGCTTTATGCCTCAACCTACAAACTTCTGACGCGCTTTTTACAACTGATAAAAGCCACGAAAAAATATGGGGATGAGGATGTTTGGGACTTCATGCTAAACTCGGGCGAAGCGGCGGTTGAATACGCTCACGTCCGGGATTTGGACCACGGCTTTCTCTATGCGGGCTGGGTGGATACTTTTTCCGAGACTGATAAGCTTCGAGAATTGGTTTTGCTGCGGGTGATCGTCTATAATTTGGATGGTGAGCAGTTATATGAAACCCCGAGGCTTTACCTTGCTCGTGCCCCGGAGAAGATCAATATTGAGTTTCCGCATGAAGCAGGTGGATGAAGGAGTTTTCGATGTCAAAGGAGTCTAAAGCGGGTCACGGAATGGAAATGGATGGCTTTGGCAAGATTAAGCCTTTGACAGAGGGCTATATTGCCAAGGGCGGACGGAATCTTTCCTCTACAATCACGCAGCGCCCGCCAGCTCCTGCCGTCCTAACGCAAGGCGGAAAAGCTCCTGCCCCGGCAACAACCAACAACAAGAAATAATCATGATTTTTCAGTAACTTAACCACGAGCGATCGCCCCCCCCCTTAACTTCGCGTGGGGGCTATTCCGCAGCCGTCGCCAGCAGGTCCGGCCCGTTGTTCCGGGGCGAATTGACCGCCTGCCCCACCGGCCACGCCTCAATCAACTCATCTGGCGGTGGATGAAGAAGGCCAGCAGACTCGCCCGCCGCTTCGCCCAGCCAGATCGGCCAATCCTCCTGGCGAATGATGACCGGCATGCGGTCATGCACGGGCGCCGCCGTGGCGTTGGCTGCCGTGGTGATGATGGCGAAGGTGCGAAGCACTTTCGCCGTGCCAGGCGTCACCCAGCTTTCCCAAATGCCCGCAAAGGCCATCGTTTCACGATCCGGCCGGGCGAAGGCAAAGGGTTGCTTGCCCTTTGGCGTCACCTGCCACTCATACCAGGCCCGAGTTGGACAGTGGGGTGAGAACGGATGGGGAACGAATGGATATAAGTCATTGATATATAATGGGTGACATTTGGGCGCGAAAAATGTGTAGTAACAACAGTTTTGGCTGAATGGCAGTTTTTTGTTGAATTCGGCATGGCATTGCCGTCACAACATCAGCATGTTCGTCGTCGAGAGAGTCGCCCGCGGCCACAGCTATCTCTACCTCGTCGAAAGCGTGCGCGTGGGCAAATCCGTCCGCCAGCGCACCATCAAACCCCTCGGTCGCAAGGATGTCCTCGCCGCATCCGGCGAACTCGACAGGCTCGTCGCCTCCATCGCACGGCACGCCGAACGTTCCATCATCCTCTCCGATATCGATGCCGGCCGGATCGCCGCCCACAGGATCGGTGGCCCCCTGCTGTTCGGCCGCCTCTGGGACCGGCTCGGCATCGGCGAGGTGCTCAACAACCTCCTCGAGGGCCGCCAGTTCGGCTTTGCCGTCGAGCGCGCCGTCTTCGTCGCCACACTGCACCGGCTGTTCGTCTCGGGCTCCGACCGCTCCTGTGTCGACTGGATGCAGAGCTACGCCATCGATGGCGCGGAGGATCTGGCGCTGCACCACTTCTATCGCGCGATGGCCTGGCTGGGCGAGGAACTCGGCGACAGGCAAGCGGGCGCCCTCGCGCCACGTTGCGTCAAGGACGTGATCGAGGAGCAACTCTTCGAACGCCGGCGCGACCTGTTCACCGATCTCAGCCTGGTGTTCATGGATACGACCTCGCTCTCCTTCTACGGCGAGGGCGGCGAGACGCTGGGCCGGCGTGGCCATTCGAAGGATTATCGCCCCGACCTCGCGCAGATGATCCTGGCCCTGGTGATCGATGCCGAAGGGCGGCCGATCTGCACCGAGATGGTGCCGGGCAACACCGCCGACGTGAAGATCCTGATGCCGGTGGTCACGCGCCTGCGCGAGCGCTTCGGCATCACCCGCGCCTGCGTGGTCGCCGACCGCGGCATGATCAGCGCCGATACCATCGCGGCACTGGAAGCGCTGGGGGTGGAATACATCCTCGGCGCGCGCGAGCGCACCAGCCGGGTGATCCGCGACGTCGTGCTGAAGGACAAGGCCGCGATGGTCCCGCTCGTGCTCGATCGCCAGCATGGCGAGACCCAGCTGTGGGTGAAGGAGGTCCGGATTGGCAAGGGCAAGGCGGCCCAGCGCTACATCGTCACGGTCAATGAGGCCGAGGCGAGAAAGGACAGGGAGGACCGCCAGGCCATCATCGACGGGCTGCAGGCCCAGCTGAAGAAGGGCGACAAGGCGCTGGTCGGCAACTCGGCCTACCGACGTTATCTCCGCAGCCGCGGCAACGCCTTCGAGATCGATCCGGGCAAGCTGGCCGAGGAGGCCCGCTTCGATGGCCTCAGCGTGCTCAGGACCAACGCAAGGGTCACGCCCCTGCAGGCCGTGATCCGGTATCGCGACCTGCTCGAGGTCGAGGCCCTGTTCCGCGCCGCCAAGGCCAGCTTCGATACAAGGCCGATCTTTCACCAGGCTGACGCCGCGATCCGCGGCCACGTTTTCTGTTCCTTCCTGGCCCTGACACTTGCCAAGGAACTGAACCGCCTGTGCGGCGCCAGGGGCTTCCAGCCCGAATGGCAGAAGTTGCTGAACGATCTCGACAGGCTCCAGCAGGCAACCATCGAAAAGGGCGGCAAGGTCATCACCACGAGGACCCACGTCACCGGCCAGGTCGGCAATGTCTTCAAGGCCGCCGGCATCGCGCTGCCCCACAACATCAGCGAGCACCCCGCAGACTGAAGCCGCGGCCACGCACCGCCGACCCAACGCCCCAAAAATGTAGTGGCAACACCCGCACGCGGGCAAATAAACTATTGATATCACCAGACTTTATAAAACCAACTGTCCAAGTGGGGCCAGGCATCAACCGGCACCAAGGAGCGCCGGGCCGCGAAGGCGCGGCCGAACATTCGGGAGCTGGCGACAGTTTCCGCCCGCGCGTTGATCGGACGGCGGGCCGCCTTCAGGTCTTTCGTCCAATGCGGGACCAAGCCCCAAAGCAGGAAGTCGAGATGCCGGGCGCCGGTTTCCGGGTGACGCCGGATGGCAAGCGCCGGCTGTGAAGGCGCGATATTCCATGATGGCTGGGCCACCTCGGGAAGCGGGTTTGTGGTGCGGAACAAGGCCCGCATCGCGCATTGGGAGACTGAAAACTTGCGAACCGACCACACATAGCCGCTCTTCTATACATTCCCCTTGCCCCTCTAGAGTGTTCTCGTTATGTTCCGAAACCCTGCGGAGGGGCTATGGCTGGATATAATGGCGGAAATACTACAGGTTTTGTCAGTCCGGCCGGGGATAGCCTGGAAGGACCGATCGACCTTGCCGCCATTCTCGACCTGCGGCAACCGAGCCGTTACCCCGTGCGCGTCATGGGTGATGCGCTGGCCGGCCGAGGTATCCTGTCAGGGGATATTCTGATCGCTGATGCCGCAAAGCCGCCTGCGGCGGGCCAGGTAGCCGTGGTGATGCTTGCCGGCGATGTTCTCGTGGCGCAGCTCGCCTACCGGCGCGGGCATTGGTGGCTGCTTTCGGGGAGGCCGGACACGACGCCCTTGGCTGTTGAGGGGGATGACGCCGAAATCTGGGCCGTTGTCACCGGCCTTGTCCGCACGAAAGTCTAGCAATGCCGACCTTCGCGCTGATCGACGGCAATAGCTTGTCGTCTGTGAATTAAGCGATGTGGTAGTTCGGTAGGCGAAGGTCTGGAGAGGGTCTTGCGGCCGAGAGCCATGTGAAGATGGCGCAAAGAAGCCTGATCAGCCATCTGCGGAGCAGCCGGAGGTTGTGGCCGGCGCCGGCAAGGATGGCGTTGATGGCATCACCGTCGAAGCCGAGCAGGAAGTTTCGCCCCAGATGGCCATCGGTCTTCATGTGGCCGATGACGGGTTCGATGGCTGTGCGTCGGCGCAACTCGCGGCGGATGGTGGGGGTGATGCCGCGTTTCTGGCGGGAGATGAAGATCCTTCTGCCCTCGGCTTCGACGCCGTGGCCGCGATAGCCGCGGTCGACATAGGCGCGGGCGACGGCAACGCCGGTGATCCGCTCGACCTGCTCGATCTGGCCGGCCAGGGTGTGGCCGTCATAGGGATTTCCCGGCTGGCTCTGCATGCCGAGAACGAACTGACCGCCGGGTGCGGCGGCGTTGGTGGTGGCGATGGAGACCTTCACGCCGAATTCGAATCGCGTCCTGGCCTTGCCCTTGCCGATGCACTCCACCTCAGGCGCGTGCAGGGAATAGAGCTTGTCGGCACCGCGGTCGGAGCGCTTCTGGCGAAGCAGGCGATTGATCAGGCCCAGCGTTTCGGCGAAAGTGGCCTTCGCTTCAGCGTTGCCTGCGATCTTGCGGGTGATGTCACGAGCCAGCCGGCCCAGCCAGGTTCGCAGCTTGCGCACGCGAGCCTCGGCCTCGCGGCGTTTGCCACCATGGTGCAGGCGCGCCGCCTCCTGCCTGGCGTAGCGCGCGACCCGGCGATACGACTGGCGTAGCGTGATACCGTGCTTGCGTGCCATCCGCGCCAGTGTCTCGATGCCGCTGTGCAGGAGCTTGCTGTCGGTCGGATGCGTCACGGCCTTTGGCTGGACCGTGGTATCGATGGTGACCCGCTTGTAGTGCTTCTCCGCCACGGCCCCACCCCGCTCGGCGGCCGCCAGCGTCTCGGCGAGCAGGGCCTCCATCCGCTCGGGCCCGATCCGTTTGCGCCAGCGCGTCATCGAGGATCGGTCAAGCGGCAGCGTGTGCTGGAAATGCGTCTCGCCGCAGAATGCCTGGACATACGGACTGTCGAGATAGCGCGCGCAGATCGCTTCGTCGGACAGCCCATCCATGTGCTTGAGAAGATGCAGCGCCACCATCAGGCGGGTCGGCAGTGCCGGACGTCCCGCCGCCTCGGCGTAGAGTGAGCCGAAGCGTTCCTCGAAAACCCGCCAGTCGATCAGCCGGGCCAGCCGCACCAGGGGATGCCGCTGGTCGATGATGTTCTCCAGCCGCGAGCGGAACAGTTCGAGATCATCCTGCGAGGCATTCAGCTTCGGCGGCATTCTTTCCTCCACGCCAAACGCATGATGTTCGACATCAAAGGGAGAGAATCACGATCGCGACCACCGCGCAACGCTCCAACGGTTTTGCAAGGTTTTTCCCCTCAGCTCGCCCAGACCCTGCAAATCCCAATATTGCCAGCCACCAAAACATCGCCCCCAGATCAGCAAAGTTCGATTTTTCACGGGTGACTATCCTACTAGGCCGCGTGGGCAAACCTGAACTATAGGCGGATTGAGGCGAGGAGAGTGAAACCTAGGAAGCTGCTGGCGGTTTGATCGTATCTTGTGGCGATCCGGCGGCTGTTCTTGAGTTTGTTGAAGCAGCGCTCGATGCGATTGCGGAGCGCGTAGAGAGGGCGGTCGACAGGGCTCTGTTGCAAAGTCCGGTTTCCTCTGATGGGATTGGATGCAGGCTGGTGGAGGAGCGGTGTTGTCGGCGTTCAGAGGGCGGCATTTCGACGATGAGATCGTGCTTTGGGCGGTACGCTGGTATTGCCGGTATGGGATCAGCTACCGGGATCTTGAGCAGATGAGGGGTGAGCGCGGCGTGAACGTTGATCATTCGACGATTTACCGCTGGGTTCAGCGATATGCCCCGGAGATTGAGAAGCTGCTGCGCTGGCAATGGCGGCGGCCGGCCTCGACGAGCTGGCGGGTCGATGAGACCTATATCAAGGTCCGTGGCGAATGGGCGTATTTATATCGTGCAGTCGACAAGCATGGGAACACGATCGATATCTATCTTTCGCCGACGCGGAACGCGAAAGCGGCAAAGCGCTTTCTGGGCAAGGCCCTGAACGGGTTGAAGGACTGGGAGAAACCGGAGGTCATCAATACCGACAAGGCGCCGACCTACGCCATCGCCATTGCGGAACTGAAAGCCGAAGGCAAATGTCCCGAGGTTACCCTCCATCGCCAGGTCAAATACCTGAACAACGTCGTCGAGGCGGACCATGGCAAGCTCAAGCAGCTGACCCGCCCGGTGCGCGGCTTCAAGACACTGAAGACGGCCTATGCCACGAGCAAGGGCTTCGAGGTGATGCGGGCCCTGCGTAAGGGGTAGGCCGCCATGTTCAATCTCACGCGGGATATTTGCGGTGAGGCGCGCATCGTCGAACGCGCCTTCGGCCTCGGTGCCTGC
This sequence comes from Acidiphilium sp. C61, assembly GCF_905116885.1. Taxonomy (NCBI): domain Bacteria; kingdom Pseudomonadati; phylum Pseudomonadota; class Alphaproteobacteria; order Acetobacterales; family Acidocellaceae; genus Acidiphilium; species Acidiphilium sp. C61. The sequence goes on along the minus strand of NZ_CAJHNI010000003.1, from coordinate 26,398 downwards.
GCCCTTGCCGAAGCAGTCCAGCTCATCGGCCCACAAACGGAACGCGAGGCGGCCTGATAAGCTCGGCTCCCATCCAGAATACGTCACTCCCCCTGTTCACAAAATTTGCAACAGAGCCGCTTTCACTCAGAGGCCATTTCGAAATGGAACGGGAACGCTTTTGATGAGGGGTTGGATGGTTGGGCCGGATGTGATTCCGGGCAGGTGTTCGAAGCCTTGCCGGAGACACCATGTGGACGCCAACCACCCGTGCGCAGCATAGCCGCACGGGGCTACGCTATGGAAGTGACGTGACCGACGCGGAATGGCTGCTGCTGTCGCCGTTCCTGCCCGCGCCGAGCCGATGCGGCCGGCATCGGAAGTGGGAGATGCGCGAGATTGTCAACGCGATCTTCTACGTCCTGCGAGGCGGTATTGCCTGGAGCCTGCTGCCGAAGGATTTTCCGCCATGGCCCACGGCCTATCGCTGGTTTGCCCGGTTCCGTGACGATGGCACCTGGGAGCGGATCAACCACCATCTGGTGATGCGCGACCGCGAGAGGGCGGGTCGGGAGGCCAGTCCGACGGCGGCCGTGATCGACAGTCAGAGCATCAAGACGACAGAGAGTGGCGGCCCCCGGGGATACGATGCGGGCAAGAAGATCAAGGGGCGCAAGCGGCACGCCATGGTCGATACCGACGGCCGGGCGCTCAAGCTGCAGGCCCATTCGGCGGCCATTCAGGATCGTGACGGGGCTGGGCCGCTGCTCCGTGCGTCACGTGCGAGTTGGCCGTTCGTGGCGCTGGGCTACGCAGATGGTGGCTATGCCGGCGCTCGGGTTGCGAATGCCAGCCCGATCCGCATCGAGGTAGTGCGGAAGGCCGACAACCAGGTCGGCTTCGCCGTCATCTCCCGACGCTGGGTCGTCGAGCGGTTCTTCGCCTGGATCAATCGCAACAGGCGGCTGGCAAAGGATTTCGAGGCAAGCATCGAGAGCGTCGAGGCCTTCCTCTACGCCGCCTCCAGCGTGTTCTTGCTGAGGCGCCTCGCTCGTTGACTATCCGATTCGAAATAGATGGGGTGATTGGGGTCTCACCCGGGTGATCTGGGTGGCTGCTCCTCTCGGGATGATAGAGCGTGGTTGTGTGTGCATCGGCCGCAAGCATCGAGGAGGAGCAGCCGTGGAATACTTTGCCGGGTTGGATGTGTCGTTGGAAGAGACCGCGGTCTGCGTGGTCGATGGGACGGGTGGAATTGTGCGTGAAGCGCGGGTTGCCAGCGAGCCGGAGGCGCTGGTCGCCTTCTTCGGGGCATCCGGGATGGAGATGGCGCGGGTCGGTCTGGAGGCGTGCTCGCTGACGGCCTGGCTGCAAGCGGGGCTTTCGGATGCTGGCATTCCGGCGATCTGTATCGAAGCGCGTCAGGCGAAGGCCGCGATGGGTGCGATGCCGAACAAGACCGACCGCAACGACGCGCGCGGCATCGCGCAGATCATGCGCACCGGATGGTATCGTGCGGTGCATGTGAAAAGCCCGCCCTGCCGCTCCTGGCGCGCGTTGCTGACGGCGCGGCGGATGCTGCTGAACAAGCGTCGTGATGTCGAGAACGGCATTCGGGCGTTGCTGCGCGAGGTCGGGTTGAAGGTTGGTACGCCAAGCCGCAAGGACTTTGGAGCTCGCGTGCGTGAATTGGTAGCGGATGACCCGGTGCTGGTGAGCCTGGCTGGATCGCTGCTGGCCGCTGTCGAGACAATGACCCGGGAGGTGGAGCGGCTGACCAGGCGCGTGCTCGACGAGGTGCGCGTGGAGCCAACATGCAGGCGGCTTATGACAGTGCCGGGCGTCGGCCCGCTGACGGCGTTGGCGTTCCGTGCCACGATCGACCAACCGGACCGCTTTCGAAGGTCGCGCGATGTCGGCGCGCATCTTGGCCTGACGCCGCGACGCTACCAGTCCGGCGAAACCGACGTGCAGGGCCGCATCAGCCGATGTGGTGACGAACTGGCCCGAACGGCGCTGTACGAGGCAGCCCATTCGTTGCTGATCCGCAGCACCAAATGGTCGGCGCTGCGGGCATGGGGCATGAACGTGGCCAAGCGCCGGGGCATGGCGCGCGCCCGCGTCGCTGTGGCGCGCAAGCTGGCGGTGATCCTGCATCGCATGTGGATCGATGGCAGCGAGTTCTGCTGGGGCAAACAGGCCACCGTAGCATGAGAAAAGGAGTTGCAGCTTCCGCCTGACGAGGGCGGAGTCAGTGTCGTTCCCGTGGGGACGATGGACGAGGTGATCTCGTTGAGAGTCCGGATCCCCGCGACTGGATGTATGCCGCGGAGGTCGCGAAACAGATTGAGACACCTCATCCTCCTGATCCCATCATGCGGCGGCCACGCGCCGACCGCGGAGAGAAGCGAGTGACCTACGGGAATGGCCTGCGAAAAGAGGAACAGCTTGACACCAATAACCCCAATCAGAGAGGACTCTCAGGTTCGGGCTTCGGCGCTGCCGCGGACTTGCCTTGGGTCGTGGCGTCAGGTCCGGCTTCGCTGGTGGCGGTGGCATTGGCACCGACTTCGGTCGTGGCCGTTGGCCTGGCGCGGGAGTCCGGCTTGTGCCTGGCTTTGGCTCCAGTTTCGGGTTCGGGCCTGCTCGCGTCTTTGACCGGATCGAGGAGCCGATACGCAAGCAGTTTCACCGGGTCGGTCACGAGGAACCACGCCAGGGCGTAGGCCCAGACGAACAGGACCAACCGCCAGTCAAGCGGCGCCATGAGCACCCCGAACAGCACCAGCAGAGTGGCCACCGTCCACGCGCCGGTCACCGCGCCCAGGAAGATCGGCGCCGGGCGGATCGACCACCACGGCCCATGGGTGCGGGCCTGAAAGATAGTCATTAGACCGGCGACCGACAGCATCAAATACATCATGGTCTGGAGCTGCGGATGGCTGAGATGGAACACGCGATTGCCGAGGAAGAACAGCCCGAACGCGGCGATCGGCCCGACCGCGCCCAGCACCGTGGCGATCCCCAGCACCAGGCGCATGTTCCACACCTCCGGCGCGTTCTTGTAGCGGACGTTGTCATAGGCGATGGATAGGATGGCGCCGTCGTTGAGCAGCGCCAGGAACACGATCATCACCGCCGTCAGCGGATAGAAGTTGAAGATCAGGATGGCGAGCGTCATGAACAGCAACACACGCAGGGTCTCCGCGATGCGGTAGATCGCGTAGCTGTTCATGTGCTGGAAGATTTTCCGGCTCTCCTGGATCGCGTCGATGATCACCGACAAACCGGGTGTCATCAGCACGATGGCCGCCGCCGCGCGCGCCGCATCCGTGGCGCTTGCGACGGCGATGCCGCAATCGGCCTGTTTCAGCGCCGGCGCGTCGTTCACCCCGTCGCCGGTCATACCGACGATGTGGCCGCGACTTTGCAGCGCCGCGACGATGTGGAATTTGTGCTCGGGGAACACCTGCGCGAAGCCCTCGGCATCGTCGATCGCCTTGGCCGCCGCCGGGGTCTTCTGCTGCGCTTCGTCGCCCAGGGTGCCGGCATCGAGGATGTTGCACCCGATGCCGAGCTTGCCGGCGGTCTCCTGCGCGATCGCCAGCGCATCGCCGGTCACCATCTTGACCTTCACGCCCATGCGTTCGGCCGCCGCGATCGTGGCTCTGGCGTCCTCGCGTGGCGGATCGAACAGCGGCAGAACACCAAGGAACTGCCAGTCGCCATCGCCCTCGGCCCGTGCCACGCCCAAGGCCCGAAAGCCGCGCGCGGCGAAATCGCCGACCGCCTTGTCGACGGCGGATTTCACCTGCGGGGCATTGGCGGCGAGCGCCATGATCACCTGCGGCGCGCCCTTCGTCACCTTGAACAGCTTGCCGTCAGGACCGGTGACGGCGGCCTCGGTGCGCTTGTGCACCGGGTCGAATGGCTGGAAATGGCCCGGCTCATAGCCTTTGAGGGCCTGATCGTCTTTCAGCCCGCCCAGAACTGCCAGATCGATGGTGTCGTCATTGTCGACGCGCGACGCCAGAGCGCCGGCCAACACCACCTCCGCCGGCGTGACGCCATCGACGCCGAACGGATCGCCCAGCGTGAGCTTGTTCTGCGTCAGCGTGCCGGTCTTGTCCGCGCACAGCACATCGACGCCCGCCAGCTCCTCAATCGCCACCAGCCGTGTGACGACCGCCTTCTTTCTGGCCAGCATGCGCGCGCCGACCGCCATTGTCACTGACAGAACCGTCGGCATCGCCACCGGAATCGCCGCCACCGTCAGCACCAGGGCGAATTGCAGCGTGGTGAGGATCGGATCGCCGCGGATTACTGCGACGGCGATGATCGCCGATACCATGACCACCGCCAGGATGATCAGATAATTGCCGATCTTCAGGACCGCGCGCTGGAAATGGCTGACGCTCTTCGCCCCCTGCACCAGCTCGGCCGTTCTGCCGAAATAGGTCTTCGCGCCGGTGGCATAGACCAGCGCGCCGATCTCGCCCCGACGAATGATCGAGCCGGAAAAGATCGCCTCGCCGGATTTGCGGGTGGCCGGCAGCGACTCGCCGGTCAGCGCCGACTGGTCCACCTCCACCGGGTCGCCGTCCAGCAGGCGCGCATCCGCCGGCACGATGTCGCCCAGGCGAACGCGGATGACGTCGCCCGGCACCAGCTCCCGCGCCGCCGGCGCGACCCACTTGCCGTCCCGCAGCACCCTTGTCTTGACCGCCAGCGTGGCCTTCAGGGCGGCGATCGCGCTTCCCGCCTCGTGCTCTTCCCAGAATCCGACAAGGGCGTTGGCCAGCAGTAGCACCAGGATGATCACGAAGTCCGGCCAATGCCGCGCGACTGCCGACAGGATCACCGCCACTTCGATCATCCAAGGGATCGGACCCCAGAAATAGCTGAGGAAGGTCAGCAGCTCGCTGGTCTTCTTCTCCTCGATCTCGTTCGGACCATACTGCTTCAGCCGCCGTTCCGCCTCGGCCTGGCTGAGACCGTCGGGCGAGGAGCGCAGCTCTTTCTCGACCGCCGCCAAAGGCAGCGTCTTCAAATCGTCCTTCGCCTCGGATTTCGATCCCGCCGTGGCCACGGCTTCGGCGTTCGGCTTGGAGGCGGGCGCGTCGGCGTGACCGACAGCGGTCTTCGTCATGTCTCATCGTCCTGTCTGCGCCGCGCCTCGCGTCGGGTGAGCCGCGGCATGGGTGATGTCACGCCTGGGTCACCAGGGCATTGCCATCGTCACGCGCCGTCCCGCTCGCCGAGATCGGGCACGTTCGATTCAGTGCGACACCGCCTGCGGCTTTCCCGAGGCCGCGGCGGTGGCGGTCGGGCGGCGCGGTGGCGGCGCCAGCGCTTGTTTCAGTCGGAGCAGGCGGTCGCTCTCGGCCGAACTCGGCGGGCCGGCCGCGCCGACGATCGCGCGCACCTGGCTCAGCAGCGCTGTCCGCGCGTCCGCCTCAGGCACCAGCACAGCGAGCGCCGCTATCGCCTGCTCGCGCTCGAGCAGCAGCAGGAATGCCTGATCCCGCACCACCGCCTTGAACGCGGCAAGCGACAGGTGCATGATCGTCCAACGCGCGGCGTTGAGCGCGAGCGCGCAGCGCTGGTCGAGCACGTGGTCGGCCGCGAGTACGTAGAGCACCGCCCTGGTCAGCGCTTCGTCGAAGCCGCCGGACTTGAGCTTGGCGGCGTATACCTTTGCATGGACCTCCTGCAGCGCCCGTTGTTCGGGGGACGGGCCGGGCGTTGGCCTTGCTTCGGTCCTGTCTGTGATGCCGAGCAGCGCTTGCACGAACGGCGAGCCATAGACACCGAAGAAGACCTGCTCGGCCATCACGTCCCGCGCGGCGCGGTAGGCATCCAGTCCGGCGATGATCTGGTCGGAAACCTGCGTCTGCAGCGCGAGGAACGGATTGTCGGCCGCCACCGGTCGGCGCGCCGCGTCCACGCCGGCGGCCATCGTCCGCACAACCTGCATCCATGGATTGCGGTCGGCAAAGATCGTGTAGCTCAGCCGCAGCGGATTCAGGGCGCGGGTGAGGTCGGCCATCGGCTGGTTCGCGAGCGCGCGCACCAGCGGCTGGAGGATCCTGCGATAGGCCGCGAGGTTGAGGGCCGACAGGCGCGCGACGGCGGCGAAGGCGCGATCGTCCTCGGGGCTGTTGCGGCCAAGCGCACGGATGTCGTCGAGTGAGCGGGTCTCGAAGCGGGCGATCCAATCGCCGGTTACGAAGCCGCCACGCGGCGTTTCGGCTGGCCGCGGCGAAATGATCATTTCATGCAGACCCGGCGGCAGACAGTCGATGACATCTATCATCTGTACGAACTCCTCGTCCTGCTCGGCGCCCACCTTGGTGGAGACGAAGATGGCGAGATGCCCGATCTTGTGGTCCAGACAATAGACGATCGTCTGATCGGCGGCACGGATCTCATCGACGTTGCGATACAGATCGAGAATCCAGCCAAGCGACTGCGGCGGCGGGCTGATGTTGTCGGCGGTCGAGGCGAAAGCGATGATCGGCGATCTGATGTTGCGAAGATCGAAGATCCTGCCATCGCTCGACGCCAACTGACCGCGCGTCAATTTATCGCCGATGAACAAATTGTCGACGAGGAACTGCAATTCATCGCCGTTGAGCTGGATGAAGTCGCCCCACCACTTCTCGAATGCGAGGTAGCGCGCGCCTCCGGTGTCGATATGGGTATAGACGTCGTACTGCTTGCCCCACAGCCAGTTCGCCGGGTTCAGGCTGTCGAAGTTCATCACCAGCGCGGTGCCGTCGAACCTGCCGCGGCCGAGATCGCTGCTCATCGCGGTCAGCCAGCTGCCGCCGAGCAGACCGCCGGCATAGCGCATCGGATACTTGCCGTGCACGCCTTGCCAGTACGACATCGGCGAGCCGGCGACGAGGCACGGCCCGAACAGGTCCGGCCGCAGCATCGCCACCATCAGGGTCTGGTAGCCCGCCTGGCAGTTGCCGATCGCGAACGGACGCGGTGCGCCGGGATGCAGCGCGACGACGCGCTCGAAGAACGCCACCTGACCTTCGACGACGTCGAGGAACTGCTGGCCGGGTTCGGGCGTCGCCGCGAAGCTGATGAAGTAGACCGGATGCCCGGCGTCCAGGGCGTCGCCGATCTCGCTCTCCGCCTTGAAGCCGCCGATGCCGGGACCCTGGCCGGCCCGCGGGTCCACCACCACGACCGGCCGCTTGCGTAGGTCGGTGATCACCCCTGGCGGTGGCGTGATGCGCAGCAGCGAGTAGTTCATCGGCCGCGGCAGCGCTTGGCCGCTCATCACCAGGTCATGGTCGAACCGCAACACCGTCGCTACCGGCCGTGCGGTGATCGCGATCTCGTCGTTGCCACGCTGCCGCAACAGCTCGAGGAACAGAACGCTGCGCTGGAACGCGTCGATCATGTAGTTGGGCCAGGCGGTGGCAAGCTGGACCGCCGCAGGGCCGGCGTTGCCGGCGGCTATCGCCGGTCCGCGCCCGGCCCTGCCCGGCGCCGGCTTGTGTCGCGCTGCGAAATCAATGGTCATCTCGATCTCCCAGGGCCGTCGCTCGGGCCCGGATGCGATTGCCACGCCACCGCCGCAACGCGCGGCGGCCGCCAAGGTGGTTTGGTTGCTTGCGGCCATCGGCCCGCTGCACGGCGCGGCTGCACGTCCCAGCCCGGCGGCAGCGCCATCCGGATGCCCGAAATGGCGCTGATCCTGCGTTGAGTCATGGCGTTACCCGACGCGGCGACAGACAGGTTCGGCAACGATCGATCCGTCTGCGCCATTCCGCCGGACGCCCGGCTGCCACCAGCGGCCGGCCGCGCTTCATTCAATGCTCTGGCCAGCCCTCCATTGCGGCCAGATGGTCCAGGCTGCGCATGATCGAGGGATCGTTGCGAAGACTTGCGCAGGCATCCGGTGTCTTCCGGGCTGCGGCAAGTCGGATCTGCTGCAGCGCATCGCCCATCTTCTCGAAATGAACCAGGCCGGCAGGCGACAGGTACTTGCCCTGCATCCCCCACAGAGCGCCGGCCAGGGCATAGGCCTGGATCACAGATGCGCCCTGAATCAGCGCGTTCCACTGCCGACTTCGCACCTCGCACGAGGCGGCGCGCGCGGCGACCGCGACGATCCTGCTCATCGGCTGCATCTGCGCCTGATACGCCGCGGCCTTCTCTTCGGTTTGCGCCGCTCCGGCGACGATCGGCGCCATAACCAGTGCGATCATCGCAATTGCCCGCATCATCGCGATCCTCCTTGCCATCAATGCGGCGAGATGATCGACCGGGTCGCCGGTCCCGAAGCAGCCGGCATGTCGGTTCGAGCATGAGCATCTCCGCCATCTCCAGTTTCAGTCGTGGACGTCCCTCGGCCGTCGGTCGCGCGCCCGGCACCGGCGGTCGCCGCGATGCCGGTTGCGGCCGAGAGCGGTACGCGGGCGGCGTCGGGTCGATTGCCGCCGCGTATATCGACCTGACTCGCCTTCGCCGTCGGGACCCGCTGGCTCGCCATCGTGATGATCGAGGCCGACCACAGGGCGAAGACGACCGCCGATGCAATCAGCAGCACGATCGGACCCAAGGCGACCAGCAGCCCGGCCGGGCGCAGCACGGTCGTCGAATTCCGGACGGTCGCCGTGGCATCGGGAACTACTGTGGGTTCGGGCCGATCGGGCAGGAGGGCAAGCACCTGTGTCGCGATGGTGCCCGGCTCCATTTGCAAGGGCGATGTATTCGGCAGATCGGCGATCATCCTGGTCAGCCGCGCCTGAGCGGCTTCCTTCGGCAGCCGCGCGAACACGGCCGCTTCCTGCCAGGGGTCGAAATCGAGCCTGGCCAGCGCAGAGAGCACGCTGACGATCAGGCCTTTGCTGTCCTCGCCGATGGGTGCGAATAGGAACGCATCAAAGGGTGAGCGGGTATTGAATTGCGCGCGGGCCATTTCGGCTACCGCCTTTCATGATCGCTGCAATGGGCGGGTCATGGTCGACCGCCACTAGGCTGAGCGATGCGGTGACCATAGGACAGTTCCGAAATCCGCGTCAGGGTCGGAATCTACGGGCTGTGCGCGCCCGGACGTCAATCACTATATCTGCAAATCCATGCGAGCTGCCGCAATCGGCATCAGGTTATTTATAAATAATACGTAATATTCAGATCACTCCGCATGGAATCAAGCCCCACTTGGGCAGTGGGTTTAATAAATACTGGCGATATCAATATTTTATTTGCCCGCGTGCGGGTGTTGCCATCACTACATTTTTGGGGCGTTGTGTCGGCGGTGCGTGGCCGCGGCTTCAGTCTGCGGGGTGCTCGCTGATGTTGTGGGGCAGCGCGATGCCGGCGGCCTTGAAGACATTGCCGACCTGGCCGGTGACGTGGGTCCTCGTGGTGATGACCTTGCCGCCCTTTTCGATGGTTGCCTGCTGGAGCCTGTCGAGATCGTTCAGCAACTTCTGCCATTCGGGCTGGAAGCCCCTGGCGCCGCACAGGCGTTTCAGTTCCTTGGCGAGGGTCAGGGCCAGGAAGGAACAGAAAACGTGGCCGCGGATCGCGGCGTCAGCCTGGTGAAAGATCGGCCTTGTATCGAAGCTGGCCTTGGCGGCGCGGAACAGGGCCTCGACCTCGAGCAGGTCGCGATACCGGATCACGGCCTGCAGGGGCGTGATCCTTGCGTTGGTCCTGAGCACGCTGACGCCATCGAAGCGGGCCTCCTCGGCCAGCTTGCCCGGATCGATCTCGAAGGCGTTGCCGCGGCTGCGGAGATAACGCCGGTAGGCCGAGTTGCCGACCAGCGCCTTGTCGCCTTTCTTCAGCTGGGCCTGCAGCCCATCGATGATGGCCTGGCGGTTCTCCCTGTCCTTTTTCGCCTCTGCCTCATTCACCGTGACGATGTAGCGCTGGGCCGCCTTGCCCTTGCCCATGCGCACCTCCTTCACCCACAGCTGGGTCTCGCCATGCTGGCGATCGAGCACGAGCGGGACCATCGCGGCCTTGTCCTTCAGCACGACGTCGCGGATCACCCGGCTGGTGCGCTCGCGCGCGCCGAGGATGTATTCCATCCCCAGCGCTTCCAGTGCCGCGATGGTATCGGCGCTGATCATGCCGCGGTCAGCGACCACGCAGGCGCGGGTGATGCCGAAGCGCTCGCGCAGGCGCGTGACCACCGGCATCAGGATCTTCACGTCGGCGGTGTTGCCCGGCACCATCTCGGTGCAGATTGGCCGCCCTTCGGCATCGATCACCAGGGCCAGGATCATCTGCGCGAGGTCGGGGCGATAGTCCTTCGAATGGCCACGCCGGCCCAGCGTCTCGCCGCCCTCGCCGTAGAAGCAGAGCGAGGTCGTATCCATGAACACCAGGCTGAGATCGGTGAACAGGTCGCGCCGGCGTTCGAAGAGTTGCTCCTCGATCACGTCCTTGACGCAACGTGGCGCGAGGGCGCCCGCTTGCCTGTCGCCGAGTTCCTCGCCCAGCCAGGCCATCACGCGATAGAAGTGGTGTAGCGCCAGATCCTCCGCGCTATCGATGGCGTAACCCACTACAATCGCCGTGCGCCTCGCTGCTCAGGGCGTTGTGTCGGCGTGCGGCTTCGAGCGGATCCAAAGCTGATCAGAACTTGATCGCTCCCTGCACCCCTAACACTACTTTGGCAGAAGTTTGTTGTGATGTCCGATGAGGCTACATCCGCAATGAGGGCAATGCCGCGGCGGTGAGCGAGAAAGACGGTCAAGGATGGCTTGGCGCACTGCTGGCAGGGTGGGTTGGGGAGGCGGACCGGGGACTCTTTTTTTTCCGTCCCGCCTGAGCGAGCCTTCGGGATTGCAAGAAGGCGTAGGCCATCATCGTCATCAGGGCATGGCGGTGGAGGCCAGTCCAGGATCGGCCCTCGAAGTGGTCCAAGCCGAGTTCCTCTTTGAGTTGCTGATGGGCCTGCTCGCAGATCCAGCGCGCCTTGATGGCGCCAGCCAGAGCTCTGATCGGGGTGTCGGCAGGCAGGTTCGAGAGATAGTATTTTCGTTCGCCATTCGAGCGATGCTCACCCACCAGCCAGGCTTCCTCTCCCGGCATGTGCTGGGCACCGGCAGAACCGATTCGCTGGGGCGCGCCATCAGCAATGCGTACCCTCATGGCGGCAAAGCGGGCTGTCAGACGCCCCTTTGTTCCCTTGCGCCAACCGAGCTGCCGCCACTTCGCGCCTTCGAGCATCGCTTGTGCCGCCATGGATTTGACGTCGGGCACATGACGCACCCGTGGGCGACCGCGGCCTGCGACCGGGAAGATCAGCTGCACATCCGCCGGATAGACCTTCTGGTGCCGGGGGATGCCGACAGCCCAGCAAAGGCCGCGTGTACTCAGCGCCTGCCGGAACGGAGCCGACAGCCCGTAACCGGCATCGGCCAGCACACAGCCGAAGCGCACGCCGGCAGCGATGACGCGATCGATCTCCTCGATCGCGATCTCGGGCTTTGTGCGGTATTCCTGGAAACAGGCAGGCACGCCCGCCTTGTCCATGCGCGCGATATCGCTCGTCCAGCTTTCCGGCAGAAATAACCGCAAGCTCAGCATGAGCGGAACTGCGCCCGAAGCCAGCGTCACCGACACCAGCGTCTGACAGTTGGCATTCTTGCCGAGCGCCGTAGCATATTGCGGCGCGACGCCAACCGAGGCCTTACCCTTCTTGGGCAAGGCGGTGTCGTCGATGATCAGCCAGGCTTCATTGCCACCAACCAATTTATCCGCTTGGTCCCACAAGGTCGCTTCCAGTGGCGCGCTGTCCCACAGACCAGCCCCGATGAAATGATGCAGCCGGTCATAGGAAATGGCGTCCGACCGGGCCGCCATGGGCTGGATGCTTTTGCGATCACCCGGCCCGATCAAGCCGGCGATATAAGCCGGGCACATCCGTCGTCGCGTCTTGTTGCCCAGACCTTTCAGATAAGGGGCAAGCCACCGCTCCAGATCTCCCTGCCAGTCCTCGTCCATCGCCAGCCTCCATCAAAGCTGGCTCCCCATGAATCACGCAATCCGTGCCATGGGAATCCTAAAAATCAGATTTCTGCCAAAGTAGTGCTAACATCTAGCCTCCTCGACGCCGCGAGTGGAACTTCGGCGGTTCCTGAAAGTGGCGTGACCACCACCGCAGGTAGCAGCCCTGCCACGCTGGGGCCAGTTTCTTGGTTCGGCTGGAGTGCCGTTTCTTCGTCCCGGCCTGATCGTGCGCGGGGCGTCGTGCACAGCCGCGGTCAAGAATGGCCGCAGGCCATCGCGTAGCGACGCGCAGCGTTCTTGACGGCGGCGAGCACGGCGCCAGTCTTGAGGCAGACGGGCCGAGCAGCCGCATCCCGCAGTCCGATCGCGCATTGGCGCGGCATGCGGTGCCAGCCCGCACGGGACACTCTGATTGCGCGGAGCACCGCCATGGCAAGCAGCGACATCTTCACCCTCGGCCTCGGACTGACCCCACCCTGGCGCGTGGTCGACCAGCGGTTGGAAACCGACTACCAGCCGCATGAGTTGCATCTGGCCGTCGCCGCCGACCCAGGCGCCCGCTTCCCCTGCCCAACCTGCGGCCGGCTGTGCAAACCGCACGACTGGAAGGAACTGAGCTGGCGGCACCTCAACTTCTTTCAGCACGCCTGCATCATCGAGGCCCGTGTGCCACGCACCGACTGTCCGGAGCACGGCGTACTCCGCATTGCTGTGCCTTGGGCACGTCCCGACAGCGGCTTCACGCTGTTGTTCGAGCAGGCCGCGCTGGCTCTGATGCGCGAGATGCCGGTTGCCGCTGCCGCGCGCATCATCGGCGTCACCGACCAGCGGCTGTGGCGCATTCTGCGGTACTATGTCGGCCGGGCGATCGAGCGGCTCGATCTCAGCGGGGTCGAGGCGATCGCACTCGACGAAACCGCGGCCAAGCGAGGCCACAGCTACGTCACCGTGTTCATTGACCTCGATGCGGCCGAGCGCCCGGTGCTGTTCGTCACCCCCGGAAAGGGTAAGGAATGCATGACCGCCTTCCGGGCCTTCCTGGCGGAGCACGGCGGCGAGGCCCGCCGCATCGCCGAGGTGGTGTGTGACATGTCGGCGGCCTTCCTTGCTGCTGCGGCGGAGAGCTTCCCGCAGGCCTCGGTCACCGTGGACTGGTTCCACGTCGTGCAGATCTTCACCACCGCGGTCGAGCAGGTGCGGCGCGCCGAGGCGCATCAGCACAACCTGCCCAAGGGGGTACGCTGGGCCACGTTGAAGCGACCGGAAAACCTGACCATGGCCCAGCGGCAGGCGCTCGACCAGTTGGAGAACAGCGGCTTCGCCACAGCCGAAGCCTATCGCGCCAAGGAGATGCTGCGCTGGGTTCGCCTGGCCGCAACGCCACAGGCCGCGCGCTGGCGGCTGACCAACTTCCTCAACCACGTCACCGCCCGGCTGGACGATCCCGACCACCTGCTCGATCCTGTTCGACAGGCCGTCGATACCGTACGGCGCAATGCCAAGCGGATCATTCGACGCTGGAAGTCAGGCCATTCCAATGCCCGCCTCGAAGCGCTCAATGGGCTGTTCCAGGCAGCCCGCGCTCGCGCCCGAGGCTATCGCAACACCGCTACCTTCGCGTGCATCATCTACCTGCTCGGCGCGCCCATCAACGCCATGCTCGACGTCTTCCATTCCACTTGAGACGTCGAAGAGCCAACATCTATAGACTAAATCCCGATATGGATATGGGTCTATAGATGGATAAACGGAGATGGTCATGCCCAAGACATCAAGCGCCGCACGACATCCCATACCCCGCGGGCCGGATCGGCTGGATCGGAGCCGTTTCTCCCTACAGAGCAGGTGACAGTGTGGTCACGCATTCGCATCTGGCACACTCAGCGGGACGCCTTTCAGGGGCAACGCGCGATCGGCGCCGTTTGCGCCAGCCGGTTTGCCGGCCTTATCAAGCAGCTCGAGGAACGGTTTGATAATGTCGATTGGCATCGGGAAAACGACCGTCGAATTCTGTTCGGCGCCGATCTCCGTCAGCGTTTGCAGATAGCGCAACTGCATTGCGGCTGGGACGCTTCCCAGGATCTGCGCGGCGTTGACCAAGGTTTGGGATGCCTGGAACTCGGCTTCCGCGTGAATGATCTTGGCACGCCGGTCGCGTTCCGCTTCCGCCTGTTTGGCGATGGCCCGCACCATGTTGTCAGTCAGTTCTACCGTTCTGATCTCGACGTTGCTGACCTTGATGCCCCAGGTTTCGGTCTGCGCGTCGAGAATGCTCTGGACATCGGCGCTGAGCTTCTTTCGCTCGGACAGCATCTCATCGAGCTCATGCTGCCCGAGCACGGCACGTAACGTGGTCTGTGCGAGCATGTTGGTGGCTGGCAGATAGTTTTGGACGTGGATAATCGCCTTCTCTGGATCGACGACGTTGAAATACAATACGGCGTCGACCTTCATCGACACGTTGTCATGCGAGATCACGTCCTGGCTGGGGATCTCGATGACGCGAATGCGCAGATCGACCCGAACCATTTCCTGGAAGAAGGGGAGAAGCAGCACAAGGCCTGGACCCCGCACCCTTTGAAAGCGCCCAAGGGTAAAGACCACGGCGCGCTCATACTCACGCAGAATTTTCACCGTGGCGGCGAGAACAACAAGCGCAGCCAGAACCAGGACCGGGACGACATAAAGAAACAAGGCACTGCTCCTTTCCGACCTAGTGTCCCGAATCTGAAATCTGATGGATTTTATATTCGGGACATTAGAAAATCAGTAACTTAATGACCTCCTTATCCCTGAAATTCACCCACGAATTTCAGGGGCAGGACACTAGCGGAAGACATTCAGCGCGGTAGATGGGGATCTGCCAAATGCTCGGTCGGCACGCCGTCCGGCCGGTCACGTCGGAACGCACCGGGCCGATTTTGGAATGCAAGGCAGACTACGCGCGGCCGCACTTCCGCGGCAGACTCGGAAATTACTCATTGGTGAGGGGCGGCCGCAACTGAATGTCAATCGGGAAGTACTTACCTCTATAGCTATCCGATGCCATTCACGAGTATAGGTGTTTCTATATCCGAATAATCGGCAAGTCATACCGCGCTCATCATTGATCCGAAACGAGCAGATCGGGGCGATGCGTGCGCGGACCTGTACACGTAGTCCCGGAGGTCGCCGCCCCGGCGCGCAGAGGCCGGTAGTTTCCGACCCTGACGCTAATTTCGAAATTGTCCTATGGTCGCATGATCGTTCAGCCTCGTGGGGGTCGATCATGATCCGCCCATTGCAGCGATCATAAAAGTCGGGAGCCGAAATGACCCGCCCGCAACTGAATGCTCGCTCGCCCTTCGACGCGTTCCTGTTCGCAACCATGGGCGAGGACAGCAAAGGCCTGGTCGGCAGCGTCCTCTCCGCACTGGCCAGGCTCGATTTCGAGCCGTGGCAGGAAGCTGTGCAGACGCGCCTTGCCGCGATGATCGCCGATCTGCCGAACTGGTCGCCCCTGCAGCGGAGCCAGCCTCCATCGCGACCGAGGTGCTGGCCCTCCTGCCCAATCGGGTCGGACACGCGGGAGTTACTGATGCCACGGCGGCTGTCGGCACGTCGACTACCACGCCGAAAGGCCCGACCGACGGGCGCGAGACTTCCATGACTGAAGCGGAGGATGGCGGCCATGCGATTCCGCACACCGACGTGCCCGGTGCTGCAGGACCGGCGACCCGATCGATCACCTTACCGCATTGATGGCAACGGAGGATCTTGATGATAAGGGCCGTTGCGGTGATCGCACTGGTTATGGCACCGATCGTTGCCGGTGCGGCGCAGCCCGAAGAGAAGGCCCCAGCGTATCAGGCGCAGATGCAGCCGATGAGCAGTATCGTGGCGGTCGCTTCGCGCGCCGCGTCGTGCAAGTTGCGAAGTCGGCGGTGGAACGCGCTGATTCAAGGGGCATCGATGATCGAGGCTTATACCCAGGCCGGTGCTCTGTGGGGGATGCAGGGCAAGTACTTGTCGCTGACCGCCCTGGTTCATTTCGAGAAGATGGGCGATCGCTGCAGCGGATCCGACTTGCCGCCGCCCGGACGACACCGGATGCCTGTGCGAGCCTTCGCAATGATCCCTCGATCTTGCGGAGCTTGGACCATCTGGCCGCAATGGAAGGCTGGCCCCAGCATTAAATGAAGCGAGGACGTCCGCTGGTGGAAGCCGGGCGTCCGGCGGGACGGCGCAGACGGATCGATGGTTTCCGAGTCTGTCTGTCGCCGCGTAGGGGAAGGATATGTCTGAACGCGGTATCCATGCCGCTTCTGGCATTCGGTTGACGCTGCCGCCCGGCCAGGACGTGCAGCAGGCCGATGGTTGCAAGAAACGAAACCGCCCTGGTGGCCGCCGTGCGATGCGGTGGTTACGTGGCAATCGCATCCGGGCCCGAGCGACGGCCCTGGGAGATCGGGATGACCATTGACTTCGGAGCGCGACACAAGCCGACGCTGGGCAGGGCACGGACCGGCGGCAGTCGCCGGCGCCGCCAGCTCTGCAGCGGCCCAGCTTGCCTCCGCTTGGCCCGAATACATGATCGACGCGTTCCAGCGCGGCGTCTTGTTCCTTGAGCTGCTGCAGCAGCGTGTCAACGAGGAGATCGCGAGCACCGCGTGGCTGATGTCGACGGCGTTGCGGTTCGACCATGAAATGGTGATGAGCGACAGCGCACTGCTGCTCCCGATGAACTATTCGCTGCTGCGCATCACGCCACCGCCGGGGATGATTGCCGACCCGCGCAAGCGGCTGGTCGTGGTGGTGGATCCGCGGGCCGGCCAGGGACCCGGCATCGGCGGCTTCAAGGTGGAGCGCGGGATTTCCGGCGCGGTTCACTGCACGTCACCGTGTGGTCATGGAACTGGTGGTCACCGGCATCCGAACAAGAACATCGCCTACGAACTGAAGATCAGTCAGCGCACCGTCGAGAACCCTCGCACCGAGATCATGGAGTGAAACGGCGCGAAATCGCGGCCAGCCCTGGCCCGGCTGGCACTGGTCGCGTTGTCGGAAGCAGACGATCAGCCTCGCGTCAGGCAAGACGGTGCCCGGCAAGCCGCGTCGGAATGATCGTCGATCGACCCTCGGGGATGGTCAGTCGATTGCTATGACGCGGTGAATGTGACGGTGGCGGGCCCTGCTGCCATCGGGCGCACGCCGTCGTCCGGCTACGGCTCGGGGACAGGTGCCAACTGACGCACTCTGTCGCTTGCCGGGCCAAGCGCCTCCGCGAGGCAGGCGACGACCATGTCGTGCAGCGAACCTGCATAGATATCGGCGGCCACGGCAGCACGCAGCCTGTCGTCACTCACCATGTTGGAGGGCCAAAATCCGACAAGAATGCAAACCGACGGGCTGCGTGCCCGCAGCCGACGCACGGTGTAGCGCAGATCGGAGGATGTGCCGGCAATGCCGGAATAGGTCAGGCAGACCATCTGCACGCCCACGATGTCGAGCGTGTCGGCCGCACGCAGGCTAACGGCTTCATGCGTCACGACGCTGGCGCCGATCCCGCGCTTGCCGAGCAGCTGAGCGAGCATCGCCGACGCCAGATCATCGAGCGGGCCGCGGCCGGCCACGCACAGCACCGCGGAAGGGGCCTGCCAGTCCGGCGACAGGCCGACCGGCTCGCCCAGCCCGGCAGGCGGCCCGGGCTCGCGCGATTCCGGCGTTGCCTGCCGATCTGACGGCAGCCTCGCCGGTCCCGCGGCAGTCAGAAGCGTATCGCTGTCGTCATGGTCGCCGATTTCCTCCAGCAGTCCCTGCACCCCGGCGATGATCCGAATGGTCTGCGCCTCGGTCAGCACCCCGCGCTCGATGTCGATTGTGGCCAGTCGCAAGCCGGGGATCGCGACCTCATCGTAGTATGCCGACAGCGTACACGACTTCAGCAGCTGCTCGGCGTCGTCTTGCACTTCGTCCAGTCGGCCTGCCAGCATCCGGTTGTAGAAGCTCTCTACCGGCGTCAACGCTGAACGGTCGCCGAGCAGCACGTCGAGGAACTTCAATCGATCCACATGGCGGCCCAGAATGACCAGACAGAGTGTGAGCGGCATCGACAGGATCAGCCCGACCGGCCCCCACAGCCAGCTCCAGAAGATCGCCGCGACCACGACGGACAGCGGCGACAATCCGGTGCTGTGCCCATATGCCATCGGCTCGATCACCTGGCCCATCACGCCCTCGCTAACCACGAACAGGGTCCCCGTCCACAGCAGCATCGACCAACCCGGATCGACTGCCGCGGCAAGCGCAAGCGGTAGCGCGGCCGCGAGCCACGGGCCGATATACGGAATGAAGCGCATGAGGATCGCCATGATGCCCCACAGCACCGCGCTCGGCACGCCGATGACGAACAGACCGAGGCCGATCATGCTGCCGAATGCAGTGTTCAATGCCAGCAGGGTCAGGAAGTACCGGCTCAGGCGGTGCCCGGCCTCATCCATCGCGGTCATCGTCCGGTGCAGATCGCCGGTGCCGAGCATGCGGATGAGTCGGTCGCGCAGATCCTCGGGCCGCAGCAGAATGAAGATCGCCACAACCACGACGATGGCCGTAGTCATCAACGGCGATAGGATCGGCGTGAGGACGCGCCTCGCCAGCTTCATCAGCGACGGTTCCGGCTGATGGACCTCCACCGGTATCGGCTTCGCGGCCGCGTTGGTGGGTGCCGCGGCGGACGCTGCACTGACGGTCGTGCCGGCGCTCGCCGGCGCGCCGGCCGACGCGTGGCTGTCGCGATTGATTTGGCTGCCCATGCTCCCGACGAAAGCGGAGAGGCGGCCAAACGTCGCGCTCTGAACGGCATCGACCTTCTGCTGGATGGTGTCCGTATAACGCGGGATGTCGTCGGCAAGATCGGCGACCTGGGTGCCGATCAGGCCGGCGGTGCCGAGGATGACGCCGAGCGCCAACAGCACTGCGAGTACTACCCCCGGCACCCGCCCCAGCCCGGTGCGGCGGAGCAGATTTACCAGCGGGGCGAGCAGGAACGACAGCAGCACCGCCAGCGTGATCGGGATCAGCACGTCGCGGGCGATCGACAGCGTGGCGACCGCCACCACCACGCTGATCAGCGTCATCAGCCCCGAGGTGTCATTGATCGCGGCTGGCGTGCCCGGTCGCGCCCGTGGCGGCGACAGATCTATCATCAACGTAGCCGTGGTACTGGTGTTACGAGCATCGGCGAACCCATTCAGCGGTGCAAGGCCGCGCGTTTGGCGTGGTCATTGTTCAGAAGCCAGAACGTCGCGATCTGGCGCGCGGCGGACAGATCCGCGCGCGCCAGATACGGGCTGGTGCGGCCGCTCCCGGGCAGGCTGGCATCGACGGGAAAGCCATGCCCGATCGCGGGCAGCGTCCAGATCTCGACGGCGGGCGGTCGATCGGGCCGGCCCCAGGTCCGATGCCGATGCCCCGATGCCACGTTGTCGGTCCTCGGCGCCGTATCCTGGCCATGCAACTCGCCCCATTGCGCCGCGAGTATTTCGGCGTTCGCCGGATCAACCGTGCGATCTCGGCCGCCTTGCCAGATCGAGACGCGTGGCCACGACCGTCGTGAACGGGCCTGCGTCACTGCACGGACGTCGCCAGCGAGCGCCTGCCGCGACCGCGACATGTTTGCCCGTCGCATGTGAAGCATCGCTGCGACCTGGGTTTGCGCGCAGCCGACCGGCATGCCCGCGACAATGCCCCCCGCAGCGAACACCGCAGGGTATGCGGCGAGCATCGCAGCGGCCATGCCGCCGCCGGCAGAAAATCCGACAATGTAGATTCGTCTTGGGTCGGACCCATAGCGTGCGACCGCGACTCTCAGCATCTGGCGAATCGACATCGCCTCGCCGCCGCTCCGGCGGACGTCATCAGGGCGGAACCAGTTGAAGCAGCGGCCACGGTTGTTCGCGTGAACCTGTTCGGGCACCAGCAGCGCGAACCCCAACTCGTCCGCCAGCGCGAGCCAGCCGGACGCGTTGGCAAAGGCTGCGGCATCCTGGCCGCAGCCGTGCAGGACGACGACCAGCGGCCGGCCCGCGGGCAGCCGGGCGCGGGCATGAACCAGCATCCTCAATGCGCCGGGATTGGAGCCGAACCCGACGACTTCCGACACGCAACCTGCCGACATGCGAGCCGCCGACACCGGCCGATCCACCAACGCCCGCTTCCAGACGCGGGCGGCATCCTTTACCAGCGCCGCGGCCTGCCGCCGCGCGACTTTGGTGGCGCGGGAGTGGCGTGCGATAGCGTTCGCCCCACCCAGCCACATGCGCATGAATGGGGTCTTTCCAGTCAACCTTTTCGACAAGACACTCACCTCACGTCTGCAACACCTTCTTGTCCGCACCAACGGCCGGCTTGGTGCACTGTCTGTCTCACCGCGTGAGCTGTCTGATAGCGTGACTATCATCCGATCATATGCTTCCATCCGATCGGCTGTTGCTCTTGAAGCGAATGTATCTGTGATGTTCTCAGACATGGGCACGCTTGGGCAGGTTGCGATCAACCACCGCCGAGCGCCGATGGATCTGCCTTGGCGTCGAGCCAGACATCGGGTGGGGCACTCAAGCGCGCGCTGCGGATGTGAACGCAGCCGTCCCACATAGTAGCGCGCGTGCGGAATGCTATTTCCGGACGGAATCCTTCAGACCGCCGACCGTATTCTGCACCCTGCCCTCGGTCTTGCCGGCACGTCCTTCGGCTTGCAGCTTGGCATCGCCGACGAGTTTACCGACGGCCTCTTTCACGGCGCCCTTGATCTCTTTCGCCAATCCAGCTACGCGATCCTTGTCCATCAGCCGGCTCCCGTTACGATCTCTGCTAAGGCTTTGCACGAAACCCGGTGCGGCTCGTTCGCTGTCGATCGCTATACTGGATCGTGTGATCCGGCCTGCCGAGGCCTCAATAATTAGCAGGGCCTCACTTCCCATAGAAGGCTCGGAAACTACGCATCTCCGGCTCTGCGTACTCGCCCCGTGGAGGCCGCGCCAGGGCGGGCGTCTCGAGGAGGCTTATCACACTTCATCAAAGCGTTCGACGATGCGGTCGCGGCATACCCCGGCGCGGCGACCAGCTCAGCCGCCACCTGCGGCTCCAATGTAGGGCACACATATACGCTCCGACGCCCGCGAGAGGCCCGCCAGGCCACGGCCCGAGCGTTCCGCGAAGGGCGCGTGGCGGGCGTCCGGTTCGGCATGCCTTCACGCGCACGCGCGCCGGCGCGACGCGCTCATCCGCGCGATGCCGAGGGCGGCGCATATGCCAACTCGGCGAGCTCTTCGAACGCGGAGATCAGTGGCTCGGTCCGGACATCTCCGACCGTGACACTCGATACCTCATGCTCGGCAAGGCTGTCCAGCATCCGGGTAACGCATCGCCGAATTGCCGGATTCCGAATCCGACTGAATCTATCGGCGATCTGGTCGATATCGTCATATTGGCGCATGTCCACGGCGGCCTGCCCGACGCCGCCCGCGGCGCGACCGCCGACCGGACACCCGGTTTCGGCCTTTGGCGCCTGCGGCGAGGACGCCGAATCCGTGTAGAAATAGGCGAGGTCCACGCCGAGCGCCTGCGCTAACCGGAACAGGTCCGCTGGTGCGACATGCTGTATGCCGCGCTCGTAGGCGGCGATCCCTCTCACTGGCACGCGCAGTGTCATCGCCAGTTGCCGGCGAGAGAGTCCAATTTCCGCGCGCCGTGCCGTGATCTGACCGCCGATATGGGCGTCGAGAGATGCGACCTGCAATGACACTATGTTGCGCGGACGGCCTGTTCTGTCATCCATGTTCCATACCCCACCTATTGACGGCACGCGCGAAGCGAGCGGTCGAGCCTACAATCTGGCAGACCCGACCGCTCGCCGGACAGCCTCGGAAATTACTCATGCAGCGCGGTGGCGGCGCACGCCATCGCGCTACTCCATCGTCGTCGAGCGCGTGGTCTGCGTGGTCGTGGTCACGGGCGCGCCCAGCATTGGCGGCGCCGCCGCGGTCGCTGTGGTCGAGGTGCTCGTATGTTGCGTCGTCGTCGTCGTCGCGGTGTCCGGCGAACCGCCACCGCAGCCGGCGAGGACCAGGACGGCCCCGCTCATCCACGTGGCAAGCAGAATGCGTGCCGCGGTGGTCTTGTTCGATCGCATGATGTCCTCCGGTTCATTTCGTGGTCGAGTATGGAGACGTTGTGTCGGTCGTGGTGCTAGTGTGTGGCACAGGTGTAATCGTGGTGGTGCTGGTGGACTGGCTGACCGCACCGTCTTCGCTGCCATAGGTCGTCTTCCGCGATTGCGACGTATTCCCGGCCGCATCGACGCTGCGGCTGGTTTCGGTCGTGCTCAGCGTGCCGCTCGGCGACGGCATGACCGGCGTCCACGTCATCGCGGTAGGCTGTAGCGTATGGGCGGTGGATGTTGTGGTCGTCGTCTGCGCGTTCGCGCCAGCCGTCGCCAGAGCGAGGCCGGCGCCGAGCGGCGTGATAACCTGAATGCGGTTCATGGATTCTTTCCTGCTTTCAGGGTGTTTAAACGTCACCTGGGCGGGTTCCGGTTAACGGGGCGAGAGGTTGATCGTGCTCGGACTGGTGAGACCGCCGACGGCTGCACCCACGCCACCGCCGATCAGCGCGCCACCACCCGGCCCGATGCCGGTCACCGAACCGACAACCGCGCCCGTCCCTGCGCCGATCGCAGCACCGGACAGGGCACGGCCTCCCGGCGAATAGCCGCAGCCGCCGAGTAGCAACCCGGCTCCGGCGCAACGGTGAACCAAGCCAGTCTATACGATCTCATGCTAAAGCTCCTGATGGACGCGCCATGGTCGCGCGTCGGGTCCGCAGCACCTCTGTGTTGGCCGGTAGGCGGGTGTTTGACGCGCATGCCGAGATAGTCGCACTGCTCAACATGGCGACCCGCGAAACGATCATGCAGGACCGGAATCTACGTAGTTCCCAGTGGAAGAAATCCGATCTCGCCAATGTGGCCGAGGCTTCCGAGCGCGCGCGATACCGAGCCTTGCAAAGCCGGGGCGCGGCATTGTGGGCTATTTGGCCGGAGTCTTGTCCACCTCGACGGTCTTGGAGTGGGCCCTTCTCAGCGTGCGCCGTGGGCGCAGTCGAAAATTCCTCCCACTATGTCCAAGACGTCACCTTCGCCGAGAACGTTGGCGTCTTGGATTGTGTGGAAATTGCCTGTGGCGGCGTCTCTGGTTTGGGGAGCCTGACGAGGTCAGGCGACGAGATTAAGATGCATTGAGGCAGGAGGTTCTCCGAGGCTCTGCCCACAAGACGCGCCTGGTCAAGGACTACGTGGCCTCGACCGCGGGCGTCTGACGCTGCATTTCCTTCCAGGCTGCGCGCCGGAACTGAACCCGGACAAGTTGGTCTGGAGCCATGTGAAGCGCACCGGCGTGGCCAGGAATCCGCTGCGCAAGGGTGAGAAGCTGCGTGATAAGATCGACGCCCAACTCGCCGCCATCAAGCGAGTACCTGCACTCGTGCGCTCATTCTTCCTCGCCCCAGTGTCATGGCTGTTCAACGCTTTGGGATAGTGATTGAGAGCGAGGATGTGGTAGAGGTCGGCAAGCGCGGCGCGGTAGCGGTCCTGGCTGAGGGTGCTGGCGCTGGGTTTGCTGTTCATCAGGATGTTGAAGGCGAAGCTGCGCAATCGGGCGATGACGCCAGGGGTTGGTTCGGATCCGGGATCGATCCTCTGCGAAGGTGACGTCTCGGACATAGTGGGAGGAATTTTCGATGCCCCAATGTGCGCGGATGGCCTTGGCGGCGATGGCGGCGGTGAGGGATGTGTTGGCGACGTAGAAGGCGGTGTCGTGTGTCAGCTTGAGCAGGCCGGTTTCGGGATTGCGGGTGGCGATTGCGCGCTCGACCTGAATGATGGCGGTGACATGGGGATGCCAGTCGGTGCCGGCGAGCGCGCAGGCGGGATTGAAGGCGGAGACGGTGCGGGTTTCGTCACGATTGCGGCCGCGGTCGCGGGTCCGGAAGACGTCGTATGGGGCGCTCGATGTGGCGATATGGTGGATCGCCTGCTTCAGCGTCGGTTGATTGTCCTTGACCTGGACGATGAGGCTGATGTTGCCCGCCTGGGCGACGTTGAAGGCTTTTTTGGCAGTGCAGGGCATCCAGGTGACGAGTGTGTCCTTGGCGATGCCCAGTTCGGCGAGCAGCGCCTGGGCGGCGGGGATCTCGCTGGATTTCTCGCCGATCTCGACATGAGCGAGCACCAGCTTGGTGTCGGTGGCGAAGGCGCTGAGCACATGAGCCGCGGTGCGGTCATGGAACCTGTCGAAACTGCCGCGCAGGGTCTTGCCGTCGAGCGCAATGCTGGCCGTGCCGGGCTTGGTCCTGGCCGCCTGCAGCAGTGCCGCGTGGCGTCGGAACGCCGGCCTCCACCGCGCCCGGATCGAGCCCCTGGAGGATGTAGCGGATCGCCGTGTGCGAGGCGCCCGGCGCCATTTCAGGCCGAAGCTGCGGTTCAACCGGCGGCGATGGACGTCGATGAAGGTGACGATGCCGCGATACGAGTTGCTGCGCTGATGATCGCCAGGATCGAGAACAGCAGGACATGCGGCAGCTTGTAGAGCTTGCCTTCGCGCGCCGCGGATCGGGAACCTCTGCCAGGATATCGAGCAACGAGCTGAACGCGGCCATGACAACCTCCGTATCGGTTGCCTTCCAAGAATCCCAAAATCCGCCGGTCGGGAATCCCCATATTCCCCAGAAAGTCAGTTCGCCCCCACAGTGTTGCGCATCCGACCACCCCAACTCAGAAACCAGCGTTGAACAGCCCTACCGCCAGTGTAGCCTATTACAGACTGTTAAGTAAGAGTCCGGTTGAGGCTGCCTACCCAGTTGATCGTCACGTTGCATCCGCAGCCGCATATTCACGACCTGTGTGAATATGCGATATGCATGTGTTAGACAGACACCCTCTATGCAATCCCAAGTTCCTGTGCCGATCGTTCCTGTTATTGTCCGCATCGACTGTCCCAGCACCGCAAGCCCGCTCCGAAAAACATGATACCGAGAATTGCCAGATCAGGTAATTCAGGAAAGACCGGCCACTCGGAAAAGTCTTAAGCTATACCAAGACCTATCTGGCAGGTGGTTTGGCCGCTTCAACCGTCTTGGAATGGGCCTTCTCGGAATGCGCCATGGCCGCGGCAGCATGCAGCCTGGCGGGTTCGTGCTCACCCATGTTGAGATGGTGTGCGGCCTCGAGGTGATGGTGTTCTGCTACGGCGTGATGCGATGCCGCAGCGATATGCACGGCGGCCGCCGGATGATTGGGGGCCGATTGGTGGGTGCCGGGGCTGACCGCGGCGGGATTCGCTATTGTCATGTGATTTCTCCAGAAATGGTCCAAGGTTACCGTTCATGGGAGGCATATGATAGCTTGCCAAGAACAAACTCAAGATATCAGACCATCGCATTGCCCGGTAGGATCGGGAAATACTTACATCGCCAACTATCCGACGTCACACTTAGATTCGGTCCAAGATGATATTCTATTCTTACAGTGCCTTCGTAGCATCAGCCGAATTGAGGCCCAGAGGATGAATGCCAGGGCGTTGGTTCGGTTGAGGCCCTCCCAATCCATGCTCAGGCCCGGCATCGGTTCGACCAGGCAATGATGCGTTCCCCATGCGGTGATCGCGATCCAGCGGTTTGATCTGTCAAACCGGGGGCGCGAAGCGAGCGGGTGGTCCGCTTGTTGGAGCCGAGGGAGGCAATCATGGCGCACTACGCAGGACTGGACATTTCGGACAAAGACACCGCCATTCACGTTGTGGACGACAACGGGAAGCTGGTCTGGCGGGGCAAGAGGGCCAGCGAGCCGGAGGTGCTCGCCGCGGCCCTGCGCCGGCATGCGCCCGAACTCGTTCGGGTCGGGCTCGAGACCGGACAGTTGGCGCCGTGGCTCTACCATTCGCTCAAGGACCTCGGTTTTCCGGTGATCTGCCTCGATGCGCGCCATGCACGCGTGGCGACAGCGTTGCAGCGGAACAAGACTGACGCACACGAAGCCGAAACTTTGGCGCAGTTCGTCGGTAGTGTCCGGGGTCGTGGTGGACTTTTGGGCCCTGTAACGGTGTAGTTTGAGGTGGCCATCGGATCAGTCGGCTATGGTGGAGTTGCGAGACTTCAACCTGAAGCCTGGAGAACCCGATGACCGAAGATAGATTACCACTGGCTGAGCTACTGGCCAAAGCCGGGGACGGCGATTTTCTGCGCAGCGTTGCGGAGGCGGTGGTTCAACTGCTGATGGAGACGGATGTGGATGGGCTGATCGGCGCCAGCCGCTACGAGCGCAGCGGCGAGCGCGCGACCTATCGCAACGGCTACCGGGAACGCGCATTGGACACGCGGCTTGGCAGCTTGCAGC
>NZ_CAJHNI010000002.1:0-18527 GCF_905116885.1 Acidiphilium sp. C61 | reverse complement strand
GAACGGATTGGCCTGTCGCTCTCGAACACGTCCCGCCACCTGCAGGTCTTGCGCCGTGCCCGCCTTGCGGCGCCGCGGCGAGAGGGCAAGAACATGTTCTATAGCCTGGTCTCCGAGACCGAGGTGGTGACGTTGCTGGGCAGCCTGGGGCGAGTGGGCGAGCGGAACATCGCGGAAATCGATCAGGTGCTGCAGGCGTATTTCCGGGCGCGGGATTCTCTCGAGCCCGTATCGCGCTTGACCTTGCTTGAACGCCTGCGCGAGGGCAGCGTGACACTCCTCGATGTCCGACCGGCGGATGAATTCGCGCGGGGCCATTTGCCGGGTGCGTTGAACATTCCCCTCGATCAGTTGGATGCGGCGCTGGGCCACTTCACTGAGAACATCCCGGTCGTCGCGTATTGCCGGGGACCGTATTGCGTTCTGTCATATGAAGCCGTGGCGCAGTTACGGGCGCGAGGCGTTCAGGCCAGCCGCCTGGAAGATGGCTATCCTGAGTGGAAGGGAGCGGGTTTGCCTATCGAGACCTGAGCTGCGGGGGCGGACCGGCTATCCGATCTTACGGCGACCGTGAACCGACGCGAACCCGATCACACCGGGGACGTATTTCGAATCAGCTGCTTGGAATGCCGATCGGCGTCCAGACCTAGGTCGATAACAATAAGTCCATGAGTCTACTGGTCGCTGCCCGAACTTGGTTGTTCAGGCCGCATTTTCCTGAAAACGGCGCACTGGTGGCTGCTGGTGTTGTCGTGCAAGCCAAAGATCATAGTTTGCCTGCATCCCAAGCCATGCCTGCGCCGTGCTCACGCCAGCCTGTTCAAGCCGGATCGCCAAATCAGGGCTAATGGCAGCCCTGGCGTTCAACACACGCGACAACGCTGCGCGGGACATAGCCAGCCTCTGGGCGGCCTCGGTAACGGAAAGCCCCAGCTCACCGATGACATCCTCTCTTAGCAGTTCGCCAGGATGTGGCGGATTATTCATCATTTTACCTTCTCCTAGTGGTAGTCTTGATAATTCACCAAACTCAACGCCAGCCTCAACGAACCGAAATGTCACTCTCCAATTCCCGTTGACCCACACGGACCAGTGCCCGGCAAGGTCACCTTTCAGTGGGTGCAGCTTAAACGCCGGGATGTTCATATCCTGCGGCGTCTGCGCCACATCCAAAAGGCCAAGAATGCGCTTCAACTTGCCAGCCTGTGCGGCTTGAATCCCGCGCATGGAGCCCGTGCGGTAAAAAGCCTCCAGGCCCTTATGTCGGAAACTCAAGATCACAAATCAGTGTAACGCGTAGCGCGTCACTATACAACTTCAATCAATGTGATCACGTCCAAAACCGACCGGTTTCGGACACCTCGCCGAGAGCATGCCCAAAACTATTTTGACGGCATTGTGGGCATTGTCCGATATTACAGGCAGGTTTTTGGACGTAATTGCCCTATGTCGCGCGTGTTTTTGTATGCCCGCGTATCGACGCGTGAGCAGACCGCCGAGAATCAGATAGCCGAGGCGAAGGCCGCCGGCTTTGCCATCCGCCCTAACCGGATCATCATGGAAACAATCTCGGGAAGCGTCGCAGCTCGCCAACGGCCCGAGTTCCGCCGCCTCCTCGATCGCCTCGAAGATGGGGACGTGCTTGTTGTCACAAAGCTCGACCGGTTAGGCCGCAGCGCGCTCGACGTGCGAGCCACCGTCGATGCCCTCGCCGGCCTCGGGGTCCGGCTTCATTGTCTGGCCCTAGGCGGCCGTCGATCTCACCAGCTCAGCCGGCCGCATGACCATGCAGGTGATCGCCGCCGTGGCTGAGTTCGAGCGAGACCTGCTGATTGAACGCACGCAAGCTGGGGTCCAGCGAGCCAGAGCGAACGGCAAGGCGATCGGGCGGCCTGCATCTTTAACAGATGATCAAAAGGCCGCTGTCAGGGAAGCGCGTGGCTCCGGCGCATCAGTCTCATCCCTCGCACGGACATATCAGGTCAGCCGCCAAACCATCGGCCGTGTCTGTGAATAACGTCAGTCCCTCTCACCAGGTTATCCAGTAGGCGCTATATCTGGAATCGACCCTACCGGGCCATGGGGAGGCCGCAACGGGAACCCCAAAACCGGTCATTCGCCGGCCCTGGCCCGCAACGGCTCTGCGCCCTTCATGGTCATTCTGAGCCCTAGCTCGGCTTCTCGGGAGCGGACATTCTTATCATGTCAATGTTCTTGATCTTTAGCGGCGATTGGCGCCCTTTGCAGATGTGGGCATGATCCAGTTTCACACCGATATCGGTGCCCTGCAGCTCTGTCCGCCGTGACCGCTGATGAACGAACACTTGCATCTCGCGACTACTCCACTGCAAACTCAGCGGGCATGGGGGTATTGCTATGGCTGCAGAGGGAACAGCGTTTGCATTCGATGAGAATGCTAGTCTCAGCGATAATCTATCGATATTCGGGGTATACGTTAAAGAGCTCGACGCCGCGCTTGGTCCCGAAATGCGCGCCGCCTTTTGGCGCTGGTAGATGGTAATTACAAGCACGAGGAAATCTGGGATCGATTATTCGAGATCTGCAACACGTCACCGGCTGTAACTGATGACGACGCGACCGACAGGCAGGCAGCCGTACCCACAGCAAACGTGCCCGCCACGGCACAACCGGCGGTCGCGCAATCGCCGACGGTGACCGGATGGCTTCTCGAGGGCGTTTTGATCGAGGGCTTCCGGGGCGTGAACAATGAAGACCGGCCACTTGAACTCAAGTTCAAGCCTGCCAAGGTCAATAGCGTGTCGGCCGTCAACGGCGTCGGCAAGACCTCCGTCTACGACGCGGTGCGTTATGCAATCACCGGCAAACTCCCTTGGCTGGATGAACTCCCAGCCGTCGAACGCGACAGAGACTATTACCAAAACCGCTTTCACTCGACCGGTCAGGCGACGATCAAGCTCCGTCTGGTAGCCGAGCCCGGCGCGGAAAAGTGCGAGATCACCGTCGTCCGCAGCCCAACCGGCCTGCGCACTGTCAGCGCCACCGCGCCGTGGGACGCCAACGCGATACTGACCGCGCTCAATCGAGAGTTCGTATTACTCGACGGCCCGACATTTCAGAAATTTATCACCGCGCCACCGCTCGCTCGTGGCCGCACCTTTTCCGGTCTCCTTGGACTCTCTGCCTACAGCGATCTTCGCCAAGCGCTGGCAGGTTTGGCGAATACACGCGCGTTTAACAACCATTTCGACATCACGGCCCACGCCCAGACCAAGATCCGGGAGGAGAGGACCGGAGCCGAATTGTCGGCGGCCATCGCCAAAGATTATGAATTACTTGTGGGGACGCCGCTCGGGCAGCTGGATACGGCCGCCGCGAAGGACAAGTGCCATGAGGCCCTGGTCCAGATCACACCTCTGAAGCCGCAGTGCGAGGACAAGGCGTACGACGCCATCGACATCGACGTTTGCATCGACGCTATCAAGGATGCCGAAGGCGGTCCGAAGCGCGAACGCCTCGGTGCTTGCATTCGAGAGCGCGAAAATATCGCCAAAATGAACCATGAAGCTCCAACCCGGGAGCGCGCCCCGCAATTGGCCACTCGCGCCGCCGAGCGCGAGTCCGCACTGGCGAAGACTTCTGGTCACTTGATGCTTGAGCTTTACCAGGCAGGGACGAAGGTCGTGGAAAGGGCGGAGTGGGAGGACTCGTATCTTTGCCCGCTCTGCGACGGGAAAGGCACCCATAGCCTGCGGGATCACCTCGCCGCCAAGCTCTCTGAGTTTGAGATCTTGGACCAGACAACCACCGCGTTGGCGGCGGAGTGGAACGAGGCTGGTTGGACAGAGCTACTGCAGCTTGAAGCCGAGCTCGAACCGGTACCCGAGAAGCGCCTACTCGCCGCGCACCAGACCCGCGCCGGCGTCGGCGCGATCTCCAAGGCCGATGCCGATGCTTTGGTTCAGTGGCTGGATACACTGCGTACGCGCGCGGAGGGGCTTTCTGGCACGCTGGCGGCCGAGCAGACCCAGCTCGAAAAGGAGCTACCGCCATCCTCGGTTGAGGTAACGAAGAAAGTGGAGACAGCGCGGCGCCTGCAGGAAAACTGGCGGAAGCTCGAACAGTCCCGGAAAGTGCTGGCAGACGCAACCGCGCGAGATGCCTGTGTAGACCGGATCCGAACTTTCCTCGGCAGGGCATCAAAGGCTTTTGCGACGGCGGAGGCCGGCATGAGCGAGGCACGACTGACCGCCGTCGAGCCGGTGTTCAAGGATTACTTTAAGAAGATGTCGTTTCATGGTGTCGAGCCGACCGTCTCCAAAAAAGCTGGCAGCGAGGAACTCCGTATCGGGCTTGCCCAATTCTACGGACTGACGAACGTATCGCCCCAGGCGCTTCTGTCCGAGAGCTTCCGCAACGCCTTCGCGATATCGCTATATCTGGCAGCAGCATCGCTCTATGGCGGGCTCCCGAAATTCGTTGTTCTCGACGATGTGACGTCGAGCTTTGACGCCGGGCATCAGCACTTCCTTGTCGAACTCATCAGAACGACATTTGCGCGGCCGGGGAAGGCGTCCGGCCCACAGGTGATTCTCTTGAGCCACGACACGATGCTAGAGAAACTTTTCAACAAGCACAGCAACTCGGGGACGTGGTGGCATCAACGGCTGGAAGGATCACCCCAGATCGCCGTCCTTCCGCAGGCTGGGGCGGTCAACAAGGTGCGGGACCTAACGATTTCGATGCTGCAGGCCGGCCAGGTTGACTTCGCCAAGGAGGGCGTGAGGCAATATCTGGAATATCGGTTGAGTGATCTCATCAGCAAGCTCCGGATTCCGGTTCCGGTGGACATCGCTTTCAACGATGACAAGCAGCTCTCGAGCGAATTTCTGAAGGCGATCGAGGCTGCTGTTAAACTGCACAAGGCGGCCAACTGCCTAGTCCTCGACGCGGCGCAGGAAGCGGGCCTCAACACCACATGGTGACGATTGTAAGCAACTTCCTAAGCCATTGGGCACCGGCCAGACGGCGGCATTCTCTGCATCTTCCTGCTCGGCGTCATGCAGGCAATCGCCGACTACTGCAACTGCTTCACCTTCGAGCCGACTCCGGGCGCGCCCCGAGTCTACTACAAGTCGCTCTCCCAGCGTCAATAGAATGGCAGCTTGCGCCCTACACTGATCGGAACCGGACCGTCGGCAGTCGGCCCATCCCAATCAAACTTAGATTGACCAAATGCCGGCTGACGAAGGTTACGACCCGAGATACCCGGAGCCATGCGTAGATCATCGACAGAGTGATAGGTATTAGCAAAGTGCTATCGATCAGCGCATAAATGCTAAAACCGACTCGGATCGAATTGGCTACAAGACATATCGACCAAAGGGCACGAAACACCGATGAGCTGGGCTGAATTTATCGCGTCGATCGTGAAATCAATGGCCTGGCCGACTGTGGTGGTCGTTGCAATCCTATTATTCCGAAATCAAATCAAAGAACTGATCGCGTCGATATCAGAACTGAAGATCGGGAAGGATGGGGTCACAGGGAAGTGGGACCGGGCAGCCGCCGAAGTGTGGGCAGGGCTACGAAAGGCGCCTACAGAGCCACGTCTGACTCAGACCGAGAAGCTTACTTTTATTCTGCCCACACTAGCGGCTGAGGATCAATCTCCTAACGCGGCGAGGATCGTCGGCGCTTGGGCTCAACTTGAAAAAGCGCTTCGCAAAAAAGTCGGGAGACCGATGAAACCCATGTCGGGAAGGGAGATGCCGCACTCGTCCAGGCGGCCGTGAAGCGCGGTGTGATAACCGACAATCAAGCGAAGTCGCTTCGGGGCTCTACGCTCTTCGGAACCTCGCTGCCCACGGCGGAGACAGCGATGTGAGCGACGCGCGAGTCAACGAATACCTCGCTATGGTGGAGGCTATGGAGACGTTACTGGAAATTACTGACTGACTGGTCAGAGTCAACGACAGCAAGCTGCTGGTGGTCGAGGAGATGTCTACTTTCCTGAGCCCAACACCCAAGAGTGGACCGGCAGTTTTCGGCCCAGCCTCGCCACAAAGAGAACGTCCGATATCCGCTTTCGCAAGCCGTAAGCCGACAGGCAGAAATCCCCCAACCCGGTCACTGGCTGTCGCGGATCTTTGTCGTAAGTATGCGAAGCTTTGCGACAAAGATCCGCGACAAGAAAAGTCCAGGTCGGCCGCGAGGGATGCCGGCTGTCGCGAGCTTTACAAGTTATGCGACAATGCGCTTGTAGGTTGGAAAGCTGGCAGTCGGCCTGAAACGGTCATTCGCCTCAAGGCGAATTTGAGGGCGATAGCAGGCCGGTCGTGGGGAGCTATCCATGTTGGCTACGCAGGAAAAGCAGGATTTCGCTCAGGATCTGCC
Source organism: Acidiphilium sp. C61 (assembly GCF_905116885.1). Classification (NCBI taxonomy): domain Bacteria; kingdom Pseudomonadati; phylum Pseudomonadota; class Alphaproteobacteria; order Acetobacterales; family Acidocellaceae; genus Acidiphilium; species Acidiphilium sp. C61. Next base: position 12,152 of record NZ_CAJHNI010000002.1, on the reverse strand, counting down.
ACCGGTTGCGTTCCATCACCATCATATGGGTGGCTTCGCCGATCTCGATCCAGCGCCGGTAGCGGGCACCGGTGAGGCGCTGGAAAAGGGCCGACATGCGCGGCTGCGGCACATCCAGATCCCATTCGCCGTGTAGCAGCAGCACGGGGGCGGTGATCGCTTCGGGTTCATAGAAGGGCTTTCCGGCGGACCAGTAGTCGCGCACGTCCTGGATGACGCCGGCAGGGGCCCGGATCATGCCGTCCCGGGCCGCCGGGTCGCTCGCGAGGATGATGTCGGCCCAGGCGGCGAACCAGGCGCCGGGCAGGATCTCCTCCCGCAGTTCTTGCGGCACGCTTTCGAGCCAGCGATCGCGGAAGGCGTGGACATCGAAGCGGCGATAGGCCGGCACCGGGCCGCCTGGATCGATGCGCGGCGGCCCGTCGCTCAGCCACTGTGGAGCGATGAGCACGAGCTTCGCGACATTGGCGGGATGGGCGGCGCTGTAGGCCGCCGTGACCGTGCCGCCCCAGGACATGCCGATGAGGGTGATCTGACCGAGATCCTGCGCAGCGCGGATGTGATCGACGGCGGCGGCGAGGTCGCACACCGCCACCGCCGTGGAGACTTGCGGCGGGGCGGCGTCGGGCGCGCCCTCCATGCCCGCAGGGCGGGTCGAGCCGCCAAAGCCGCGCACATTCAGCGCCCAGACATCGAAGCCTGCTTCCGCCAGCACGTCCATGAAGGCACCCTCGCCGACCGGCACGTCATACAGGGTTTCGGCCGGAAGCGTCGCGCCGTGCATGAGCAGCAGGGTGCGATCGGCCCCGAAAGCGGCAATGTCGGCGCGGCACTTGCGGCGAAGATGGAGGGAAATGCCAGGTGTCTCGCTCGGGATGAGCTGGTTTTCGATGGTGAGGTCACTCATGATGCGGAAACTTCCGTGGGGTTGACGAAATGCCAGGCGAAGCCGGAGCCGTTTTGCGTGACGCGGCCGGCACCGCTTTCGGCAAAATGGGCGGTAAGGCACAGCGCACCGGTTTCGGCGGCGTGAGCCAGCATGCAGCGGCGGGACTGCTCGGCCTTGCCAGGAAACTCGCAGTAGACCGACCGTAGATCGGGCCGGTAGGCCTGCAGCGGATGATGCATGAGGTCGGCGACGAACCATGCCTCCTCGCCGCACGAGTGGAGGCGGATGGTGGCGTGGTCGATGCTGTGGCCGGGTGCGGGATGGAAGGAGAGACCATCCGCGATCTCCCGGCCGTCGATGGCGATGGCCTGGCCCAGACCGGCATCGATCACAGGTTTCAGGCTGTCGGTATAGACCTGCGGCATGGGCGGGTGATCGGGGCGGCCGAACGCTTCCGGGGGTAGGTCGGGCGCGGGTGCGAAACCGTCCAATGCCGCAGCGTAGCGCGCCTCCATCTCGGAATAGACGTGCCGCGCACGGGTAAAGAGCGGTTGCCAGATGTTATCCCGCAGCACCGTGTTCCAGCCGACATGGTCGGCATGGATATGCGTCAGCAGGACGAGATCGACTTGGTCCGGCATCACTCCAGCTGCAGCGAGGCGGGCCAGATAGGGCGTGTCGAGATGGTCCAACACCGGGGCGCGGGGCCGTGGCTTGCCGTTGCCGGTGGCCGTGTCGATCAGAATGACCCGTCCGGCATGCCGCACCAGCCAGGAATGCGTGCCCTGAGCGAGCGTGCCGGTGTCCGGATTGAAGGAACCGGCCGTGAGCTGACCGCCATGGGTGCCGAGAGCCGCAGGGTCGAGATCGGGATATAGCCGGGCCGGATCGGCATTCGTCCAGCGGAGTTCGGGAATCCGGGTCACCAGCGCATCGCCGACCCGGAAGGAGAGCGGGATTTCCACATTGTTCGAGGATTGCTGCGTCATGGACGGAGAGCTATGGTCCGCCCGATCATCATGCAAATCGATTCAAGTCATGCGGTCAATCGACCATTTCAATCTTCGCTCTTTCGACCTTAACCTGCTGGTCGCCTTCGACGCGCTGATGACCGAACGCAGCGTGACGCGGGCGGCGCAGCGGCTGAAACTCGGGCAACCGGCGATGAGCCACGCGCTGTCCACGCTGCGGCTGCTCCTCGACGACGAGGTGCTGGTTCGGGTCGGCACGACGATGAACCCGACTGCCAAGGCCATCGCGCTGGCGCCGCGACTGCGCGAATTGCTGCTGCAGATCCAGAGCACGCTGACAGAGGGCAAGCCCTTCGAACCGCAATCGGAAACGCGAATCGTGCGCCTCGGATTTTCGTCGGAGCTGGAGATTTTGCTGCTGCCCAATCTGACCGCCGATCTACAGGCGCATGCGCCAGGCATCAGCCTGCTGACGCGCTCGGTGGCACGGAGCGATGCGCATCGCATGCTGGATAGCGGTGAACTTGACCTCGCCATCGGCTGTTTCGAGTACGGGCTGGAACGGCATTGTGGAACGCCGCTGTTCGAGCAGTCGCTGGCCTGCTGTTTCAATCCGGATTTCGTGCAGCTGCGGCTGCCCTTGTCGAGGGCCGACTACATCGCGCATCCGCATGCGCTGATGACATTGAAGGACGACATCCAGGGCTGCCTGTCCGAAGCCTTGGCGCGGGCCGAGGAGACGCTGAACGTGGTGTTGGCGGCATCGGATTTTCTCACCGTGCTGGCAGCAGCGGCCGAGGCGCCGGTGATCGCCACGTTGCCGACGCGGATGGCGGCTCGCTATGCGCCGCTTTTCGGCCTTACGGTTACGGAAATTCCGCTCGATCTTCGCCTGCCTTCAGTGGCCCTGGTGTGGTCGATGCAGAATGACCGCGACCCGGCACTCGAATGGCTGCGAGCGCGGGTCGTGCCGCTTTTGCAAGCTGCATCGGCTTCCGAGATCGCTCGACCGGTGTCGGGCGACCGAAATAAGTCAATTCTGACTGTCGCGTAACTTAGGATTTGTGCGACAGCCTGCCGCCGGTGCGGACTTTCAGGACCGGGCTGGCGAAGTCGTCATTGTTGAAGACTGCATCGGCAGTAGAAGCCGGCGCGCACATACTTTCGTAAATATCGAAGGCTGGCTTATATCGAACCGCATAGAGCTGACGTGTGGCATCTGCCCCACCTAAACGCCCGGCGTCCCGATCAATACCGCGCTGTTCGGAAAGCTGCTCCGAGGTTTCTACGAAAATCGCCAAATCCCAGTCGTCGCGTAGTTCGGGCCGCTGGAGAAAAGTGCCATCTACGATCAATATGGCATCGGCCGACGCAACTTGTGGCTCCTGCTTTATAGGCTGGTCATTGTCGAGATCGAATGACGCCGTGCGATACCGCCGATCGCCGCCCGGCCCCAAGGGGGAAAGCAAAAGTGCGTTGATAGCCGGAAGATCGCGCGCGTCGTAATAGTAGCCTTCTGCGGAGTGACGACCACGCGCATAGCGTTCTACCTTGGGCCGGTGGAATCCGTCGATTGAAGTCCGAATAACCGCCCTTCCTGTCTTGCCGAGAGCTTCGGCCAGTTCATCCGCCAGCGTTGTTTTCCCTGATGCCGTCCGTCCGTCAATCGCGACCCGAATGGGCCCGGCTGACGGGATGCCTGCGATCAAAGAGGCGAGTTCATCCAGCACCGCAGCCCTATCTGAAGATTTCATGTTTCTCCCCATCAATCGTCGTGAAAATCCCGAGACCTGCGACACCTCTACACTACTGCGCCAGCGCTTGGCGCTGGCACGGTGATGGTGCATTTCTGTTGGGGTGGACGGCCCAACGGCATCCAATGTGCCAATATAGGGTCGAACAACGAACCTAATGAAAGGGCCGCCCAATGGAATTTAAGCGGATTTCTATAGACACGTCCAAGCATGTTTTTACGATCCATGGGGTCGATGACCAGGAGCGCCCGTTACTCCGGCGCGAGATCAGGCGGGCTCAGGTTGAACCGTTCTTCGTCAAATTGGCTCCGACGGAGGTGGTTCTTGAAGCTTGCGCAGGCTCGCACCACTGGGGGCGGGTGTTGGGCGGTATGGGCCACCGGGTCAGGTTGATCCCACCGCAATATGTGAAGCCCTTCGTGAAGCGGAGTAAAAATGATCGCAACGACGCAGAAGCGATCAGTGAGGCAGCATCCCGCCCGACCATGCGCACGGTTCCGGTCAAATCGGTGGATGAGCAAGCGGCAGCAATCATCGTGAAGCACCGGGAACTCTTGGTGAATCAACGAACCCAGGCGATCAACGCGTTGCGGGGGCACGCGGCGGAATTTGGCATCGTTGCCGCCAAGGGCTGCGCGAACGTCTCAGCATTGCTTGTTCTCCTGTCTGCCGAGGAAGCGATTCCAGCAATTGCAAAGGCGATGTTTGAGCAAATGGGTCAGCATGTGACGGATCTCGATGCAAAGATCGACGCACTGGAGAGACAGCTGCTCGAACAGCACAAGGCCAACGCGGTCAGCAAGCTCCTCGCCGCGATTCCCGGCGTTGGGGCAATCACCGCGATCACCATGGCGCTCAATGTGAACCCCGCGAATTTTGAGACCGGGCGGCATTTTGCAGCGTGGCTCGGGCTGACTCCGCGAGAGCATTCCACCGGCGGCAAGCATCGTATGGGAAAGATAAGTAAGGCAGGCAATGAGAGGTTGCGGCAGTTGCTCGTGGTCGGGGCGATGGCGGTGATCCGCTTCGCTAAACCAGGCAGCAAATCAGCGACCGCTTGGCTGTTGCAATTGCTGGAGCGGAAGCCGCGCAAGGTCGCGGCGATCGCTCTGGCCAACAAGATGGCCCGGATCATCTGGGCCATGATGGCGCGTGGTGAAGCGTATCGGCGTCAGCCGGTAGCCGCCTGATCCGCGCGCCGGTGCCGAGGGTTTAGGGGCAAACAGGAGATGGTTATCGGTCGAACCGACGAGCAACAAAATCCGTCTGAATCTACGGCAGTTCCATGCCGCAATTTCTGTTTGGATGTTGCTCGCGGCACCCATCTGGGCCAGCGGTCAGACCACCGCGTCAAAGGCCGGACACATGACCGCATTCGAACCGATACCAAATTCTGCTTTAACGACTTGAACCCAACGGGCCGTCCACACATGATCCTTGTATGCGGTGGTAGAAAAGTCGGCCATGTAGCGTAGCAGCAGGTTGTGTCGGGAAAGGGTGAATGGTGGTCCGCATACGTCGCTTTGACGAGAAAGATGCTCAGGCCCTAGCCGACTTGATGATCGAGATGGCTGGTTTCTACGGAGCCACTATCAGTTCTGATCTGGTAGTCGCTGAGGACGTGCTTCGCCGTGCCCGGCAGGTGGACATCATCGTAGCCCACGACGATGTTCGACTTCTCGGCTTTGCCACGTTCACCTCTCTCTACCCCGTCGCCGGCCTGCTCACATTCACTTACGTCCAGCAGGTTTATGTCGGCCACGCTGCACGCCGCCGTGGCGTCGCACAGAAGTTGATGGCTGGGATTGCACAGGCGGCGAAGGCCGCAGGAAGCACTAGGATCGAATGGTCCACCTCAAGAGAAAACGTGGCAGCGCGGTCGCTCTATGACGGGCTGGGCGCAAACGGGTTTGACAAGATTTATTATGTGCTTGAGGGGTCAGCCCTCGATCAATTAGCCGCACGAGGACAGCAAGACGCGTAGGTCTGGTTTCCCCCAAATGCGCTGAGTCTGCACGAAAATCAGGAATTTCGCACGAGCGTGGCGAACTTGGGGGGGTAGCAGCAGCGGGCAGCTGTAATTACAGCGGTCGGATAGGGGTTAAAGGGCTTATTGGAATGGCAAACTCGGCGAGGCTGGTTCCGGAACTGGTGGTTTCGGACTTGGAGGTGAGCCTGCGTTTTTGGTGCAATCTGATCGGCTTCTCCGTAGCATTCGACCGGCCGGAAACCGGCTTCGCATACTTGGACCTTGACGGTGCTCAGGTAATGCTTGAGCAGCGCAACACGGCAGACGACCAATGGGTGACGGGGCCGCTCGAAGCACCACTTGGTCGTGGCATCAATTTCCAGATCAAGACACCGACCCTCCGGCCGATACTAGACCGACTGGCAAAAGCGGGATGTCCGCTATTCAAGGAGCCTGAGGAGGCGTGGTATCGAGCCAACACGGTTGAATTCGGCCAGCGACAGCTTCTGGTCATGGACCCGGATGGCTACCTGCTTCGTCTAATCGAAAACATTGGCCAACGCCCTTTCAGTGATACCACCAAAATTTAGTATCTGCTTGTCGATGCGCCTGAATGACCTGCAAATGTCAAAGCCCGGTCGTTTCCAGCCTCGATCTCGGCCTGCGTGTAGCGCGACAATCTGGATGAGAAGCGCGACGATCAGGATGAGAAAGTGATCGCGGCCTTGGAAGGTTAATCGGATTGGTTTGACGCTGGCAAGCGGGTTTGGGCGACTTGATTGTCGTGGCGCGACAATCTGATGTTTTCGGTGATTGTTGGGCGTGCTGCGGCCGTCCTGGCCCGGTTCGGCGCTGGATTGCGGTTTTGCGGCGATAGCTTTCGACGTTCATCTCGAAGATGGTTGCGTGGTGGACGAGGCGGTCGACGGCGGCGAGTGTCATGGCGGGATCTGGGAAGACCTTTCCCCACTCGCCGAAGGGCTGGTTGGCGGTGATCATCAGGGAGCGGCGCTCGTAGCGTGCGCTGATGAGTTCGAAGAGAACCGAGGTTTCGGCCTGATCCTTGGTGACGTAAGCGAGGTCGTCGAGGATCAGCAGGTGGAATTTGTCGAGCTTGGCGATGGTGGCCTCGAGGGCGAGTTCGCGACGTGCGATCTGGAGCTTCTGGACGAGGTCGGAGGTGCGGGTGAACAGCACGCGCCAGCCATTCTCGACGAGGGCGAGGCCGATGGCTGCGGCGAGATGGGACTTTCCCCCGCCGGGCGGGCCGAAGGCGAGGAGATTGGCGCCGGTCTCGAGCCATCCGTCGCCGGAGCAGAGGGCGAGGACCTGGGCCTTGGAGATCATCGGCACGGCCTCGAAGGCGAAGGTGGCGATGGTTTTTCCGGGCGGCAGCCTGGCTTCGAGGAGGTGGCGCTCGATGCGCCTGCGGTCGCGCTCGGCGACCTCGTGCTCGGCGAGCGTGGCGAGGAGGCGTGCGGCGGGCATGCTTCCTTGTCGGCGCGGGCGGCGAAGTCGGGCCAGACCTGCTTGATGGCGGGGAGCCTGAGCTCGTTGAGCAGCAGGGTAAGGCGCTGGGCGTCGACGGTGCGTGCGGTCTCGCTCATGCGGCTGCTCCCTGGAGCAGGATGTCATAGCTGGCGAGCGGCATGGTCGGGATGGTGAGTGCGGGCAGGCTGGCGGGATCGGGTGCGAAGCGCTGGCGGATGGCATTGAGGTCGGGCTGTCGGCCGGCGTTGCTATCGGCGGCGAGGACGCTGGCGAGTTCAGCCTCGCAGGCACGCTCATGGGCGATGGCGAGGAGTTCGACCATGATCCTGCACGCGTCCCTGGGCGATGTCTGCTAGAGCAGGTGCTCGAAGGTCCGGCGATAGGCATCGCGCGGGAAGAGCTGGTGGCGATAGACGAGATTGAGCAGAGCCATCGGCTTGCGGCGCAGGCTGTGGATGACGTGGCGGTAGTCGACGACGTGGCCGTGTCTGCCATCCGGTTGTGGCCGGCCGCGGGGGAGTGTCATCAGCGGGGTGGCGGCGAGGAACAGCTCGAGCCGGTTGTCATAGAGGCGGACGCGGAGCCGCTGGCCGATCAGGCGGGAGGGGACGGTGTAGAAGACCTTCCTGAGGTGAAGCCGCCGGAGGAGGTGACGGTGACAACGGTCTCCTCGTAATCGGCGGTGCGCTGCTCGGGGAGTTTCTGCAGGGCGGCGCGCTCGGCGTCGATGCGCTCGGCGTGGCGCCGGTTCTGGCGGCCGACGATCTCGCGATGAAGCGGCGATAGGCTTCGAGATCGACGAAGACTGTGCCGCCGCGCAGGAGAAGGGCGTCGCGGACCGCGCGCTTGAGATGGCCGTGGGGGCTTTCGATGGCGCCGTTCTCATGAGCGACACCGCGATTGTTGCGCGACGGGGTCATGCCGTAATGGGCGCAGAGCGCGTCATATCGGCGGGTCAGGTCGGCGACGTTCTCGGCGCGGCGAGGTTGCGAAAGGCGGCGGAGAGGCTGTCGCTGCGATGTTCGCGCGGGGCGCCGCCCAGGCCAGAGGGCGTTCTGCAGCCCCTCGGCGAGAGCGACGTAGCTCTCGCCGCCCAGGATGACATGGGCGTGCTCGAAGCCGGACCAGGCCAGGCGGAAGTGATAGAGCCTGTGGTCGAGCGGGGCGCCGGCGACGATGATGCCGAGCTCGTTCATATCGGTGAAGTCGGACAGGCCCATCGCGCCCGGCTCATGGGTCTGGCGAAAGATGACCTCCTGCTCCGGCCCGTGCAGCGCGCGCCAGGTGCGGATACGCCGCTCGAGCGTCCGCCGGACACCCGGGGCGAGATCGGGATGCCGCCGGCACATCTCCTCGAAGATCCACGGCCCTGAGGCCGGGCGCGGCTTCCAGCAGCGGCACCACCTCAGCGTCGAAGATCGTCGCCAGCGGATCCGGGCGGCGCCGCGCGCGCGCGGTCGGCGATGACGGTAGGTGCCGCTCCTGCTCGAGCCGGTAGCCCGCGGCAGTGCTGAAGCCGGCCCTGGCGGACGCCAGGGCAACACCGTCTGTCTGTCGATATCTCATGAAAAGCCTCTTCTGGTGGTCGTTGATGTGGCGGCCGGGCACGAAGGTCTCCCCGTTGTGAGGAGGTATCCTCCGCGACCCGGACGCCGCGACCACGGCGGCGCCCTGGCAAGGACGCTGCCCGGCTGGGGAGGCACCGGCTCCGGGCTACGCCCTCCGCCGGTGCCTCCCCAGCCGCATTCTCATCCTGATTGACGCTGGATTCTCACGTTGATTGCCGCGCGACAGCCTGCGCCTGCCCGAATCGCTCCGCCTGCTGCACGCGCGCCCGCCGCGACGGCGCGGGCCGGACATCCCCACCCCGGCGCAGGCCGCCTCGCGCGCACGTCACAGGTCGCACACGGAAGCCTGGGCCGTCCTGTTCCCGGCGCCGCCATCATCTCCGGGCCAGTTCCACCCGCAGGGCCGCCCGTCCGGCTATGTCCCGCCGCCGCGCACCCGGTCCCCGCCCGGTCGCTGACCATCCCCGCGCCCTCCCCGCCGGCCTCGCAGCAGAGCGCCGGCCCCCGGTCATGCGCGCCGCCCGCCCGGCGCCCGGTCATGCCCGGCGGCACGATTACTGGACCGCATCGCCGCCGGTAACCTCGCCCGAACAGCAGGAGGCGGTGATGGCTGGACGCGCATACCAGATGAGCTGGGGCCCCTATTTCGGCCAGGCCGAGGCGTCGGTCCACCTGTCCCGCTTCGCGGATGCGACCGTCGGCCGCGAGACCGGAATCCTCTTTTCCGACGGTCAGACCTGCATGGTGCTGCGCCAGCCGGTGCTCGACGCCGACGGGCTCGGCCATTCGATGATCGCGCGATGGATGCCCGCACCCGCCGGCGCCGACGCCCGGATTGATGCAGCGGATCGAGAACGTGTTCGAACGGGCGATGACGATGGAGGGCGAGGCGCGATCGCCCGCGCCCAGGGCGAGATGGCGCTGGGACAGGCGCTCGCCCGCTTCCTCGGCAGCGAAACCGGCGAGCACGCGGTCGGCATGGCGTTCGACCTGCTCGGCCTGCTCGCGGCGGCGCTGCTGCTGTTCGTGCCCGGCGTGGCGAGGCGGAAATCGGCGTTCTCGCGGCAAGTACCGGAAGCCTGGCCGGAACCGGCTCCCTGCTCGGCGCGATCGTCGACGGCAAGACCGAGGCCCACAAGTGGGGCCACAGCCCGGCGGCGGAGACGCTGTCGCTGCTGGCACTGGTGCTGGCCCTGCCGGACCTGCCGATCGGCGGATGGCGACGCTGCGGGACCTGCGGAACGCCCCGCAGGCGCTCGATGAAATCGAGGCGGCGGGCAGCGAGGCCGCCGGCTTCACGGCGAAGCAGACGACCCGGCTGGCCAAGGCGGAACGGCTCGAGACCGACAATGGGCCTGCCCGCCTGCGCGTGGCCAAGCGGGCGGACAAGGCCACCACGATCCGCGCCGATGCAGGCCGGCTGGCGAAACGGGCGGCGGACGCCAGCAACGAGGCGCATCGCCTCGCGTTGAAACTGGCACCACGGCGATGGTCAATGCGCCGGCGAGCGTGGTCGTCGGTGGCTATTTCGCGCGGGACAACTGGCAGCACCCGGCCGAACCCTTCATCGCGGCCTGGCACGAGGCCGGCGCGATGCGGAACTGGGCGGCGCGGCTTCTCTCGCCCCGGGGGCACGCGGCTCGGGACCGGGCGGCGGACTTCTGGGCATCCAGATGGCGTCTCCAGCAAGAGCCGGGCAACGCGGCGGTGAACCGACCTCGTCCGCAGCCGCCATCCGGCAAGACCGCGCAGGCAGGACGGGCCCGGCCCTCGCGTGGCTTCAGACCGGAGAGCGCGTTCGGATTCGTCACCATCTCCGACGGCGCGCTGCTCGCCGGCATGATCGGCCAGGCGCTCGCGCACGCCGCCGGGCAGGCCGCGATCTTTGCCCCCTTCGTCCACGGCGAACTCCACGGCACCATGTTCGTGATCCCGACCTTCATGATCGGCGCCGCCCTCGGGCAGTCCTATGCGTATGTCTCGCAGCAGGTCACACTCTGGCTGCCGCTGGTGCGGATGCTGCTGCTGGCGCATCTGCCGCTGCTGGCGCTCGGCTCCTCGACCTCGCCGTCTTCCCGCATGGCGCAGTCAACTTCCTGTTCCTCTCGGGGCCGATGGCGCTCCTGTCGACGGCCCTGCTGCCCTATATCTGGCGCGGCGCGCGACGCCATGCGACGGACACCGTCCCATCGCCCGAGGAACGCGCCCGCTCCCCCCGCGACAGGGCGGCCATCCCTGGCCTGGCCGCTTTGCGGTCATCGTCTGGCTGGCGCTGGTGCCCATGCTGGCGATCCGGACCGCGACGAGCATCGACGATTTCGCCATGCTGGTGACCATCGGCGCCTGGTCCGTGCTCGTCCTGCCGGCCCTGGTCGTGCCGATCTACCAGATCCGGCAGCGCCGCCTGCGGCCGCGCTGAACGCGGTGCTGTTCTCGGTGACCGGCGCGGCGCAGCTGGGGCTGACGGCGTTCTATGGCGCGATGGCCCTGCGGGTCTCGGCGCTGGGCTACACGTTCGGCGCCACCGCCGCGCTGATGCCGGTCATCCATGTGATCGCGCTGGTGCTCCTCGCCACCAGCCCCTTCGCCATCCTGCTGCTGCGCGGCCAGACCGGGATACCGCACCCTCCCGCCCTGACCGAAAGGCGACACACCAGCCCCGGCCAACATGCGTCCAGCGCATGGCAACATCCCCGATGCGGCATTGCAACTTCGCGCGAACCCACCGACATCACTCAGTAGTCGGTAATATAGGCGACAGTTGGTGCTTTGAAGAATGATTGCACGAGACGTGGTTTGCGCTTGATGGCGGCGAGTTGGGCTTCGATTTTCCTGAAGCTTTTCGCCTTGGCGTAGCGGAGTCCGGGCGACGCCCGTCCGCTTCATGTGGCTCCAGACCAGTTCATCTGGGTTCAGGTCAGGGGCGTAGCCTGGCAGAAAATGCAACGTCAGCATTCCATTGGTCGACGCCACGTAGGCTTTCACCAGCGCTGTTTTGTGGGCAGGCAGCCCGTCGAGGACCAGGTGCACCGGCCTCGTGCGGTGCCGCATCATCCGGCGTAGCAGCGCCGACAGGGTCGGAAAATCGTGGCTGGCCTGTGCCCTCGGTCACACGGCATGTCGCGATGACAGGACCGTGCTCTATCAGCGCGCCCCCAAACTCTTCGCAGAACTCGCGGTCGCCGCCCTCAAACGAAAGTGTACGAAAAACGTGTGTTTTCCGTCATCGCGCGATCCCGGCCTCAGAACCGTGCTCTCCGCTCAAACCCGCAGAAAACCTCGATCCCAACCAGTCAACGTTCCCACTTTGTCCGCTTATGCTACAGCCTATGGCGTTTCGTTACTTCTGGCCAGACAGTCACCGATCCGGACGGAACATGGAAGTTTGGAGTTGATGGAGCGATCTCAGGGCCGAAATAATGAATAGCGATTGCGAGGCATCAATTGACGAATTCTCTTACGCTTGCACACAGCATTGACATTGCCCGGCATGAGCTGGAAGCAAGCGGC
>NZ_CAJHNI010000001.1:0-46242 GCF_905116885.1 Acidiphilium sp. C61 | reverse complement strand
TTTACGGCGAGTGTCTCTGGCACGATCCTGCTTTGCCAACCGTGCCTTGAGAGTCTTGGCACGAGCTTCAAGCTGGGCAATCTGCTGTTCAATGGGTTTGCGAGCCATGGGTTTCCTCGGTTCTGTCGTGATCGGCGGCAGTGGCGTTCTGGCGTGCCTTGTCCTGCATCTCCCGTAGGCAATTCGGGCATAGGCAATGCGCTACGTCATCCGTTGGCAGCGGCGTAACGGTCGGCAGTTTGGTGCACCAGCAACTGTCATCATTCTGGCAGATCGTCTGCGCCTGGCAACGTGGACAAATCGATTGCATCGATCGGAATATCGCCGGTTCTTGCTGAAACTTCCATTATGGGTCTGAACGGGCCATCCATATCGAGCATAAAAGTGTAGAAGCCATCAAAGTGTTTGGCATAAAATATCCCGCCAATATGATGCTAGGCATCACGAAAAGCGAAACGAAGTGAAGCTTTAACTCCGCACTTACGAGTTGCTGCGCAACTCAGTGCGGGGTAGGGTTGGTGCAGAATGGCGATCTACCATATGAGCATGAAGCCTGTAGCTCGCGGCTCTGGTCGTAGTGCAGTGGCGGCTTCTGCGTACCGCGCGGCCGATCGTCTTGAGAATGTGCGCGATGGGATGGTGCATGACTTTAGCCGGCGCCATGGTGTTGAGCACGCAGAGATTATTCTCCCCAATGACACCGTAGCAGCGAATGGTGCCGTTGTGCATGACGCCGGTCCTGAATGGGCGCGTGACCGATCAGCGTTGTGGAATGCTGCGGAATTGGCGGAGAGACGCAAGGATGCGCGGGTCGCTCGCGAAATCGAGGTTGCGCTCCCGCACGAGCTGTCGGCGGAGCAGCGGCTGTCACTGACGCGGGATTTTGCTCAGGCTCTGGCCCGGCAGTACGGGGTTGCGGTGGATTTTGCGATCCATGTGCCCCACGGTCATACCGATGTCCGCAACCACCATGCCCATATCCTGCTGACCACGCGACGGGTGATGACCGGGCGTGACGAGGCGGGGCGCTGGATCGGGGCCATGCCGGCCGGTTCCCTGGGCGAGAAATCCGAACTCGAGCTTGAGAACAAGAAGTTGCAGGCGCTTGGCCTGCCGACCTCGCATGAGCAGCTTCGGGATCTCCGGATTGGCTGGGAGCAGCGGACGAACGAGCATCTGGCGCGTGCGGGGCTGGATGTGCGGATCGATCACCGTTCGCATCAGGAGCGGGGGCTGGAGATCGAACCGACGCAGCATATGGGCGTGCATGCCACGCAAATGGAGCGGCGTGGCAAGGCCGTATCGCGGGTTCGGATCGATGAGGAGGCCGCGAAGCGCAACGCCGCGCTGATCCGGGAGCGGCCGGATCAGGTGCTGACGCTCATCACGGGCGAGAAGAGCGTATTCGATCGTCACGATGTGGCGCGCGCGCTGCACCGCTATATCGGCGATGCCGATGCGTTCCAGGCGCGTTTGCAACAGTGATGGCGTCGCCTGCTCTGGTGGAATTGCGGGCTGAGCAACGTGATAAGCGCGGGCGGGGTGATCGAGCAGGCGCGCTACTCGACGCGGGAGATGGTCGGTATCGAGCGCGATATGGCGGTCAGTGCCGATCGCATGGCGGAGGGTCGGGGCGGTCTGCCGGTGCGCGGTTTTGGCGTTGCCGCCCGGCGTGTGGATGCGGCAGTCAGTGCGCGGCCGTTCCTGGCCGAAGAACAGCGGGCCGCCATCGAGCATGTATGCCGGCCGGAGCGCATCTCTGCGGTGGTGGGGTTGGCCGGGGCGGGGAAGAGCACGATGCTGGCGGCGGCTCGGGAGGCGTGGGTTGCGCAAGGCTACCACGTTCATGGGGCGGCGCTGGCGGGGAAGGCGGCCGAAGGGCTGGAGGAGTCGGCTGGCATTGCCTCGCGCACGCTGGCCTCATGGGAGCGGGGCTGGGAACGAGGGTTCGACCGGCTCGGGCCGCGCGATGTGCTGGTGATCGATGAGGCCGGCATGGTCGGCTCGAAGCAGCTTTCACGGTTCATCACCGAGGCCGACCGGGCAGGAGCCAAGATCGTGCTGGTGGGGGATCCCGAGCAGCTGCAGCCGATCGGGCCGGGGGCGGCGTTCCGTGCGGTGGCTGAACGGATCGGTTTTTTGACCTGGCGGAAATCCGCCGCCAGCGCGAGGGCTGGCAGCGGGCGGCTTCGGTGGCGTTCGGGCGGCACCAGACAGAGGAGGGTTTGCGCGCCTATGCCGAGCGCGATGCTGTCCGGTTCGAGGCAACCGCGGCGGATGCGCGGACGGCGATCGTGCGGGATGTGCTGGCCGATATGGATGTGCGGCCGGATGGCTCTCGCCTGGTTCTGGCGCACCGCAACGCGGACGTGCGGGAGCTCAACGAGGCGATCCGGGTGGTTCGGCGAGAGCGGGGCGAGCTGGCGGACGAGCGTGTTTATCGCACGACCGAGGGGGAGCGGGCATTTGCGCCGGGGGATCGGCTGCTGCTTCCGCGAGAACAACCGTGAGTTGGGCGTGAAGAACGGGATGCTGGGCACGGTGGAGCTGGCCGAGGACGACCGCCTTCTGGTGCGGCTGGATTCTCCCTCCGGGCCTGGGCGAGGTCGGGCCGTGTCGGTCTCGATGGCGGATTATGCTGCCGTGGATCACGGGTATGCCACCACCATTCACAAGGCGCAGGGGGCGACGGTGGACCGGGCCTATGTGCTGGCCTCGGGCACGATGGACCGACATCTGACCTACGTGGCGATGACGCGGCACGGGACGGGGTGACGCTCTACGCCGATCGGGAGGAATTCAGCACTGTGGCCGCCCTGTCGTCGTGGCTGTCCCGATCCCAGGCCAAGGAAACCACGCTGGATTACGACCAGGCTGCCTATGCCCAGCGGCGTGGAGTCGAGGTGCGGCCGCGGGAGGTGGTGGCGGCGCGCGAGATCGAGGCGGGGCGTGCCGGGTTCCGGGCACGGTTCGAGGCACATCGGCAACACCAGGCAGCCGAGGCGGCGCGCAACAAGGAAGCACACGGCCTGGTGCGGGAGTGGACGCGGCTATCGGAGACCTACAACAAGGCGCTGCCGGGGCTGGAAACTGATCCCACTCTGGCCGGGCAGGCGCGGGTGGCGTTGCTGGGTTTGCCCGGACACTGGATCGTCATTCCGAAGCAGCGCAGCGGCTGCGGGCACGTGGCCATGACTTCGGGTTGAAGGAGGGATCGGCGCTGGCGCAGGTGCTGGCGTCGCCAGACGCCGGGCAGGCCATTGAGCGGCTGATGGCGGGTGCGGAGGAGCGGATGCGCGGTCATCTGGCGCGTGAAGCCGAGCGGGCGGCCGTCCGGAAACAGCAGGAAAGATCCGTGTCGCGGGGTCGTGGGATGTCGATGTGAGTGGTGCGGAAGAACGGCTCTACGGCTGATGGAGATCGTCGAGCAGCAGCAGGCGGCGGTGCAGCGGGCGCTGAACGGCCTTGCCGAGGAGCGGGCGGCGCTGGCGCAGGAGCGGCAGAAGCTGGCGGAGGAAGCCTCGAGCCTTGAAGAGCGGGTGCGTGAGGCGGTCAGTGCCGGCGGTGACGACGGCGCTCGAGCAGGTGGGCAAGGAAGGTGTGGCGACGGTCCGGGAGGCGGCCAAGCCATTGCTGGAGGATGTCGCCGGGCTGGCGGGCGGCATGGCGGTTGCCGAGGAGGCGTTGCGCCGGATCGTGGCCTGGGCGAGCTGGCGGTTACTGGGGTGGATCGTGGCCCTGACCGTCGGGTTGATGCTGTTCGGCTGGCTGAGCAGTACGGCCGTTGTCTGGTGGGATCGCACCACGGTCAGTCAGCTGCGGGGCGAAATCACCGTGTTGCAGGCCAATCACAAAGCCTGGGTAAAAGGCGGGGAATGCTCGACAAGATCACCTATTGCGAACCGGGCAATCGCCCCTGTGTCGCTATCAACCAAAGCGCCGGGACATACGGGAATAGCCGCGATTACCGGCGTCCTCAAGGGGTATTAGGGGCGTTTGCAGGGAGGGGTAGGGCCATGCACCGCCCCGGGTGTGCTGGAGGCTCCAACCTCAAAATCAATATAGTAAAATAAAAATTATTGTATTCAAAAATATCAAGATAATATTATTTGAAATATAAAATAATAATTTATTAAAAAATATGGATAAAATAAAATATATAAATAAAAAAAATTATAAATAAATAATGTTTTGAATATAAATAAATCATGCACTTGATGGTGCTTTCATGATATTGCAAACTATAAAAATTAATTTAGAATAGAATTGGAAAAGCAAGTTTTAATATTTTAATTATCTTCAAAAAGGCAGACGAAATTGGCATTTCTTCTCAAGAAAGTTGTTTTAGGGCTTGTCCCCTTGTCGGGTCTTGCTCTGGTAAGTTGTGCCTCACAATCAGGGTTGCCCAAAATTCAGCCTCATGTGAAACAGCTGAGGCCAATTTCTTCAGTGGTTCAAAGCAAAATTTCGATGCCACTGGATAAATCAAATCCAGTATCAATCAATTCTTCTAATGTATCGGCAGCCAGCGCGCTTGGAGACGCATATTATAATGGCTCTGGCGTGCCTCAAGACTATTCAACGGCAGCCATATGGTACAGCCTGGCTGCATCACGTGGCGATATAGTTTCACAATATCATTTAGCTGTTATGTATTCTGCTGGATTAGGTGTACAAAAAAATAATTCAAAAGCTTTTTATTGGTTTCTTAAGAGCCCGAATCTGAATGGTAGTGCGGCTATCGGTTGCGTGCGATTTTCCGTGTGAGCAGGCGGATATGGGCAAGGAAGAGCCATGCGGTGGCGCTGGTAACGGTGGCCTCGAAATCCTTTGCAAGACGTCGGCATCTGCCGAGCCAGGCGAAGGTTCTCTCCACGACCCATCGTCGCGGCAGGAGTTCGAACCCGCTGGTGGCGTCGGAGCGCTTGACGATCTGTATGGTCCATTTGCCGATTTTGGCGAGGCGTCCATTGAGTTTGGGACCGGCATAGCCGCCGTCGGCGAACACGTGCCGCAACCAGGGATACAGGGATTTGACCGATTTGAGCACGTCGGGCGCCCCATCCCGATCCTGAATGCCGGCATGATGAACGACGGCGCCGACGAGGTGGCCAACTGTATCGGTGACGATGTGGCGCTTGCGGCCCTTGATCTTCTTTCCGGCATCGAACCCGCGCGGCCCGCCGGCTTCGGTGGTCTTGACCGACTGGCTGTCGATCACGCCGGCTGTGGGCGACGCCTCGCGTCCGGCTATCTCCCGCGCCTGCATGACCAGGACGTGATTGATACGATCGAACGTGCCGTCGCGACAGAAGCGGTAGAAATAGCCCTGAACAGTGGTGAACGGCGCGAATTCCTTCGGGATCTGCCGCCACTGGCAACCGGTCGACAGCATGTAGAAGATGGCCTCCACAATCCTTCGCAGCACCACCGTCCGGGGCCGGCCTCGATGCGGCGGCAAGGGCATGAATGGTTCGATCAAGGCCCATTCGGCGTCGGTGAGGTCGCTTGCGTAGCGCAATCCAGCCCGGCAATATCGTTGCCGAGCGGTTTCAGTCCAAGCCATTGCGAATCCGTCTGTTGTTGCAAACCGACAGAATCACAACCTACTGAAATCGCTCAACTATCTTTTGCGGTCAGGCTCTAAGGCCGCAAATAATGGAAATGTTGCAGCAGAATTGGCGATAGCGGAAGCTTATGC
The DNA here is from genome assembly GCF_905116885.1 of Acidiphilium sp. C61. Lineage (NCBI taxonomy): Bacteria > Pseudomonadati > Pseudomonadota > Alphaproteobacteria > Acetobacterales > Acidocellaceae > Acidiphilium > Acidiphilium sp. C61. The sequence continues at coordinate 40,541 of NZ_CAJHNI010000001.1, read as the reverse complement.
CAATGGGGAAGGGGTCACCCAAGACCAGCAAAAGGCAAGTTATTGGTATCAGAAAGCGGCAGATGCAGGAAACATAACTGCTCAAACAAATATTGCATTGCGTTATAATGAAGGTCTTGGTGTTAAGAAAAATTATTCCCGTTCAGAACAATATTTCTTCGAAGCGGCATCTAAAGGTGATCCCGTCGCTGAGCTGAATATGGGAAATTTTTATCAAAAAGGCATTGCTGTACCTGAGGATGCGGTAAAATCCGTTTTCTGGTGGATGCAATCAGCTAAGCAGGGCAACTCAGACGCTCAAAATGCTCTTGCTAATGCCTATAGCCGTGGGGCTGGAGTTCCGCGCAACGTCTTCATGGCTGTGAATTGGTGGGAAAAGGCGGCCATTCAAGGTAACCAGGCAGCGCAGATTAGTCTTGGTCATGCCTATTTGATGGGTGAAGGCGTTAAGCGGAACCTGCAAAAATCCGCTTACTGGATGATGCTTGGTACAAACCCGGAGAAGCAGCCGCAAAAATCGATTTCGCCACTGCCTTATGGCCTGTTGCATTCAAATAGAGTTTTGACTTCCCTCGCAGTGAAGGCTCCAGCTCACAGCCATAAAATTGAATCACACAAAATAGTTTATAAGCATAAAAAAACAAAAAAACCATATAATTTAAATAAAATTTTATACCATAAAAATCACAAGCTTGAGAACCATAGGATTTATAAGAAATCAAAATTGACCCATGTTAAAAAATTGAGGCAAATAAAAAATAAATTATTTAATTTTGAAGCAAAAATTACCACATATTGTCAGTTTTTATTGATCACAAGATTTATTGGATCTAATAGTACTAGGTTATAGCGCCACAGGGAAAGTTTGCGATTGCCTTGTGCCGCGCTGCCGCGCTGCCGCGCTGCCGCGCTGCCGCGCTGCCGCGGTGCCTTCTCGTTGAGGAACTCATCGAGAAGGCTGTCGCTGAAGTTCACGCTCTAGACGTTCTGCCGCAGCAGAACGCCGGGTTCGTTATAGTGCCACCCGACGCCGTTCTCATTGGTCCATTTCGTGATGGACATGATGGTGATCCTGCCATCCTTCTTGTTGTCCGATGCAATTGGGTTATCCAGGAATTCCGATGGGGGCGTCTCCCGAGGAAGCCGTGTACCGAATGCTGGTCTGGGCGACCAATGGGTGAATTCTCCGGAATCCGCATCGTCCACCGCCTGAATGTAAAACTTGTGGTAGGTCGCTGAAGGTATCCGGCAATAAGTACAGAGGCTAGCACAACTTTGGCGGAAGTTTGTTGTTATGTCCGATGAGGCTACATCCGCAATGAGGTCGATGCCGCGGCGGTGAGCGAGAAAGACGGTCAAGGATGGCTTGGCGCACTGCTGGCAGGGTGGGTTGGGGAGGCGGACCAGGGACTCTTTTTTTCCGTCCCGCCTGAGCGAGCCTTCGGGATTGCAAGAAGGCGTAGGCCATCATCGTCATCAGGGCATGGCGGTGGAGGCCAGTCCAGGATCGGCCCTCGAAGTGGTCCAAGCCGAGTTCCTCTTTGAGTTGCTGATGGGCCTGCTCGCAGATCCAGCGCGCCTTGATGGCGCCAGCCAGAGCTCTGATCGGGGTGTCGGCAGGCAGGTTCGAGAGATAGTATTTTCGTTCGCCATTCGAGCGATACTCACCCACCAGCCAGGCTTCCTCTCCCGGCATGTGCTGGGCACCGGCAGAACCGATTCGCTGGGGCGCGCCATCAGCAATGCGTACCCTCATGGCGGCAAAGCGGGTTGTCAGACACCCCTTTGTTCCCTTGCGCCAACCGAGCTGCCGCCACTTCGTGCCTTCGAGCATCGCTTGTGCCGCCATGGATTTGACGTCGGGCACATGACGCACCCGTGGGCGACCGCGGCCTGCGACCGGGAAGATCAGCTGCACATCCGCCGGATAGACATTCTGGTGCCGGTGGATGCCGACAGCCCAGCAAAGGCCGCGTGCACTCAGCCGGCTTCTGTCCTCTATCTATCTGTTTCTGTTGGAACAATCCGTTTTATTGGAATGCCCAACAAAAATACAATCGCATAGCAGGAATGCAAAATTATCATATATATCTGAAGAGTCATAAATATCAAAATTTAGACGATTTATCAGATAGTTTGGCTGATGTTCATGTATCGATCAATATAAAAAGATATTTTGAATTTATAGACATAAATAACAAATTTCATGACATTAATTTTATTGTTTCAATAACAATTTGAATTTTGGAAAAAAAAGAAAAGTAAACTATTAGATTATAGGTAATTAGTTTCAAATCCAAACAAAGCTTATGGATGATTCAATGGTATATGACGCACAGTCGATTAATGACGTAAAAAAGTATAACCGTAAGATAAAAAAAACTGTTACAGTATTTATGTCAGAAGATAATCATATAGATAATGTATTGAATGAAATTCATGATTTTGATATCGACATCATCTTCGAAGGCGATACTCAAAAAATGAATAAAATATCAAAAAATAATGCTTCAGACATATTTCTATTTTGCATGAAAAATTATAGTATAAGTCTAACCAAAAAAATTATTGAAATTAGAAACAAAACAAACTCGCCAATTGTTGTTCTGTCTGAAAATTATGATGAGGTTCTTGCTCTGACCGTATTCAAATTTGGTGCAGATGAATATTGGTATTCGATCAATGATAGTCAGAAGATAAAAAACAATATATTTATGACTTTTCTAAAACAAAGCATAGATATGTATGTTAGGAATGATGTTGGTCAAAATTTAAATGATAAGCAAGGTTTGGAAAATAATAAACAAATAAAGTATGTCGACGTATTTAATAATAGTACAAAATTTTTTGTCGCATTTACGCCTTATGAATATAAAACGTTATCAATTTTAGTTGAAAATGCTGGAATTGTGATTCCGCGAGGAAGTTTAGCCCTTATGGTTCGTGGTCGCGTTAGTAAAAACGTCGACCGCAGCGTTGATAACATAATATCTCGGATCAGAAGAAAATTAAAAATGTTTAAAATTTTAAATTATCCGATCAGAAGTTTTAATTCTATAGGATATATATTTGTTGGAGACAGAGATGAGTTTGTTAAAGATTTAGGTAATGCAATTGATGAACATATCTACAATAAAAAACTAGATCCCAATGAAATAGGAGAGTGAACGCGGTCTTCCAAAGACTGAAGAGGAAAGTCGGCGGCTACTTTCTTGTTGCCCGCCTAGAGCACTTTCCGATCATTTCGGATCGGATGTAGTGCTCTATCATATTGATAATTAGAGCATCTTTATCCGATCAGATGATTCCATCTGATCGGATGATGCTCTAGGCTATGTACCTATTGCCATGACTACGGGACGTCTGACTCAAGTCTGTTCGGAGGACTTGGAACATGGCGGAACTTTTCTGGCTGAACGACACTCAATGGGCTGCGATCGAACCATTGCTGCCGAAGCTTGGCGGCAAGCCTCGGGTTGATGACCGCCGGGTGCTGAGCGGCATCCTGCATCGCTTTCGCGAGGGCTTGCGATGGCGAGCGCTTCCTGAGGCCTATGGGCCACGAACCACTGTGTTCAACCGGTTCAACCGCTGGAGCCAGCGTGGCCTCTGGCAGGAGATCTTCGCGGCGCTTGTCGCCTGCGCGGATCCGCCGCGCATCGCCATGGTGGACAGCACCTCGGTTCGGGCACATCGCGCGGCCGCGGGCGGTAAAGGGGGGCGCAAAGCCAGGCCATCGGCCGGTCGAGGGGTGGACGGACGACCAAGATCCACGCCGTCGCAGATGAGCAGGGACGCATCGCCGCACTCCTCCTGACGCCGGGACAAGCCTCCGATATCAGCGGCGCGAGGGCGCTTCTGCCCACAATACCGCCACCAGAAGAGCTGATCGCCGACAAAGCCTACGACGCCGATGACCTGCGCATCTTCCTCACCCGCCAAGGCACCAGGCCCGTGATCTCGCCCATGCCCAACCGCCGCGCCATTCCGCCCTTCGACCCCGTCGCCTACAGAAAGCGCAATCTCATCGAACGCGCCTTCTGCAGGCTCAAGGACTGGCGCGCCATCGCCACACGCTACGACAAAACCGCACGAAATTTCCTCGCAGGGATATGCCTCGTCCTCGCCGTCACATCTTGGATCAGTTGAGTCCAGAGCCTAGCGGGTTTCTGAGCAGGGGGGGCTGATGGTAGCTGGATGGATAGAACTCACTTTTATCTAAATGTAATATAAATCGCGCCAAATTTTTATATTGATAAAATATATAAAATTGTCGCTTAATTTAACGAGAAATTTTTCTGACATAGAATAACGCAAAATATAGAATAATAAATCATGCAATCTGTCCGTGATTCGTCTATGGAATTTGGAGGATATTAGGGCATCAGTGATGTTGAAAAAAAAGCGGCGTCAACTCGCTGTAATGTTTGCTGTCATCGTGGGACTTACCGGTTCTGCGTATGCGAATGGGTTTGGTACCGATTCGCCATATCAACTCCCAACGCCTGCCGATCTCGCCAATCTGGGCGCGGTGGAAAGCATAATTTTGCAAAAACAGGCAGGAATGTATCATTCCCCTCTCTATAATTCCTACAGTACAACAAACATAGCAAAGCAAACCAACTGTAACGTTGCCCCAACCACTTATGGAAACTCGGGTACGACCGCCGCGACCGCCGGCTCCCCGAGTACTGTCGGGGCCACACCGAGTGCGATAGGCAATTCAAGTTCCACTCAGTCATCGCTGTCGGCATCAACCGCCGGAACGCCGCTCACCACGACGGGTCAAACGAATAGCGGTGCTGTGGGGACGGTCCTGAACGGCTCGACGAGCACGTCGATCAGCGGCACGTATTCTCAAGCACTCAACAATACCCAAACCAATGGGGGGACGCAGAGTGCGTCAGTCAGTAATAGTAATGCATGTTCTGTTGGAACTGGGTCGCTGAATTAGCCATGTCCCAGATAATTCCTCATCGTCTTGTCCCTCTGCAGCGTCGGGTCATGGATCTGATGCCTCAACCTCGCCCAGCCATCCGGCGTTCACCGCGCAGCTACATGCTGCGCAGCACGGCGTTGCTGGTGCTCGCCAGTCAGGTGCTGGCCGGTTGCGCGTCAATTGGCATGCAGCGCGTTGAGCCTGGTGAAGCACCGATCGTGCTGGGGCCAAAGGTCAGATACAATCTGACCCCGGTCGATCCTGCTTTCGCCTGTCTTGCTGACGAAATCGTCCGTGACAACAAACCGCGCCTGACCTTCGCTGTTGGTGACGTCAAAGATTATACAGGTCGATACAACATCAACGAAGGCAATGCCATCACGCAGGGTGGCTCGCTCATGGTTGAAACGGCCTTGGGTCATCTCGGCAACGCTATCATGCAGGTCGAACGGGTTGATCCGCACATCACCCAGATGGAGCTTGGCTATACCAACCAGCGCCAGCTGGGGGATGGCCGCCTGCACATATTGCAGCCGGGCCCGCACGCTGTGCCATGGATGCCGTACTATGGTGGAACGATCCTCCGGTCCCAGTATTATATCATCGGTGGCATTACCGAGCTGAATTACAACATCCAAAGCGGCGGGGTGCAGGTTATGCAGAACCTGTCCGGTCCTTCGGCCACCACCTTTACCGAGAATGTCGCGATCGATCTTGATCTGGTTGATACCCAGACAACGCAGATCGTCAAAACCATCAGCCTGGAGAAGCAGATTGTCGGCTATCAGGTGAGCGCCGGGATATTCAGGTTCTTCGGCAGCGATCTGTGGGATGTCAATATTGGCGCAAAAAATCAAGAGCCTTTGGAGCTGGGTGTTCGAACCACCTTGGAACAAGGTACGCTTGATCTGGTGGCGGCGGCCGAACATCTGAGCCCGCTTCCCTGTCTGAAGAAAGTCCGTGATGCAATCTCGGAGAAGACTGCCAGCCAGCTTCGCAAGACGCCCAATCATGTGAAGCTCATCCAGCCACCTGTCCCACCGGGCGTACAGCAACCGATTGCCAAGCCACTTCCAGGTAGTGCCGGTGCGCCCATGAAGCTGAGCTTCGATTTCGGTTCGGCGGCGATCCCCGCCGGGGATGGTGGCTTGCTGACCCGGATCGCCCAGATGGCGGCAAAAGCCCCTGTTACTGTCGAGCTGACTGCGCCGGCAAATGAGAATTGGTCGCCCTCTATGCGTTCTGATCTGATCAAAGCGAGGATTGCCTCGCTGCAGGACGGGCTTTCGACCCACGGTATGACTGCCCCGGTGATCACTGTCCAATGGGCGCCATCCGATACTGATAGTGCCATTTATCAGGATGGATCGGGTTCGCAAAAGGTCGCATTAGTTACTATTAAATAATACAAAATAAAGCTAATTAAAACTCTAAGTTTATTATAAATTCTATTAAGAATCAGTAAGTATTATGTTTCCTAAAACAGGCTTATTTTGGAACGGGAGCGAGCTTTGAAAAATGCAAGGCTGAGAAGAAGTCTTCTCGGATCGACTGCGGCGAGTGTTATATTGCTCGGTGTGGTGTATGGTGGTCCGGTCATGGCGCAGACTGCTACGACCACCGTTGCCCCTACAGTGACGACGAGTGGTGTCGTCGCAGGTCAGGGGTCGGCAACTGGCTATGTTGCTAACTATTTCCAGGCGCAAAATACGCCGTCTTCAGCCGCAACGTCGAACCTGGCAATTACGGCAAACGCAACCAACCTGACCGCAGGGCAGACCTTTACGGGGACAGGTGGCACCGGTACTGTTTCTAATTCCTCAACCACCACCGCCAACACGATTAGTGCCGTTGCCACCGGCAACACGCTGACCAATACAGTTGATTTGGCAGCGATCGGCGGCACGACTGCGGGGACGACGGGGAATGGGTTGTCGGTCCTGGTCCAGGAGGCCAATAACGCGACCACGCAAGCTCCTCCGGGGACGGGGACCAATTATGTCGCCGTAAATGCAACGGCCTCCAGCAATACGCTGCAAAACGTTTCTACCGATGTCGTAAGCGGCTCCAGCCTCACGCAGAGCGCAAACGCGATCTCCTCGTCGGCCACAGGAAACGCCAGCAATACCACGGTAAGCGGCGCCGTTCCCGTGACATATGTTGGACAGGGTGCGGCGGGTAGCTCTACTCTAAATCTCGGCACCCCGGCGACCAATGCCCTCGATGCATCTGCGAATATTGTACTGAGCAATGCGCAGGCCAATAATTCGATTGCCACGACAAGCGCGGCCTCGACGACCGGCAACACTGTCAACCTCGCAGTAAACTCATCTGCAGGAACAACTGCGCAGACTCCGTCCCTTACCGTGGCGCAGACCAATAATACGGTGTCGGCCGCGTATGTGGGCAATACAGCCACGAGCACCCTGTCCGTTGCGTCGGGCTCCGCCCCGAGCCTAGACGGCAGCGCATTGGTCAGCAATCTGCAGACCAACAGCCAGACCGCGGCGCCGGCAACAGTCACTCCCTTGAGTGATGCGTCGAGCAATACTATCAGTGCGACGGTTGCGTCTGGCGCTACAACCAACAATCCGATCACGCTGTCCAATGGGAGCCTGACTCAGTCCGGCAATGCCATTACGGGAAGCGCAACCGGAAACACCGCGACAAACGTTGCTGAACTCGCCGGTACCATGAACCTGGCTGGGGCAACGACCACGCAGGTCAACGCCTCCGTTGCGGCAACTGGACCGACAAACACGCTGCAGGCGGATTTCGGTATCGCTAACCTGCAGTCCCAGGTGAACTCGGTTGCCGGCCAGACTTCGGTGACGAGCAATACCATTGAGACGGTTGCCCAGAACGTCAGCGGATCGACGGTCAGCGGAACCTCCAACAGCATCAACGCGACGGCAACGAACAACAGCGTTTCCAATACCGTTACGGTTCCGAGCTCTGGTGCCAATGCCGCCACGATCGACGGCCTTCTGGGTATCAACAGCCTGCAGACCGCGACCGGATCGGCTGTGAATTCGAAAAATTCCGGCAACACGATCTCGCTGACCGCTGGCACCAACGGCACATCGGCGGCATCCTCGACGGCAACGGTGAGCAATTCGACGCTGGCGCTCACGGGCAACGGAACGAGCGCAACGGCAATTGGCAATAACGCCACGGGCGCGACCGGCGGTGCAGGCAATGCTCTGACAGTCAGTGGCACCAACGTGAATGCTTACCCCAATGGCGGCACTGCCGCGCTGGCCGGCCTCACGTATAATGGGACCACGCTGACTTCGGCGGCCGGTCTGTCTGTTGGCAACAACCAATATTCCAGCAGCTCTGCAGTTACGGCGACCAATCAGAGCAACGCGGTTACCCTGACGGCCAATGGCACGACGCTGAGCGGCGATACGCTATCCTTGTCGGGCGCTGCTGGAACCTACACGGCCCAGGCGATCGCACAGAGCAATAATGCGGCGAACGCACTGACCGTGAATGCAGACCAGCTGGCTGGATCCGCGGGCCTTGCGAGCGTTCAGACCGACATGAGCGGCGCAACGTCGACGCTGTCAAACCCGACGGTCGAAATTGCCGCCAACACCACGGCGAATACTGCAATCCAGAACTCCTCGATCACCCTTGGCGGGACGAACGGGAATGTTCTGCGGTCTCTGGCATATGGCAACGCCAACTCCAACACGCTGAATGCCACCTCGACCGGTCTCAACGTCTATACGGCGACCGCCCCCGCGACGGCCGTCTCTTTGGCGTCTGGCACCAATAGCGCTGATGCCGCGCTGGCATTGTTCAATAGCCAGGCCGAAACGGCGAATGTCTCGGCCGGCGCATCGACGACGACCCCGCTGAGCATCAGCCTTGGTTCGGGCAATGTCAGCAATTCGACCGTCAGCAACACGAATAATCAGTTCGTGGCAGCGGGCTATGGCAACCAGACCAGCAACGTTGCAAACGTGTCGGTGACCGATCTGGCGCAGCCGACCGCTGGCGCAACACCGGCGGCAACCTTCCTGCCCGTGGCGACGGTCGCCAATACCTCGTCGCTGAGCGGTACGGTCACCAGCACCGTCACCGGTGCCTCCGCGACCAATGGTCTGTTTGATCTCACGACCGCCTTAGGAGCGGGCACGGTCAGCGGATCGACCCTGAGCGTGAATGGTAACGCCTCGCTTGCCCAGGCCACAGGCAACATCGCCTCGGCCAATAATCTGACGGTCACCGGCACAAACCTGGTCGATGCAAGTCAGACCGCCGCGGCGCCGACCACTGCACCTGTTTCGTATAACGGAACCACGGCGTCGGTGAACACAGGCTTCAGCGTGGTCAACACGCAGACGGCCTCTGCAACCGTCTCGGCAACCCAGTCGCAGACTGGCGCGGACCTCAGCCTCGGTGGCTCGGGTGCGGTTTCGAACGCGACCCTGCAGGCGCAGGGCAACAACTTCAATGCCGCGGCGACAACCAACAGCGCGTCGAACAATCTGGTGGTCGGCACCGCCGCTACACCGGTTGCGGTTCTCACCAGCTCTGTTGGTGGGCTGAATGTCCAGAATATCACCAGTGGCGGTGGTACGTCGGCGACCATCGGCAATGCCGGTTCGCCTGCTGTTACGTCTACTACGGGTCTCACTGGATCATACACGGGAAGCACGATTTCAACTACAAGTAACACGCTTTCTGTTCCTGCTGGTCAGACTATCTCATTCAGCACTACAGGCACTGGCCTTACGCCGGCACAATTGGCTTCTGTAATTTCGGCGTCTGGTACCGGTACTGTCACCTATTCGGGCAGCACCGTGACGCTGACTTCAGGAACGTCTGCGTCCACGTTCTCATTCCCGACGGGAACAACGTTTACTATTTCTTCGGGGGCGAAGACTGTAGCGACGGCGGGAACCATTACTGTTCCGGCCCTGAACACGACGCCATTTGCGAATATTCAGACAGGTGGCAATCTGACCAACAGCACCCTGTCGGTGACAGGCAACAACTACGGTGCGGTCGCACAGGGTAACGTCGGCAACACCACGGTCGCGGTGACGGCGGATACCGTGAATGGTGGCGCCCTTGCGGGAACCCAGAGCAGCGCAACCGTTACTTCGACCTCTCAAACCGCAACGGCCGACCTGTCGGCGGTGAACGCGCAGACCAATGCTTCGGCCACAACGGCCAGCGCATACGGTGGAGCACAGATTACCAGCTCCGCGACCTTGCCGACGATTTCCGGGTCGACTCTCAGCGTGTCCAACAATGCGCTGAACGCTACGGCACAGGCGAATACCGCGACGACCGCGCTGACGGTGAATGGCACGATCTCGCAGAATTCACAGGGTACTTATGCGGCTTCGGGCGCATTGATCTCCAGCCAGAATGCAACCGGTGACGTGACTGCAACCGCGGGTACGGTGGCCACCAGCAGCACGACATCGTCGTCGGTTGGTCAGACCATCAGTGCGCCGGGTGCCATTGGCAGCAACTCCAGCCTGGCACTGAACGGCAACACGACCACTGCTACGGCAAATGCCAACAGCGCCAACAACACGCTGACGGCAAACGCGACGACTCTCGACAATGCCACCACTGCTGCGGCATCGATCACGACCAATCTCCAGACTGTGAATGCGGCGTATGCCTTGAATAATACGCAGACATCGTCCGGTGCGACCAATGGTGTGACCGCCCAGGCCAATAGCAATGTCTACAACAACGACACAGCCGGTAGCTCCGGTCTGCAGAGCAGCACTGCCGTCCTGAATGGCAACACGACGACGGCTAGCGCTATCGCCAATACCGCATCGAACACGCTCAATCTGGGCGGCTCGACGGTGAACGCACCTGCAGCCATCCTCAACAACCAGACGAACAGCGACTCGGTTGCTGCGGCAGGCACCTCGAACGTCCAGTTCAGCCTGACCGGCAGCTCTGCAACTACCGCTGCTGCGTCCGGATCGTCGATTGCGGTGACCAACAATGCACTGAATGTGCAGGCCGCAGGCAACTCCGCCGTGAATGCTCTGAACGCTCTGCCGACGGCCAACTTTGGTACACAGGCAGCCGGCGCTTCGGCTGGGGGCACAACTCCTGTGACGGCGCAATACGTGGCGCTGAACTCGCAGACCAATAGCGGGTCCGTCAGTGCAACCAGTGCTGCATTCGGTGCCACTGCGCCTACCAGCCAGTTCAGCGTGGCTCTGAACGGGTTTGCTGGCGGTACGACGCAAGTCCAGAACACCAGCGTGACCGTGACGGGTAATGCCGTCAACGTGAACGCCTTCGGTAACTCTGCACAAAACACGCTGACCCTTTCCGGGCTGAACAGCGGCAATGCCACCAATGCATTGCAGAATGCACAGACCAATACGGGTAACGTGACCGCGACCGCCTCCTACAACGCATTTGGCGCAACCACCGGCGCGCCTGGTGCGACCGGCAGCACCGTGAATGTTGGCAACAACAGCATCATTGCCCGCGCAACAGGCAATAGTGCGATCAACACGGTTGTTGCTCACTAATTGTCCCAGAGCTCTCTCGGAGGGGAAGCATTTGCTTCCCCTCTTTTTTACTCGTAAGGTCTTGGAGTTAATCGATGGATTGGCGTTCTTCTCGTCTCGTTAAGGCCACTACGATCGCGCTTGCCTGCGGCTGGCTGGCTTCGCACGCTGCCCAGGCAGCGGACGCCAAGGGCAATTTCGCGGTGAATGGTATCGGAGCGACGTCATGCGCAGAGACCGTTGGGGCCATTCAGCATGGCCACGCCGCTGTGCGCGCGGAATTATCGAGTTGGCTGATGGGATACATCACGGCTCTTAACCGCGTCGATCACAATACCTTTGACATTATGGCGATACAGTCACCCGTTGCAGTTACCAACCTTGTCTTGAATGTTTGTTCAAAAAACAGCAAAGACAATGTTGAAGGCGTGACAAACTCAATCTTAAAATTGTTTTCGTCGATCAAGCTGACCAAATCATCGTCTCTCATGACAGTCTCTTTTGATGGTAAATCGGTAAATATCAGAAAAAATACAATGAAAAAACTTCAGGAATTTCTGAAGAAACATAAATTTCTTAATGGTCCGGCTGATGGAAACTACGGAACAGAAACGCAGGCGGCCATTAAATCTTTCCAGGCCCATGAAAAGCTTTTGGTGAATTCGTTGCCGGATGCAGAAACAGTCATTCAGGCGCTGATTATTCCTGGAATAAAAAAATAAACCAAGATAAATAAGGTCATGCGGCGTGGTGTGATTCAAGGCTTCTGGTCTTCGAAGGTTCATCATGACCCGCCCTGTCCCTCTTCGTGCTGATTTTGACGCTGCCATCCTTCGCCGCCTGGCACGGCACAGCAAGGAGGCAGCTCAGGTCCGGCGCCTGCTGGCTCTTGCCGCCATCTAGTCGTCTGTGAACTATGTGATTTGGCGGTGGGCGAAGCCGAGGCTTGGTGAGCGGTTTGGGGCATAGAGCCATGCGACGAGGGCACAAAGAAGCCTGATCAGCCATCTGCGGAGGAGGCGGAGGTTGTGGCCGGCGCCGGCGAGGACGGCGTTGATGGCATCACCGTCGACGCCGAGCAGGAAGTTTCGCCCCAGATGGCCATCGGTCTTCATGTGGCCGATGACGGGTTCGATGGCTGTGCGTCGGCGCAACTCGCGGCGGATGGTGGGGGTGATGCCGCGTTTCTGGCGGGAGATGAAGATCTTTCTGCCCTCGGCTTCGACGCCGTGGCCGCGATAGCCGCGGTCGACATAGGCGCGGGCGACGGCAACCCCGGTGATCCGCTCGACCTGCTCGATCTGGCCGGCCAGAGTGTGGCCGTCATAGGGATTTCCCGGCCGGCTCTGCATGCCGAGAACGAACTGACCGCCGGGTGCAGCGGCGTTGGTGGTGGCGATGGAGACCTTCACGCCGAATTCGAAGCGCGTCCTGGCCTTGCCCTTGCCGATGCACTCCACCTCAGGCGCGTGCAGGGAATAGAGCTTGTCGGCACCGCGGTCGGAGCGCTTCTGGCGAAGCAGGCGATTGATCAGGCCCAGCGTTTCGGCGAACGTGGCCTTCGCTTCAGCGTTGCCTGCGATCTTGCGGGTGATGTCACGAGCCAGCCGGCCCAGCCAGGTTCGCAGCTTGCGCACGCGAGCCTCGGCCTCGCGGCGTTTGCCACCATGATGCAGGCGCGCCGCCTCCTGCCTGGCGTAGCGCGCGACCCGGCGATACGACTGGCGCAGCGTGATACCGTGCTTGCGCGCCATGCGGGCGAGCGTCTCGATGCCGCTGTGCAGCAGCTTGCTGTCGGTCGGATGCGTCACGGCCTTTGGCTGGACCGTGGTATCGATGGTGACCCGCTCGTAGTGCTTCTCCGCCACGGCACCACCCCGCTCGGCGGCCGCCAGCGTCTCGGCGAGCAGGGCCTCCATCCGCTCGGACCCGATCCGCTTGCGCCAGCGCGTCATCGAGGATCGATCAAGCGGCAGCGTGTGCTGGAAATGCGTCTCGCCGCAGAATGCCTGGACATACGGACTGTCGAGATAGCGCGCGCAGATCGCTTCGTCGGACAGACCATCCATGTGCTTGAGAAGATGCAGCGCCACCATCAGGCGGGTCGGCAGCGCCGGACGTCCCGCCGCCTCGGCGTAGAGCGTGCCGAAGCGTTCCTCGAAGACCCGCCAATCGATCAGCCGGGCCAGCCGCACCAGGGGATGCCGCTGGTCGATGATGTTCTCCAGCCGCGAGCGGAACAGTTCGAGATCATCCTGCGGTGCATTCAGCTTCGGCGGCATTCTTTCCTCCACGCCAAACACATGATGTTCGGCATCAAAGGGAGAGAATCACGATCGCGACCACCGCGCAACGCTCCAACGGTTTTTGCAAGGTTTTTCCACTCAGGTCTCCCACACCTTGCAAATCCCAATATTGCCCGCCGCTAAAAAGTCATGACTAGATCAGCAAAGTTCGATTTTTCACAGGTGACCATCTACGATGGTGGCACACGCTGCGGAGGCAGCGCGGTTGGGCCATGTTACGCCGCAGATCGTGAGGGCGTGGGTCCTCCGGTTCAATGCCGCAGGGCCGGACGGGCTGCGCAACGCAGAGCATCCGGCCCGACGCCGTAGTCAACCAGTATCGTTCTCCCGGTCGCTGACCATGCAGATGGATTGATCGACCCGGCCGAAAAGATCTGCTGGCATCACTTCGGATGCGGCTGGTGAGCTGCGTATCGATCAATGCGGTGAGCGTATTCTGGCTTTCCCAGCCTCACCTGGCCACAAAATCACCAGTGAAGCTTCAACCCCTGGATTCGAACTTGCGGCATCTGCAAAGACCGATCTCGTGTTCATCAGCCAGTATGGCATGACCGCACCAGATGACAGTGACCGTCGCACGGCGGGCGGACAGCTAGAGCGGTAGCTGAACCATCTGAATCGCTGGGGTACCGGAAGCGGTTGAAATCTGATTCAAGCTGGACACTTGCATTAGAGCGTCTACCGATCCGTCCGGATCGGATTCGTTCTCTATCTTTTTGATAAAACCAGCATCTTTATCCGATCAGATGACTCCATCTGATCGGAACGTGCTCTAACCCTGTGAAAGTTGTTGAATTCGTGATTCACTGAGACGGTCGTGAATTGGAGGCGTGGTCGCTATTCGGGCTTTCGGAGCCTCTTGAGCGTCTGAGCAAGACGGGAGACCCGCTGGAGGTTCTGGAAGCGACGGTCGCTTTCGAGCATTTCCGTGGCTGGCTGGTTGAAGGGCTGGGCTACGGGGACGGAGCCTGGGGTGTGAACCGCGCCGGGAATCCCGGCGCGGTTCACACCCCAGCAGCCAGTCGGCAAGGTCCGCCGCCACGCGCGGCCCCCATGGCCGCAAGCCAAGGCGATCCTGCAAAGCCGCCGAATGCCGGCGTCGGTTTTGATCCACCCTCGGATAAGCACCAAGGGAATCCGGCAAGACGTCGATCTGTGCAGCGACGAACGAGACCAGAGCAGGATCGGGTATCTCGCCGGCATGCAGCGGCCGGCCGGGATACCGCAGGCAACAGCGCATGAGAGCCAGACCGAGACGGTGATGATCGCCCCGTCCGCGCCGGATCATTGCAAGATCCGCAGCAGACAGCGTGTAGTAACGAATTATGCCGGGCCGATCAGTCGGCGGGTCGAACAACTGTGCGATCTGTTCCCCCGTCAATATCCGTCGATAGCCCACTGGTCCCTCCCTCCTGCCTGTTGAGGACAGGAGACCAGCCGATCCGTGCCAGAGAGTCGACCAGCGTACTCCGCGGAATGCCGAAAGTGCGGCAGACCGACGCTTTCGTGGCACCAGCGTCCAACGCCGCGATCACCGCCGCCAGCTTCTCGGCATCGATCACCACCGGTCGGCCGCCACGCCTGCCCCGCCGACGGGCAGCCGCCAGACCTGCCTGCACACGTTCCTGGATCAGCGAACGCTCGAACTGCGCCAGAGCGCCAAAGACATGAAACAGGAATTCCCCCTGCGGCGTCGTGGTGTCCATCTGCTCGGTCAGCGACCGGAAGCCGACGCCACGCGCCCTGAGGCTGTTCACCGTCTCCAGCAGATGCGGCAGCGACCGGCCAAGCCGGTCCAGCTTCCAGACCACAAGGCAATCGCCCGATTTCAGATAGGCCAGTGCCGCAGCGAGCCCCGGCCGATCGCGCCGGCTGCCCCCGGCGCGATCCTCGAACAGATGCCGCTCATCGACCCCGGCTCCGAGCAGGGCGTCGCGCTGCAGGTCGAGCACCTGTCGGTCATTGTCGGTCGAGACGCGCATGTAGCCGATCAGCATGTACGGAAATCCCATTCGAGACGGTTTCCGTATATCATATCATTCCGACTATGTTTTCCGTACATGATTCGGCACGAAATTCGGGATTTTTCGGCAGGTCTCTGACCACCGACGGAAAACATATGTTTTTCGTCATCGCACGGTTCCGGCCTCAGAACCGCGCTCTCCGCTCAAACCCGCAGAAAATTTCGATCCCAACCAGTCAACGTTCCCACTTTGTCCGCTTATGCTATAGCGCAGGGCGTTTCGTTACTTCAGGCCAGATCAGAACGCCCGAGATCGATACCCATTTCTCCTCCGCGGCCATTCCGCAAGCCACGGCGGGCTTCATGCGGCTTGCCACCTCTCCCGATGGCAACACCGTTTATGCCGCTTGGTTTTCCGGGCACATCCTGAAATTCTCAGCGCAGACGGCGAAATATCTCGGCGAGGTTGCCGTTCGCCCGGCGAAGGGATTGAACCAGCTCAGCGGCCTGGCTGTCCTCGATCACGGCAAGGACGCACTGGTTACCGTGGAAAACCGTCATGAAGCCGCTTTGGTCAGTGTGCGGGACGGCAAGGTAAGCCACCTCTTCAAGGGTGTGACCAGTAATCGCTGGATCGTCGCCGCCGGATACTGACGCGGCTTTCTGCAACTCCCGATCGTGTCGCCCGCCGGGGATCTGAGCCCCAGCGGGTTCACGCCGCCTGGCACCAGCGCGATCGCGCTCCCCTGCCCTACTCGAACAGCGTGGCGACCGTGGCTAGTACGTCATCCAGGATCGCCGCCGGCAGCGTGTCCACCTTGCGAGCATTGCGGGCGTTCAGATCGAGTGCGCGTGGCTGATCGCACCGCACGACGCCTGTTGTTTTGATGCCGCTGATTGGAACCGCGAAACCGACGCGCCTGGCGAAATCGCCGCCGTTGGTTATCGGCAGGATGACCGGGCATTGTGTCAGGCGGTTGAAGGCATCCGGGGACACGACCAGCACCGGCCGATTGCCGCGCTGCTCGTGTCCTGCCGTCGGCTCAAGATCGACCAGGTAGATATCGCCGCGATTCATCAAATCAGTTCTTTTCCGACTGCCGCGGCGTCGATCCATTCGCGTTCTTCCGGCGGCAGCGGATAGACGCCGGCTGCTTCGGCTTCCGCGAGCAGCTCGGCCATCGTGTAGCGCGGCTTGGCCTTCGGCTCGACCACCAGGCGGCCGTTATCGACGGTCAGGCCGACCTTGGCGCCGGGTGCCAGGTGCAGCACATCGAGCAGCGCGGGCGGCACGGCCAACATGATGGAGCCGCCGACCTTGCGCAGGTTTGTGGTGTGCATAGGAATCTCCTTTTTTATTATACTGAAATATAATATTGGCGACCGCCCTTGCAAGCCAAATTCTGCTTGGCTGTCCACAAACCCATAGGGCGTCCCGGGGGGGCTTCCATCCATCCCCAGGCCGGTTGGGGGAGATTGTGGGCAGGTATTTCCTACCCTTACGATTAGTATTGTTTTAATATCCAAATAGTACTATTATATAATTTATATAACAGCCAAAGGTAGCCCATATGATTTTAACCGTAGGCAATACCAAAGGAGGCGTCGGCAAAACCACGTTGGCCGTGCAGCTCGCCATCTCCCGCGCGATGGCTGGGCGTGACGTGTGGCTGATCGACGGCGACCGCCAGGGAACGGCGGCAGCGGCCATTGCCGCCCGCTCCGAAGCCGGCAGAAAGCCGGGCATCGCGTGCGCGCAGTATGCAGACGGCAAGGAGTTGCGCGGCCAGGTGCAGCAGCAGCGCGATAAATGGCAGGACATCATCATTGATGCCGGCGGCCGTGACTCGACGGCCTTGCGTGCGGCACTGATTCTGTCCGATGTGCTTCTGGTGCCCTTTGCTCCTCGCTCCTACGACGTGTGGGCACTGGATGACATGGCCTCACTGGTTGACGAAGCGAACAGCGTTCGCGACGGCTTGCGATGTTTTGCCGTGATGAACCAGGCCGATCCTGGCGAGCACTCGGCCGACAACGCCGAGGCAGCGGCAGCCGTCGCAGAGATTCCGCAGTTCGCCTACCTGCCGGTGCCGATCCGGCGCCGCAAGGCTTTCAGTAATGCCGGCGGTGCTGGCCTGGCCGTGGCTGAACTGGCCCCGCGCGATCCCAAAGCCTGCGCCGAACTAGAATCATTGATTTCATATCTTTTTAATATCCATACGCACTCCTAAAAGGAGCCTATAGCATGGTAATCCAACGTAAGCCCAAGACGACGCCAGCCGCGCAAGCGGCGGCCGTAGATGCTTTTGTATCCGGTGCACCGGACGCCGGCGCCTACAACAAGGGCGTGGCGAAAGGGAACAAACGGCAGATCAGCCTTACCATCACCCCCGATTTGCTGCGCCGCGTGGATGAGCTCGCCAAGCGCACCGGACAGGGCAGGGCAGGCATCATCAACATGGCCATTTATCGCGCCATAGAAGGAGATGTTTTCAAATGAAAAAGAATATTAAAAGAATATTCATATAGTCGGCCAAGTTGGAGGATGTATGGTAGAAAAGGGTAAAGGCACGAGACTGATAAAAGGCGGCGTTGGCAAACGCGCGACGCCACGTCCCCGGACCTACCTGACCATTGGCTACGGCGACAAGGATTGGGCCAAGCGGCATGGCGCACGATGGGATAAGGAGCGCAAGCGTTGGTATGTCCTAGGCGAAGTGTCCAAAATGCTGCTGCCCTACATAGACTCCTTGATGGGTGGTCAGTCCATCAAGGAAGTTCCTGAGGAAGAACGCCAGGAAGCGAGAGCGAGAGCCACTGCGGCACGGGCCAAACCGCTGTTGCGAACTCCCCCGCCTGACGATGCGCAGGCCGATTTTTTTGTACCGGGCGTGTGGGACGTGGCTGCCAAGGACAATCGCGGCATCATGGACGTGGCCGTGTTCCGGCTATCGAAAAAGTACCCGCGCGCCAACTCGGTGATGACACATAACCTGCCGGATGGCGGTCATGTGCGTGTGGCCAGCGGACCTGATGGTATGGCTTCCATATGGGATTACGACATCGTGCTGATGGGTGTTTCTCACCTCACGGAAGCCATGAACCGCTATCGTGCTGGTCTGGGCGAAAAGCCAGGCCGTTCGTTCCGGCCACACGTCTCGGAAATCCTAAAATTCTGCCGCCAGTCAGATGGAGGGCGGCAATACGAAGCGGTGGAAGCCGCCTTACGGCGGCTCAAGCAAACCACCGTGGAGATTGTGCGTCGGCAGCGGGGTAAGGATGGACGCCCGCTCCGGGTGACCGAAGGTGCTGGCCTCATCAACGATTACAAGGCCGTGTCGCATGAGGATTCGGGCCGCGTCACGTCCGTGGAAATAGAGCTGCCGAAATGGCTCTATGCCGCTGTCGTCGAGGCTGAACATCCCGAAGTGCTGACGATGCACCCGAACTACTTCCTGATGACGCCTGGTCTCGGCCGCTTTGTCTATCGCCTGGCCCGTGTGGCTGCCGGTAAGGGTGAGGCCCGGTGGTCCTTCCGATTGATCCATGAACGCAGCGGGAGCCCAGATGCTTTCAAGAAATCCAGTGCGGGCATACGCGAACTCATCAAGGCCAACGAACTGCCCGAATACGATCTTGCGGAGGAACCAGGCCAAGATGGCCCGATTCTTGTTATGCGGTTCCGAGGCAGTTTCCCAACGCCCTCCACCGATACAGCAGGTCCTTAAAAGACGGGCTTCGGGCTGAGCTGGTAGCCGAGTCGGGTGCATACATAGGCTGCATGCGCCGTAGGTGCCGCAGACCTGTGGATACGCCGTCTTTTAAGGACCTGAGGCCGTCTATTAAGGACTGAAGCTCCGTCCATTAAGGACCAAAGCCCGTCTTTTAAGGACCGAACGCTTTCGTAACGCATTGATTTAAAAAATAAAATCACCTTTTTTTTAGCCTAAAACCCTTAAAACTAATATATAAAACCCTTAAAACGCCTCGGGATGTGGATAACTACCGCCCATTACCCACCACAGAACGGACTTCAAAAGGTCTTCGCCGGCTCTTGGGGGCTACGCCCCCGCCGGCTCGCTCCATAGGCCGCTGCCCCTGCACCCCGTTCTCGCCGAAGGGCAGGGGTTGCCGCCCAGCGGGCTTTGCCCTTGTCCTGCACCCCACCCGATAGGCTACAGGCCGCTCCAAGGCGTCAAGAACCGGCTCCGCCTGCCGTCCTCGCCCGTTCGGTGCTCGCCCTGCAGGCTGCGCTCCGCTGCGGCCTCCGGGCGGCTCCTTGACCCCTCACCGCAGCCAGAAAAGCAAAATGGCATTGACAAAAGAAAGATTTTTGTATTAACGTTTATACTATTGCCGATTGACGCCGACAGCAGGAGTGCCGCACATGGCCATCACCACCATATCCAGCAGGGAGTTCAATCAGGACACCAGCCGGGCCAAGAAAGCCGCTTCAGAAGGTCCGGTCTTCATCACTGACCGCGGCAAACCCGCACACGTCCTGCTCAGCATCGAGGAATATCGCCGCATCACAGGCAAACGCCGCAGCATTGCCGATGCTCTGGCCATGCCGGGCCTTGCCGATATCGAATTTGATCCACCTCGCGTCAGCATTGGCCTGCGCCCAGTCGATTTCTCCTGATGTTCATCCTCGATACCAATGTCGTCTCCGAACTCCGCAAGGTGCGCCTGGGTAAGGCGCACCCACAGGTGGCCATCTGGGCCGACAGCGTAGACGCCAAAACCCTCTACATCTCGGCCATCACTATCCTCGAAATCGAGATCGGTATCCTGCAAATCGAGCGGAAAGACCCCGATCAAGGGCATTTGCTGCGCGCCTGGCTGGAAAAGCAGGTGTTGCCCGAGTTCGAAGGGCGCATTTTCCCAGTGGATACAGCCGTCGCCCGGCGCTGCGCGACCTTGCATGTCCCTGATCCTCACGCCGAACGGGATGCGCTCATTGCCGCAACTGCGTTGGCCCATGGCATGACCATCGTCACCCGCAACGTCGCGGACTTTCACACAACCGGCGTAACCCTCCTCAATCCATGGGAGGCTTCCCATGGGCAGGAACACTGAAATCCAAACCGACATCCCCCCGGATGAGGGTGACGAATTGGCGGAAGCAAGAAGAGATCTCCACTGAGTGATATTACGCCTCGGCCTTCCGGGGTTCTGGAATTGTTGCCGGTGCGCCGGCTTTGCCGTTCAGCAGATCGGCGAAGAGAGCCTTGTCGTCTTCACGGGTGAGGAAGCCTGGAAGCTCGCGTCGGAGCCAGTTGGCAAGGCGTTCGGAGAATTCGGCATCGGCGTTGTGTTCGAGACGGTCAAGCACCAGTGCGCCGATGAGGATTTTACGGCGAGTGTCTCTGGCACGATCCTGCTTTGCCAACCGTGCCTTGAGAGTCTTGGCACGAGCTTCAAGCTGGGCAATCTGCTGTTCAATGGGTTTGCGAGCCATGGGTTTCCTCGGTTCTGTCGTGATCGGCGGCAGTGGCGTTCTGGCGTGCCTTGTCCTGCATCTCCCGTAGGCAATTCGGGCATAGGCAATGCGCTACGTCATCCGTTGGCAGCGGCGTAACGGTCGGCAGTTTGGTGCACCAGCAACTGTCATCATTCTGGCAGATCGTCTGCGCCTGGCAACGTGGACAAATCGATTGCATCGATCGGAATATCGCCGGTTCTTGCTGAAACTTCCATTATGGGTCTGAACGGGCCATCCATATCGAGCATAAAAGTGTAGAAGCCATCAAAGTGTTTGGCATAAAATATCCCGCCAATATGATGCTAGGCATCACGAAAAGCGAAACGAAGTGAAGCTTTAACTCCGCACTTACGAGTTGCTGCGCAACTCAGTGCGGGGTAGGGTTGGTGCAGAATGGCGATCTACCATATGAGCATGAAGCCTGTAGCTCGCGGCTCTGGTCGTAGTGCAGTGGCGGCTTCTGCGTACCGCGCGGCCGATCGTCTTGAGAATGTGCGCGATGGGATGGTGCATGACTTTAGCCGGCGCCATGGTGTTGAGCACGCAGAGATTATTCTCCCCAATGACACCGTAGCAGCGAATGGTGCCGTTGTGCATGACGCCGGTCCTGAATGGGCGCGTGACCGATCAGCGTTGTGGAATGCTGCGGAATTGGCGGAGAGACGCAAGGATGCGCGGGTCGCTCGCGAAATCGAGGTTGCGCTCCCGCACGAGCTGTCGGCGGAGCAGCGGCTGTCACTGACGCGGGATTTTGCTCAGGCTCTGGCCCGGCAGTACGGGGTTGCGGTGGATTTTGCGATCCATGTGCCCCACGGTCATACCGATGTCCGCAACCACCATGCCCATATCCTGCTGACCACGCGACGGGTGATGACCGGGCGTGACGAGGCGGGGCGCTGGATCGGGGCCATGCCGGCCGGTTCCCTGGGCGAGAAATCCGAACTCGAGCTTGAGAACAAGAAGTTGCAGGCGCTTGGCCTGCCGACCTCGCATGAGCAGCTTCGGGATCTCCGGATTGGCTGGGAGCAGCGGACGAACGAGCATCTGGCGCGTGCGGGGCTGGATGTGCGGATCGATCACCGTTCGCATCAGGAGCGGGGGCTGGAGATCGAACCGACGCAGCATATGGGCGTGCATGCCACGCAAATGGAGCGGCGTGGCAAGGCCGTATCGCGGGTTCGGATCGATGAGGAGGCCGCGAAGCGCAACGCCGCGCTGATCCGGGAGCGGCCGGATCAGGTGCTGACGCTCATCACGGGCGAGAAGAGCGTATTCGATCGTCACGATGTGGCGCGCGCGCTGCACCGCTATATCGGCGATGCCGATGCGTTCCAGGCGGCGTTTGCAACAGTGATGGCGTCGCCTGCTCTGGTGGAATTGCGGGCTGAGCAACGTGATAAGCGCGGGCGGGTGATCGAGCAGGCGCGCTACTCGACGCGGGAGATGGTCGGTATCGAGCGCGATATGGCGGTCAGTGCCGATCGCATGGCGGAGGGTCGGGGCGGTCTGCCGGTGCGCGGTTTTGGCGTTGCCGCCCGGCGTGTGGATGCGGCAGTCAGTGCGCGGCCGTTCCTGGCCGAAGAACAGCGGGCCGCCATCGAGCATGTATGCCGGCCGGAGCGCATCTCTGCGGTGGTGGGGTTGGCCGGGGCGGGGAAGAGCACGATGCTGGCGGCGGCTCGGGAGGCGTGGGTTGCGCAAGGCTACCACGTTCATGGGGCGGCGCTGGCGGGGAAGGCGGCCGAAGGGCTGGAGGAGTCGGCTGGCATTGCCTCGCGCACGCTGGCCTCATGGGAGCGGGGCTGGGAACGAGGGTTCGACCGGCTCGGGCCGCGCGATGTGCTGGTGATCGATGAGGCCGGCATGGTCGGCTCGAAGCAGCTTTCACGGTTCATCACCGAGGCCGACCGGGCAGGAGCCAAGATCGTGCTGGTGGGGGATCCCGAGCAGCTGCAGCCGATCGGGCCGGGGGCGGCGTTCCGTGCGGTGGCTGAACGGATCGGTTTTGTTGACCTGGCGGAAATCCGCCGCCAGCGCGAGGGCTGGCAGCGGGCGGCTTCGGTGGCGTTCGGGCGGCACCAGACAGAGGAGGGTTTGCGCGCCTATGCCGAGCGCGATGCTGTCCGGTTCGAGGCAACCGCGGCGGATGCGCGGACGGCGATCGTGCGGGATGTGCTGGCCGATATGGATGTGCGGCCGGATGGCTCTCGCCTGGTTCTGGCGCACCGCAACGCGGACGTGCGGGAGCTCAACGAGGCGATCCGGGTGGTTCGGCGAGAGCGGGGCGAGCTGGCGGACGAGCGTGTTTATCGCACGACCGAGGGGGAGCGGGCATTTGCGCCGGGGGATCGGCTGCTGTTCCGCGAGAACAACCGTGAGTTGGGCGTGAAGAACGGGATGCTGGGCACGGTGGAGCTGGCCGAGGACGACCGCCTTCTGGTGCGGCTGGATTCTCCCTCCGGGCCTGGGCGAGGTCGGGCCGTGTCGGTCTCGATGGCGGATTATGCTGCCGTGGATCACGGGTATGCCACCACCATTCACAAGGCGCAGGGGGCGACGGTGGACCGGGCCTATGTGCTGGCCTCGGGCACGATGGACCGACATCTGACCTACGTGGCGATGACGCGGCACCGGGACGGGGTGACGCTCTACGCCGATCGGGAGGAATTCAGCACTGTGGCCGCCCTGTCGTCGTGGCTGTCCCGATCCCAGGCCAAGGAAACCACGCTGGATTACGACCAGGCTGCCTATGCCCAGCGGCGTGGAGTCGAGGTGCGGCCGCGGGAGGTGGTGGCGGCGCGCGAGATCGAGGCGGGGCGTGCCGGGTTCCGGGCACGGTTCGAGGCACATCGGCAACACCAGGCAGCCGAGGCGGCGCGCAACAAGGAAGCACACGGCCTGGTGCGGGAGTGGACGCGGCTATCGGAGACCTACAACAAGGCGCTGCCGGGGCTGGAAACTGATCCCACTCTGGCCGGGCAGGCGCGGGTGGCGTTGCTGGGGTTTGCCCGGACACTGGATCGTCATTCCGAAGCAGCGCAGCGGCTGCGGGCACGTGGCCATGACTTCGGGTTGAAGGAGGGATCGGCGCTGGCGCAGGTGCTGGCGTCGCCAGACGCCGGGCAGGCCATTGAGCGGCTGATGGCGGGTGCGGAGGAGCGGATGCGCGGTCATCTGGCGCGTGAAGCCGAGCGGGCGGCCGTCCGGAAACAGCAGGAAAGATCCGTGTCGCGGGGTCGTGGGATGTCGATGTGAGTGGTGCGGAAGAACGGCTCTACGGGCTGATGGAGATCGTCGAGCAGCAGCAGGCGGCGGTGCAGCGGGCGCTGAACGGCCTTGCCGAGGAGCGGGCGGCGCTGGCGCAGGAGCGGCAGAAGCTGGCGGAGGAAGCCTCGAGCCTTGAAGAGCGGGTGCGTGAGGCGGTCAGTGCCGCGGTGACGACGGCGCTCGAGCAGGTGGGCAAGGAAGGTGTGGCGACGGTCCGGGAGGCGGCCAAGCCATTGCTGGAGGATGTCGCCGGGCTGGCGGGCGGCATGGCGGTTGCCGAGGAGGCGTTGCGCCGGATCGTGGCCTGGGCGAGCTGGCGGTTACTGGGGTGGATCGTGGCCCTGACCGTCGGGTTGATGCTGTTCGGCTGGCTGAGCAGTACGGCCGTTGTCTGGTGGGATCGCACCACGGTCAGTCAGCTGCGGGGCGAAATCACCGTGTTGCAGGCCAATCACAAAGCCTGGGTAAAGGCGGGAATGCTCGACAAGATCACCTATTGCGAACCGGGCAATCGCCCCTGTGTCGCTATCAACCAAAGCGCCGGGACATACGGGAATAGCCGCGATTACCGCGTCCTCAAGGGGTATTAGGGGCGTTTGCAGGGAGGGGTAGGGCCATGCACCGCCCCGGGTGTGCTGGAGGCTCCAACCTCAAAATCAATATAGTAAAATAAAAATTATTGTATTCAAAAATATCAAGATAATATTATTTGAAATATAAAATAATAATTTATTAAAAAATATGGATAAAATAAAATATATAATAAAAAAAATTATAAATAAATAATGTTTTGAATATAAATAAATCATGCACTTGATGGTGCTTTCATGATATTGCAAACTATAAAAATTAATTTAGAATAGAATTGGAAAAGCAAGTTTTAATATTTTAATTATCTTCAAAAAGGCAGACGAAATTGGCATTTCTTCTCAAGAAAGTTGTTTTAGGGCTTGTCCCCTTGTCGGGTCTTGCTCTGGTAAGTTGTGCCTCACAATCAGGGTTGCCCAAAATTCAGCCTCATGTGAAACAGCTGAGGCCAATTTCTTCAGTGGTTCAAAGCAAAATTTCGATGCCACTGGATAAATCAAATCCAGTATCAATCAATTCTTCTAATGTATCGGCAGCCAGCGCGCTTGGAGACGCATATTATAATGGCTCTGGCGTGCCTCAAGACTATTCAACGGCAGCCATATGGTACAGCCTGGCTGCATCACGTGGCGATATAGTTTCACAATATCATTTAGCTGTTATGTATTCTGCTGGATTAGGTGTACAAAAAAATAATTCAAAAGCTTTTTATTGGTTTCTTAAGAGCCCGAATCTGAATGGTAGTGCGGCTATCGGTTGCGTGCGATTTTCCGTGTGAGCAGGCGGATATGGGCAAGGAAGAGCCATGCGGTGGCGCTGGTAACGGTGGCCTCGAAATCCTTTGCAAGACGTCGGCATCTGCCGAGCCAGGCGAAGGTTCTCTCCACGACCCATCGTCGCGGCAGGAGTTCGAACCCGCTGGTGGCGTCGGAGCGCTTGACGATCTGTATGGTCCATTTGCCGATTTTGGCGAGGCGTCCATTGAGTTTGGGACCGGCATAGCCGCCGTCGGCGAACACGTGCCGCAACCAGGGATACAGGGATTTGACCGATTTGAGCACGTCGGGCGCCCCATCCCGATCCTGAATGCCGGCATGATGAACGACGGCGCCGACGAGGTGGCCAACTGTATCGGTGACGATGTGGCGCTTGCGGCCCTTGATCTTCTTTCCGGCATCGAACCCGCGCGGCCCGCCGGCTTCGGTGGTCTTGACCGACTGGCTGTCGATCACGCCGGCTGTGGGCGACGCCTCGCGTCCGGCTATCTCCCGCGCCTGCATGACCAGGACGTGATTGATACGATCGAACGTGCCGTCGCGACAGAAGCGGTAGAAATAGCCCTGAACAGTGGTGAACGGCGCGAATTCCTTCGGGATCTGCCGCCACTGGCAACCGGTCGACAGCATGTAGAAGATGGCCTCCACAATCCTTCGCAGCACCACCGTCCGGGGCCGGCCTCGATGCGGCGGCAAGGGCATGAATGGTTCGATCAAGGCCCATTCGGCGTCGGTGAGGTCGCTTGCGTAGCGCAATCCAGCCCGGCAATATCGTTGCCGAGCGGTTTCAGTCCAAGCCATTGCGAATCCGTCTGTTGTTGCAAACCGACAGAATCACAACCTACTGAAATCGCTCAACTATCTTTTGCGGTCAGGCTCTAAGGCCGCAAATAATGGAAATGTTGCAGCAGAATTGGCGATAGCGGAAGCTTATGCCAATGGGGAAGGGGTCACCCAAGACCAGCAAAAGGCAAGTTATTGGTATCAGAAAGCGGCAGATGCAGGAAACATAACTGCTCAAACAAATATTGCATTGCGTTATAATGAAGGTCTTGGTGTTAAGAAAAATTATTCCCGTTCAGAACAATATTTCTTCGAAGCGGCATCTAAAGGTGATCCCGTCGCTGAGCTGAATATGGGAAATTTTTATCAAAAAGGCATTGCTGTACCTGAGGATGCGGTAAAATCCGTTTTCTGGTGGATGCAATCAGCTAAGCAGGGCAACTCAGACGCTCAAAATGCTCTTGCTAATGCCTATAGCCGTGGGGCTGGAGTTCCGCGCAACGTCTTCATGGCTGTGAATTGGTGGGAAAAGGCGGCCATTCAAGGTAACCAGGCAGCGCAGATTAGTCTTGGTCATGCCTATTTGATGGGTGAAGGCGTTAAGCGGAACCTGCAAAAATCCGCTTACTGGATGATGCTTGGTACAAACCCGGAGAAGCAGCCGCAAAAATCGATTTCGCCACTGCCTTATGGCCTGTTGCATTCAAATAGAGTTTTGACTTCCCTCGCAGTGAAGGCTCCAGCTCACAGCCATAAAATTGAATCACACAAAATAGTTTATAAGCATAAAAAAACAAAAAAACCATATAATTTAAATAAAATTTTATACCATAAAAATCACAAGCTTGAGAACCATAGGATTTATAAGAAATCAAAATTGACCCATGTTAAAAAATTGAGGCAAATAAAAAATAAATTATTTAATTTTGAAGCAAAAATTACCACATATTGTCAGTTTTTATTGATCACAAGATTTATTGGATCTAATAGTACTAGGTTATAGCGCCACAGGGAAAGTTTGCGATTGCCTTGTGCCGCGCTGCCGCGCTGCCGCGCTGCCGCGCTGCCGCGCTGCCGCGGTGCCTTCTCGTTGAGGAACTCATCGAGAAGGCTGTCGCTGAAGTTCACGCTCTAGACGTTCTGCCGCAGCAGAACGCCGGGTTCGTTATAGTGCCACCCGACGCCGTTCTCATTGGTCCATTTCGTGATGGACATGATGGTGATCCTGCCATCCTTCTTGTTGTCCGATGCAATTGGGTTATCCAGGAATTCCGATGGGGGCGTCTCCCGAGGAAGCCGTGTACCCGAATGCTGGTCTGGGCGACCAATGGGTGAATTCTCCGGAATCCGCATCGTCCACCGCCTGAATGTAAAACTTGTGGTAGGTCGCTGAAGGTATCCGGCAATAAGTACAGAGGCTAGCACAACTTTGGCGGAAGTTTGTTGTTATGTCCGATGAGGCTACATCCGCAATGAGGTCGATGCCGCGGCGGTGAGCGAGAAAGACGGTCAAGGATGGCTTGGCGCACTGCTGGCAGGGTGGGTTGGGGAGGCGGACCAGGGACTCTTTTTTTCCGTCCCGCCTGAGCGAGCCTTCGGGATTGCAAGAAGGCGTAGGCCATCATCGTCATCAGGGCATGGCGGTGGAGGCCAGTCCAGGATCGGCCCTCGAAGTGGTCCAAGCCGAGTTCCTCTTTGAGTTGCTGATGGGCCTGCTCGCAGATCCAGCGCGCCTTGATGGCGCCAGCCAGAGCTCTGATCGGGGTGTCGGCAGGCAGGTTCGAGAGATAGTATTTTCGTTCGCCATTCGAGCGATACTCACCCACCAGCCAGGCTTCCTCTCCCGGCATGTGCTGGGCACCGGCAGAACCGATTCGCTGGGGCGCGCCATCAGCAATGCGTACCCTCATGGCGGCAAAGCGGGTTGTCAGACACCCCTTTGTTCCCTTGCGCCAACCGAGCTGCCGCCACTTCGTGCCTTCGAGCATCGCTTGTGCCGGGTAGTGTCCGGGGTCGTGGTGGACTTTTGGGCCCTGTAACGGTGTAGTTTGAGGTGGCCATCGGATCAGTCGGCTATGGTGGAGTTGCGAGACTTCATCCTGAAGCCTGGAGAACCCGATGACCGAAGATAGATTACCACTGGCTGAGCTACTGGCCAAAGCCGGGGACGGCGATTTTCTGCGCAGCGTCGCGGAGGCGGTGGTTCAACTGCTGATGGAGACGGATGTGGATGGGCTGATCGGCGCCAGCCGCTACGAGCGCAGCGGCGAGCGCGCGACCTATCGCAACGGCTACCGGGAACGCGCATTGGACACGCGGCTTGGCAGCTTGCAGCTTCGGATCCCGAAGCTGCGGCAGGGGAGCTACTTCCCGCCGTTCCTGGAAGCTCGCCGGACCTCGGAGAAGGCGCTGGCCGCGGTCATCCAGGAAGCCTGGATTGGCGGCGTCTCGACCCGGCGGGTAGACGAGCTGGTGCAGGCCATGGGGCTGACGGGGATCAGCAAGAGCACGGTCTCGAAACTGTGCAAGGACATCGATGAGAGGGTGAACGCCTTCCTCGACCGGCCACTCGCCGGCGAGTGGCCGTATCTGTGGTTGGATGCGACCTATCTCAAGCAGCGCGAAGGTGGGCGGATCGTCTCAGTTGCAGCGATAATCGCAGTGGCGGTGAACACCGACGGTCGGCGCGAGATCGTCGGCCTGCACATCGGCCCGTCCGAGGCGGAGACCTTCTGGTCGACCTTTCTCAAGAGCTTGGTCCGCCGTGGGTTGCGTGAGGTGAAACTGGTGATCTCCGATGCTCATGAAGGATTGAAGGCGGCGATCCGCCGGGTGATGGGGGCATCCTGGCAAAGATGCCGCGTTCACTGGATGCGCAACGCCTTGTCCTATGTGCCGAAGGGGCAGCAGAGCATGGTGTCTGCAGCGTTGCGTCAGGCGTTTATCCAGCCGGATCGCGTCAGTGCCAGCCAGACCCTGCGCCATGTGGCCGACCAGCTCCGGGGCAAATGGCCAAAACTTGGCGCGTTCATCGACGACAGTGAAACCGACGTGCTGGCGCACATGGACTTTCCCGCCCAGCACCGAACCAAAATTCACTCGACGAATCCGCTCGAACGCCTGAACAAGGAGGTCAAGCGCCGCGCCGATGTCGTCGGCATCTTTCCCAATGAAGGTTCGATCATCCGCCTGATCGGAGCCGTGCTGCTCGAGGCCAACGACGAATGGCAGACACAGAACCGCTATATGCAGATCGAGGGAATGGTCGAACTCATGGCACCCGCCATCGATGCCGATACACCACGAATTTCCACCGTCGCCGCGTGACCATTGGCCGCTTCAGCTACACCAGAATTTCCACCACATTGACGGACGCTATCCTTGTGCCGCCATGGATTTGACGTCGGGCACATGACGCACCCGTGGGCGACCGCGGCCTGCGACCGGGAAGATCAGCTGCACATCCGCCGGATAGACATTCTGGTGCCGGTGGATGCCGACAGCCCAGCAAAGGCCGCGTGCACTCAGCCGGCTTCTGTCCTCTATCTATCTGTTTCTGTTGGAACAATCCGTTTTATTGGAATGCCCAACAAAAATACAATCGCATAGCAGGAATGCAAAATTATCATATATATCTGAAGAGTCATAAATATCAAAATTTAGACGATTTATCAGATAGTTTGGCTGATGTTCATGTATCGATCAATATAAAAAGATATTTTGAATTTATAGACATAAATAACAAATTTCATGACATTAATTTTATTGTTTCAATAACAATTTGAATTTTGGAAAAAAAAGAAAAGTAAACTATTAGATTATAGGTAATTAGTTTCAAATCCAAACAAAGCTTATGGATGATTCAATGGTATATGACGCACAGTCGATTAATGACGTAAAAAAGTATAACCGTAAGATAAAAAAAACTGTTACAGTATTTATGTCAGAAGATAATCATATAGATAATGTATTGAATGAAATTCATGATTTTGATATCGACATCATCTTCGAAGGCGATACTCAAAAAATGAATAAAATATCAAAAAATAATGCTTCAGACATATTTCTATTTTGCATGAAAAATTATAGTATAAGTCTAACCAAAAAAATTATTGAAATTAGAAACAAAACAAACTCGCCAATTGTTGTTCTGTCTGAAAATTATGATGAGGTTCTTGCTCTGACCGTATTCAAATTTGGTGCAGATGAATATTGGTATTCGATCAATGATAGTCAGAAGATAAAAAACAATATATTTATGACTTTTCTAAAACAAAGCATAGATATGTATGTTAGGAATGATGTTGGTCAAAATTTAAATGATAAGCAAGGTTTGGAAAATAATAAACAAATAAAGTATGTCGACGTATTTAATAATAGTACAAAATTTTTTGTCGCATTTACGCCTTATGAATATAAAACGTTATCAATTTTAGTTGAAAATGCTGGAATTGTGATTCCGCGAGGAAGTTTAGCCCTTATGGTTCGTGGTCGCGTTAGTAAAAACGTCGACCGCAGCGTTGATAACATAATATCTCGGATCAGAAGAAAATTAAAAATGTTTAAAATTTTAAATTATCCGATCAGAAGTTTTAATTCTATAGGATATATATTTGTTGGAGACAGAGATGAGTTTGTTAAAGATTTAGGTAATGCAATTGATGAACATATCTACAATAAAAAACTAGATCCCAATGAAATAGGAGAGTGAACGCGGTCTTCCAAAGACTGAAGAGGAAAGTCGGCGGCTACTTTCTTGTTGCCCGCCTAGAGCACTTTCCGATCATTTCGGATCGGATGTAGTGCTCTATCATATTGATAATTAGAGCATCTTTATCCGATCAGATGATTCCATCTGATCGGATGATGCTCTAGGCTATGTACCTATTGCCATGACTACGGGACGTCTGACTCAAGTCTGTTCGGAGGACTTGGAACATGGCGGAACTTTTCTGGCTGAACGACACTCAATGGGCTGCGATCGAACCATTGCTGCCGAAGCTTGGCGGCAAGCCTCGGGTTGATGACCGCCGGGTGCTGAGCGGCATCCTGCATCGCTTTCGCGAGGGCTTGCGATGGCGAGCGCTTCCTGAGGCCTATGGGCCACGAACCACTGTGTTCAACCGGTTCAACCGCTGGAGCCAGCGTGGCCTCTGGCAGGAGATCTTCGCGGCGCTTGTCGCCTGCGCGGATCCGCCGCGCATCGCCATGGTGGACAGCACCTCGGTTCGGGCACATCGCGCGGCCGCGGGCGGTAAAGGGGGGCGCAAAGCCAGGCCATCGGCCGGTCGAGGGGTGGACGGACGACCAAGATCCACGCCGTCGCAGATGAGCAGGGACGCATCGCCGCACTCCTCCTGACGCCGGGACAAGCCTCCGATATCAGCGGCGCGAGGGCGCTTCTGCCCACAATACCGCCACCAGAAGAGCTGATCGCCGACAAAGCCTACGACGCCGATGACCTGCGCATCTTCCTCACCCGCCAAGGCACCAGGCCCGTGATCTCGCCCATGCCCAACCGCCGCGCCATTCCGCCCTTCGACCCCGTCGCCTACAGAAAGCGCAATCTCATCGAACGCGCCTTCTGCAGGCTCAAGGACTGGCGCGCCATCGCCACACGCTACGACAAAACCGCACGAAATTTCCTCGCAGGGATATGCCTCGTCCTCGCCGTCACATCTTGGATCAGTTGAGTCCAGAGCCTAGCGGGTTTCTGAGCAGGGGGGGCTGATGGTAGCTGGATGGATAGAACTCACTTTTATCTAAATGTAATATAAATCGCGCCAAATTTTTATATTGATAAAATATATAAAATTGTCGCTTAATTTAACGAGAAATTTTTCTGACATAGAATAACGCAAAATATAGAATAATAAATCATGCAATCTGTCCGTGATTCGTCTATGGAATTTGGAGGATATTAGGGCATCAGTGATGTTGAAAAAAAAGCGGCGTCAACTCGCTGTAATGTTTGCTGTCATCGTGGGACTTACCGGTTCTGCGTATGCGAATGGGTTTGGTACCGATTCGCCATATCAACTCCCAACGCCTGCCGATCTCGCCAATCTGGGCGCGGTGGAAAGCATAATTTTGCAAAAACAGGCAGGAATGTATCATTCCCCTCTCTATAATTCCTACAGTACAACAAACATAGCAAAGCAAACCAACTGTAACGTTGCCCCAACCACTTATGGAAACTCGGGTACGACCG
The DNA here is from genome assembly GCF_905116885.1 of Acidiphilium sp. C61. NCBI lineage: Bacteria > Pseudomonadati > Pseudomonadota > Alphaproteobacteria > Acetobacterales > Acidocellaceae > Acidiphilium > Acidiphilium sp. C61. Next base: position 7,714 of record NZ_CAJHNI010000001.1, on the reverse strand, counting down.
CCGCGACCGCCGGCTCCCCGAGTACTGTCGGGGCCACACCGAGTGCGATAGGCAATTCAAGTTCCACTCAGTCATCGCTGTCGGCATCAACCGCCGGAACGCCGCTCACCACGACGGGTCAAACGAATAGCGGTGCTGTGGGGACGGTCCTGAACGGCTCGACGAGCACGTCGATCAGCGGCACGTATTCTCAAGCACTCAACAATACCCAAACCAATGGGGGGACGCAGAGTGCGTCAGTCAGTAATAGTAATGCATGTTCTGTTGGAACTGGGTCGCTGAATTAGCCATGTCCCAGATAATTCCTCATCGTCTTGTCCCTCTGCAGCGTCGGGTCATGGATCTGATGCCTCAACCTCGCCCAGCCATCCGGCGTTCACCGCGCAGCTACATGCTGCGCAGCACGGCGTTGCTGGTGCTCGCCAGTCAGGTGCTGGCCGGTTGCGCGTCAATTGGCATGCAGCGCGTTGAGCCTGGTGAAGCACCGATCGTGCTGGGGCCAAAGGTCAGATACAATCTGACCCCGGTCGATCCTGCTTTCGCCTGTCTTGCTGACGAAATCGTCCGTGACAACAAACCGCGCCTGACCTTCGCTGTTGGTGACGTCAAAGATTATACAGGTCGATACAACATCAACGAAGGCAATGCCATCACGCAGGGTGGCTCGCTCATGGTTGAAACGGCCTTGGGTCATCTCGGCAACGCTATCATGCAGGTCGAACGGGTTGATCCGCACATCACCCAGATGGAGCTTGGCTATACCAACCAGCGCCAGCTGGGGGATGGCCGCCTGCACATATTGCAGCCGGGCCCGCACGCTGTGCCATGGATGCCGTACTATGGTGGAACGATCCTCCGGTCCCAGTATTATATCATCGGTGGCATTACCGAGCTGAATTACAACATCCAAAGCGGCGGGGTGCAGGTTATGCAGAACCTGTCCGGTCCTTCGGCCACCACCTTTACCGAGAATGTCGCGATCGATCTTGATCTGGTTGATACCCAGACAACGCAGATCGTCAAAACCATCAGCCTGGAGAAGCAGATTGTCGGCTATCAGGTGAGCGCCGGGATATTCAGGTTCTTCGGCAGCGATCTGTGGGATGTCAATATTGGCGCAAAAAATCAAGAGCCTTTGGAGCTGGGTGTTCGAACCACCTTGGAACAAGGTACGCTTGATCTGGTGGCGGCGGCCGAACATCTGAGCCCGCTTCCCTGTCTGAAGAAAGTCCGTGATGCAATCTCGGAGAAGACTGCCAGCCAGCTTCGCAAGACGCCCAATCATGTGAAGCTCATCCAGCCACCTGTCCCACCGGGCGTACAGCAACCGATTGCCAAGCCACTTCCAGGTAGTGCCGGTGCGCCCATGAAGCTGAGCTTCGATTTCGGTTCGGCGGCGATCCCCGCCGGGGATGGTGGCTTGCTGACCCGGATCGCCCAGATGGCGGCAAAAGCCCCTGTTACTGTCGAGCTGACTGCGCCGGCAAATGAGAATTGGTCGCCCTCTATGCGTTCTGATCTGATCAAAGCGAGGATTGCCTCGCTGCAGGACGGGCTTTCGACCCACGGTATGACTGCCCCGGTGATCACTGTCCAATGGGCGCCATCCGATACTGATAGTGCCATTTATCAGGATGGATCGGGTTCGCAAAAGGTCGCATTAGTTACTATTAAATAATACAAAATAAAGCTAATTAAAACTCTAAGTTTATTATAAATTCTATTAAGAATCAGTAAGTATTATGTTTCCTAAAACAGGCTTATTTTGGAACGGGAGCGAGCTTTGAAAAATGCAAGGCTGAGAAGAAGTCTTCTCGGATCGACTGCGGCGAGTGTTATATTGCTCGGTGTGGTGTATGGTGGTCCGGTCATGGCGCAGACTGCTACGACCACCGTTGCCCCTACAGTGACGACGAGTGGTGTCGTCGCAGGTCAGGGGTCGGCAACTGGCTATGTTGCTAACTATTTCCAGGCGCAAAATACGCCGTCTTCAGCCGCAACGTCGAACCTGGCAATTACGGCAAACGCAACCAACCTGACCGCAGGGCAGACCTTTACGGGGACAGGTGGCACCGGTACTGTTTCTAATTCCTCAACCACCACCGCCAACACGATTAGTGCCGTTGCCACCGGCAACACGCTGACCAATACAGTTGATTTGGCAGCGATCGGCGGCACGACTGCGGGGACGACGGGGAATGGGTTGTCGGTCCTGGTCCAGGAGGCCAATAACGCGACCACGCAAGCTCCTCCGGGGACGGGGACCAATTATGTCGCCGTAAATGCAACGGCCTCCAGCAATACGCTGCAAAACGTTTCTACCGATGTCGTAAGCGGCTCCAGCCTCACGCAGAGCGCAAACGCGATCTCCTCGTCGGCCACAGGAAACGCCAGCAATACCACGGTAAGCGGCGCCGTTCCCGTGACATATGTTGGACAGGGTGCGGCGGGTAGCTCTACTCTAAATCTCGGCACCCCGGCGACCAATGCCCTCGATGCATCTGCGAATATTGTACTGAGCAATGCGCAGGCCAATAATTCGATTGCCACGACAAGCGCGGCCTCGACGACCGGCAACACTGGTCAACCTCGCAGTAAACTCATCTGCAGGAACAACTGCGCAGACTCCGTCCCTTACCGTGGCGCAGACCAATAATACGGTGTCGGCCGCGTATGTGGGCAATACAGCCACGAGCACCCTGTCCGTTGCGTCGGGCTCCGCCCCGAGCCTAGACGGCAGCGCATTGGTCAGCAATCTGCAGACCAACAGCCAGACCGCGGCGCCGGCAACAGTCACTCCCTTGAGTGATGCGTCGAGCAATACTATCAGTGCGACGGTTGCGTCTGGCGCTACAAACCAACAATCCGATCACGCTGTCCAATGGGAGCCTGACTCAGTCCGGCAATGCCATTACGGGAAGCGCAACCGGAAACACCGCGACAAACGTTGCTGAACTCGCCGGTACCATGAACCTGGCTGGGGCAACGACCACGCAGGTCAACGCCTCCGTTGCGGCAACTGGACCGACAAACACGCTGCAGGCGGATTTCGGTATCGCTAACCTGCAGTCCCAGGTGAACTCGGTTGCCGGCCAGACTTCGGTGACGAGCAATACCATTGAGACGGTTGCCAGAACGTCAGCGGATCGACGGTCAGCGGAACCTCCAACAGCATCAACGCGACGGCAACGAACAACAGCGTTTCCAATACCGTTACGGTTCCGAGCTCTGGTGCCAATGCCGCCACGATCGACGGCCTTCTGGGTATCAACAGCCTGCAGACCGCGACCGGATCGGCTGTGAATTCGAAAAATTCCGGCAACACGATCTCGCTGACCGCTGGCACCAACGGCACATCGGCGGCATCCTCGACGGCAACGGTGAGCAATTCGACGCTGGCGCTCACGGGCAACGGAACGAGCGCAACGGCAATTGGCAATAACGCCACGGGCGCGACCGGCGGTGCAGGCAATGCTCTGACAGTCAGTGGCACCAACGTGAATGCTTACCCCAATGGCGGCACTGCCGCGCCTGGCCGGCCTCACGTATAATGGGACCACGCTGACTTCGGCGGCCGGTCTGTCTGTTGGCAACAACCAATATTCCAGCAGCTCTGCAGTTACGGCGACCAATCAGAGCAACGCGGTTACCCTGACGGCCAATGGCACGACGCTGAGCGGCGATACGCTATCCTTGTCGGGCGCTGCTGGAACCTACACGGCCCAGGCGATCGCACAGAGCAATAATGCGGCGAACGCACTGACCGTGAATGCAGACCAGCTGGCTGGATCCGCGGGCCTTGCGAGCGTTCAGACCGACATGAGCGGCGCAACGTCGACGCTGTCAAACCCGACGGTCGAAATTGCCGCCAACACCACGGCGAATACTGCAATCCAGAACTCCTCGATCACCCTTGGCGGGACGAACGGGAATGTTCTGCGGTCTCTGGCATATGGCAACGCCAACTCCAACACGCTGAATGCCACCTCGACCGGTCTCAACGTCTATACGGCGACCGCCCCCGCGACGGCCGTCTCTTTGCGTCTGGCACCAATAGCGCTGATGCCGCGCTGGCATTGTTCAATAGCCAGGCCGAAACGGCGAATGTCTCGGCCGGCGCATCGACGACGACCCCGCTGAGCATCAGCCTTGGTTCGGGCAATGTCAGCAATTCGACCGTCAGCAACACGAATAATCAGTTCGTGGCAGCGGGCTATGGCAACCAGACCAGCACGTTGCAAACGTGTCGGTGACCGATCTGGCGCAGCCGACCGCTGGCGCAACACCGGCGGCAACCTTCCTGCCGTGGCGACGGTCGCCAATACCTCGTCGCTGAGCGGTACGGTCACCAGCACCGTCACCGGTGCCGCGACCAATGGTGTTTGATCTCACGACCGCCTTAGGAGCGGGCACGGTCAGCGGATCGACCCTGAGCGTGAATGGTAACGCCTCGCTTGCCCAGGCCACAGGCAACATCGCCTCGGCCAATAATCTGACGGTCACCGGCACAAACCTGGTCGATGCAAGTCAGACCGCCGCGGCGCCGACCACTGCACCTGTTTCGTATAACGGAACCACGGCGTCGGTGAACACAGGCTTCAGCGTGGTCAACACGCAGACGGCCTCTGCAACCGTCTCGGCAACCCAGTCGCAGACTGGCGCGGACCTCAGCCTCGGTGGCTCGGGTGCGGTTTCGAACGCGACCCTGCAGGCGCAGGGCAACAACTTCAATGCCGCGGCGACAACCAACAGCGCGTCGAACAATCTGGTGGTCGGCACCGCCGCTACACCGGTTGCGGTTCTCACCAGCTCTGTTGGTGGGCTGAATGTCCAGAATATCACCAGTGGCGGTGGTACGTCGGCGACCATCGGCAATGCCGGTTCGCCTGCTGTTACGTCTACTACGGGTCTCACTGGATCATACACGGGAAGCACGATTTCAACTACAAGTAACACGCTTTCTGTTCCTGCTGGTCAGACTATCTCATTCAGCACTACAGGCACTGGCCTTACGCCGGCACAATTGGCTTCTAATTTCGGCGTCTGGTACCGGTACTGTCACTATTCGGCAGCACCGTGACGCTGACTTCAGGAACGTCTGCGTCCACGTTCTCATTCCCGACGGGAACAACGTTTACTATTTCTTCGGGGGCGAAGACTGTAGCGACGGCGGGAACCATTACTGTTCCGGCCCTGAACACGACGCCATTTGCGAATATTCAGACAGGTGGCAATCTGACCAACAGCACCCTGTCGGTGACAGGCAACAACTACGGTGCGGTCGCACAGGGTAACGTCGGCAACACCACGGTCGCGGTGACGGCGGATACCGTGAATGGTGGCGCCCTTGCGGGAACCCAGAGCAGCGCAACCGTTACTTCGACCTCTCAAACCGCAACGGCCGACCTGTCGGCGGTGAACGCGCAGACCAATGCTTCGGCCACAACGGCCAGCGCATACGGTGGAGCACAGATTACCAGCTCCGCGACCTTGCCGACGATTTCCGGGTCGACTCTCAGCGTGTCCAACAATGCGCTGAACGCTACGGCACAGGCGAATACCGCGACGACCGCGCTGACGGTGAATGGCACGATCTCGCAGAATTCACAGGGTACTTATGCGGCTTCGGGCGCATTGATCTCCAGCCAGAATGCAACCGGTGACGTGACTGCAACCGCGGGTACGGTGGCCACCAGCAGCACGACATCGTCGTCGGTTGGTCAGACCATCAGTGCGCCGGGTGCCATTGGCAGCAACTCCAGCCTGGCACTGAACGGCAACACGACCACTGCTACGGCAAATGCCAACAGCGCCAACAACACGCTGACGGCAAACGCGACGACTCTCGACAATGCCACCACTGCTGCGGCATCGATCACGACCAATCTCCAGACTGTGAATGCGGCGTATGCCTTGAATAATACGCAGACATCGTCCGGTGCGACCAATGGTGTGACCGCCCAGGCCAATAGCAATGTCTACAACAACGACGACACAGCCGGTAGCTCCGGTCTGCAGAGCAGCACTGCCGTCCTGAATGGCAACACGACGACGGCTAGCGCTATCGCCAATACCGCATCGAACACGCTCAATCTGGGCGGCTCGACGGTGAACGCACCTGCAGCCATCCTCAACAACCAGACGAACAGCGACTCGGTTGCTGCGGCAGGCACCTCGAACGTCCAGTTCAGCCTGACCGGCAGCTCTGCAACTACCGCTGCTGCGTCCGGATCGTCGATTGCGGTGACCAACAATGCACTGAATGTGCAGGCCGCAGGCAACTCCGCCGTGAATGCTCTGAACGCTCTGCCGACGGCCAACTTTGGTACACAGGCAGCCGGCGCTTCGGCTGGGGGCACAACTCCTGTGACGGCGCAATACGTGGCGCTGAACTCGCAGACCAATAGCGGGTCCGTCAGTGCAACCAGTGCTGCATTTCGGTGCCACTGCGCCTACCAGCCAGTTCAGCGTGGCTCTGAACGGGTTTGCTGGCGTACGACGCAAGTCCAGAACACCAGCGTGACCGTGACGGGTAATGCCGTCAACGTGAACGCCTTCGGTAACTCTGCACAAAACACGCTGACCCTTTCCGGGCTGAACAGCGGCAATGCCACCAATGCATTGCAGAATGCACAGACCAATACGGGTAACGTGACCGCGACCGCCTCCTACAACGCATTTGGCGCAACCACCGGCGCGCCTGGTGCGACCGGCAGCACCGTGAATGTTGGCAACAACAGCATCATTGCCGCGCAACAGGCAATAGTGCGATCAACACGGTTGTTGCTCACTAATTGTCCCAGAGCTCTCTCGGAGGGGAAGCATTTGCTTCCCCTCTTTTTTACTCGTAAGGTCTTGGAGTTAATCGATGGATTGGCGTTCTTCTCGTCTCGTTAAGGCCACTACGATCGCGCTTGCCTGCGGCTGGCTGGCTTCGCACGCTGCCCAGGCAGCGGACGCCAAGGGCAATTTCGCGGTGAATGGTATCGGAGCGACGTCATGCGCAGAGACCGTTGGGGCCATTCAGCATGGCCACGCCGCTGTGCGCGCGGAATTATCGAGTTGGCTGATGGGATACATCACGGCTCTTAACCGCGTCGATCACAATACCTTTGACATTATGGCGATACAGTCACCCGTTGCAGTTACCAACCTTGTCTTGAATGTTTGTTCAAAAAACAGCAAAGACAATGTTGAAGGCGTGACAAACTCAATCTTAAAATTGTTTTCGTCGATCAAGCTGACCAAATCATCGTCTCTCATGACAGTCTTTTGATGGTAAATCGGTAAATATCAGAAAATACAATGAAAAAACTTCAGGAATTTCTGAAGAAACATAAATTTCTTAATGGTCCGGCTGATGGAAACTACGGAACAGAAACGCAGGCGGCCATTAAATCTTTCCAGGCCCATGAAAAGCTTTTGGTGAATTCGTTGCCGGATGCAGAAACAGTCATTCAGGCGCTGATTATTCCTGGAATAAAAAAATAAACCAAGATAAATAAGGTCATGCGGCGTGGTGTGATTCAAGGCTTCTGGTCTTCGAAGGTTCATCATGACCCGCCCTGTCCCTCTTCGTGCTGATTTTGACGCTGCCATCCTTCGCCGCCTGGCACGGCACAGCAAGGAGGCAGCTCAGGTCCGGCGCCTGCTGGCTCTTGCCGCCATCTAGTCGTCTGTGAACTATGTGATTTGGCGGTGGGCGAAGCCGAGG